>NZ_JASJOY010000203.1:0-4703 GCF_031426985.1 Hydrogenophaga sp.
GCGACGCAGTTCATGCGAATGCCGCGCTCCAGAAACTGCTTCTGCGACTGGGTGTGGGTCCAGACGATCAGCGCTTCCTTGAAGTACTGGTAGCAGGTCTCTTGCGGCACCGGGTGCTGGGCGAGCCAGGCGGAGCCGGCCTCGAAGCTGGCGGTGGCGCCCAGTTCGCGGTGCAGCTCCAGCCGGGCCGGCCATTCGGCGCCGAGGATGGACGAGATGTTGACGACCGAACCGCCCTCGGTCATGCGCTCCACCACGCGCTGCGTGAAGTGGCGCAGGCCCAGGTAGTTGACCTGGCCCACCAGCGCGGCGGGTGCCGTGCCGGGCACGCCGGCGATGTTGGCCAGCGCGTCGATGTGCGCGGGCAGCTGGCCCATGGCGGCATCGATGGCGGCAGGGTCGCCCAGGTCGATCTTGACGAAACCGTCCAGCGTGAGCATGGGGTCGTTGCGGTCCACACCGATCACGCGCGCGCCTTGCAGGCGGGCGAGTTTGGCGAAGTCCGAACCGATGCCCGAGCCGCAGCCCGTGACGACGATGGTCTTGTTGGCGAGTTGCATGGGTCTTGTCTCCGGTTGTTTGGGGGTCGGGGTCAGAACGGGAACGGCGGTGGGGCGTCCTTCACGGTGATCCACTGCCACTGCGTGTACTCGTCGATGTCGGCCGGGCCGCCCACGCTGCCGCCGTTGCCACCGATGCCGGGGCCGCCGAAGGGGTTGGTGCACTCGTCGCAGACGGTCTGGTCGTTGATGTGGACCATGCCGGCGCGCAGGCGCTGGCCGATGGCCAGGGCGCGGCCGATCGAGGGGCTGATCACCGCGGCGGCCAGGCCGCCCTGGCTGGTGTTGGCCAGCTGCACGGCTTCGTCGTCGGTTCGGAACGTGACCAGGTTGACCACCGGGCCGAAGGGCTCTTCGTCGAACGAGCGGATGCCGGGCTTCACGCCCGAGAGCACGGTGGGCTTGTAGCAAAGGCCCTCGTAGGTGCCGCCGGCTTCGAGCACGGCGCCCTGTTTCACGCTGTCTTGGATCACCGAGTCGAAGTGCGCGAGCTGCTTGGCGTCGATCAGCGGGCCCAGGGCCACCTGGCCGCTGGCGCCGTCACCCACCGGCAGGTGCGTGGCCTTGCCGACCATGCGCGCCTTGAAGCCTTCGGCGATGGACTCGTGCACCAGGATGCGGTTGGACGCCATGCAGATCTGGCCCTGGTGGAACCAGGCGCCGAACGCGGCAGCGCTGGCCGCGGCGTCGAGGTCGGCGTCTTCCAGCACGATCAGGTTGTTGGCGCCGCCCAGCTCCAGCGACACCTTCTTCAGGTGTTCACCGGCCAGCGCGCCGATGCGGCGGCCCACGGCGGGCGAGCCGGTGAAGGCGATCATGGGCACGCGCGGGTCGACCACCAGCGCCTCGCCGGCTTCGGCGTCGCCCGGCAGCACCTGCAACACGCCTGCCGGCAGGCCGGCTTCTTCGAACACGCGGGCGATGATGAAACCGCCGCTCACCGGGGTGCGCGTGTCGGGCTTGAGCACCACTGCGTTGCCCAGCGCCAGCGCGGGGGCCACGGCGCGCAGGCTCAGGATCAGCGGGAAGTTGAAGGGCGAGATCACGCCCACCACGCCGTGCGGCACACGCCGAGCGAACGACAGCCGTCCTGGCCCGCTGGGCAGCACCTGGCCCTGGGCCTGCATCGGCAGGCCGGCGGCCAGGTGGCACAGCGTAATGGACTCGTTCACCTCGTGCTGGC
Organism: Hydrogenophaga sp.; assembly: GCF_031426985.1. GTDB lineage: Bacteria > Pseudomonadota > Gammaproteobacteria > Burkholderiales > Burkholderiaceae_C > Hydrogenophaga. The sequence continues at coordinate 1,744 of NZ_JASJOY010000203.1, forward strand.
CCTTGGGCAGGATGCCGCCGGTTTCGCGGGCGATGGTCAGGGCCAGCTCGGCGAAGTGTTGCTGCAAGAGCGCGGCGGCGCGGTGGAACACGGCCGAGCGTTCGCGTGGGCCGGTGGCGGCCCAGGCAGCCTGGGCTGCGTGAGCCCGGCCGATGGCGGCGCGCATGTCGGCGGCGCTGGCGATGCCCACCTGCGAGAGCACCTGGCCGGTGGCCGGTTCCTTGACGTCGCGCACGCTGGCGAGTGCGGTGGACCATGTGCCGTCGAAGGCTTTGCCCGACGTGATGCGGCCGTCGAGCCAGACCGGATTTTCGGAAACACCCATTGTTTTGCTCCTGTTGATCGTTCATGCACACCACACGGTGGCTGCAACAGGTTTCGCAACGGACGTACCAGCGCGGACGCGATGGCCGACCCGGAGGCGGGCATTTCCGGGTTTTTTCAGAGGGGCCGATCAGGACTTTCCCTAGGGGGTTTGTGGGGGTCGGAAGGCCCTGCTGGAACCCCAAAAAAGTTACTATAAATAAACAAATGTGATGTTCACATTTCATCAAAACATCCATCAATTGATGTTCCCCCATGCCCAGACAACGCATCTCCCTGGCCGACCTGGCCCGCATCGCGAACAGCGGCCAAGACGAGCACCGGACCGAACCCGGCGAGCGGGTGATGGCCGGGTTCGACACCAGCGGCATCAGCCAGCAGGCGCACCCGACGGTGGCCGATCTGAGCGAGTGCCTGTTCTTCTCGCCGGGCGACGGCCGCATCTGGCTGCAGGACCAGCGCATGGTGCTGCTGCATTCGGAATCGCTGGGTTCGCTGCGCCGCGAGCTGATCGACAGCATCGGCCTGGACAAGGCGCGCGGCCTGCTCACGCGCGCGGGTTACGTCAGCGGGGCGCGCGACGCGCAACTGGTGCGCCAGCAGTGGCCCGACGCCGACCCCCCCGCTGCCGCCATGGCGGGCACGCGCCTGCATGCGCTGGAGGGCGTGGTCCAGGTGGAGCTGGTGCATGCGGCCTACGACGCGGTCACCGGGGCCTACGACGGTGAATTCCTCTGGCACAACTCCAGCGAGGACGACGAACACATCGCCGCCTACGGCGTGGGCGGCGCGCCCGCCTGCTGGATGCAGGTGGGCTACGCCACCGGTTATGTGAGCACGCTGTTCGGGCGGCTGATCGTCTTTCGTGAAGTGAACTGCCGCTCTTCGGGCGACCCCCACTGCCGCGTCATCGGCAAGTCGGCCGAACTCTGGGACGACGTGCAGCAGGACCTGCGCTACCTGAACGCCCAGGCCTTCGTGGGTGCGTCCGCGGTGGCCGACGGCGCGGTGCCGGTGGTGGATCTGCAGGCCTATGCGGCGGCCAACCCCGGCACCGAACAGAGCATGGTGGGCGCATCCTCCTCGTTCAACGCGGCCTGCCACATGCTGCACCGCGTGGCGCCGACCACGGCCACCGTGCTCTTCACGGGCGAGTCCGGCGTGGGCAAGGAGATGTTCGCCAGCACCCTGCACCGCATCAGCCCGCGCAAGGACAAGCCCTTCGTGGCGATCAACTGCGCGGCCATTCCCGAGACCCTCATGGAGAGCGAGCTCTTCGGCGTGGAGCGCGGTGCCTACACCGGCGCTGGTGCCTCCCGCCCGGGGCGCTTCGAGCGCGCCCACGGCGGCACGCTGTTCCTCGACGAGGTCGGCACGCTGAGCTTCGTGGCCCAGGGCAAGTTGCTGCGCGCCCTGCAGGAGGGCGAGATCGAACGCGTGGGTGGTACACGGTCCATCGACGTGGATGTGCGCGTGATCGCGGCCACCAACGTGGACCTGCGCCAGGCGGTGCGCGAAGGGCGGTTTCGCGAAGACCTGTTCTTCCGCCTCAACGTTTTTCCCATCCACCTGCCCCCGCTGCGCGACCGGCGCGACGACATCCCGCTGCTCATGAGCCACTTTCTCGCGCACTACAACAAGCGCCACCAGCGCCAGGTGGCGGGCTTCAGCCAGGCCGCGGTGAAGGCCATGTACAACTACGGATTCCCGGGCAACATCCGCGAGCTGCAGAACCTGGTGGAGCGCGGCGTCATCCTGGTGAGCGACGGCGAGGCCATCGATGTGCACCACCTGTTCAGCAGCGGCGAGTCGCTGGCGCAGGACGTGCTCTCACTCGCCTGGCGCGATGGCGGTCCGGCCACGCTGAGCCTGCTGGGCGCCCGCCAGCCGTCACCCTCACCGGACGAGGCGGCGGGCACTGCGCAAGGCACGTCGAAAAGCGGTGCGCTGGAACAGGCCGAACTGGCGCTGCTGCGCCAGGCCATCCGGCGCAGCGGCGGCAACCTCGCGGCCGCGGCGCGCGACCTCGGGGTCAGCCGCGCGACCGTGGCCTACCGGGCGAAGAAGTTCGGACTGGCGACGTGATGCAGGGCGCTGCGCGCCCTCAGGCGGCCAGCGCCGCCTTCACGATGCTCGCGGCATCGACCTGAAAGTACGCGCGCAAAGCCGCGCGTGTGTCGCTGCGGCCGAAGCCATCGGTGCCGAGGGTGGCGTAGCGCCGGCCCGCTGGCATGAAGGCGCGCACGCTTTCCGGCACGGCGCGCACGTAGTCGGTGGCGGCGATCACCGTGCCTTCGCTGCGCGCCAGCAGCTGCGTGATGTGGGGCACGCCATCGTTGGCCACACCATCCCGCGCCAGTTCGCTCCAGCTGGTGATGCTGAACACATCCACCCCCACGCCCTGTTCGGCCAGTTGCTGCGCGGCCTGGATCACTTCGGTGAGGATGGCGCCTGAGCCCAGCAGGGTGACCCGCAGCCCGCCCTGCGGCCCGTAGTGGCCAAAGTGGTAGCCGCCGCGCAGCACGCCGTCGGCCACGCACTCGGGCAGGTCGGGGTTGGCGTAGTTCTCGTTCATGAGCGTGACGTAATAGAACACGTCGCGCTGCTCGACCAGCATCTCGCGCATGCCGGCGTCC
>NZ_JASJOY010000204.1:0-33350 GCF_031426985.1 Hydrogenophaga sp.
ATCATCACCGCCTGCGCGCCGGCGTCGATCTGTGCGTTCAGGTAGGTCGCGACCGAGTCGGCGTTGATCGCCAGGATGCGGTGCATCAGGTCCGGGCGGCTGTACATCAGGCTCTTGACGGCGCGGTAGTCGTCCGAGCCGCCGCCTTCGACCATGTAGCAGGCCAGCGTCCAGGGGCTGCCCGAAAAGCCGATCAGCGGCACCCGGCCGTTCAGCGCCTTGCGGATGCTGGTCACCGCGTCGAACACGTAGCGCAGCTTGTCCATGTCGGGCACGGCCAGCGTGGCCACGTCGGCCTCGGTGCGGATGTTGCGCGCGAACTTCGGGCCCTCGCCCTGCTGGAACGTCAGGCCCAGGCCCATCGCGTCGGGCACGGTCAGGATGTCCGAGAACAGGATGGCCGCGTCCAGCGCATAACGTTCCAGCGGCTGCAGCGTCACTTCGGTGGCGTAGTCCACATTCGTGGCCAGCCCCATGAACGACCCCGCCTGGGCGCGCGTGGCGCAGTACTCGGGCAAATACCGACCGGCCTGGCGCATGAGCCACACCGGGGTGTGGGCGGTGGACTGGCGCAGGCACGCGCGCAAAAAGGTGTCGTTCTGCAGGGGGGCAAAGCTCATGGGGGTGTCCGGTGCGGGTTCAGGGGGAAGCGGGGATTATCCCGCCTGGGCCCCGCCGCCCGGCTTGCGCTGGCGCAGGGTTCGGGTGGGCCGTGCAACCGGCCAGCGCCATGGGCGCATGCGTGTGACGCCGGGTGGTGTGGGCCGGGACTGCTGGTGGTCGGGGGCCGCGCCAGCCTTTGGGCGGCGTTGCGCGCCGGAGAGAAATTGGAATCTGACCCCAATAACTTGCCCCAATAACATGGCGTGACCCCGATGACGTGACCTGAGAAAAGACCCCGCTGACCGCGGGCAGCGTCTGGTGCATCCGGTGTTTCCAGCGGAAGCGGCGGGGGAGGGCGCACATAGGGTGCCGCACCCACCCCCGGGGCGCCGCCACGGCCACAATGGTCCATGACCGCCCCTGCCCGACCCGACCGTTCTTTCACCCGCGCGCTGCGCCACATCCGCCCGGCCGATCTGAAAGCGGCGGCACAACTGGCGGCCCAGGCCACCCACGGGGTGATCGACCTGACCGAGAGCGTGCACCAGTCGGTGCGGCGGCGGCTGGGCCTGTCGGCCGGGGCTTCGACCGAACGGACCGGAGGTCTGACCGGTCAGGTCTACCAGGCGGTGCGCGGCGTGGCCCGGCTGGTGGGCTGGGGCACCGACGCCGCCCTGGCGACGCTGCTGCCGCTGCTGGACGATCCTGCCACGCACCCCGAAGCCTCGCCGCAGCGCGAGGCGGTGCTGGCCGCGTTCAACGGGGTGCTGGGCGACCGGCTGCAGGCCATGGGCAACCCGCTGGCGCAGGCCATGGCATTGCGCGTGAACGGCCAGCCGCTGACCCTGAGCCGCGATGCGCTGAAGGCGCAGTTGCCGAACGCCGGCCCGCACCTGCTGCTGCTCATCCATGGCCTGTGCATGAACGACACGCAGTGGCGGCGCAATGGCCACGACCACGGCGCCAGCCTGGCGCCGGCGCTGGGTGCCACGCCGGTTTACCTGCGCTACAACACGGGCCTGCACACCTCGGTCAACGGGCGGGACCTGGCCCTGCTGCTGGAGCGGCTGGTTGCGGCCTGGCCGGTGCCGCTGGAACGCATCATGGTCATCGGCCACAGCATGGGCGGGCTGGTGGCGCGCTCGGCCGTGGCCACCGGGCGGGGCCTGGGCCAAGGCTGGCCGGGGCTGGTGCAGGACCTGGTGTTTCTGGGCACGCCGCAGCACGGCGCGCCGCTGGAGCGGGCCGGCCACGGCGCGGACTGGCTGCTCGCGTCCAACCCGTTCACCGCGCCGTTCGCGCGGCTGGGGAAAATCCGCAGCGCCGGCATCACCGACCTGCGCCACGGCCATGTGCAGGACGCCGACTGGCAGGGGCGCGACCGCTTCGCGTCGGGCGCCGACCACCGCCAGCCGCTGCCGCTGCCCGATGGCGTGCGCTGCTTTGCGGTGGCCGCCACCCTGGCCGGGCAGCGCAGCCGGGTGGCCGAGCGCTTGACCGGCGACGGGCTGGTGCCGCTGGACAGCGCGCTGGGCCGGCACGACGACCCCGCGCTGCGGCTGGAGGTGCCGCGCGAGCGCCAGCGCACCGTCTTCCGCACCGGCCACCTGGACCTGCTGTCCAGCCCGGTGGTGGCCGAGCAATTGAAAGACTGGCTCGCTGGGCCCGGCGCCCGCGCCTGACGGGGGCCTCGCGCCTGGGGCTTGAAAGCCGGGCCGGCGCCCATAATTGCGCCCTCGCGAGTGCCGCACGCCCCTTGGGGGCCGGGCGGCGATGCCCCCCTACCTTTTGCACACCGAACCCGACATGAGCAAACAAACCCTGAACTTCCAGGCCGAAGTGGCCCAGCTGTTGCACCTGGTCACCCACTCGCTGTATTCCAACCAGGAAATCTTCCTGCGCGAGCTGATCTCCAACGCGTCCGACGCCTGCGACAAGCTGCGCTTCGAGGGCCTGAACAACGACGCCCTGTTTGAAGACGCGCCCAACCTGGACGTGCGGGTGGCCTTCGACAAAGCAGCCCGCACCATCACCATCACCGACAACGGCATCGGCATGAGCCAGGCCGAAGCGGTGGAGCACCTGGGCACGATCGCCAAGAGCGGCACCAAGGACTTCATGGGCCGCCTCAGTGGCGACCAGAAGAAGGACGCGCAGCTGATCGGCCAGTTCGGCGTCGGTTTCTATTCGGGCTTCATCGTGTCCGACCGCATCACAGTGGAAAGCCGCCGCGCCGGCCTGCCGGCGGCCGAGGGTGTGCGCTGGGCCAGCGCCGGCACGGGCGACTTCGAGGTCGAGGCCATCGAGCGCGCCGCGCGCGGCACCAGCGTGACCCTGCACCTGCGCGAAGACGCCAGCGACTACCTCAGCCACTGGAAGCTCAAGCAGATCATTGGCAAGTACTCCGACCACATCAGCCTGCCCATCCTGATGCAGAAGGAAGAGTGGGACGCCGAGAAGAGCGAGTACATCACCAAAGACGAGTGGGAGGCGGTCAACTCCGCGTCGGCCCTGTGGACGCGCGCCAAGAAGGACATCAGCGACGAGCAGTACGCCGACTTCTACAAGGCCATCAGCTACGACCAGGCCGACCCGCTGACCTGGAGCCACAACCGCGTCGAAGGCAGCACCGAATACACGCAGCTGCTCTACATCCCGTCCAAGGCGCCGCACGACCTGTGGAACCGCGACAAGAAGGCGGGCATCAAGCTCTACGTCAAGCGCGTGTTCATCATGGACGAGGCCGAGGCGCTGATGCCGGCCTACCTGCGCTGGGTCAAGGGCGTGGTCGATTCGGCCGACCTGCCGCTGAACGTCAGCCGCGAGCTGCTGCAGGAAAGCCGCGACGTGAAGGCCATCCGCGAAGGCAACACGCGCCGCGTGCTCAGCCTGCTGGAAGACCTGGCGAAAAAGGACCAGCTGCCCGCCGCTGAGGGCGCCGACGGCGCGACCGATGTGGTCAGCGAAGAAGACAAGGCGCAGGCCGGCAAGTACAGCGCCTTTTACGCCGAGTTCGGCGCGGTGCTCAAGGAAGGCCTGGGCGAGGACTTCGCCAACCGCGACAAGATCGCCAAGCTGCTGCGTTTTGCCTCGACCCAGAGCGACACGGTGAACGTGTCCTTCGCCGACTACAAGGCGCGCATGAAAGACGGTCAGAAGGCCATCTACGTCATCACCGCCGACACCCTGGCCGCGGCCAAGAACAGCCCGCAGCTCGAGCTCTTCCGCAAGAAGGGCATCGAGGTGCTGCTGATGACCGACCGCGTGGACGAGTGGGCGCTGTCCTTCCTGCACGAGTTCGACGGCACGCCGCTGCAGAGCGTGGCCAAGGGTGCGGTGGACCTGGGCGAGCTGCAGGACGAGGAAGAGAAGAAGGCGGCCGAGCAGGCGGCCGAGAGCTTCAAGCCGGTGCTCGACCAGCTGAAAGAGGCGCTCAAGGACAAGGCGCAGGACGTGCGCGTGACCACGCGCCTGGTCGATTCCGCCGCCTGCCTGGTGGTGGGCGAGGGCGAACTCTCCAGCCAGCTCACCCGCATGCTCAAGGCCGCGGGCCAGCAGGCCCCAGACGTCAAGCCGGTGCTGGAGGTCAACGCCGAACACCCGCTGGTGAAGAAGCTCGACGGCTCGGCCCACTTCGATGATCTGGCCCACATCCTGTTCGATCAGGCCCTGCTGGCCGAAGGCGGCCTGCCGGACGATCCGGCGGCGTATGTGAAACGCGTCAACGCCCTGCTGCTGGCGTGACGGGGTTCGCGGGTGCCGGCGTGGCCGGCCCCGCCACCGGTCCTGCGGGGAACCCGGTGGCGGTCGCCGGGGTCACAATGCAGCGGTGTGCTGCAGCACGACCGAGGACCGCACCATGAACACCACCACCCCTTCCCGTTTGATCGCCTGGCAACGTCGCTGGCCGGCGTGGGCCCTGCTGGCGATCGGCCTGTCGGGCTGCTCGTCCATGGGCGTGGGCATCGGCATTCCCGTGGGGCCTTTCTCCATCGGCGTGGGGGTGGGCTCGGGTGGGGTGAACCTGGGGGTGGGCACCAGCGTCGGCCCGGTCGGGGTGGGCGTGGGCGTCAACCAGGACGGGCGGGTGGGCGTTGGCGCGGGCGTGGGCGTGAGCGCGCCCATCGGCAACAGCGATGCCCGCGTCGGCGTGGGGGTGGGCACCAGCACCACCGTCTACGACCCGAACGAGAAAAAGTAGGAGCGCGCTGGCGCAGCGGGGCGCTGCGTGCCGGGTGGCAGGCGGTTGGTAAAAATGCCAGGGGGTCCGCACACCGGTGGTCCGGGTTGTGACTAAACTCACACGAAGGGACTACATTCAAGGGCTTGCATCAAGGCCCTTCGCCGCCGACCGTCAACGTGCAATTCCAGCGCCCATTCGATCCAGTCGTCACTTTCCGCAACAGCCAGGGCGAAGCCGCGCGCGGCACGCTCACCAGCCTGCAACGCCGGTCGCTGGTGATGGAGGTCTACAACCCCTATTCCATCGTGCAGGTCAGCGAGGTGCTCAGCGAGCTGAGCATCCGCTCGGGCGAGCGCAGCATCTACAAGGGCAAGGCGGTGGTGGTGAGCCTGCTCAACACCGGCCTGATGGCGGTGGTCTCGCTGACGCTGATCGACGAGTGGAACGACCTGGGCGTGATCGACCACAGCTCGCGCAGCGTGTCCGAAGCGGTCGGCCGTTTTGTCGAGGAATGGGAATCGCGCTCGCGCGTGGGCGAGGCCTACCAGGTCGTGGTCAACGACCTGCGCGCCTATTTCGCCGAGGTCACGCGCTGGCTGGACCAGGCCGACATCACCGCCGGCCTGCCGCGCGACGTGAACGGCCGCGTGCGCGACGATGTGTTCTACGAAATCGCCCGGCCGCTGCTGACCAAGGGGCGTGAATACCTCATGCGCTTCGAGGCCGAGGCCGCCAGGGTGCCGCCCGAGCAGGAGCCGGCCCACCGCGCGTTCGCCCAGGCCGCCATCCACCCGTTGGTGCTGCGCGCGCCCTTCGTCTACCGCACCTTCGCCAAACCGCTGGGCTATGCGGGCGACTACCAGATGGTCAACCAGATCCTGGGCAACCCGCGCGAGGGGCCCAGCACCTACTTCGAGCTGGTGAACTTCATGTTCTTGCAGGCCGGTGTGGCCCAGGCGCACCGCAACCGGGTGGACATCCTGCTCGAACGCCTGCAGACCCTGGCGGCCGGGGCGCGGGCACAGGGCCGTCCGCTGCGCGTGCTCAACGTCGGCTGCGGACCGGCGGGCGAACTGCAGCGCCTGTCGGCGCTCGATCAGCCGCTGGACCACCTGGACGTGACGCTGATGGACTTCAGCGACGAGACCCTGCTCTACACCAGCCAGCGCCTGATCGAGGTGGCGGGTGCCGCCGGGCGCGAGCCGCTGAAGGTGCACCTGCGCCACGAGTCGGTGCACCAGCTGCTCAAGCGCAGTTCGCGTGAGCAGGACGTGCCGCTGGAAGAACAGTACGACTACATCTACTGCGCCGGCCTGTTCGATTACCTGGCCGACAAGGCCTGCGCGCGCCTGATCGCCTATTTCGATCGCCACCTGCGGCCCGGCGGCACCGTGCTGGTGACCAACGTGCACGTGAACAACCCGGAGCGCTTCTGGATGGAGCACTTCATGGAGTGGTACCTGATCTACCGCGACGAGGCCGGGCTCACGCGGCTGTTCCCGTCCACGCTGCCCGACGTGAAGACCTACACCGATGCGACCGGTGTGAACCTGTTCGCCGAAGCGGTCAAGCCTTTGTGAGGCCGACGGCGTGACGATCGTCCTGTCCAACGACCTGCTGCCGACCTCGTTCGAGGAGGCCGAGCACCGGCATCTGATGTTCTACAGCCAGATCACCTGCGTGGTGGCGATGGTGCTGGTGGCCAGCGGCGTGGGGCTGGACGCGGCGTTCTACCCCGAGCTGTCGCTGCGCTTCGGGCTGGGCCGTCTGGCGGTGGTGGCGCTGATCGGTGCCACGCTCTGGAGCTACCGCACCCGCTGGGGTGCCGGGCATGTGCGCGGCCTGACCTACTTCTGGATCGCGCTGCCGCAGCTGATGATTGCCTGGATGATCTTCGTCACCGACGGAGAGGCTTCCATCTACTTCGTCGGGTACACGTTCGCGGTCTCGGGCATCTGCATCTTCCTGCCGCTGTCGGTGCGTGAGGCCCTGGGCTTCAGCGCGTTCACCATGGCCGCACATGTGCTGGCCTGCAGCCTGCGAACAGACGGGGTGCAGAACTGGCCGGTGCTGGCCGGGCAGCTGGTCTTCATCGCCTTCTACACGGTGATCGCGGTCACCGTCTCGGTCTACGGGGGGCGCCAGCGTCGCCAGACCTACACCCTGCAGACCGAGGTGCAGCGCCAGAAGGACGAGCTGGTGGCGCAGAACAAGGCGCTGGCCGACATCAAGGGCCAGCTGCTGCAGCGCGAGAAGATGGCGGCGCTGGGCACGCTCTCGGCCGGCTTGCTGCACGAGCTGAACAACCCGGTCAACTACAGCCTCATGGCCATCAACATGGCGCAGCAGCTGCCGCCGGCCAAGACCGACGAACTGCTCAAGGAAAGCCTGACCGACGCCAAGGAAGGCATGTCGCGCGTGCAGGCCATCGTCTCGGACCTCAAGACCTTCGCCTACCAGAAACCCGGTGACAACAGCCTGCGGCCCTTTCTGCTGGAGCAGGCCATCCGTTCGGCGCTGCGCCTGGCGGGGCACGAACTCAAGGGCGTGCAGGTGGCGGTGGACCAGCCGCAGGACACGCACGTGCTGGGCGACGAGCCGGCCATCATCGGCGTGCTCATCAACCTCTTCAGCAACGCCGCGCTGGCGCTGCAGCGCGCCGGGCGCGAGCAGCCGTGCATCGACGTGCGCGTGTGGGAGGCGGACGGCCGGCTGCGCGTGGCGGTGCGCGACAACGGCCAGGGCATCCTGCCCGAGCACATCGGCCGCGTGTTCGAACCCTTTTTCACCACGCGCGACGTGGGCGCCGGCCTGGGCCTGGGCCTGAGCGTGAGCTACGGCATCGTGCAGCGCCACGGTGGCGTGCTGGCCGTGGAGAGCGAGCCCGGCGCCTGGACCGAATTCACGTTTGACCTGCCGAGGCCCGCATGAAACCCGAGATGCCCGCCACCCTGGTCCCGTCCGACCCGGTCGCCACCCCCGGCGCGGCGCGTGCCGTGCTGCTGGTGGACGACGAGCCGCAGGCCCGCAAGTGGTTCACGCGTGTGTATGGCGACGAATTCGTGGTGCTGGTGGCGGCCGACGCGCAGGCCGCGCTGGCCCTGCTGGCGCAGCGGGCGTCCGAGGTGGCGGTGCTGCTGAGCGACCACCGCATGCCGGGCGACGACGGTGTGTGGCTGCTGACCCAGGTGCGTGAACGCCACCCGCACATCGTGCGCCTGCTGTTCACGGCCTACGCCGACAAGGACATGGCGCTGGCCGCGGTCAACCAGGGGCAGGTGCATCGCATCCTGGAGAAACCGCTGGACGAAGCGCTGATGCGCGCCACCTTGCGCGATGCCCTGGCCCAGAGCCTGCGCAGCGCGCGCGAACGCCTGCTGCTGGAGCGCCGCGCCGCCGCGCTGCGCGACACCCTGGGTTTTCTGGCGCACGAGGTCAGCACGCCACTGGCCACGGTGCGCGGTTACCTCACGGCCATGCGCGACCGCCACGCCGCCGCGCCGCCCGACGAAGACGCGGTGGCCCACCTGGCGCAGCGCCGCCCCGGCGAGGTGCTGCACCTGATCGAGGCCGCCCAGCGCCGAGCCGACTACGCGCAATCGCTGGTGGCCACCTTCGTGCAGTCGGCGCGCGACGCCTGGCAGCCCGACGCGAGCGTGCGGCTGCGCGCCAGCGAGCTGGTGGGCGCGCTGCGCGACGAATACCCGTTCGAAGGCGACGAGGCGCACTGGTTGCAATGCGACCTGGCCGCCGACTTCAGCCTGCCAGGGCGGCGCGACCTGCTCTACCTGGTGCTGTGCACCCTGGTCAAGAACGCGCTGCTGGCCCTGCGCCCGCAACCCCCGGCCGTGCCCCGCGTGCGCGTCGTGCTCGAACGCACGGCCGCGGTGCCCGGTCTGCCGCAGCAGCCGACCATCGCCGTCATCGACAACGGCCCCGGCATCGCGCCCGAGGTGCTGGCCCGCCTGACGCGCGAGCCGGTGACCACGCGTGCCGCGACCGGTGGCAGCGGCATGGGGCTGCTGTTCGGTCACCGGGTGATGAGCTCGCTCGGTGGCGCGCTGGTGGTCCGCTCCACCCCCGGACAGGGCGCCTCGGTGCGCCTGCATTTCCCGTTGGAAGACGCCTGAAGCCCGCCGGGGCACAGGTGAACACATGAAAAGGAGAGGCCCATGAAGCCCGACAAGATTCTGTTTGTGGACGACGAAGCCATGGCGCTCAAGTACTTCGAGCGCCTGGTGGGCCCGCTGGCGCCGGTGATCACCGCGCCGTCGGTCGAGGAGGGCAAGGCCATCCTGCGCGAACGCGGCGCCGAGATCGCGGTGCTGGTGAGCGACCAGCGCATGCCCGGTGAACGCGGCAACGAGCTGCTGCGCCACGCGCGCGAGCACCACCCGCACATCGTGCGCCTGCTGACCACCGCGTACTCCGAACTCGGCGAGGCGATCGAGGCCATCAACAGCGGCGAGATCTTCCGCTACATCAACAAACCCTGGGAACTGGACAGCCTGCGTGCCGACCTGAAACAGGCGCTGGAGCTGGCCGATCTGCGCAACGAGCGCAACGAACTGCTGCGCGACAAGCTGCTGGCGCAGCAGAGCCAGCTGCTGGCCAACCGGCTGGGCACCTTGCTCATGCTGGGCGCGGCGCTGCTGGCCGACGCGAAGGCGCACGAGCCGGCGGTCTACCAGTTTGCGCAGGCCGCCCTGCTGTGCCGCCCGGCCGACCCCGAGGTGGACTGGCACCGCTGGGAACACGCCGACCTGCTGCAGGCCGAGGCGCAGCGCGGCGCCGCCATCGCCATGCACCTGCGCCGCTGGCTACAAGACCTGGGGCCGCGCGTGGACGGCGACGCTGCCCTGGCTGTGCTGGCCAAGGTGGTGGGGGGTGAACTGCGCGAGGGGGCGGTGTGGGTGCGCGAGACGGCGGCCTTCACGGCCCTGCTGACGGCGCCGGCCGGCGCCGCCGTGACCCACGGCCAGTGTGCCTGGCTGGCCTGGCTGCTGTGGCAGGGCGGGGCGGCGCAGCTGAGCGTGGACGCGGCCGGTTGCAGCATCCGCCCGGTCGCCGCTGTCGTGCTCAGCGGCGACTGGCTGGCCGCGGTGATGGAGCGTTTCCGCCCCATCACATCCTGACGGGATCAGGCCAGCGTGATCGTCACGTCGATGTTGCCGCGCGTGGCGTTGGAGTAGGGGCAGACCTGGTGGGCGGTGTCCACCAGCGCCTGGGCCTGGGCGCGGTCCATGCCGGGCAGGTGCACCGTCAGGCGCGCGGCGATGCCGTAGACCTGACCCACGGAACCCAGGTCCACCTCGGCGTCCACCGCCACGTCGGCCGGCACGGCCAGCTTCATCTTGCCGGCCACGGCCTTGATGGCGCCGAGGAAGCAGGCCGAATAACCGGCGGCGAACAGCTGCTCGGGGTTGGTGCCGTTGCCGGGGGCGCCGGGCGGGGTGTGCGTCACGGCCAGGCGACCGTCGTCGGACTTGGAGGCGCCGTCGCGGCCCCCGGTGGTGTGGGTGCGGGCGGTGTAGAGGACTTTGTCGAGGGATGCCATGGGGGTTCCTTGGATGGGTGCTTCAGCGAAGCGGGGTGAAAAAAAGGGGATCAGGCGCTCAGGCGCTGGCGCAAGGCCTGCACCTGGCGGGTGAGCGCCAGGGCTTCGGCCACATCGCATTGCGAGGCTTGCAGCACGCAAGCCGGGATGCGCTGGGCGCGGGTCTTGAGCCGCCGGCCGTCGGCCGTCAGGCGGATCAGCACCCGGCGCTCGTCGGCCGCGTCGCGCAGGCGGGACAGCAGCCCGGCGGCCTCCATGCGCTTGAGCAGCGGCGTGAGGGTGCCGGAGTCCAGGCTCAGCCGTTCGCCGAGTTCCGAAACGGTCAGGCCGTCGCGCTCCCACAGCACCAGCAGGGCCAGGTACTGCGGGTAGGTCAGGCCCAGCTCATCGAGCAGCGGCTTGTACAGCTTGGTCATGGCCAGCGAGGCCGAATACAGCGCGAAGCACAGCTGGTTGTCCAGCAGCAAGGCCTGTTCAGACAAGGTGTTTCGGGGGGTGTTGCGTGTGACCATGGGGTGAACTGTAGCTGGCAATTGAATTGTGTGCAATTGAATTGCTAAAAACCTTTTTGAAGATATGGATTTATGCGGAGCGCGATGCCTTGTCCAGAACGCGACGGAACTGGCTCTGCCAGGCTGCACGGATTGCCCCCTGGGGGGGCGAGGGCTGCGGCTCCAAGTCTGCCTGCGCAGACTCGGACAGCCCGAAGTGACACCGGCTCCGACGGTGGCGCGGCCTGGCACGGCGCAGCCGGGCGCGGGGAGGGGTCAACCCACCAACGGCGCGTTCTGCATCTCTTCGATCTGTTCCACCAGCATGTCCACCTGGCCCTGCCAGTAGTCGCGGCTGCCGAACCAGGGGAAGTTGATGGGGAAGGCCGGGTCGTCCCAGCGGCGCGCGATCCAGGCGCTGTAGTGCACCAGGCGCAAGGTGCGCAGCGGTTCGATCAGCGCCAGCTCGCGGCGATCGAAATCGCGCACCTGTTCGTAGCCGTCGAGCAGGGCGCCCAGCTGCTGGGTCTGCTGGCGCCGGTCGCCGGACAGCAGCATCCACAGGTCCTGCACCGCGGGGCCCATGCGGGCGTCGTCCAGGTCCACAAAGTGCGGGCCGGCGCCGGGCTGGTCCTGGGGCGTCCAGAGGATGTTGCCGGGGTGGCAGTCGCCGTGCAGGCGGATGCGCCGGATGCCGCCGTCACCCGTGGGCGCCGCCGCGCACAGCACCGGGTGCGCTTCGATCAGCGCCAGCGCGTCGGTCAGCGCGGCCTGCCAGGCGCTTTGCACTTCCGGCGCGACCATGCGGTGTTCGAGCAGCCAGTCGCGTGGTTCGTGGGCGAAGCCGGCCACGTTCAGCACCGGCCGGACTTCAAACGGGCGCGCCGCGCCCACGGTGTGCAGGCGGCCCAGAAAGCGGCCGATCCATTCGAGCACGTCGAAGTCGTCCAGCTCGGGGCGGCGCCCGCCGCGGCGCGGGCTCACGGCAAAGGCAAAGCCGCCGAAGTGGTGCAGCGTCTGCCCGTTCACCACCAGCGGCGGCACGGCCGGCACTTCGGCGGCCACCAGGTCGGCCGCGAAGGCGTGTTCCTCGGCGATCTGCGCATCGCTCCAGCGACCGGGCCGGTAGAACTTGGCCACCACCTGGGCGTGGCCGTCGAACGGGGCCTCCAGATGCGCCTGGTAGACCCGGTTCTCAAAGCTGTTGAGCGCGGACAGCCGACCGTCGCCCCACAGGCCGATGCTGGCCAGCGCGTCCTGCACCACATCGGGCGTGAGGCGGGCAAAAGGGTGGATGTGCGGGTGGGCGGCGGTGGCGTCGGGCGTCTCGTGCATGGGGCGATTGTGACCCGCACGCCGTGCCAGAATCGGCGCATGAAACGCTCCCGTCAACGTCAACTGCACATCATCCGGCAGGGCCTGTGGTACTCGCTGGCCCTGTGCGTGGTCATCATGCTGTTCGGCGGTGTCGGCTTCTGGGTGCTGGAGCCGCAGGTGATCACCCTACAGGACGGCTTGTGGCTGGCCTTCACCACCGCGGCTACCGTGGGCTACGGCGACATGGTGCCGCAGACGCACGCCGGACGCGTGTTTGCCGCACTCATGGTGCTGCTGGGGCTGTCGGTGCTCTCGCTCGTCACGGCTTCGCTGGCCGCCATTTTTGTGGAGCAGGAAGTCGAGGCCGAAGTGCAGGCCGAGGAGCGGCAGATCGAGCGCGAACTGATGAACGAAATCCGCGCCCTGCGCGAGCAGGTGCGCGCGCTGGACGCCCGACTGGACCAGACCCAGGCGGCACAGAAACAGGAAACCATGTGAAACCCCAGAAGACCCTGCAGGAGCAACTGCCCGAACTGCGCGAAGGCCAGTCCATCGAGTTGCTCAAGGAACTGCACATCCTCACCCGAGAGGGCAAGCTCAACCAGGACACGCGGCGCAAGCTCAAGCAGGTCTACCACCTGGTCCAGTTCATCGAGCCGCTGCTGGCCGAGGTGCTCAAGGACCGGGGCGATGTGACCCTGGCCGACCACGGGGCCGGCAAGTCCTATCTGGGTTTCATCCTGTACGACCTGTTCTTCAAGGACAAGCCGGTCGGTCACGTGCACGGCGTGGAGTCGCGCGCCGAGCTGGTGGACAAGTCGCGCGCGCTGGCGCAGCGCCTGGGCTTTGGCCGCATGGGTTTTCTGGCGACCACGGTGCAGCAGGCCCTGGCCCATCCGGACCTGCCGCCGCAGATCGACGTGGTGACCGCGCTGCACGCCTGCGACACCGCCACCGACGACGCCATCGCGTTCGGCCTGGCCAAGCAGGCGCGCTTCATGGTGCTGGTGCCCTGTTGCCAGGCCGAGGTGGCGGGGGTGATGCGCGAGCGCAAGGCGCTCAACCTTTCGCGCATGCCGCTGGCCGAGCTGTGGCGCCACCCGCTGCACACGCGCGAATTCGGCAGCCAGATCACCAATGTGCTGCGCTGTCTGCAGCTCGAAGCGTACGGCTACGACGTCACGGTGACCGAACTGGTGGGCTGGGAACACTCGATGAAGAACGAGCTGATCCTGGCGCGCCGCCTGCAGCCGGCGCGGCCCGCGCAGCAGGCCCGGGCACAGGAACGTCTGCAGGCCATCCTGGACGAACTGGGTCTGCAGCCGCTGGCCGCGCGGTTTGCGCTGCCGACGGCAACGGCCGCCGCCTGAGCCGGTTTATTGCGCCGGCTTGGCCGCGGGGGCCGCGGGCTTGGCCGGGCCAGCCGCCGCGGTCAGGCGCTTGCCAATGCTCGCTTCCAGCGCCTTGAGCTTGGGCTCAATGGTCGGGCGCGTCTCGGCCACCAGCTTGCCCAGCAGCGCTTTCTGCAGCTCGCCGCTGAGCTGCATGTACTTGGCGTAGACCGGCGATTCGAGCATGCCGATGACCTGCTTGAGTTCGTCTTCGCTGAGCTTTTCTTCCAGCAGCTTGCCCGCGGTGGAGGGGGCGAGCTTGATGGCGCGCTCGCGCACCAGCGGCACGGCGTCGGCGGTGTAGGCCTTGACGTCGTTGCCGATCTCTTTGGCCACGGCTTCGCGCTTTTCGGGCGCCACGCGCGCCTGCAGGAACAGGCTGGCCTGGTTCAGGAACTGGGCCGCCGGCTGCTCGGCCAGGTTGCGGGCCAGTGCTTCGATGCCGGGCTGCTGCAGCTTGAGCAGCTTGGCCACCAATTCCTTCTTGGCAGGTGAGACTGCAGGCGCGGTCTGTGCCAGGGCAGAACCGGTGAACAGGCACAGGGCCAGCGCGAGGGGGGTGAAGTGTCGTGTGTGCATGGCGCATGGTAACCAATCACCGTGTTGCACAGGTGTGCAGACGTGTCCGCCAAACCCGTGCGGACCGCCTGTGAACGGGTTGCCCGTTGGCGACGAGGGTGTTACGGTCCGGGTCCTGTTGTTTGGACCCCGTCCCCTTACCGATGCCGACACTGACCGATATGCCCTTCCTGCTGCAGTCCATGGCCTGGCCCCTGGTGCTGCTGCTGGCCTGGTTCCTGGGCGAACGCCTGCACGAAGCCTGGCAGATGCCGCGCGTGAGCAGCTACGTGGCCGTGGGCCTGGTGGCCAGCCTGTTCAACCTGCCGGGGCTGACCGATGCCGTGCCGGGCCTGCCCTTCCTGGCCAATGTGGCGCTCTCGCTGATCCTGTTCGAGCTGGGCTACCGCATCCACCTGCGCTGGTTCCGCCACAACCCCTGGATGCTGGTGCTGGGCCTGGGCGAGTCCGCCGTCACCTTCGTGGTTGTCTATGCGGTCTCGGGCTGGTTCGCCCTGCCCACCGACACGCGGCTGATCATCGCGGCGCTGTCCGTTTCGGCCTCGCCCGCGGGCATCCTGCGCGTGGCCAACGAAATGCGCAGCGCCGGCCAGGTGACCGAGCGTGTGATGCACCTGTGCGCCATCAACTGCCTGGTGGCGGTGTTCGCACTCAAGCTGATCACCGGCTACTGGTACCTCGCCAATTCGGGCGACCTGACGCTGGCGGTCTTTGGCAGCGTGCACGTGCTGGCCACCTCGGTCGCGGTGGGGGTGCTGCTGGGCGTGGCGGTGCCAGCGCTGCTGCGCGCACAGCGCATCGAAGAGCGCGACGTGACCCTGGTGTTCGCCCTGGCCGTGGTGCTGCTGACCACCATGGCCTACGGACTCAAACTCTCGCCCCTGCTGGCGGCGCTGAGTTTCGGAATCGTCGCGCGCGAGCGGCGGGTGCACCTGACCAACGCGCAGCGCGGCTTCGGCACCGCGGGCGACCTGCTCACGCTGTTCCTGTTCGTCTACATCGCCGCCCTGCTGGACTGGAGCGAGCTGCACACCGGCGTGTGGCTGGGGCTGGCGCTGATCGTCGCCCGCACCGCCAGCAAGGTGCTGTGCAACGTGGCCGCGGCACGCCTGTCGGGCAGCACCGAGCGCAAGGGCCTGCTCACCGGCCTCGCGCTCACGCCCATGTCGGCTTTCGCCATCCTGCTGCTCGAACAAAGCCGTCAGCACGGCTTCGAGCCCGCGCACCAGGTGCTGGCCACGCTGGCCTTCATGATGCTGTTGCAGGAGCTGCTGGGCCCCCTGGTGACGCAGCGCGCGCTCAAGGCCGCGGCCGAGACCCATCTGACGAAAGCCTGAGCCCATGCCACTGGAAACCTTCAAGTCCTCCCAGGCCCTGACCCTGGGCGTCGAGCTGGAACTGCAGCTGGTCAACACCTACGACATGGACCTCTCCAGCAGCGCCAACGACCTGCTGGAACTGCTGCGGCGCAAGCCTTTTCCGGGCGTGGTCACGCCGGAGATGACGCAGAGCATGATCGAGATCGCCACCGACGTGCAGACCGGGCACGGCCCGCTGCTGGCGCAGCTGCGCGAGATCCGCGACACGCTGGTGACCGCGGGCGACCGGCTCAACATCGAACTGGCCGGCGGCGGCACCCACCCGTTCCAGCGCTGGTTCGAGCAGCGCATCTTCGCCAAGCCGCGCTTTGAACAGATCTCGGGGCTGTACGGCTATCTGGCCAAGCAGTTCACCGTGTTCGGCCAGCACGTGCACGTGGGCTGCAGCTCGCCCGACGAGGCGCTGTACCTGCTGCACGCGCTCAACCGCTACGTGCCGCACTTCATCGCGCTCTCGGCGTCCTCCCCCTTTTTCCAGGGCGTGGACACGCTGTTCGACTCGGCCCGGCTGAACTCCGTGTTTGCGTTTCCCTTGAGCGGGCGCGCGCCCTTCATGCTGAGCTGGGACGAGTTCGCCCACGGCTACTTCACCAAGATGGAGAGCACCGGCGTGGTCAAGTCCATGAAGGACTTTTACTGGGACATCCGGCCCAAGCCCGAGTACGGCACCATCGAACTGCGGGTGTGCGACACGCCGCTGACCGTGGAACGCGCGGCGGCCCTGGCCTGCTACCTGCAAAGCCTGTGTGCGTATCTGCTGGAACGCAACGAGCCACCGCCCGAGGAAGACGACTACCTTGTCTACACCTACAACCGCTTCCAGGCCTGCCGTTTCGGGCTGGACGGCACCCTGGTCAACCCCAAGACGCGCGAGCAGATCAGCATCCGCGAGGACGTGCTGGCCACGCTGCGCCGCATCGCCCCGCACGCGGACGCGCTGGGCGCCCAGGGCGCGCTGACCGAGATCGAGCGCACCGCCGCGCGCGACGGCAACCACGCCAGCTGGTTGCGCGAGCAGTATGCGCAGAGCGGCAGCGTGCAGGGGGTGGTGGCGGCGGCGGTGCAGGCCTTGCGCGGGCCCGTCAACTGAGGCGGGGGCTGGGCGGCAGGTGACTGGGGGTTGGCCGCCAGCGGGTCGGAATTGGCGGGTGTTTCCGGTGCTTCTGAGGGCTTGTCGGGCAAATTCCTACAGTGTGAATGGCAAGGCGCCGACTTAACCATTTGAAACAACCCAAATACAGTTTGTGACATCGACAAACAAATTGTTTTGTCCCCTCTTTTCCACAGGACACTGCCATGAACACCCCCAGCAGCCGCATCAACCCCTTCGTTCTCATGCTCGATCCGGAGGCCGTGATCAGCGCCATGGAAAGCAGCCGCAACCTCAGCGGCCTGCGCCAGCGCATCTGCCGCCCGCTGGACAAGCCGCTGATCCCCAAGACCCACACCATCGACCGCATCGCCCTGCGCGACCACGACGCCGCGATCGACGCCGAAGAGTTCATGGACTCGGGCATCGAGTTCTACGCAGCCGCCCAGCCCGCGCTGCAGCACGCTGTTCACTGATCTCACTTCGCAAAGCGTTTGCGGGTGAGCGCCAGCGCCACCCAGAACGCCGCCACCGCGTAACACGCCAGCACCGCCAGGTGCACCAGGGGCCGATCGGGCCACTGGTCCAGGAAGAGGGGGCGCACCAGCGCGACGGCCTGGGTCAGCGGCAGCCAGTCCGACACGGCCCGCACCACGCCCGGCAGCTGTTCCCGCGGGAAGAACACCCCCGAGAGGAACATCATCGGCGTCAGGAACAGCGTGAAGTAGTAGGTGAAGAAGTCGTAGCCCTGGGCCAGGGCATTGAACACCAGGGCGATGCACGAGAACGTGATGCCCGCACACAGCAGCACCGGCAAGGCCAGCAGCAGTTTGGGTGAATGGCTGATGCCCAGCGCGAGCATCACGCCCAGGATGGCCACCACCGTGAACAGGGCCTTGAAGGCCGCCCACAGCATTTCGGCCAGCACCACATCGTCCAGCCGCACGGGCGCGTTCAGGATGCCGTCCCAGGTTTTCTGCACGTGCATGCGCGAGAAGGCCGAGTACAGGGCCTCGAAGCTCGCCGCGTTCATGGCGCTCATGCAGATGCTGCCGCTGGCCAGGAACAGGATGTAGGGCACGGCCGTGGTGCCCTGCGGCGTGCTCAGCGGCACCTGGCCCACCAGCGCGCCCATGCCGTAGCCGAAAGCGACCAGCCACATCAGCGGTTCGGCGATGTTGCCCACCAGGCTGGGCAGGGCGAGCTTCTTCCACACCAGCAGGTTGCGCTGGAACACCGGCCACCAGCGCATTGACAGGCGCGGCACAGACCAGTGCGATGTGGTGGTGGTCATCATCCTTCCTCCCTGATCTGGCGCCCGGTGAGCTTGAGGAACAGGTCCTCCAGGTTGGCCGGCC
The DNA here is from genome assembly GCF_031426985.1 of Hydrogenophaga sp. GTDB lineage: Bacteria > Pseudomonadota > Gammaproteobacteria > Burkholderiales > Burkholderiaceae_C > Hydrogenophaga. The sequence continues at coordinate 17,949 of NZ_JASJOY010000204.1, forward strand.
GGTGCAGGGTGCGCAGATCGTGCAGCGGCGCCAGCGCCTGCAGCAGGGCGCGGGCATCCTGGGTGTAGAAGAACACGGTCTCGCCGCTGACTTCGACACGCCCGGCGAGCGCGCGCACGGCGGCGTGTGCGTCGTCCGTGGCCAGCGCCAGCGCGCCGTTGCCATACACCTCCACCACGTCGGGCTCCAGGTGCTGCGCGATCAGCTCGCGCGGCCGGCCTTCGGCGATCTTGCGGCCGTGGTCCAGCACCAGCAGGCGCGAACACAGGCGCTCGGCCTCGTCCATGAAGTGCGTGGTCAGCAAAATGCTCTTGCCCCGCTGCAACAGCAGCTGCAGGCGCTCCCACATCAAGTGCCGCGCCTGCGGGTCCAGGCCGGTGGTGGGCTCGTCCAGCAGCAGCAACTGCGGGTCGTTGACCAGGGCGCGCGCCAGCGACAGGCGCCGCTTCATGCCGCCCGAGAGTTCGCCCGGCTTGGCGTCGGCCTTGTGCGCCAGCGCCGCAAAGTCCAGCAGCTGCGGGATGCGCGCGCGGATCGCGGCGTCCTTCAGGCCGAAGTAGCGGCCATAGACCAGCAGGTTCTCGGCGCAGGAAAAGTCGGGGTCCAGCGTGTCCATCTGGCTGACCACGCCCAGGCGCGCCTTGATGGCCAGCGCGTCGCGCGGCATGGCCAGCCCGAAGGCGGTGACGTGGCCACCGTCGGGGGCGGTCTGCCCCAGGCACATGCGGATGGTTGTGGTCTTGCCCGCGCCGTTGGGGCCGATCACGCCCAGGCATTCGCCGGGCGCGATGTCAAACGACAGGTCGTTGACCACGGCCTGGTCACCGTAGCGTTTGATGAGGTGCTGGCAGGAGAAGAGGGAGTGGGGCACGGTGACGGGGGCTTGAGGTTGGTCAAATTATGGCGACGGCGGACTCCTAGAATGCTTTTGGGCCAATAGGGGCCCGAAATTCAACAGGGAGGAAATTCATGAACATGCGTATCGGTGCGGCGCTTGCGCTGGGTCTTTTGTTGTCGGGCTGCGGCGGCGGGGATGGCGGCGACGCCAAGATCGGCCCTGCGTTGGTGGCGCTGACCCAGGCCAACTACGACGGTATCACCCAGGAAGTGACCGCCAGCGTTGCGAGCAGCGACGCCCTCTTCAGCGCCTTGGACGTTGCTTCTCCCGCCTCGGCCGACACGGCTTCGGTGGTGCTGCTGGCCTCGGGCCAGCCCGATGCCCTGGCCCGCTTCGCTCTGGCCGAGGTGAACCGCAGTTTCACCGGGCGCGTCAAGGCGGCCGCGGTGGAGACCGGGACGGAACTCTGCGACGTTGGTGGATCGATCAGCGCCACGGTCAACGATGTGGACAACAGTGGCTCCGCAACGGTGGGCGACCGGATCGCAATCACCGCCACCAATTGCGTGTTTGACAGCGGGGAACCCGCGCTCAACGGCGCTCTGTCCATTCGCATCCTTTCGGTCGCAGAACTGGACGGGTATGGCGACCTGGTCAGCGGCTCGCTGGCGCTCAGTTTCACCGATTTCAGCTCGGGCGATGTGGGGCTCAACGGTTCGGCGGTCCTGACGATCAGCCCCAGCGCTCTGACGCTGGACTTCAACGGCCTCGTGGCCCGGTACGACGGGCAGACCCGTGTCTACGATTTCGCCGTGACCGCCGATGTCGTCGACAGCACGGTCAGCGTGGTCGGTCCGATCACGGTGAACGGCAGCACCTATGTGCTGGCCACGCCCACGCTGTTGCAGCTGGGCACCGGCCACCCGGTCGCCGGCACCCTGCGCGTCACCGACGGGCATGGCAGCCGTGTCGATGTTGTGATGGGCAGCACCAGCTACACCGCGTCGCTGTATCTGGCGGGCGATGACCTGTTGGATGACAGTGCCACCCACAGCTGGTGATCCGGGCGGGGCGCCCGGCGCAGAGGTGACGGACCGCCCTTCGGGGCGGTTTTTTGTGGCCGCCGCGGTCTTGCCCAGGGTCCCGCACCCGACTGCGGATAATGCGAGGCCAAAACGCCTCGCACCACCAGCACCATGTCCCTGTTCGTCACCCTGCAACACCTCTTGCCCAAACAGGCGCTGACCCAGCTGGCCGGGCGCTTCGCCCGCTGGCAGGGCGGCAACATCACACACGCGGTCATCCGCTGGTTCATCGGGCGTTACGGGGTCAACATGGCCGAGGCGGCCAACCCCGACCCGACCGCCTACCCCACGTTCAATCAATTTTTCACCCGCGCGCTGCGGCCCGGCGCCCGGCCGCTGGCCGACGCGGCGTTCGTCTGCCCGGTGGACGGCGCCATCAGCCAGTTCGGCCGCATCCAGGGCGACCAGATCTTCCAGGCCAAGGGGCACACCTACAGCACCCTGGCCCTGGTGGGGGGCGACCCGGCGCTGGCCGCGCAGTTCACCGATGGCGACTTCGCCACCATCTACCTCAGCCCCAAGGACTACCACCGCATCCACATGCCGGCCGCCGCGCGGCTGCGCCGCATGGTCCATGTGCCGGGTGAGCTGTTTTCGGTCAACCCCCAAACCGCCGCCGGCGTGCCCGGCCTGTTCGCGCGCAACGAGCGCGTGGTCTGCGTGTTCGACATGCCCTGCGGCCCGAACGGCGAGGTGCGCCCCTTCGTGCAGGTGCTGGTGGGCGCCACCATCGTCGGCAGCATGGCCACCACGTGGCACGGCGTGGTCAACCCGCCGCGGCCGGGTACGCTGCGGTCGTGGTCGTACGACGAACAGCCCGTGGACTTCGCGCGCGGCGATGAAATGGGTCGCTTCCTGCTGGGCTCCACCGTCGTGTTGCTGTGGCCCAAAGACACCATCGCTTTCAACGCCGAGTGGGCGCCGGCCCGGCCGGTGCGCATGGGCGAGGCCATGGGCACCGCTCGCTGATTTTTCTTCTCACACCGGAGACCCCCGCATGACCACACTCGGAACCCCGCTCTCACTCTCGGCCACCAAAGTCATGCTGCTCGGCTCCGGCGAGCTGGGTAAGGAGGTGCTGATCGCGCTGCAGCGCCTGGGCGTGGAGACCATCGCGGTCGACCGCTACGAGCACGCACCGGGCCAGCAGGTGGCGCACCACGCGCGCACCATCACCATGAGCGACCCGGCCCAGCTGAAGGCGCTGATCGAGGCCGAGCGCCCGCACCTGGTGGTGCCCGAGATCGAGGCCATCGCCACCCCCATGCTGGAACAGCTCGAAGCCGCCGGCACGGTGACCGTGATCCCGACCGCGCGCGCCGCCCGCCTGACCATGGACCGCGAAGGCATCCGCCGCCTGGCGGCCGAGACCCTGGGCCTGCCGACCAGCCCGTACCAGTTCTGTGACTCCCTGGCCGAACTGCAGGCGGCGATCGACGGCGGGATCGGCTACCCCTGCATCGTCAAGCCGGTGATGAGTTCGTCCGGCAAGGGCCAGAGCAAGATCGACGGCCCGGCCGATGTGGCCAAGGCCTGGGACTACGCCATGGCCGGCGGCCGCGTGAGCCACGGTCGCGTCATCGTCGAGGGCTTCATCGACTTCGACTACGAGATCACCCAGCTGACCGTGCGCGCCAAGGGCGCGAGCGGCGAAACGGAAACCCACTTCTGCGAACCCATCGGCCACGTGCAGGTCAGCGGCGACTATGTGGAGAGCTGGCAGCCCATGGCCATGCAGCCGACCGCGATTGAAAAGTCGCGCGAGATCGCCAAGGCCGTGACCGACAACCTCGGCGGCCTGGGGCTGTTCGGCGTGGAGCTGTTCGTCAAGGGCGCGCAGGTCTGGTTCAGCGAAGTGAGCCCGCGTCCGCACGACACCGGCCTGGTGACCCTGTGCACCCAGCACCAGAGCGAGTTCGAGCTGCACGCCCGCGCCATCCTGGGCCTGCCGGTGGACACCAGCCTGCGCAACCCGGGCGCCAGCGCGGTGATCTACGGCGGCGTCGAAGCCCAGGGCATCGTGTTCGACGGTGTGGACGAGGCGCTGCGTGTGCCCGGCACCGACCTGCGCCTGTTCGGCAAGCCCGAGAGCTTCGTCAAGCGCCGCATGGGCGTGGCACTGGCCCGGGCGGAAGACACCGACACGGCGCGCGCCAACGCCAAGCTGGCGGCGAGCAAGGTCAGGCCCCGCAAGGCCTGAGCTCACTCATGCCTTAGGGCATCAATCGGGTTCAGGCGCGCCGCCCGCCGCGCCGGGAAGTAGCCGAACAGCACGCCGATGGCGGCCGAGAACAGGAAGCTCAGCAGGTTCACGCCCACGTTGAACTGGTAGGGCACGTCCATCAGCGCCGACAGGCCGATCGAAGCGCCGGTGGCCAGCACGATGCCGATCAGGCCACCCAGCGCGGCCAGCACCACGGCTTCGATCAGGAACTGCAGCAACACCTCGCGCTCCAGTGCGCCGATGGCCAGGCGTAGCCCGATCTCGCGGGTGCGTTCGGTCACGCTCACCAGCATGATGTTCATGATGCCGATGCCGCCCACCAGCAGGCTCACGGCGGCCACGGCGCCCAGCAGCATGGTCATGATCCTGGTCGTGCCCGAAAGCGTTTCGCCCAGCTGCTTGGTGTCGAGGATGTTGAAGTTGTCTTCGTCGGTTTCGGCCAGTTTGCGGCGCTCGCGCATGAGCTGGGTCAGCGCGTTCTTGACCGTCTCGGCGTCGGCCCCATCGTTCATGGACACCAGCAGGGTGTTGACCCGCGTGTGGCCGACGATGCGCCGCTGCAGGGTCTTGATGGGCATGAGGACCACGTCGTCCTGGTCGTTGCCGAACGCGCCCTGGCCCTTGGACTCCAGGGTGCCGACCACCTCGCAGCTCATGGCCCGCACGCGCAGCTGCGCGCCCACCGCGCTGGTGCTGCCAAACAGCTCGCGCTGCACCGTCTGGCCGATCAGGCAGACCGCGCCGCCCGCGCGCAGTTCGTCGTTGCTGAACATGCGGCCGTCGGCCAGCTTCCAGTTGCCGGTGGTGAGCCAGTCGTTGGTGCTGCCGATGACGCTGCTGCTCCAGTTGCGGCCATTGGCCACCAGCACCGCGCCGCTGCGCGCTTCGGGCGCCACCGCGGCAACGCCGCCGATCTGCGCGGCGATGGCCTCGCCGTCGCTTTCTTTGAAGGCCGGCGCGCTGGCACCGCTGCTGCCCGGGCCCATGCGCTGGCCGGGGCGCAGCTGCAGCAGGTTGGTGCCCAGGCCCGCGATCTGGTTCTGCACCGCCGCAGTGGCGCCGTTGCCCACGGTGACCATGGTGATCACCGCGCTGACGCCGATGACGATGCCCAGGATGGTGAGGAAGGAACGCAGCAGGTTGCGCCGGATCGAGCGCAGCGCGAGCAGCAAGGTGTTAAGCCACATGGGTGACCTCCCCGCTGAAATCGCTGGCGGTCGGGTGGGCGCTGCCGGCCTGCAGCGCCACCGGGTGCGGGTTGCGCTCGTCGCTGGCGACCACGCCGTCCACAAAGCGCACGATGCGTTTGGCGTAGGCCGCCATGTCGGGTTCGTGCGTGACCATCAGCACGGTGATGCCCTGCTGGGCGTTCAGCCGCCACAGCAGTTCCATGATCTCCTGGCTGCGGTGCGTGTCGAGGTTGCCGGTGGGCTCGTCGGCCAGCAGCACCTGGGGTTCGGTGACGATGGCGCGCGCGATCGCCACGCGCTGCTGCTGCCCGCCCGAGAGCTCGCCCGGGGTGTGGTGTTCCCAGCCTTTGAGGCCCACTTTTTCCAGCGCCTGCCGGGCCAGGCGGTGCCGCGTGGCCGCGGGTTCGCCGCGGTAGATCAGGGGCAGCTCCACGTTTTCCTGGGCCGAGGTGCGCGCCAGCAGGTGAAAGCCCTGGAACACGAAGCCCATATAGCGGCGCCGCAGACGCGCGCGTTCGTCGCGCGAGAGCGTCTCCACGTGCACGCCGCGGAACAGGTACTCGCCGGTGGTCGGCACGTCCAGACAACCCAGCGTGTTCATGGCGGTCGATTTGCCCGAGCCGCTGGGCCCCATGATGGCCACGAAATCGCCCTGCTGGATGTCCAGATCCACACCCTTGAGGGCCTGGAAGGCGGTGTTGCCCTCGCCATAGGTCTTGGTGATGCCGCGCAGGCGGATCAGCGGGGCGTCCATGTTCAGGAGCCCGCGGTGGCGGAGCGTTGTTCGGTGATGACGGCCATGCCTTCTTTCAGGCTTTCACCCCGCACCTCGGTGTTGCGACCGTCGCTGATGCCGGTCTGGATCTGCACCGCCACCGGCTGGCCCTGGTCCAGCACCCAGATCTGGCGCGGCCCGCCGGCGCGGCGGTCGGTGCCGGCGGTCTTGGGTTTGTTGTTGGAAGGGGGGCGCGGCATCATCTTCGACAGGATGCTGTTGCCCGACGCGCTGGCGCCGCCGTTGCTGCTGGCCGGCGAAAACCGCAACGCCGTGTTGGGCACCACCAGCACGCCCCGGGCCTCCTGCGCCACGATGGTGGCGGCGGCCGTCATGCCCGGGCGCAGGCTCAGGTCGCTGTTGTCCACGTCCAGCGTGGTGGTGTAGGTGACCACGTTGTCGGTCTTGGTCGATCCGTAGGCCACGCGCTGGATGGTGGCCGGGTAGCGCCGCGCCGGGAAGGCGCTGACGGTGAAGCTGGCCTTCTGGTCCACCTTGACAGCGCCCACGTCGGCCTCGTCCACCGCCACGTCCAGCTTGAGCTGGGTCAGGTCTTCGGCCACGGAAAACAGGGTCACGGCCTGCAGCGAGGCGGCCACGGCGTTGCCCGGGTCCACCGAGCGGCTGAGCACCACGCCGTTGATGGGCGATCGGATCGAGGCCTTGGACAGGTTGGTCTCGGTGGTGGCGAGACCGGCGCGCGCCTCGCTCACACTGGCTTTGGCGGCGGCCTCGCTGGCTGCGGCGCGCTCCACCGAGGCCCGGGCGCTGTCCAGCTCGGTGGCCGAAGGCACCTTGCCGCCCGACAGCCGCGCCACCTCTTCAAACCGCGCCAGCGTGGCGCGCGCTTCCTTGAGCGTGGCGCTGGCCTGCGCCTGTTGTGCCTGGGCCGACGCCAGCGCCGCGCGCGACTGCGTCACCTGGTCCACCAGCTTGGCGGTGTCCAGCTCCACCAGCACCTGGCCGGCCTTGATGCGGTCGTTCACGTCCACCAACACACGCTTGACCGTGCCCGAGAGTTCGCTGCCGATGTTGACCGAGCGCGTGGGCTGCAGTGTGCCGTTGGCCGCCACGGTGAGCGTGATATCGCCTTTCTTCAGTGCCTCGGTCACGTAGACCGGCGCGACCTTGGTGCTCTGTTGCGCCTGCCAGTAGGTCCAGCCGCCGGCCAGCAGCACGGCCGCGGCGACCCCGATCCACAGCGAAGAACGTTGCCACCAGCGGGGCGGGTGGTCACTGCCCAGCAGGGCTTGCAGGTCGGCGGACGGGGCGTCTTTTTTCTTGTTCATGGGGTGCGGCGGTGGCGATGTTCGGGGGTCAGTGGCGGGTGGCGGCGGTGGTGTCGGCGGGCGTCCAGCCGCCGCCCAGGGCCTTGTACAGGCGCACGTGGTCGGCGCTCAGCGTGGCCTGTGTGCTGGCCACGCTGTCCTGGGTCGAGAGCCGGCTGCGTTGCGTGTCCAGCACGGTGCGGAAATCGATCAGGCCGCTCTGGTAGCGCTGGCGCGCCAGCAACTCGGCGTTGGTGGCGGCGTCGGCCGCGGCCTGCTGGCGCACGAGTTTTTCGCGGTCGCCGCGCAGCGCGGCCAGGGCGTCTTCCACGTCTTGCAGCGCGCCCAGCACCGCAGCTTCGTGGGCGGCACGGGCCTGGTCGAGCGCGGCCTGCTGGGCCTGCACCTGGGCGCGCAGGGCGCCGCCGTCGAACAGCGGCACCGACACGCTGGCCAGCACCGACCGCAGCACCGACGCGCCGTCGGTCAGCGTGCCCAGTGTCAGCGCCGACAGGCCCAGCGAGCCGCTGAGCTGGAAGCTGGGGTAACGCGCCGCGTCGGCCGCCGACACCCGGGCCAGCGCGGCGCTGACCTGGTGCTCGGCGCTGCGCACGTCGGGGCGCTGGCGCAGCGTCTCGGCCGGAAAGGCCAGCGCCAGATCGGCCGGCGCGGCCGGAATGGCTCCCGTCCTGCCCAGCGTGGCCTGCAGGGCGCCCGGCACCTGGCCGGTGAGCACCGCCAGCGCGTTGAGCGACTGCGCCACGCTGGTCTGCAGCGCCGGGATCTGGGCGCGTGTCTGTTCGGTGGCGGCGATGGCCTGCTCCAGGTCCAGCGACGAGGCCAGGCCGGCCTGCGCCCGCCAGCGCGTGATCTGCAGCGTTTCCTGCTGCGTCGCGAGGTTGCGGCTGGCGATGTCGAGCCGGGCCTGCAGGCCGCGCAATTCGATGTAGGCAACGGCCACCTCGGCCGCCAGCGACACCTGCACGTCGGCCAGGCCGGTCTGCGCCGCGCGGGCGCCGGCCTCGGCGGCGTCCAGCGTGGCGCGGTTGCCGCCGAACAGGTCGGGTTCCCAGCGGGCGTCAAACCCGGTCTGGAAGCGGTTGCTGCCGTCGGCGTTGCCGTTCTGGCTGCGCTGGGCCGAAGCCGAGGCGCTGATCGACGGCCCGTTGGCGGCGGCCTGCGCGTCGCGCTGCGCACGCGCCTGGCGCAGCGCGGCCTGGGCGCTTTTCACGCTGGTGTTGGCCTGCAGCGCCTGCGCCACCAGGGCGGTGAGTTGCGGGTCGTCGAAGCGCTGCCACCACTGGGCCAGTGCCGTGGGCTGGGCGCTGCCGCTGGCCGCCGACCACTGCGCCGGCACCGGCGACGTGTCGGCCGGAGGGCGTGCGGGGAGGGGCGTGACGCTGGCGCAGGCCGTCAGGGCCAGCGCGGCGGCCAGACCAAGCGCGCGGCGCGGCCAGGCGCACGCCGACAGGGGAGGGGAGGCAGATCGACTCATGGTGGGCCATTGTGCGTGGCCCGCGTGTCGGTCGCATCGCCGAAATGTGAAGCGCCGGTAAAGCGCCGCCGGGGTCGGGCTCAGCGGGCCCGGGTCGGATCGGTGGGTGGGCCGGACGGGGCGTCGCCCGAGAGCTGCAGGGTTTGCGTGGGAAAGGGCATCTGGGCGCCGTGGCGCTCGACGATGCGGCCGATGGACAGCAGCAGCTCCTGCTTGAGCGCCAGAAAGGCTCCCCATGCGCGCGTTGGCGTAAAGGCGTACACCATGATGTTCAGCGAGCTGTCGCCATAGCTGTCGAAGGTGACGATCAGGTCCTGCGTCTTGTCGATGGCGGGGTGGGCGTTCAGCCACTGGCGGATGTCGTCGATCACGGCCTCGACCTGGGCGAAGTCGTCGTAGCGCAGGCCGATCACTTCCTTGATGCGCCGGTGGGTCATGCGCGAGGGGTTCTCGACCACGATGGTGGTGAACACCGCGTTGGGCACGTAGATCGGGTTCTTGTTGAAGGCCCGGATGCGGGTGTGGCGCCAGCTGATGTATTCCACCGTGCCCTCGATGCTCTTGTCGGGCGAGCGGATCCAGTCGCCGACGCTGAAGGGGCGGTCGAGGTAGATGGTCAGGCCGCCGAAGAAGTTGGCCAGCAGGTCCTTGGCGGCCAGGCCGACGGCGATGCCGCCCACACCGCCCAGGGCGAGCACGCCACCGATCTGGAAGCCCAGGCTGTGCGCGGCGGTGACCGCGGTGACCACCACCACGATCAGGCGCAGCAGCTTGCTCAGCGCCATCGCGGTGGTCAGGTCGAACTCGGCGCCGGCTTCGGTGCGGCGGCGGATGCTGGCCTGGGTCAGCCGGTCGATCAGTTGCCACAGGAACCAGGCCAGGCAGACCAGCACGCCGATGTTCCGCCAGAGCAGGGCGGTGCCCAGCCAGTCTGGCTGCGGCCAGTGGGCCTGCACCGCGCGCGCCACCCCGGTCAGCCCGGCGAGCCAGACCACGGCCCGCAGCGGCCGGCGACCGGCCAGCAACAAGGCCTCGTCCCAGGGGCTGCTCGACGCGTGGGTCCAGCGTTCGAGGCGGCGCAGCAGCATCCGCAGGCCCTGGTCGACCAGGGCGGTGGCCAGGACGATGGCCAGCACCGAGGCCAGCCAGATTTCGATGCCGAAGCGTTGTTGCAGTTGTTCCGTGAGCATGGGGCGGGTCGTGACGGTGTGCAGCGGAGCGCGTTACTGGAAAGCCACCTCGGCGAAGCTGCGCAGCTTGCGGCTGTGCAGCTGGTCGACCCCGCCGGCGCGCAGCAGTTCCACCGCGCGGATGCCGATGCGCAGGTGCTGGTCCACGCGTTCGCGGTAGAAGTGGTTGGCCATGCCGGGCAGCTTGATCTCGCCGTGCAGGGGCTTGTCGCTCACGCACAGCAGGGTGCCGTAGGGCACGCGGAAGCGGAAGCCGTTGGCCGCGATGGTGGCGCTTTCCATGTCCAGCGCCACAGCACGCGATTGCGAGAAACGGCGCTGCGGCGTGTTGTCGGGCAGCAGCTCCCAGTTGCGGTTGTCGGTGCTGGCCACGGTGCCGGTGCGCATGATGCGTTTGAGCTCCTGCGGCGGCACGCCGGTGACGTCGGCCACGGCCTGCTCCAGCGCCACCTGGATCTCGGCCAGCGCGGGGATGGGCACCCACAGCGGCAGTTCTTCGTCCAGCACATGGTCCTCGCGCACATAGGCGTGGGCCAGCACGTAGTCGCCCAGTTGCTGGCCGTTGCGCAGGCCGGCGCAGTGGCCCAGCATCAGCCAGGCGTGCGGGCGCAGCACGGCGATGTGGTCGGTGATGGTCTTGGCGTTGGCCGGGCCGACGCCGATGTTGACCATGGTGATGCCCGATCGGTCGGCCCGCAGCAGGTGGTAGGCCGGCATCTGCGGCAGGCGGGGCAGGGCCTTGCCCAGCGCGTCGATGGCCTCGGCGCCCAGGCCGGCGCGGCGCGTGACCAGGTTGCCCGGCTCGACGAAGGCGATGTAGTCGCTGGCCGGGTCGGCCATCTCGGCGTGGCCGAGTTTGATGAACTCGTCGATGTAGAACTGGTAGTTGGTGAACAGCACGAAGTTCTGGAACCAGTCGGGCGAGGTGCCGGTGTAGTGGCGCAGGCGCTGCAGCGAATAGTCCACCCGCGGGCCGGTGAACAGCGACAGCGGGTGCGGTTCACCCGGCTTGGGTTCGTGCGTGCCGTTGGCGATGCCGTCGTCCATCACGGTCAGGTCGGGCAGGTCGAACACATCGCGCATCAGCGCGCGGCGCTCCACGCCCATCTCGCCCTCGACGTGCTCGTGTTCGGCGAACGAGAAGTGGATCGGGATCGGCTGCGTGCTGGTGCCGACTTCCAGCTTGCCGTCGTGGTTGGCCAGCAGCAGGCGGAACTGCTCCAGGTAGTAGTCGGCGTACAGGTCGGGGCGGGTGAGGGTGGTCTCGAAGCGGCCCGGGCCGGCGACGAAGCCATAGCTCAGGCGGTTCTGCAGCCCGGCCTCCTGCCGCGAGACGCTGCGCGAGTGCAATCGCACGAAGGGGTAGCAGGCGCGGATGCGGGCGCCACCGGCGTCCTGCCCGTCCACGAAGTGGTGCATGGCCTCGCGCAGGAAGGCGACGCTGCTGTTGTAGATGTGCTGCACCTGGGCCAGCGCGGCGGCCGGTTCGTCGAACAGCTGGGGGGCGATGAAGGTGGGGGACTTGTGCATGTGCCTATTGTGGCGGCGCTGCCCCCTGGGCGTTGTGACAGAGCGCGGTCCGGCGCGGCGCTACAGTGGGGTGACCCCGCTGCCCTGCCGACCGACCCGCATGCCCGTGCCCGACGCCCTGATCCCGACCCCCGACGCCGCCGCCGCGCTGGCCGTGGCCCTGGGCTGCGGTCTGCTGGTGGGGGTGGAACGCGAGCGGCGCAAGGGCAGTGGCCCGCAGCGCGGATTCGCCGGCCTGCGCACCTTCGCGGTGGCCAGCGTGGCCGGGGCGGCGGCGGCGCTGACGCAGATCACCGGGCTGGTGGTCACCGGGGCCCTGCTGGTGGTCGGCCTCACGCTGCTGGCCTACCAGCGCGACCGCTCCGACGACCCCGGCGTGACGACCGAGATGGCCCTGCTGCTGACTTACCTGAACGGCGTGCTGTGCGCCTGGAGCCTGCCGCTGGCGGCGGGGCTGGCCGTGGGGCTGACGGCCTTGCTGGCCGGGCGCGATCGCCTGCACCGCTGGGCGTTGCAATGGCTGCGCCCGGGCGAGGTGCGCGACGGCATCGTGCTGGCCGCCCTGGCGCTGATGGCCCTGCCCCTGGTGCCCGACCAGCCGCTGTGGGGCACGCCGCTGAACCCGCACAAGGTGGTGCAGCTGCTGGTGCTGTTGCTGGCCGTGCAGTCGCTGGCGCACCTGGCGGGGCGGCTGCTGGCGGCGCGCCACGCGGTGGCGGTGTCGGCGCTGGCCTCGGGCTTCGTGTCCAGCACGGCCACCATTGCCACGCTGGGCCTGGCGGTGCGCGAGCAGGGCGCCAGCCCGCGGCTGATGGCCGGGGGCGGCCTGCTGTCCTGCGTGTCGACCCAGCTGCAGCTGCTGCTGGTGGCCGCGGCCATGCAGCCGGCCTGGCTGACGCGGCTGTGGCTGCCCGCGCTGCTGGGGGCTCTGGTGGTGGCGGTCTGGGGCTGGGCGCTGGTGCGTGGCGCGCACACGGGCGACGACGGGCTGGCCGTGTCGTCACCGCGCATCGAGGGCCTGGGCGCGGGGGGCGACGACCGCATGTTCAGCCTGCGTGGTGCCGCTGCCGTGGCCGCGCTGCTCAGCGGCATCCAGCTCGCGGTGCACGCCCTGCAGCGCTGGCTGGGCGATGCCGGCCTGGTGGCGGGGGCTCTGGTGGCCGCGCTGGCCGACCTGCATTCGGCCCTGGCGGCGGTGTTGGCCGCCACCGCCCCCGTGCCCGGGGCCGTCGGCGTGTGGGCGGTGGCGCTGGCGCTGCTGGTGCACGCGGCCAGCAAGAGCCTCACCGCCGGGTTCGCCGGTGGCCGGTCCTACCTGCGCTGGCTGGCACCGGGCCTGTGGCTGCACACCCTGCTGGTGTCGGTGGGGGTGGTCTGGTTCAGCTTTTGACCGGTTCGCGCATGGTCACGAACTCTTCGGCCGCCGTCGGGTGGATGCCGATGGTGCTGTCGAACACCGCCTTGGTGGCGCCCGCCTTCATGGCCACGGCAAAGCCCTGCACGATCTCGCCCGCTTCGGCGCCGACCATGTGCAGGCCCACCACGCGGTCGCTGGCGGTGTCCACGATCAGCTTCATCAGCGTGCGTTCGCTGCTGCCCGAGAGCGTGTGTCGCAGCGCCTTGAACTCGCTGCGGAAGACGGTGATGGTGCCGAACCGCTCGCGCGCCTGCGCTTCGCTGTAGCCCACGGTGCCGATGCTGGGGTGGGTGAACACGGCGGTGGGAATGAACTCGTAGCCCATGCCGCGCGGCGCCTTGCCCGGCGCGGGGCCGAACAGCTGGTCCACCACCACCATGGCCTCGCCCAGCGCAACGGGGGTGAGCTGCACGCGGTTGGTCACGTCGCCCACGGCCCAGATGCTGGGCACGTTGGTGCGGTAGTGGGCGTCCACGATCACCTCGCCCTGCGCGCCCTGGGTCACGCCCACGGTGTCCAGCCCCAGGCCTTGCACGTTGGGGTGGCGGCCGGTGGCGTAGAGCACCGCGTCGGCCATGACCACGTTGCCATCTTCCAGCTCGGCGCGCAGGCCGCCGTCGGTCTGGCGGATGTCCACCACGCCGGCGTTCAGGCGCAGGTCCACCCCCGACTTGAGCATCTCGCCGGCCACGAAGTGGCGCACCTCGTCGTCGAAGCCGCGCAGCACCTGCTCGCCGCGGTAGAGCTGGGTGACTGTCGACCCCAGGCCGTTGAAGATGGACGCGAATTCACACGCGATGTAGCCGCCACCGACCACCAGCAGGCGCTGCGGGAAGGGCTCGAGGTCGAACACTTCGTTGGAGGTGATGACGTGTTCGCGGCCCGCGAAGTGCGGCACGAAGGGCGTGCCGCCGGTGGCGATCAGGATGTTCGCGGCGCTGAACGACTGGTGGCCGGGGGAGCCGTCGGCGTTGAGCGTGGCCACCGTCACGGCGTGGGGGCCGTCGAGGCGGGCGAAGCCGTTGAGCACCGTCACGCCCGAGCCGCGCAGCAGGTTGCTGTAGACGCCGTTCAGCCGCGTGATTTCCTTGGCCCGGTTGGCTTTGAGGGTGTCCCAGTTGAGGGCGGGTTTTTCGCCCTCCCATCCAAAGCCATGGGATTCTTCAAACGACTCGGCGTAGTGCGCCGCGTAGCTGTAGAGCTTTTTGGGGATGCAGCCCACGTTGACGCAGGTGCCGCCCAGGCCGTCGGTGCCCAGGGTTTCGGCCAGGGCGACGCGGGCGCCGCGCCCGGCGGCCATGCGGGCGGCGCGCACGCCACCACTGCCGCCGCCGATGACGAAGAGATCAAAGTCGTGTGTGCTCATGGATACCCCTTGGGGTCCCTGCGCGGGACCGAGGCGGGCATCTTAAGCGCGGGCAGCGGCCGCTGCCGGCGTGGGGGCGTCAGGCGCGGGCGCGCACTTCGTCGCTGCGCAGCGCGCGGCGCCGGGCCATCTCGCGGCCCATGCCCAGGGTGTTCAGGCCTTCCAGGCGCTTCCGGGCCTCGGGGTAGGCGACCGATTCCTCGAGCAGGATGTGGTCGAGGTACAGCGCCTCGAACACCCCCAGCGCATGGCGCAGTTCGGCGGTGTCGAACCAGAGGTTGCCACCGGTGGCCGCTTCCAGCGACGGCGCGATCTGGATCCAGTTTTCCTCCAGCCAGCCGTGGTCCTGGATCAGGTGCTCGGTGGCCTGCACCACCTCGGCGTTCTGGCTGGCCAGCAGGGCCGGGAAGATGTGTTTTTCTTCGTCCAGGTGGTGCTGGCGGGCTTCGCCGTTGAAGTAGTCGAGCACGCGCCGGGCCGTGCCCCGGTTGGCGGTGTTCAGGCCCTCGTTTTCAATCGCATCCACCAGCGTGTGCAGCAGCTTGAGCTGTTGCTGGATCTCCTGGTGGGTGCTGTCCAGGAACTCGAAAACGGCGATCGATACAGGGGCGGCGCTCATGGGGGACTCCTCAATGACGATGGGGTCATTCTGAAGAGGCGCCGCCGCCGCCCATTGATCTTCCTCAAAAAAGAAGCCCGCCGAAGCGGGCTTCCGATGAAGTGCAGCCGGAGACGTTTCTGGCTCACGGGCTTGGTGTGACTCACCTGTCAGCCGGAGCACGTGTCTCTGTCGAGAACGCGGCGGAACCGGCTCTGCCGGGCCGCTCGCGTTGCCCCCTGGGGGGTGACGCCACAGGCGGCGCGGGGGGGGTCAATACGTGTAAACGCCCCGGCCGGTCTTGCGACCCAGCCAGCCGGCGGCCACCAGCTCCTTGAGCAGCGGGGCCGGGCGGTACTTGCTGTCGTTGAACTCGGCCATGTAGACGTTCATCACGGCCAGGCACACGTCCAGGCCGATCATGTC
>NZ_JASJOY010000205.1:0-1517 GCF_031426985.1 Hydrogenophaga sp.
CAGCAGGATGGAGTTGCGCACGATGATGCCGGCCAGCGCGATCATGCCGATCATGGACGTGGCGGTGAACTGCGAGTGCAGCAGCGCGTGGCCAGGCATGACGCCGATCATGGTCAGCGGGATGGGCGCCATGATGATCAGCGGTGTGACGTAGCTCTTGAACTGCGCGACCACCAGCAGGTAGATCAGGACCAGGCCCACGCCATAGGCGGCGCCCATGTCGCGGAAGGTTTCGTAGGTGATCTGCCATTCACCGTCCCACTTGACGGCGTACTGGCGGTACGGGTCTTTGGGCTGTGTGATCCAGTACTCGCCCATTTCGCCGGTGTTGGGCAGCGCGGCTTCTTTCATGGACGAGCGGATGCCGAACAGGCCGTACAGCGGCGAGTCGAGTGCACCGGCCATGTCGCCGAACACGTAGGTGACGGGCAGCATGTCTTTGGTGTAGCGCGGCTGGTCGATCACGCCGCGCTCGACGGTGACCAGTTCGGACAGCGGCACCATGGCGCCGTTGGCGGCTTTCAGCGGCAGCGCGAGCACGGCGTCCAGGCCGACCTGCGCTTCGCGCGGCAGCTGGATGCGCACCGGCACGGCGAACTTGGCGTGGCCGTCGTGCAGGTAGGCGGCGTCGCTGCCCGAGAGCGCGGCGTACACCGTCTGCGCGATGGTCTGCACCGGGATGCCAAGCGACTCGGCGCGCTGGCGCTGGATGCGCAGGAAGGCGCGCGGTGCGTGTTCCTTGAGCGAGGTGTCCACGCCCACGATGTCGGGTGTGCCGGCAAAGGCCTTGGCCACGCGCTGCGCGAGTTCGGCGCGGCCGTCCTGGTCGGGGCCGTAGACCTCGGCCACGATGGGCGACATCACCGGCGGGCCGGGCGGCACTTCCACCACCTTGACGCGCGCGCCGTGGGCGGCGGCGATCTTCTCCAGCGCGGGGCGGTGGCGCTGTGCGATGGCGTGGCTCTTCTCGCTGCGGTCGTGCGCACCGATCAGGTTGACCTGCAGGTCGCCGCCTTCGGCTTCGGCGCGCAGGTAGTACTGGCGCACCAGGCCGTTGAAGGTGATGGGGCTGGCGGTGCCGGCGTAGCCCTGCACGTTGGCCACCTCGGGCTGCTGCGCGAGAAAAGCGGTCATGTCCTGCAGCACGGCGGTGGTGCTTTCCAGCGGCGTGCCGGCGGGCATATCGACCACCACCTGGTACTCGCTCTTGTTGTCGAAGGGCAGCATCTTCAGCACCACCCACTGCACCAGCGCCAGCCCCACCGACAGCAGCAGCGCGACCAGGATGCCGGCCAGCAGCAGCCAGCGCTTGCGCGCGCTCTGCAGGAAGGGCGTGAGGATCTTGGTGAAGGTGTTCTGCAGCGCGCTGGTGAGTTTGCCCGGGCCGTGGTCGGCATGGCCGTCGGTCTTGGTGAGCTTCAACGCAAGCCAGGGCGTGACGGTGAAGGCGATGGCCAGCGAAATCGCCATGCCCATGCTGGCGTTGATCGGGATCGGGCTCATGTACGGGCCCATCA
>NZ_JASJOY010000206.1:0-31708 GCF_031426985.1 Hydrogenophaga sp.
CCGCGCCCAGCGAGACCTCGTCCATGCCGTCGCGGCCGTAGACCACCACCGCGTGTTCGGCGCCCAGGCGCTGCAGCGCGCGCACCTGGATGCCGACCAGATCGGGGTGGAACACGCCCATGAGGATGTTGGGCGCCGAAGCCGGGTTGGTCAGCGGGCCCAGGATGTTGAAGATGGTCTTGATGCCCAGTTCACGGCGCACCGGGGCCACGTTCTTCATGGCCGGATGGTGGTTGGGCGCGAACATGAAGCCCAGGCCCACGTCGGCGATGCTGCGCGCGATCGCATCGGGCGGCAGGTTGATGTTGATGCCCAGGCTTTCCAGCACGTCGGCGCTGCCGCTCTTGCTGGAGACGCTGCGCCCACCGTGCTTGCTGACCTTGGCGCCCGCGGCCGCGGCCACGAACATGGAGCAGGTGGAGATGTTGAAGGTGTGCGAGCCGTCGCCGCCGGTGCCCACGATGTCCACCAGGTGGGTCTTGTCGGCCACGTGCACCTTGGTCGAAAACTCGCGCATCACCTGGGCGGCGGCCGTGATTTCGCCGATGGTTTCCTTCTTCACGCGCAGACCGGTGATCAGGGCGGCCATCATCACGGGCGACATCTCACCGTTCATGATGAGGCGCATCAGGTGCAGCATCTCGTCGTGAAAGATCTCGCGGTGTTCGATGGTGCGCTGCAGGGCTTCCTGCGGGGTGATCTTGTGGGCGTGGGGCATGAAAAGTCTCCGAAGGTCAGCGGGAGGGATTGTCCGACAGGGCGAGCTTGAGGCCAAAGCAGATGAACATGACGCCGGCGGCGCGGTCCATCCAGTGCATGGCGCGCTGCACCGCGCCCACACGGCGGGAGGCCCAGCCGGCAAGCCAGGCGTAACCGAAGTTGATGGGCAGCGAGTTCACATTGAACAGCAGGCCCAACAGCAGGAAGGCCGTCACCTTGTCTGGCGTGCCGGGCGCGATGAACTGCGGCACGAAGGCCAGAAAGAACAGCGCCACCTTGGGGTTGAGCACGTTGGTCAGGAAGCCCTGGCGGAAGACCTGCCACAGGTCCGGCGCGATGGCGGCCGTTTCAGCGGCCGCGGGCACCACCGACGAGCCGCCCTTGGCCAGCAGCAGCTTCACCCCCATCCACAGCAGGTAGGCCGCGCCCACCCACTTGAGCACGGTGAACGCGGTCGCGGACGTGGCCAGCAAGGCACCGACACCGAGCGCCGCCGCGAACACGTGCACGAAGCAGCCGCTGACGATGCCCAGCGCCGCCACGATGCCGGCGCGCACGCCGCTGCGCAGCGCGCTGCTGACGATGTAGAGCACGTCGGGCCCGGGCGTCAGGTTGAGCAGCCAGCCCGCCGCGATGAACACCAGGAGTTGCGTCGTGTCGGGCATGGCGCGTCCTGCCGTGGTTCAGTAAGGACCGGTGCGCGGGCCACTGGCCGACGCCGCGGGGGCTTCGGCGAAGAAGCGCCGCACGGTGGCGACGGCGTGGTCGATGCCGGCCGTGTCCACATCGAGGTGCGTGACAAAACGCAGGCCGATCAGGCCGGTGGCCAGCACGCCGTGTGCCTTGAGGAAGTCGAGCAAGGCCGGCCCGCGGCCGTCGGCCACATCGACGAAGACGATGTTGGTCTGCGCCGACTTCACCGTCAGGCCGTCGATGCCGCTCAGCCCTTCGGCCAGGCGGAAGGCATTCGCGTGGTCCTCGGCGAGGCGGTCCACGTGGTGGTCCAGCGCGTGCAGCGCGCAGGCGGCCAGCAGGCCCGCCTGGCGCAGGCCGCCCCCCGCCATCTTGCGGACGCGGCGGGCGCGGTGGATCAGTTCTTGCGAACCGCACAGAGCGGAACCGACCGGCGCGCCCAGCCCCTTGCTGAAGCAGACCGAAAGGCTGTCGAAGTGGTCTGCGATCTCGCGCAGGCGATCGACAGCGCCCTGCCCCGGCGCGGCCGAGGCGACGGCGGCGTTGAACACCCGCGCGCCGTCCAGGTGGGTGTTGAGCCCCTGCTCGCGCGCCAGCGCCGTCGCACCGCGCAGGTAGTCGTCGGGCATCACATGGCCGTTCCAGGTGTTTTCCAGGCAAAGCAGGCGGGTGCGCGCGAAGTGCGGGTCGTCGGGCTTGATCGCCGCCGCGATGTCGGCCAGCGCCATGCGGCCCTGCGCGTCCTGCGTCAGCGGTTGCGGCTGCACGCTGCCGAACACCGCCGCGCCGCCGCCTTCGTAGCGGTAGGTGTGGGCCAGCTGGCCGACGATGTACTCGTCGCCGCGGCCGCAATGCGCCAGGATGCCGCAGAGGTTGCTCTGCGTGCCCGAGGGCATGAACAGCGCGGCTTCCTTGCCGGTCAGCGCGGCGATGCGCTCCTGCAGCGCATTGACCGTCGGGTCGTCGCCGAACACGTCGTCGCCCAGGGGCGCGGCCATCATGGCGGCGCGCATGGCCGGTGTAGGTTGCGTGACGGTGTCGCTGCGCAGATCAATGGTCTTCATGCGGCCTGCTCCAGGAAGTTCTTGAGCATCGCGTGACCGTGTTCGGTCAGGATGCTTTCCGGGTGGAACTGCACACCTTCGATGGCCAGCGTCTTGTGCTTCACGCCCATGATCTCGCCGTCGGGCGTCCAGGCCGTGACTTTGAGGCAGTCCGGGCAGGTCTCGCGCTGAATGGCCAGCGAGTGGTAACGGTTCACCGTGAACTGCTCGGGCAGGTGGGCAAACACGCCTTCTTGCGTGGTGGTGATCACGCTGGTCTTGCCGTGCATCAGCTCCTGGGCACGGACGATCTGGCCACCGAAGGCCGCGCCGATGCTCTGGTGGCCCAGGCACACGCCCAGGATGGGCAGCTTCCCGGCGAAATGCTGGATGGCGGGCACCGAGATGCCCGCTTCGGCCGGCGAGCAGGGGCCGGGCGAGATCACCAGCCGGTCCACCTGCCCCGCATCCAGGCGGCGCTGGATCTCGTCGACGGTGATCTCGTCGTTGCGCACCACGGTCACGTCGGCACCGAGTTCACCGAAGTACTGCACGATGTTGAAGGTGAACGAGTCGTAGTTGTCCACCATGAGAACCTTGACGCCCCCACGCTCCCCCGCTGCGCGAGGTCCGCTGCCCCCCACGGGGGCTTGAACGGCTTGGGACGGCCCGGCGCCATTCATGTCTTGAATCTTCTTGCTCATTCCAGCCCCTCCTCGACGAGTTCAGCCGCGCGCAGCAGCGCACGCGCCTTGTGTTCGGTTTCCCTCCATTCCATCTCGGGCACCGAGTCGGCCACCACGCCGGCCGCGGCCTGCACGTGCAGGGTCTGGTCCTTGATGATGGCGGTGCGGATGGCGATGGCCACGTCCATGTCGCCGGCGTAGCTCAGGTAGCCGCAGGCGCCGCCGTAGATGCCGCGCTTGACCGGTTCGAGCTGGTCGATCAGTTCCATCGCGTGCACCTTGGGCGCGCCGGTCAGCGTGCCGGCCGGGAAGGTGGCCTTGAGCACGTCCATGTTGCCGAGCGGACGACCATCGGGGCCATCGTTCAGCACGCCTTCGACGTTGCTCACGATGTGCATCACGTGGCTGTAGCGCTCGACCACGAAGGCCTCGGTCACCTTGACCGAGCCGATCTTGGCGATGCGGCCGATGTCGTTGCGCGCCAGGTCGATCAGCATCACGTGCTCGGCGCGCTCCTTGGGGTCGGCCAGCAGCTCGACCTCGGTGGCCTTGTCCTTGTCGGGCGTGGCGCCGCGCGGGCGGGTGCCGGCCAGCGGGCGGATGATGACCTTCTGCCCTTCTTCGGTGTGCTCCTGGCGCACCAGGATCTCGGGCGAAGCCCCCACCACGTGGAAATCCCCGAAGTGGTAGTAATACATATAGGGCGACGGGTTCAGCGAACGCAGCGCGCGGTAGAGCGACAGCGGCGACTCGGTGTAGCGCTTGCTGATGCGCTGGCCCACCTGCACCTGCATGAAGTCGCCGGCGGCGATCAGCTCCTTCGCGCGGTCCACGGCGGCCAGGTAGTCGGCCTTGGCGAAGCTGCGCTCGGCCGGGTGGCTCTGGCTGGGCTTGACCACCGGGGCGGCCACCGAATACTTCAGCGCTTCCTTCAGCTCACGCACCCGCTTCTTGGCGTTGGCGTAGGCCTCGGGCTGGGCTGGGTCGGCGTAAACGATGAGGTAGAGCTTGCCCGAGAGGTTGTCGATGACCGCCAGTTCCTCGCACTGCAGCAGCAGGATGTCGGGCGTGCCCAGGGTGTCGGGCGGGCAGCTGTTCTCCAGCTTTTTCTCGATGTAGCGCACCGCGTCGTAGCCGAAGTAACCGGCCAGACCGCCGCAGAAGCGCGGCAGACCGGGCCGCAGCGCGACCTTGAAGCGCTGCTGGTAGGCGGCGATGAAGTCCAGCGGGTTGCCCTTGTGCGTCTCCACCACCACGCCATCGCGGACCACGTCGGTTTTGGCGGCGGTGCCGAAGCCGCTGGCGCGCAGCAGGGTGCGCGCGGGCAGGCCGATGAAGCTGTAGCGACCAAAACGCTCGCCTCCGACGACGGATTCGAGCAGGAAGCTGTGGGCGCCGTCGCCCCGGCCATGGGCCAGTTTGAGGTAGAGCGAGAGCGGGGTTTCGAGGTCCGCGAAGGCCTCGGCCATCAGCGGGATGCGGTTGTAGCCCTGTTGCGCGAGGCTCTTGAATTCGAGTTCGGTGATCACGGTTCTTTCTCCGGGGTCCGGCCGCGGGGCGCGGGCGGGACATGGTTCTCGGGGGAGCAGCCTGCCGGTGGGGCTGCGGTCGGTGCGGGAGCAGGGCGACCGGGGCCGGTCGGGCTGCGCCCCTTCAGCGGGGGGAGTGCACGTTTACGCTGGCTTGCGCCAGGGCCAGGCTCCCCGGCCAGGGCGGCCAGGTGCGAAACCTGCGGAGAACGTGGAAAGAGCGGACATGGCGGCCAGTGTAGCAAAGCCGGTCGCCCAGACGACCGGTCTGTGAGCCATGTCACGCCGACAAGAACGGTACGCACTTGTACCGCCGCCGCACTTTGCGCACAATGCCGCCACCGAACGACCGTTCGCTTTTTTCAGGCCCTGCCATGAAGCCCATCTGCTCGCACACTTTCCTGTCCCGCACCGCGCTGGCCGGCGCCGTGTTCTTCAGCGCCCTGTCGGCCGGGGCCGCCACGGTGGAGGTGGCCGGCGTCAAGCTGGAAGACCGCGTCACCCTGGCCGGCAAGCCGCTGGTGCTCAACGGCGCGGGGGTGCGCTACAAGGCCATCTTCAAGGTGTATGCCGCCGGTTTCTATGTCGAGAAACCCGCCAGCACCACCGACGGCCTGCTCGACCAGCCCGGACCCAAGCGCATGACCATCACCATGCTGCGCGACATCGACTCGGCCGAGCTGGGCAAGCTGTTCTCGCGCGGCATGGAAGACAACATGGAAAAGGGCAGCTTCGCCCAGCTCATCCCGGGGGTGATGCGCATGAGCCAGGTCTTCAGCAACCACAAAGTCCTCAAGACCGGCGAGAACTTCGTGCTCGACTGGATCCCGGGCACCGGCACCGTGCTCACCATCAAGGGCAAGGTGGAGGGCGAGCCCTTCAAGGAGCCCGAGTTCTTCGAAGCGCTGATGCGCATCTGGCTGGGGCCTAAGCCGGCCGACTGGCAGCTCAAGGACGCGCTGCTGGGCAAGAAAAAAGGGGGCTGACACGCTGCCCGCGCGGCGGGGGCCACCGGCCATCGGCGTGGCCCCCGCCGGCGGCCAGCCGCGCCACGGCTACCGGGACCGGGCCAGCCCGGCGCCGAGGGCGTCGAGGCGGTCGATGTGCGCGTCCGCCGCCACCGCCCGCACCGGCTCGCCGTGGTTGTAGCCGTAGGTCACCAGGGCCACCGGGCAGCCGGCGGCGCGCGCGGCCTGCGCATCGTTCTGCGAGTCGCCGACCATCAGCGTCTGCGCGGGGAGCGTGCCCAGCGCCTCACAGGTCTTGAGCAGGGGCAGCGGATCGGGCTTCTTGCGCTCGAAGCTGTCGCCGCCGAAGACCACCTGGAAAAAGCCCTCCAGCCCCTTGGCCCGCAGCAGGTCCAGCGCAAAAGCGCGCGGCTTGTTGGTCAGGCAGGCCATGGGCAGACCGGCGGCCTGGAAGGCCTGCAGGCCCTCGCGCACCCCGGGGTAGACGTCGGAGAAGTCGCCGTTGATGGCCCGGTAATGCGCCTGGTAGGCCTGCCAGGCGCGCTCGTAGCGCGCCTCGGGCTGGGTGGCCGGGCAGCTGCTGCCGCAGCCGGCCGGGTCCAGCCGGCGCAGCTGCTCGGCCAGCACGCTGCGGATCAGGTGCTCCGAGCCCTTGCCCACGGTGCGCTCGACGAACGCGCGGTCCACCGGCGGCAGCTGCAGCTCGGCCAGCATGCGGTTGAGCGCGACCTCGAAGTCGCCCAGCGTATCGACCATGGTGCCGTCGAGATCGACGATCACGGCCTGGATGCCGGCCAGCATCAGGCGAGCGCCGCGCGCATCTGGTCGATGACGCTCTTGTAGTCCGGCTTGCCGAAGATCGCGCTGCCGGCCACGAAGGTGTCGGCGCCCGCATCGGCCACGCGGCGGATGTTGTCGGCCTTGATGCCGCCGTCCACTTCCAGGCGGATGTCCTTGCCCGAGGCTTCGATGCGCTTGCGCGCCGCTTCGATCTTGCGCAGCGCCGAGTCGATGAAGCTCTGACCGCCGAAGCCGGGGTTGACGCTCATGATGAGGATGAGGTCGAGGTCGTCGATCACCCAGTCCAGCACGTCCAGCGGCTGCGCGGGGTTGAAGGTCAGGCCGGCCTTGCACCCCCTGGCCTTGATGGCCTGCACGCTGCGGTGCACGTGGGCCGACGCGTCGGGGTGAAAACTCACCAGGTCGGCCCCGGCGTCGATGAAGGCGCCGGCCAGCGCGTCCACCGGCTGGATCATCAGGTGCACGTCGATCGGCACCGGCGTGCCGTCGGGCTTCTTGGCGTGCGGCTTGAGCGCCTGGCAGACCATGGGGCCGAAGGTCAGGTTGGGCACGTAGTGGTTGTCCATCACGTCGAAATGGATCCAGTCGGCGCCGGCGGCGACGACGTTCTTCACCTCGTCGCCCAGGCGGGCGAAGTCGGCGGACAGGATGGACGGGGCGATGCGGTAGGTGGTCATGGTCGGGCCAGTCGGTGGGGGAAGGCGGCATTTTCGCAGGCCCGGCAAGGGCTTGCCGGCCCGGGTAACATGCCGCCCATGGCCAAATACCAGTTCACCTGCGAGGTCGAACCGCAGTACCTCGCCGAGCAGTCCTCGCCCGACGAAGACCTCTACGCCTTCGCCTACACCATCACCATCACCAACACCGGTGATGTGACGGCGCAGCTGATCGCGCGCCACTGGGTGATCGACGACGCGCAAGGCCACACCGAAGAGGTCAAGGGCCTGGGCGTGGTCGGCAACCAGCCGCTGCTGCGGCCCGGGGAGTCGTTCCAGTACACCAGCGGCACCCGCCTGCGCACGCCCCAGGGCAGCATGCGGGGCAGCTATTTCTGCGTGGCCGAAGACGGCGAACGCTTCGAGGCCATCGTGCCCGAATTCGCGCTGGTGGCCGATGGCGGAGAAGGTGTGCAGGGCACGCCCCGCGTGCTGCACTGAATGGCGCGCCAGATGGACCTGGCCGTCCTGCTCGATCAACTGGACCCCGACGCGCCCCTGGCCCAGCGCCACCTGTGGCTGATGGACCTGCTGCGCTGGGTGCGCGGCGACGCGACCGACCCGCAGGCCAGCGTGGCGCGGGTGCGCCTGCTGCTCGATGCCGCCCAGGCGCGCCCCGAATGGCGGGCGCGCTGGCAGCGCTGGTGGGCGCTGTTCGTGCAGGCGGTGGACCTCACGCCGCTGCTGGCCGATTTCGGCTTCGCGCCGCGCACCGCGTTTTTGAGCGAATTCGGCCACCGCCTGCGCCGCAAGCTGCTGCCCGGCACGCCCGAGACCACCGACCTGGCCGAACTCTTCGGTCTGCTGTTGCCCACGCGCTTTGACGCGCGCTGGATCCAGGCGCTGGACAGCGACACCCTGCAACGCCTGCGCGCCCTGTTGCTCACCCCCGAAACGCCCGACCCCGACGCCCCCGACCACTGGCAAGGCGCGCTGCTGGACGCGCTCACCTTCAGCATCAGCCAGGTCAGCGCGACCGGCTTCGCGTCCGAGATCCGCACCCGCATGGCCGAGCCGGCGCGGGCGGCGCGCAGCTTCCACGCCCTGCCTGCCCACTTCGAAGCGCTGCGCCGTGCGGTGCTGACGCAAGGTGCGCGCAGCGACGCCACCCAGGCAGCGGCCGGGCGGCTGGTGGACCAGCTCGAACGCTGCCGCAACGACGCCAACACCGTCTACGCCCACCTGGAAGCGCACGGCATCTCGGTCGGCATCGTGTTCCGCCTGCGCCAGCTGCGCGAGCGCACCGTGCGCGTGCAGCAGCTGCTGGACTGCCTGCTGACCGAGCAGACCGAGCGCGCCACCGCCGCCCTGATCGCCGACCTGGTGCAGATGGGGCAGGACAACCGCAGCCTGCGCGCGCTGATCGCCAGCAGCACGCAGCTGACCGCCGCCAAGGTGGCCGAGCGCAGCGCCGAGAGCGGCGAACACTACATCACCCGCGACGCCGCCGAATACCGGCAGATGCTGGGCAAAGCCCTCGGCGGCGGCGCGCTGATCGGCCTGACCACCTGGGTCAAGTTCGGGCTCTACGGGCTGGCGCTCTCGGCCTTCTGGGGCGGATTCGCCGCCGGCCTGAACTACGCCTTCTTCTTTGTGCTGGTGCAGCTGCTGCACTGGACCGTGGCGACCAAGCAGCCGGCCGTGACGGCGCCGGCCATGGTGGCCAAGTTGCGCGACATCCGCGCGCCCGGCGCGGTGCGCAACTTCGTGGACGAGGTGGCCCACCTGCTGCGCTCGCAGATCGCGGCCATCATCGGCAACCTGGGCGCCGTCATCCCGGTGGTGCTGCTCATCAGCCTGGGCCTGTTCCACCTGCAGGGCGCGCACATGATCGACGCCGACAAGGCCCGCCACGTGCTGCACGACATGCACCTGCTCGGCCCCACCGCGCTGTTCGCGGCCTTCACCGGCGTGCTGCTGTTTTCCTCCAGCATCGTGGCCGGCTGGGTGGAAAACTGGTTCGTGTTCCACCAGCTCGACTCCGCCATCCGCCACAACCCGCGCTTCACCCGCGTGCTGGGCCCGGTGCGCGCCGGGCGCTGGGGCGCCTGGCTGCGGCAGAACATCTCGGGCCTGACGGCCAACATCTCGCTGGGCTTCATGCTGGGCATCGTGCCCGCGGTGCTGGCCTTCTTCGGGCTGGACCTGGAGGTGCGCCACGTCACCCTCTCGGCCGGCCAGGTGGCCGCGGCCGCCGCCACGCTGGGCTGGCCGGTGCTGCACGATCCGGCCTTCTGGTGGGCGGTGGCGGGCGTGCTGGTCGTCGGCCCGCTGAACCTGGCCGTGAGCTTCTACCTCGCCTTCCGCCTGGCGATCAAGGCCCAGGCCATCAGCGATGTGAACCGCCACCGCATCAACGCCGCGCTGCGCCAGCGCCTGCGCCGTGCGCCGCTGACCTTCTTGCTGCCGCCCCGGCCGCAGGACGACACCGCCGTGGACGAGGACGACGACGCGCCCGCCACCGGCGCCGGCACCCCGCCCCACTGACCCATGGGTGAATTCGAACTGATCCGCCGCCACTTCCAGCGCGCTGGCGTGGCCCAGCCCGGCAACGTGGTGCTGGGCGTGGGCGACGACTGCGCGCTGCTGCAGCCCGCACCCGGCCACCAGCTCGCCATCTCGACCGACATGCTGGTCGAAGGCCGGCACTTCTTTGCCGACGTGGACCCCGAAGCCCTGGGCCACAAGGCGCTGGCCGTGAACCTGAGCGACCTCGCCGCCATGGGCGCGCGGCCGCTGGGCTGCACCCTGGCCCTGTCGCTGCCGCGGGCCGACGACGCCTGGCTGGCCGCCTTCGCGCGCGGCCTGTTCGCCCTGGCCGACGCACACGCCTGCCCCCTGGTGGGCGGCGACACCACGCGCGGGCCGCTGAACCTCTGCATCACCGTCTTTGGCGAACTGCGGCCGGGCCAGGCATCGCGGCGCGACGCGGCGCAAGTGGGCGACGACATTTACGTCAGCGGCCGCACCGGCGAAGCGCGGCTGGCGCTGGAATGGCTGCTGGGCACGCCCTGGGCACGCGCCGCCGTCGGCCCCGAACTGCCCGCCGACCTGCGCGCCCGGCTGGAACGCCCCACCCCGCGCCTGGCGCTGGGCCAGGCCCTGGCCGGCGTGGCCCACGCCGCGCTGGACCTGAGCGACGGCCTGACCGGTGACCTGGGCCACATCCTGGCGGCCAGCGGCGTGGGGGCCGACATCGCCCTGGCCGATCTGCCGGTGGCGCCTGTCCTGGCCGCCCTGCCCGACGCCGAACGTCAGACCTGCCTGCTCAGCGGCGGCGACGACTACGAACTGCTGTTCACAGCGCCGGTGTCAGCGCGTGCCGCGGTGCAGGCAGCGGCGCAAGCCAGCGGCACGGCCGTGGCGCGCATCGGCACGGTCAGCGCTGCACCCGGGCTGCGCCTGCTGGATGCGTCGGGCGAGGCCGTGGCCTTCAGAGCAAAAAGCTTCGATCACTTCGGCTGAGGTCCACCGACGTGGGCAGGCAGGCTACCAACGAATCAGGGATTACGACCTTGAGCCGTCCCCCTGCGTCCAAGACGCGTTTCTTTAGCGGGCGATGCGGTGAATGCTTGGCGTTCGGAGCGAGCTGTTGGATAGACGCATAGTGGAGGGACCCAAGTAGGATATGCCGGAAGAAATCACGCGGCATTTACCAAAATTGCCGTTGCATCTTGGTCTCCAAGAACCTGCTCCACCCAAAAAGCAAAGCGGTCAAACTTGCTAGTAAACATAAGTTTGAATGGCTGACGCATCATGTTTTCCAAGCGACTTCCCGTCGCAGGAGGTGGCGCATATTGTCTTTGAGCAAACCCAAATTTAAGCAACTCAGACTCAATGTCAAAGGGTATTTCAAAAGAGATTTGAAATTCATCCGCATTGAGATTAAGCCGATTTTTTAAATCGCTCTCGACCGCATCATGCAATACGTAAGTAGAGGGCTGGAATTTTTGCTTGAGGACCGACTGGCGGAAGAGCGCTCCGACAAACAACAGGAATTCGAGTGTTTGCGCATCCGGGCCCGCCTCCAAGCTCACATCTGAATCAAGCTCAACCATACCGCCCACCAAAGGCTTCGGGGGACGCTTTCGTTCCACAAAAACGTTCAACGGAAGCTTACGATCAATACGCGCCCAGATGGCCTTGAATTCGGCTTGTTCACTCGCAGTGAAGATGCTTTCGCTTGCATCGCTTTCAAGCTCCCTGACACGCAACTCCGCCTCTAGGCGCTTAATCCTTTCTGAATCGATCGATGTTTGGACTAGAGATTCAGCATAGCAGCGCCATACTTCGGCGACAAGACGCGGGAAAATGCTTGAGTAATTATCTTCATTCAATTCCGGGACTTGCAGCCGCTGCAAGTCCAATCGCAGCCTTGATCTAAGCCCAGAATCAGCAACATACAACAGAAGTGACACGCGAGCATTATGAAGACGCTCAATTAAACGCGCATCCAACTCTTGCATAAAGACCGCCGACTCGGCGGAATTTCGCGTGAAATAACATAGCACGACTTCACAGGAAGGGATGCCAGAGCGGAAGATTTGGTCTAGCCACGGCTGGCCAGCGCGCAACTCAACATCATCAATCCATGGCTCGCATTGCGCAGCACGTAAATCAGCCTCCAACCGTCGGATGAAATTGACATCTTTTTTTGAGTGAGACAAGAAAACTCTAGGCTTGCGTATTGAGTGCATGATTTTGATCGTGAGGCCTGACGCAATGTGACTCGCAGAACCGACAGGACAAGCTGGGCGGTGCGAAATATTCTAGTCATCTCAGCCTCCCGAAAATACGACTAGATCAATCGGTTAGGCGCTCGGGACTATTTTTTACAGGCATGAATAACCCACGCCCCCGCCCCTCCTTCATTCGATGACTGTCCCGCTTTAGGGGTTTGATGGCCGAAATGTGTCGATGTGAGAGCTCCGCCCCCAAACCCAACTCAAGCCAGCAACCGCCCCAGGATCTGCGCCACCGTAGCCTGGCTCAACCGCCCGGCGTCCACCCACACAAACCGCCCTTCCGGCGCCGCAGCGATGTCGCTGTCGGCGGCTGCGCGGTCGGTGCGTTCATCGTGCAGCAGCACCACGCGCTGCACGTTCGGCGCCAGCGACAGCACACCCAGCTCGTGCCGGCAGCCTGCGTTTTTGGCCTGGAAGCCGCGCAGGTCCATCAGCACCACGTCGGCGCGTTGCACCAGGGCGGCCAGCGCGGCCTGCCAGGTGCTGTCGAAGCAGTAGCACTCGTTGACGCGGTAGCGGCCGTCGGGGTCGGGTTGCAGGTCGAAGTCGGCCAGGCGCTGCGGCACCTGCGCCGGGCTGGCGATGAAGCGCTCACCCAGGCGGCCGTTGAGGAAGGTGAAGAGGTCGTCCGGGTCCAGCGTGCGGCTGATCAGATCCGTCCCGGCGATCAGCACGGTGTTGCCGGTCAGGCGCCAGCGTTCGATGACGCGGTCGAACAAGGCCTCTACAGCCGCGTCTTGCTGGAACACGCGCAGCACCAGCAGCGTAGGCGGAGCGCCGTCCGGCGCGAGCCAGCGGGGCAGCCACCGGGCCAGCAGCGGCAGCCACAGCCAGGGCAGCAGCTGGGTGAAGCCGAGCCAGCCCGCGCCCTCCACCGCTGGCAGCGCGCTGGCCACGAGGATGACGAACCAGTAGGCGGCCAGCAGGTAGCCCAGGTCGGAAAAGCGTTTGTCGCGGTAGGCCTGCGCCAGCCACAGGCCCAGGCGCCACACCGGCCAGGCCAGCAGCAGCCAGGGCAGCAAGGCGAGCAGCACGATGGTGGGCCAGGCACCCAGCACGCCCACCAGCTGGATGATCCAGACCGGCGGGTACTGCACGCCCACGGCGAGCAGGCTGAGCGCGCCGGTGCTGGCGGCCGA
Organism: Hydrogenophaga sp.; assembly: GCF_031426985.1. Lineage (GTDB taxonomy): Bacteria > Pseudomonadota > Gammaproteobacteria > Burkholderiales > Burkholderiaceae_C > Hydrogenophaga. The sequence goes on from NZ_JASJOY010000206.1 coordinate 13,041, forward strand.
CAGCACCAGGAAGATGGGCAGCAGGTAGGGCGCCACGGCGCGGATGCGCCCGCTGGCGCTGATGAGCAGGGCCACCACCATGGGGATGACGACCACGCTGCCCAGCCAGCCCATGACGCCGGCCCAGGTCTGCTGCTCGGTCGAGTTGAGCATCACCACCACGGCCATGACCAGCAGGTAGGCGCCGATGCCCGCCAGCACCCGGCCCCAGGACCAGCGCCGCAGCAGGCCCCAGCCCATGACCATGGGCCAGGCGTAGACCAGGCCGAGCACCAGCACGCGGCGCAGGGTGAAGCCTCTGGCGTCGTCGTAGACGAACAGGAAGGACAACCAAGACTGGGTCAGCCCGATCAGCAGGCAGACCGCCGCCACCGCCAGCAGGGCGCGCTGGCTGGCGCGGCGGTGGGTTTGGGGCAAGTCGGCGCGGCGCGCACGGGCCGGCGCCAGGGTGGATGCAGCGGCGGCGGATGAGGCGGCATGGGCGCTCGCGTCCTGCGGCGCCGGGCCGCCGCGCATCAGCGCCAGCATGCGGCGGCGGTAGGCGCTGGCCACCAGCCAGGACGCGATGGCCGCCAGCAGCACCCCGATCTGCAGCGCGAACAGCAGTTCGCCCGTGTGCCCCTTCATGGCCGGCCCCCGCGTGACGCTGTGCGCATGTGAACCCCCTCTGCTGGTTGGTCGCGGGCCCAGTATCGGCCGCGCGGCGCCGCCGGGCAAGCGCGGGCGCGGCCGATAATCCCCCGCATGGTTGACACCGCTTCCGCCCCCCTGGCGCCCCCTGCCCCTCTGATCCGGCCGACGCTGGCGTTTGCCCTGCGGCACCCGGCCCACTTCATCGCGCTGGGCGCGGGCTCGGGCCTGGCGCGCAAGGCGCCGGGCACGGTGGGCACGCTCTGGGCCTGGGCGGCGTTCGCCATCCTGCAGCCCTACCTGAACGATGCCGGCTGGGCCGCGCTCATCGGCCTGGGCACGCTGGTCGGCTGGTGGGCCTGCACGGTGACGGCGCGGCACATGGGCATCGCCGATTCGGGCCACATCGTGTGGGACGAGGTGGTCGCGTTCTGGCTGGTGCTGTGGCTGGTCACGCCGGCCAGCTTCGGGGCGCAGCTGGTGGCGTTCGCGCTGTTCCGCCTGTTCGACGCGGTCAAGGTCGGCCCCATGGCCTGGGCCGACCGGACCTTCAAAGGTTTTGGCCCGCGCGGGGGCTTCGGCATCCTGCTCGACGACTTCGCGGCCGCGGGCTGCACGCTGCTGGTGATCGCCCTCTGGAGGTTTTGATGCCCCCCTGCGCTGCTTCGCGTCTTCCCCCCGCGGGGGGACAACACCTGCGGCCGGGCGAAGCCCGTTCCGCGGTGTTCTGGACCAGCCCCCTCACGCCACCGGATCCTCATCCATGACAACCGCTTCCCCCTCCGAACTGGTCCAGCAACTCGCCACCAAGCTCAAGGCGCGGGGCCAGATGATGGCCACGGCCGAGAGCTGCACCGGCGGCATGATCGCCGCGGCCTGCACCGAGATCAGCGGGTCGAGCGACTGGTTCGAGCGCGGCTTTGTGACCTATTCCAACGCCGCCAAGAGCGAGCTGCTGGGCGTGCCGGCGGCGCTGATCGAGGCCCACGGCGCGGTCAGCGAAGCGGTGGCCCGCGCCATGGCCGCCGGCGCGGTGGCGAACGCGCATGCGCACTGGTCGGTGGCGGTCACGGGCATCGCCGGCCCCACCGGCGGCAGCGCCGACAAGCCGGTGGGCACGGTGTGGTTCGGCTGGGCCACGCCGCAGGGCGTGTTCACCGAACACCAGCGCTTCGACGGCGACCGCGCCGCCGTGCGCCAGGCCTCGGTGGCCCACGCCCTGGCCGGGTTGCTGCAGCGGCTCTGAACCGGACCGCATGGTGGAACCCTTCAAGAACCTGATCAACCCCGGCACGGTGGCCCTGGCCGGGCAGCACCTGCAGCGGGTCTGGCCGGGGTTTGACCGCGCACGTTTCGAGCAACACGCCGCGCAGGGGCTGGACGCGCTGGAGTTCAAGGCCCGCGCCATGCAGCTGGCCGAAGCGCTGCAGGCCACGCTGCCCGCGCGCTTTGCCGACGCAGCCGAGGTGCTGGAAGCCAGCCTGGCGCCCCCCATCCCGCTGGACGCCGCCGGTGAACCCACCAGCCTGAGCGCGGCGCAGAGCACGCAGGGCCTGGCCGGCTGGGTGGTCTGGTCCATGGGCGAGTTCGTGGCCCGCCAGGGCATGGCCGACGTGCCGCGTGCCCTGGCCTGCCTTCACGCGCTGACGCAGCGCTTCTCGGCCGAATTCGCCATCCGCCCCTTTGTGCGCGACCACCCCGCGCTGGTGTGGGACACGCTGACGCGCTGGACGCAGGACCCGAGCGCGCACGTGCGCCGCCTGGTCAGCGAAGGCAGCCGTCCGCGCCTGCCCTGGGGCCTGCGCCTGCAGGCGCTGGTGGCCGACCCGGCGCCCACGCTGCCGCTGCTGCGCGCCCTGCAGGACGACCCCAGCGCCTATGTGCGGCGCAGCGTGGCCAACCACCTCAACGACATCGCCAAGGACCACGCCGACCTGGTGGCCGGCTGGGTGCAGCAACACCGGACGGGGGCCGACGCGCGCCGCACCGCCCTGCTGCGCCACGCCAGCCGCAGCCTCATCAAGCAGGGCCACGCGCCCACCCTGGTGGCCTGGGGCCTGCAGCCGGGTCTGCAGGGTTCGGCGCAGCTGGCGCTGTCGGCCGCACTTGCGGCGGTGGGCGATGGCATCGACCTGGCCGCCACGCTGACCTCGACCGCGCGGGTGCCGCAGGACCTGGTGGTGGACTACGTGGTGCACCACGTGCGCGCCAACGGCGGCACCTCGCCCAAAGTGTTCAAGGGCTGGAAGCTGACGCTGGCGCCGGGCGAGACCCGGCCACTGGCCAAGCGCCACAGCCTGCGCCCGGTGACCACGCGCACGCTCTACCCCGGCATGCACCGGGTGGAACTGCTGGTCAACGGCTGCTCGGTTGCGGTGGCCGTGTTTGAGCTGCGGGCCTGAACTCGCCTGGCCACCGGCCCCGCGGCCGTGCAATGCGTCACAACCGTGATGCGTGGGCGCCAACAGCAGGTGACGGCTTCGCCGGGATGGCACTTTCTTCGCGGCGACGGGCCCCGCGGGCGCGGCGGCGCTCCTACAGTCGCGACGCCATGTCTCTTAACAAACTGTTTCATCTGCTGCGCGGACGGCGCACGGAACCGGCGCCGCCGGTCGGTCATGGTGAGCCACCGAAACACCCGTTTGCGCCCGAGCCCCCGCCCGCCGCGCCGCGACTGGACCGCCTGGAGTTGCAAGCCGTCCTGATCCACCACCTGGAATGGTGTGTGCAGTTCAACGACCACCTCGGCTGGGTCAACCAGGCCGAGACGCCGCCGCCGCGGCAGCTGTCGGGCGTCGATGACTGCGAACTGGGCCTGTGGCTGCAGCGCGCCGCCGACCGTGCGCCGGGCACGCACCCCCTGTTTGGCGAACTGCGCCAGGAACACCGGGTGTTTCACGAACTGGCCGACGAGGCCCTGAAGCTGGCCAGCGAAGGCCGCATGGACCTGGCCAGCACGCTGCTCAACACCGACTTCGAGCGCAGCCGCGCCAAGGTGCTGGGCATCATCCGGGAAATGCAAAAAGGCTAGATAGGGCCCCCACGCTCCGCCGCTGCGCGGGTCGCTGCCCCCCACGGGGGCTGGGCCTGCCTTGGGAGCGGCCCGGCGGCTGGCCCGTCGGCCCCCACGCTCCGCCGCTGCGCGGGTCGCAGCCCCCCACGGGGCTGGGCCTGCCCTGAGAGCGGCCCGGCGGCTGGCCCGTTGACCCCCACGCTCCGCCGCTGCGCGGGTCGCTGCCCGGGGTCAGACGCCCCAGACGATCTCCACCTGGGCTTTTTCGCAGCGCTGCAGCATCTCGATGAAGGGCACGCTGCGCAGGCGTAGGCTGACCTGATCGAACTCGGGCGGCACCTCGCCACGGGCCTGCGCCTCGTCCTTCAGGCGCTGCTGCTCGGCCTCCTCCGCTTCGGCGGCGGCGCGCAGCGCCTGCACGGCGGCGGCCATCTCGGCGGGCTGGATGATGCCGGGGCCATCGGGGTCTTTGCCCAGCACCTCGAGGATGCGGCGCCCGTGCGGCTGGAGCATGACGAGATCGCCGGTTTCACGCGACTTGAAGCGGTAGAGGGACATGTAATTCTCCTGAAGGGTTCGGCCCATTCTTGCACCAGTTGCCGCCCGGCGGCACCGATCCGACCCCACCGGTCCGGGTAAACCCGGTTGGCCGTATTTGCTTCATGCCTAAACTAATCAGACATGAACACTCCCATCCCGGCGCTGCGGCGCATCCTGTGCATCGGTGGTGGCCCGGCGGGCCTCTACTTCGGTCTGCTCATGAAGCGGCGCCACCCGGCGCTGGAGGTGACAGTGGTCGAACGCAACCGGCCCTTCGACACCTTCGGCTGGGGCGTGGTGTTCTCGGACCAGACGCTGCAGAACCTGCGCCGCGCCGACCCCGAAACCGCCCAGGCGATGCAGGACGCATTCAACCACTGGGACGACATCGAGGTGTTCTACAAGGGTGGGCGGGTGCGCTCCGGCGGACACGGCTTCATCGGCATCGGCCGCAAGCGCCTGCTCAACATCCTGCAAGAGCGCTGCCTGGCGCTGGGTGTCCAGCTGGTGTTCGAGACCGACGTGACCGACGACCAGGCGCTGGCGCAGCAATACAACGCCGACCTGGTGATCGCCAGCGACGGCCTGAACAGCCGCATCCGCACGCGTTACGAGCGCACGTTCCAGCCCGACATTGACACCCGCCTGTGCCGCTTTGTCTGGCTGGGCACGAAGAAGACCTTCGACGCCTTCACCTTTGCGTTTGAGCAAACCGAACACGGCTGGTTCCAGGCCCACGCCTACCAGTTCGACGGCGAGACCTCGACCTTCATCGTCGAGACGCCCGAGCCGGTGTGGAAGGCGCACGGCCTGGAGGACATGAGCCAGGAAGACGGCGTGGCCTTCTGCGAGCAGCTGTTCGCGAAGTACCTGGACGGCAACGCCCTGATCAGCAATGCCAAGCACCTGCGCGGTTCGGCGAACTGGATCCGCTTCCCGCGCGTGATCTGCAACACCTGGGTGCACTGGCAAGACATTGCTGGCAAACAGACGCCCATCGTGCTGATGGGCGACGCAGCCCACACCGCGCACTTTTCCATTGGCAGCGGCACCAAACTGGCGCTGGAGGATGCGATCGACCTGGCCGATGAGTTCACCCGTCACGCGGGCGCCGACATGGCCACCGTGCTGCAGGCTTACGAAGCGCGCCGCAGTGTGGAGGTGCTGAAGATCCAGAACGCCGCGCGCAACTCGACCGAGTGGTTCGAGCACGTGGACCGCTACACCGGCATGGAGATCCAGCAGTTCGCCTACTCGCTGCTCACGCGCAGCCAGCGCATCAGCCACGAGAACCTGCGGCTGCGCGATGCGCAGTGGCTCGAAGGTTATGAAGGATGGCTGCAGGAACGTTCAGGAGGCCGCGGCGTCGGCGGCAAGCCGACGCCGCCGATGCTGCTGCCGTTGAAGGTGCGCGGCACCGAGCTGAAGAACCGCATCGTCGTCTCGCCCATGGCGCAGTACCAAGCCACCGACGGCGTGGCCGGCGACTGGCACCTGATGCACCTGGGCGCACGCGCGGTGGGGGGTGCGGCGCTGGTGATGGTGGAGATGACCAGCCCGACGCCCGAAGGCCGCATCACGCCCGGCTGCCCTGGTTTGTGGAACGACGCCCAACAACAGGCCTTCACACGCATCGTCGATTTCGCCCACCAGCACAGCAGCGCCAAGATCGGCCTCCAGCTCGGCCACAGCGGCCCCAAGGGTTCGACCCAGCTGGGCTGGGACGCCATCGACGAGCCGCTGCCGTCCGGCAACTGGCCCCTGCTCTCGGCCAGCGCCGTGGCCTATGGCGAGCAGAACCAGGTGCCCAGCGCCATGACCCGCGCCGACATGGACGCGATGACCGCCGCCTTTGTCGAATCCACCCAACGCGCGGCCGCCGCGGGTTTCGACTGGCTGGAACTGCACTGCGCCCACGGCTACCTGCTCTCGGCCTTCATCTGCCCGCTGACCAACCAACGCACGGATGAGTACGGCGGCTCGCTGGCCAACCGCTGCCGTTACCCGCTGGAAGTGTTCGCGGCCATGCGCGCGGTCTGGCCCGCCGACAAACCCATGAGCGTGCGCATCTCGGCGCACGACTGGGCACCCGGCGGCAACACGCCCGACGACGCGGTGGAAATGGCGCGCCTGTTCAAGGCCGCGGGCTGTGACGTGATCGACGTGTCCTCGGGCCAGACCACGCGTGCCGCGAAACCGGTCTACGGCCGCATGTACCAGACCCCGTTCGCCGACCGCATCCGCAACGAAGTCGACATCCTGACCATGGCCGTGGGCGCGATTCAAGAAGCCGACCACGCCAACAGCATCATCGGCGCCGGTCGCGCCGACCTCTGCGCCGTGGCCCGCCCGCACCTGGCCGACCCGGCCTGGACGCTGCACGAAGCCGCCAAACTGCAGACCCGCGCCGTGCAGTGGCCGCGCCCCTACGAAAGTGGCCGCGACCAGCTCTACCGCGAGATCGCGCGCCAGCAGGCGCTGCAAGGCACCCCCATCACCACCGACCCGGCGGAGACCGCATGACACTGGAAACCCTCGACCTCGAAGCCCGCGCCCACAGCACACACGCGCAGGAACTGCGCCTGTGGCTGCGCCTGCTGACCTGCTCGCAGCTGATCGAAAAGCGCGTGCGCGCCGGCCTGCGCGAGCAGTTCGACACCACCCTGCCGCGCTTCGACCTGATGGCCCAGCTGGAGCGCCACCCCGAGGGCCTGAAGATGAAGGAGCTGTCGCACCGGCTCATGGTCACCGGCGGCAACGTCACCGGCATCACCGACCAGCTGGTGGCCGAAGGCTTGGTCGAGCGCGTGGCGGTCGACGGCGACCGCCGGGCCTTTCTGGTGCGCCTCACGCCCACCGGCCGCACCGGCTTCGAGCGCATGGCGGCGCAGCACGAGCAATGGATCGTCGAGGCTTTCGACGGGCTGAGCGCCAAGGACCTGGACAGTCTGCACAAGCTGCTGGGCAAAGTGAAACAGCACCAAAAGGCCCTCGGATGACCCCCCTGCGCCGCTTCGCACCTTTCCCCCAAGGGCGGGCGGCACCTGCGGCCTGGCAAAGCCCGTTGCGTGGCACGCCTGGCCAAGACACCCGCCCAGACATGGAGCACACCCGATGAAACACCCCATCCCCGACCACAACCCCATGCGCGGCCAGTACAGCGCTATGGGCGACCGCAGCCCGCAACACTTCGCGCTCAGCGTGGCCGACGGCGTGGCCACCGTCACGCTGAACCGGCCCGAGCGCAAGAACCCGCTGACCTTCGACTCGTACGCCGAGCTGCGCGACTGGTTCCTCGCGCTGCAGAAGGCCACCGACATCAAGGCCGTGGTGCTCACCGGTGCCGGCGGCAATTTCTGCTCCGGCGGCGACGTGCACGAGATCATTGGCCCGCTGACGAAGATGACCATGCCCGAGCTGCTGGCCTTCACGCGCATGACGGGCGCGCTGGTCAGCGCCATGCGCGCCTGCCCGCAGCCCATCGTGGCCGCACTCGACGGCGTGTGTGCCGGGGCGGGCGCCATGATGGCCCTCGCGTCCGACCTGCGGCTGGGCACGCCCGCCGCCACGGTGGCCTTCCTGTTCACCCGCGTGGGCCTGGCCGGTGCCGACATGGGCGCCTGCGCCCTGCTGCCGCGCATGATCGGCCAGGGCCGCGCCAGCGAGCTGTTGTTCACCGGCCGCGCCATGACCGCGCCCGAAGGCCAGGCCTGGGGCTTCTTCAACGCGCTGCACGAGGGCGATGCCCTGCTGCCCGCCGCGCACAAGCTGGCGTCGCAGCTGGCCCAAGGCCCGACCTTCGCGCATGGCATGACCAAGACCATGCTGCACCAGGAATGGGCCATGACGCTGGACCAGGCCATAGAGGCCGAGGCGCAGGCGCAGGCCATCTGCATGCAGACGCAGGATTTCCGCCGCGCGTACGAAGCCTTCGCCGCCAAGCAGCGCCCGCAGTTCCAGGGAGACTGACATGGTCGCCTTCGAACACCCCCACCCGCACGGCACACTGGCGCCGACCGCCCACCTCGAACTGCCGTTCTTCGACGACGCGCACCGCGCCCTGGCCAACGGCCTCGTCGCCTGGGCCCGCGAGCAACACGTCGACGAGTCCGACGACCGCGCCGCCTGCAAAGCCTGGGTGCAGCGCCTGGGCGCCGCCGGCTGGCTGCGCTACTGCGTGCCCGAGGCGCATGGTGGTGCCCTGCCCGCGCTGGACTCGCGCGCGCTGGTGATCCTGCGCGAGACGTTGGCCTTCCATTCACCGCTGGCCGACTTTGCGTTCGCCATGCAGGGGCTGGGCAGCGGTGCGATCACCTTGGGTGGTACGCCGGCCCAGCAGAGCCGCTACCTGCGCGCCGTGGCCACCGGCGAAAAGATCGCCGCCTTCGCCCTGAGCGAACCCGAAGCCGGCTCCGACGTGGCGGCCATGGCCCTGCGCGCCACGCCCACGGCCAACGGCTGGCAACTCAACGGCCAGAAGACCTGGATCAGCAACGGTGGCATGGCGGACTTCTACGTGGTCTTCGCCAAAACCGATCCCGACGCCGGCGCGCGCGGCATCAGCGCCTTCATCGTCGACGCCGACGCGCCGAGCCTGGACGCCAGCGCGCACATCCAGGTGATGGCGCCGCACCCGCTGGCCACGCTCACGTTCAGCGGCTGCAGCATCGGCCAGGACGCGCTGGTCGGCCCCGTCAACGGCGGCTTCAAGCTCGCCATGCAGACGCTGGACATCTTCCGCGCCTCGGTCGCCGCCGCCGCGCTGGGCATGGCGCGCCGAGCCTTCGCCGAGGCCGTGGCGCACGCCAAGACCCGCAAGATGTTCGGCCAGACCCTGGCCGACTTCCAGCTCACGCAGGCGAAGCTGGGCGAGATGGGTGCGCTGATCGACGCCGCCGCCCTGCTGACCTACCGCGCCGCCTGGATGCGCGACCGCAGCGCGAGCAGCGGTGCTGGCACCCCGGCCTACACGGCCGCCGCCGCCAGCGCCAAGCTCACCGCCACCGAAAACGCGCAGAAGGTCATCGACATGGCGCTGCAGATGTTCGGCGGTCGGGGCGTGCAGGTGGGCAACGTGATCGAACACCTGTACCGCGACATCCGCTCGCTGCGCATCTACGAAGGCGCGAGCGAGGTGCAGCTGCTGATCCTCGGCAAACACGCCCTGAAGGCCTGACACGGAGACATTCATGGCCCAACACCCTTCTGCCCAGATCGACCGTTTCGTTCACGACAGGCTTCCACCCCAGGAGCAATGGCCCGAGCTGCGCTACGACCTGCCGGAATTGCAGGCCCTGCCCGCGCGGCTCAACGCGGTGCAGGCGCTGTTCGACCGTGCCGTGACCAGCGGCCACGCCGACCGCCCCTTCCTGCGCAGCGACGAGCGCACGCTCACGTACGCGCAAGCCCGCGCCGAGGTGAACCGCCTCGCCAACGTGCTGGCCGGCATGGGCCTGCAGCCGGGCAACCGCGTGCTGCTGCGCGGCGGCAACTCCATCGCCATGGCCCTGGCCTGGCTGGCGGTGGTGCAGAGCGGCCTGATCGCGGTCGCCACCATGCCGCTGCTGCGCGCCACCGAGCTCAAGGCCATCATCGACAAATCGAAGCCGTCGGCCGCGCTGTGCGACGTGAAGCTGCAGGACGAGCTCAAGGCCGCGCTGGCCCAGAGCCCGGACACGGCGGCGCTGCCGCTGCGCCTGTTCAACACCGGCGATGCGTCCGTGGTGCTCACCGAATCGATGGAGGCGCTGGCGCGCCACGCCAGCGACCAGGCCACGACCTGCCCCACCAGTGCCGACGACATCGCCCTGCTCGCCTTCACCTCGGGCACCACCGGCAGCCCGAAGGCCGCTGTGCACACCCACCGCGACCTGCTGGCGGCCTGCGAGACCTGGCCGCGCCACGTGCTGCGCGCCACGCCCGACGACATCGTCATGGGCTCGCCGCCGCTGGCCTTCACCTTCGGCCTGGGCGGCCTGCTGGTGTTCCCGATGTGGGCGGGCGCCTCGGTCTACTTCCCGAGCATCCCGTACACGCCCGAGGCGATGGTCAAGCTCATCGGCCAAGTGGGCGCCACCATCTGCTACACCGCGCCCACCTTCTACCGGCAGATGGCGCCGTTCGTGCAGCAGCACGGCATCGGACGGCTGCGCCTGAGCGTCAGCGCCGGCGAAGGCCTGCCCGACGCGACGCGCCAGCTCTGGAAAGACGCCAGCGGCCTGGAGATGCTGGACGGCATCGGCGCCACCGAGATGTTCCACATCTTCATCTCGGCCGCGCCCGAATACGTCAAGCGCGGCGCCATCGGCCGCGTGGTGCCCGGCTACGAAGCGAAGATCGTGGACGAGCACGGCCACGAACTGCCACGCGGTCAGGTCGGCCGGCTGGCGGTGAAAGGGGCGACCGGCTGCAAATACCTGGACGACGCCCGCCAGGCCAACTATGTGCAGGACGGCTGGAACTTCCCCGGCGACGCGTTCAGCCAGGACGACGACGGTTATTTCATCTACCAGGCGCGCACCGACGACATGATCATCACCGCCGGCTACAACGTGGCCGGTCCGGAGGTGGAGGCCGCGTTGCTGCAGCACCCCGCGGTGGCCGAATGCGGCGTGGTCGGCCGGCCCGACGCCGAGCGCGGGATGGTCATCCTGGCCTATGTGGTGCTCAAGCCCGGCCAGCCCGCCGACGCGGCCCAGGTCAAGGCGCTGCAGGACCATGTGAAACACACCCTGGCGCCCTACAAGTACCCGCGCGAGGTGCGTTTCGTTTCTGCCCTGCCGCGCACCGAAACCGGCAAGCTGCAGCGTTTTGCGCTGCGCAAGATGGCCGCCGACGCCGGCGCCTGACCCCCCACGAAAGACCCCCATGCAACGCTTGCAACCGCCCGACTGGGCCACCCCCAAAGGCTACGCCAACGGCATCACCGCCCGAGGCACCCTCGTGTTCGTCGGCGGCCAGATCGGCTGGAACGGCGGCCAGCAATTCGAGAGCGACGACTTCATCCACCAGACCAAACAGGCGCTGTTGAACGTGCACGCGGTGCTGGCCTGCGCGGGCGCCGGCCCCGAGCACATGGTGCGCATGACCTGGTACATCACCGACCGCGACGAGTACAACGCCCGCCTGCGCGAACTGGGCTCGGCCTACCGCGACGTGATGGGCAAACACTTCCCGGCCATGACCTGCGTCGAGGTCAGCCGGCTGGTGGAGGCGCGCGCGAAGGTCGAGATCGAGGTGACGGCGGTGCTGCCAGACTGAGATGCGGTGAACGCAGGCCACCCCGCGGCTGGCGGGATGGCCTGCGTTCACCCCCTGGGCGCCCGGTTCAACGCACCCCAAGAAAAAACCGCCGAGGGCTTGCGCCCCGGCGGTTTTTTCTTGAACAGCAGGTGGCGGCTTACTTGATGCCCACCACCTCGATCGCCACGCGCCGGTTGGGCGTCAGGCAGACGGTTTGCTCGGGCTTGGGCGGCTTGGTGCTGCACTCCACCACCGGCTCGCGGTTGCCACGGCCGGCGGAGCTGACCTGATCGGCCTTGACGCCCATGCTCTCCAGGTAGTCGCGCACGGTGTTGGCCCGCTGGAGCGAGAGGGCGTCGTTGTAGTCGGTCTTGCCGTAACGGTCGGTGTGCCCGGTGTAGGCGATGGACTCGATCTTGCGGTACTTCTTCAGGTTGTCGGCCACTTCACGCAGGCGGTCCAGCCCACCGGGCAGCAGATCGTCGCGGCCCGACTTGTTGAACTTGAACAGGGCATCACCCAGCAGCGTGATGTGCTCTTTCTGCACCACCGGCGCCGGGGGCGGAGCCACCGGCGCGGGCACGGGGGTGGGCACCACGGCCACCGGCACGGGCGCCGCACAGGCGGCGGCTTCTTCACCGGCGCGGCGCACGGCGTCTTCGGCCATGGCCACGTGCGGCGTCGCCTGGCGCCAGCCGGTCTGCTCTTCGGCGTGGCCGGCGCGCACCAGGCGCACTTCGGCACAGGCCACGGTGCGGGCGGTGCACTTGAGGGTGCTGGCGTCGCCCTTGAAGCCGCTCAGCCGGGCCCAGAGGTCGTCGCGCAGCTTGCTGCTCCTGGCCACCAGCGGCGTGTCGTAACCCGCCTTCGCGCCCTTGTCGGCTTCGAGCGCCTGCACGATCTTGATGGACTCGTGCAGCGACTCTTCCACGTAGCCGGTGCGGTCGTTCTCGTGGTACTGGGTCTTGGCGGTGTCGAGCCAGCACTGGGCCTTGGCCAGCGCATAGTTGTTCTGCGGCACGCCCGCTTCGTTGAGCGCGCGCAGGCGTTGCTGCACCGCTTCCAGGGTCTTGCGGTCACCGAGGATGCGCTCGTCGGTGATGCGCGCGGCCTGCGGCACCAGACCGGTTTGCTGGGCAACGGCGGCGGGCGTTTCGTCCTTGGACTGGAACGGCCCGCTGGCACAACCGGCCAGGGACAGGGCAGCGACGAGGAGGGAAAGAGAAAAAGAGGTTCGCATGGCAGTGTGGATCGCGGGGGTGCGGCCGAACGGGCGTCGGGAAACAGAGAAGGGGGCAGTCATGACCGGTCCTCTCGTCAGGGTTGGCCCGGCGCACCGGAGGTGAGGGTCTTGTTCACGCCCGCGTCTTTGCCGCGGAACAGGTCTTCGTCGAACTTGTAGCGCAGACCCAGCACCCAGCCCTGGTTGGTGTATTCGCTGGAGATGTCCTTGTCGCTGAAACCGCGCCAGTTGTAGCCCAGCGTGGCCCAGAGGTTGTCCATCACCACATAGCCGACTTCCAGGCCGTAGGCGTACTGGCGGCTGCCGCCCGTGCCCTGCAGCACGCTGAACAGGCCACCCACCGTCCAGCGGTTGGTGATGTCGTAGGTCACGCGCGAGCCCAGCAGCGTGGCGCTGTAGTTGTCGCGCACGCTGCCCAGCAGCAGTTCGTTCACCCGCTTGTGGGCCACACGGCCCGACACCCACCAGGGGCGGCTGGGGTGGTAGTTGGCACGCAGGCTGGCGATGCGCACGTCGCGGTCGATGGCGTCGGTGCCGGCGGTGAATTCGTTGCGCAGTTCCAGCGTGCCCAGAGCGTCGAAACGGTTGTTGTCCACCGGGCGGTAGGCAAAACCGATCTGGGCGCGGTTCTGGCGCGTGTCCGAACCCGCGGCCGTGCGCGGCTGGACCTGGTTGAAGTAGTCGCGCGCCAGCAGGGTCCAGTCGCGGTCCAGCTTGCGGGCCAGGCCCAGGGTGACGAGGTGGTTGGTGTTGTCCTGGTCCTGACGCCATTCGACCCGGCCGGAGGCTTTCCACAGCTCGCTGCCGGTGTATTCCAGACCCAGGCCGACCGCTTTGGCGTTGCCGTCGGTGCTGGTCAGGCGCTCGACGTTGGTGACCAGGCGCAGACCGGGCTGGAGCATCCAGCCGTTGCGCAGGCCCAGGGCGGCCTGGATGTCCTCACCCGAACCGCTGTCGCGCACACGGTATTCGCTGTAGACCGAGCCGTCCTGCATGTACTGCGTGTCGATGCCGAACACCAGGGCGGTGGCGGCTTCGCCCACGCCCAGCCCGTAGGCGCCGCCGAATTCGCGGCTGCGTTCGTAGCGGCCGTACAGGCGCGTCTTGTCGGCCACGGCCCAGTCGGCACCGATGCGGTAGAGGTTGGTGCCGTCGTCACCGATCTCGCGCTGCAGCTCACCGCTCAGCGTGAGGCTGTCGGTCATCTTGTACGCGGCGCGACCGAACACCGAGGTGCGGTCCAGGTCTTCGGTGGCGGTTTCGACCGTCGTGAGATTCGACCCAGAACACACCACCGGCAGACCCGTCACGGGGTCGATGGTCTGGTTGCCCACCTGGCTGATGCCGAAGCCCGTGTTGTAGCCGGTGGTGGCGGTGGTGCTGTTGGAACAGCTGCTGGCGGTGGAGCGCACCAGACTGGCCGCGTTCTCCTTGACCATGCGCACACCGCCGCCGACGGTCAGGCGTTCGGAGATCTGATAGTCGGCCCCCAGCGAGAGCGCCTTGGCGTCGTTGTGGACTTCGGTGGTCGCCTCTTCGATGTCGTCCTGGGTCTGCAGGTATTCGCCGTTGACGCTGAGCTGGGGCGTCGCCTTGTAGGCGCCGGACAGGCCCAGTTCGGTGCGGCCACCGGTGATGCCGGCGGCGGTGTTGTTGAAGTCTTCGCTGGCCTTGGCCACATAGGCCCGGCCGCGCAGCTTCTCGTCGCTGTGACGCAGTTCCAGCCGGACAGCGCCACCGCTGAGCTCGCCGCTCTTGCCGTCGAACGCGGTGCTGGTGTTGGTGTTGAAGCCACTGGCGTCGTTGACCACGCTGCGCGTGCCGGCGATTTCGGCGATCAGTTCGGTCTGCGGGCTGAGCTTGAGGTGCAGGTTGGCGCCGGCCACGGTGTACGGGGCCTGCGGGTTCTCGTCCCTGGCCACGGACACGCCCAGGCTGAGCTGGTCGGTCAGGGCCAGCTTCAGATCGCCGCCGTAGACGAGGAAGTCGTCGCCGCCCTGGTCCACCTCGTAGGTGATGCGGATGGTGACCGGGTTGAGCTGGTCATCAAAGCTGGGCACCGCCGCGCGGAACACGATCTGCCCGCTGAAGGGCTCGAACTCGTAGTCGCTGGACCGCGTCAGCAGGGTGGACTTGAGGATGACCGTGGGCTGGTTGCGGTCGCGCACCACGATCTGGATCTTTTCCGAGCCGGTCACGCCGTTCGGGTTGGACACGCTGTACGGCCCCGACACGCCACGCGCCGGGAACTCGTCGATGACCTGGCGCAAGGTGTCTTGCGCCGCAAAGCCGTTGGCCGTGACGCGCCCTTCCTCGTAGCGGCCCTGCAGACCGTTGAGGGATCGGTTGTACTGCCCCAGAGAACGGGCGGGGTTGCCGTCCTTGGTGGTGTAGTCGCCGTACAGCAGAAAGCTGCGGTTGCGGTCCACGCGCACGTACAGCTTGCTGGTGCTCTGCGCGTCGGCGCCGCGGATGCTCGCATCGCCGTACACCGGGTAGAAAGCGTTCGGGTCCACTTCCTCGAAGAGCTGGCGGTCGGTGTCCTTGTCGGAGTCGTAGGCCAGGGTGAGCAGGTACTCGCCCTTGATCTTGCCCTTGAGGTACAGGGCCGCGCGGGCACCGGCGCGCGTCTTGCCGCCGTTGAATTCTTTCTCGAAGCCTTTGAGCTCGGTTTCGAACGCATCGTCTTCGCGCACCGGGACGATGGTCGACGGGTCGAAGCGGTCGGAACGCACACGGCCTTCGATCAGGCCGACGGCGATCATCTCGCGCAGCTCGGGCACGTAGCGCACGGTCACCGCTTCGCTCACACCCTTGACGGAGACGCGCAGTTTCACCGCCTCGGGCTTGTAGGGCGCGATCAGCTTGAACTTGAGCACGCCGTTGGCCGCGATGGACTGGATGCCCGGCGCGATGCGGTCGATGTCGCCTTTGTCGGCGGCGGACTCGGAGGTGCGGCGACCGGGCAGCAGGATGCGGGCACCGCCATCCACCTCCACCGTCACATCCACATCACCGGTCACGGCACGGCCGTCCTTGTCCTTGAGCGTGACCAGCACGTCGATGCCCCCCACGCCGTCGGCGGGCAGGTTGTCACCCGCCACCTGGACCTGAATGCTCTCGACGGGCGAGGCCAGGCGTTGCAGGAACGAAGTGAACGGACGCGGGCCGATGCCGGCCTGGCCTGATGTTTCGAACGCGCTGCTGGCCTCAGGCGCATCGGCGCTGGTGGTGTGGTCCGCCACCTGGGCCAGTGCAGCCGTGGTCAGCAGGGTGGCTGCGATGGCCACAGGGGTCTTCTGGATCACTTGGTTCAAACGCCCATGCTGGAGTGCGAAGGTTTTCATTGCGCCGCCCCCCCGGAGGCATTGGCACCGTTCTGACGGGCGGCGGGCATGATTTGCTGCAGGGGCGACTCACCGCCCGGTTGTATCCGGGACACCGGACCGTTCTCGGTCTCGGGGCTGGCATCGCCCCCCTGGGCGCGGCGGGCCTTGACCTGGTCAAGCACCTGCGGCGAGCAGGAACCTTCGACGAAGTCGGCGCGCGCCATCTCGCCGCCCTTCATGTCGACAAAGATGCTGTTGCCATCGCCCGCATTGCGGTTGCTCGACGGCAGCAGGCGCGCACCCAGCGGCAGGGTCTTGCGGTCGACCTTGATCACGTGGGTCTGCGGCTTGACCCCGCAGACGCTGTACTTGCCGTCGGCGTCGGTGATGACGTAGGTGCCGTCCAGCATGACCAGGCGCACACCCGGGATGCCGATTTCACGCGAACCGCCGGCGTTGTTCTGCACGTGGTTGCCGTCGCAGTCGCTGTAGACGGTGCCGACGATGCAGCCCTCGTTGCTGAACACGCCGCCTTGCACCTTCACCTTGAACGCGGCGGTGTTGGACACCGAGATGCCCGAAGCAGCCTGCGCCCGGTTGATACCGTCGCCCTGCTGAGCACCCGCGCCCAGACGCACAAAGTAGCTGAACTCGGCAACGCCGTTGTTCGCCGGAACACGGTCGATCTGGAAGACCAGCGGCCGCCCCGTGGCATCGGCCACCGTGGCCGAGCCACGCACCGTACCCGGGATCAGGCGGAAGCCCGCGGGCAGCCAGTCCTTGACGCTCACGTTCAGCGCGTCCACCGCGCTCGCGTTGGTCACGCGGATCGTGTACTTGAGCGAGTCGCCCACTTCGGCAACGGACTTGTCACCCACCTTGTTGACCAGCAGCACCACCTGCGTGCCCGACACCACTTCGGTGTCGGTGTTGTTGGTCAGGTCGCTGTCGCCCACGCTGGCGTTGGTCACCATCGCGGTCACCGTGGCGCCCGTGGTCGTCAGCGGCACGCTCACCGGCGCGCTGCTCACGGTCTGGCCCGGGGCCAGCGTTGCCGCGGCCAGCGTCGTCGTCGCACCATTGACCACCACCACCGGGGTGAAGGTCACCGTGGTCCCGCCGTTGTTGCTCAAGGTCACCGTGGTGGTCACCGTCGCGCCCACCGCGCCCGCCGGGATGGGACGGACATCCACCGCTGGGTCAGCCCGCAGCGGATCCAGCGGAATGTGGTTGTTGTGCACCTCGCTGTTGCGAGCGCCCGAGAAGTCGAACAGGAAGCTGGTGTAGTACAGCGTCGCAGGCAAGCCGGTGAGGGCCGGCGCCGGGGGCTGGTCCAGGAGCTGGACCAGCACCTTGCCAGGTCCGACGGCCAGGGTCCCCTGCGGCAGCGCCACGCCGCCGAGCACCGCCGGTGCGCTGGAGTAGCCCGCGGGCGCGGTGATCTGCAGCGAGTACTGCCCCGACGGCGCACCGTTGAAGAAGAACTGGTAGAGGCCATTGGCGGACGTGGTCACCACATCGGCGCCCTCGCCACCCACCAAGTGGTCACGCGCATTGAAACCGCTCGGGCCCACCAGACGCACCACCGCACCGCCGAGGGGCTGACGGGTCACGGAGTCGTACACCACACCGCTCGGGTCCAGCGGCAGGTTCTGGTTGGCCGTGTTGTCGCCTTCGTAGAGCGTGATGCTCTGGATCACCCCCGACGACGTGCCGGAGGTGGCGCTGCTGTCGGACACCGTGACACCCGTGGAGGCATTGCCCTGCTCGGTGGTCGAGGCCTGGTTGTAAGGCGTGCCGAGGATGGTCGTGCCCAGGGGATCGCGGAACCGGATCTGGTAGTCCGTGCCAGGGTACTGATCGGCGATGACGTAACGACCATCGGCGCCGGTGGTGGCAGACCCCACCACCGCCGTGCCGGTTGCGCGGAGCTGCAGCAGCTCCGCAACATACCCGACGAGCACCGGTTCGGCGGTGTCAAACGCGCCGTTGCGGTTCACGTCGTAGAACGCGCGGCCCGAGACGGTTGCGGTCGGCACCGGGACGACCTGCTCGGTGTCGCTGTTGTTCGCCGTGTTGCTGTCGGGCACGCTGGGGCTGGTGACGTTGGCCGTCACCGTTGCGCCTGTGGCCGTCTGCGGCACCGTGATCGGCGCGCTGCTCATCGTCTGGCCCGGGGCCAGCGTCACGTCTGCCAGTGTCGTGCTCACGCCGTTGACCACCACCACCGGGGTGAAGGTCACGGTCGTGCTGCCGTTGTTGCTCAAGGTCACCGTGGTGGTCACCGTCGTGCCAGGTGCTCCGCTGGGAATCGGGCGCACATCCACGCCCGGGTCGCTGAACAGGCCCGAGCCACCTTCCGTGTCGGTGTTGTTGGCCACATTGCTATCCGGCACGCTGGGGTTGGTGACGTTGGCCGACACCGTCGCACCGGTGAGCGTCAGCGGCACCGTGATCGGCGCGCTGCTCATCGTCTGGCCCGGGGCCAGGGTCACTTCTGCCAACGTCGTGCTCACGCCGTTGACCACCACCACCGGGGTGAAAGTCACCGTCACGCTGCCGTTGTTGGAGAGGGTCACCGTCGTGGTCACCGTGCTGCCCACCGCCCCCGCGGGGATGGGCTGGACGTTCACACCCGGATCGCTGAACAGGCCCGTGCCACCTTCCGTGT
>NZ_JASJOY010000207.1:0-4993 GCF_031426985.1 Hydrogenophaga sp.
ATCGGCGAGCGTGGCCGCGAGGTCAAGGAATTCATCGAAGACATCCTGGGCGGCGACGGACGCGCACGCGCGGTCGTGGTCGCCGCGCCGGCCGACGCGCCGCCCCTGGTGCGCATGCAGGGCGCAGCCTACGCCACCGCCATCGCCGAACGCTTTCGCGACGACGGGCTGCACGTGCTGCTGCTGATGGACTCGCTGACCCGCTACGCGATGGCACAGCGTGAAATCGCCCTGGCCATCGGCGAACCGCCGGCCACCAAGGGTTACCCGCCGAGCTGTTTCGCCAAGCTGCCGCAGCTGGTGGAACGCAGCGGCAACGGCCTGAACGGCCGGGGGTCGATCACCGCCTTCTACACCGTGCTCAGCGAGGGCGACGACCAGCAGGACCCGATCGCCGACGCGGCGCGCGCCATCCTGGACGGTCACATCGTGCTCTCGCGTGCGCTGGCCGAATCGGGCCACTACCCGGCCATCGACGTCGAAGCCTCGGCCTCGCGCGTGATGCACAACGTGGCCACGCCGCAGCACCTGGAGCTGGCGCGCAAGTTCCGCAACAACTACTCGCGCTTCATGAAGAGCCGCGACCTGATCCAGCTCGGCGCCTACGTGGCCGGCAGCGACCCCGAGACCGACCGCGCCATCGTGCTCTACCCCGCGCTGCAGCGCTTTCTGATGCAGGACATGCGCGAAGCCGCGACGCTGCAACACAGCCTGCAGCAGCTGGGCGCGGCGCTGCAGGACGAGCCGCGCCAGGGCCATGCACCACGCAACGCCCGCCCCCACCACAACCCCTATGAAGGACAGGCATGACCGCGATCCAGACGCTCAACAAGGTGGTGGACATCGCCGAGAAGCGCCGCGATGAAGCGCGCGCCGCGCTGGCCCAGCAGCAACGCGAAATGCAGATCGCGCAAGACCAGCTGAAACAGCTGCAGACCTACGCCGACGAAGCCCAGCAGCGCTGGATGGCCCGCAGCAGCGGCGCCGGCGTGGACGCGCAGCAGCTGTTCCACCAGCGCCAGTTCATGGCCAAGATCGACCACGCGCTGGAGTTCCAGCGCGGCGTCATCGCCAACCGCGAAGCCCTGATCGACCGCAGCCAGGGCCAGCTGATGGTGGCCGAGCGCGACGTGGCGGGCCTGCGCAAATACACCGAACGCAAGCTGCAGGCCGCACAGCAGCTGGCCCAGCGGCAAGACCAGAAGGCCACCGACGAGATGGCCCTGTCCATCCACCTGCGCCAGAGCCTGGCACAGGCCCAGGCACAAGGCATGCGCTCATGAACACCACCGGCCCCACCCCCTCCGCTCAGCACGGCGCCGCCGCGACCGGCCACACCGCCGCCGGCAACGCCAGCACCCGCGGCCCGGGCCGCCCAGGTCATGGCACAGCCGGCCAGGCCGACCTGTTCGCCAACCTGCTGTCGCTGCTCAGCGCCGGCAGCGAGCTGGCCGCCGACGCGCTGGCACCCGCCCTGGACCCCGGCGTCGGGGCCGCCACCGACGCGGCCACCTCCGCCCTGGCCCTGGACAGCGCCCAGAACCCGCTGGCCGGCCTGCTGGGCTGGCCCGGTGCGCCCGTGCCACCGATGCCGGCCAGCGCCACTGCGGCGTCCGGGCCGGCCGGCCCCGCTTCGCTGGTGGCCGCCGCCGCGGCGGGTCAGGCCGGCCGCAGCAGCCCGGCCCAACCGGTGGATAGCCTGAGCGTTCCGACCGCCGCCCACCCGGCCACTGGCCCAGTCAACGACCCGACGGCCACGCCCGCGCCCGAAACCCTGTCGCCCGACACCCTGGCCGCCCTGGCCCTGGCGAACACACCGGCCGAAGCGGCCACCGCCGCCGACGCCGCCCGCGGCGCAGCGCCGGTGCGCATCACCGCCTGGCGCAGCACCACCGGCCTGGCCCCGCACGCCGCGGGCCTGTCGGCGGCGCAGGCGCTGGCCAGCGCCTCGCCGGCCCACGCATCGATCTCCCAGACCGTGTTTGCCCAGGCCAGCTTCGCCCGTTCCAGCGGGGCCGACGGCGCAGCGATGTCCGCAGCGCAGGTGCTTAGCACGGTGCAACTCGACGAGCGCTTCGAGCCGGCCAGCGGTGACAACACAACCACCACCGCGGCGTCCACCGGCGCGGCCCGCGGCGACGCGCTGCCCGGCGTCAGCGCTGGTGGCCTGGCCGGTGGCGGGCAAGAGGGTGCGGCCGACCTGTCGCAAGGTCACAGCTCGGCCAGCGACCAGCCCGACACCGGCGACGCGGCGGCCCAGGCCGCCGCCGAAGCCGACGACAGCGCCGCCAGCGGCGGCTGGAGCGCCCAGCACCTGCGCCACGCCAGCGTGCGTGTGGGCGAACCGGGCGAACAGGCCATCGACATCCAGCTGTCCATGGCCGGGCAGGAAGTGCGCGTGGAATTCCGTTCCGACGATGCCCAGACCCGCGCCAGCCTGGCGCAGGACGGCGGCGCCTCGCTGGGCGAGCTGCTGCAGCGCAGCGGCATCGACCTGGGCGCGGTCTCGGTCGGGGCCCAGGGCCAGCAGGCCGGCCAGGACCAGCCGGCCCGTGCCCCGCAAGGCCCGGCCGCCCACGCCGCGCAGCGCGCCGCCCGCGAGGCCGACGCCAGCGCCCCCGCCGCCCAGCCGCCGCGCCCGCGCGCCGACGGCAGCCGCCCGCTCGACCTCTTCGTCTGAGGCGACCCGCCACGGGCCGCCCGGCGCGGTCGCGGGCCGTGACCACGCCTTGCGGCGCAGAGGGCGCCCCACGGCCGCCCGTGACACCCCGCCGCGCTGCGCCTGGGTCGTCCGAATAAGCGGCTTTTCCCGCTCTTTTCCGGTGACCGCGCCGGGGGTGTGACTCCAATAATTCCCTCAAGCCCCCGCCACCGGGGACGACCAACGCCCCGTCTTCGGGGCCGGTCCGAATTTCTGGAGCCCCACCATGTCCGCTGCTGCTGCCGCCGCCCAGGCCCCGGCCGATGCCCAACCCAAGAAGAGCAAAAAGCTGCTGTTCATCGTCATCGGTGTGCTGGTGCTCGCCCTCATCGGCGCCGGCGCCGCCTTCTTCATCTTGAAAAAGAACCAGGCCGAAGACGAAGGCGAAGACGGTGCCCATGCATCCGAAGAGGCCGATGCCGCACCGTCCAAGCACGACCCCAAGCACCCGCCCACCTTCCTGCCGCTGGACGCCATGGTGGTGAACCTGGCCGACGAGGGCGGCAGCCGCTTTGTGCAGCTGGCCATCACCCTGCAGCTGGACGACCCCAAGATCGCCGAGGACATGAAGGCCTACATGCCCTCCATCCGCAACGGCATCCTGATGCTGATCTCGCAGCGCACGGCCGAGCAGATGCTGGGCATCCAGGGCAAGGCCGATCTGACGCAGGACATCATCGGTTCGATCTCGGCCGTAATGGGCTACGACTACGAAGACCCACGCGCCGCGGAAGCCGAAGCCCCGCCGCCGTCCAAGAGCACCAAGGCCAAGCGCAAGCACGCCGTCGTCAACCCCATCCAGGGTGTGCTCTTCTCCAGCTTCATCGTCCAGTAAGCACACAGGGCCACGACCATGTCCGAGGCATTTCTCTCCCAGGCCGAGGTCGACGCCCTGCTCGAAGGCGTCACCGGCGAAAGTCAGCAGGTCGAGAAGGAGGCCCCCGCCAAGGAAGGCGTGCGGGGCTACGACATCTCGAACCAGGAACGCATCGTGCGTGGGCGCATGCCCACCATGGAGATCGTCAACGAACGCTTCTCGCGCAACCTGCGCATGGGGCTGTTCAACTTCATCCGCAAGAGCCCGGAGATCACCGTCGGCGCGGTGAAGGCACAGAAGTACAGCGCCTTCCTGCGCGAGCTGGTGGTGCCCACCAACTTCAACATCATGGCCGTGCGCCCGCTGCGCGGCAACGGCCTGGTGGTGTGCGAGCCGACGCTGCTGTTCGGCGTGATCGACAGCCTGTTCGGCGGCAGCGGCAAGTTCAAGACGCGCATCGAAGGGCGCGATTTTTCGGCCACCGAACAGCGGGTGATCACACGCCTGGTGGCCGTGATCGCCGAGGAATACAAGAAGGCCTGGGCCAGCATCTACCCGCTGGAGCTGGTCTACCAGCGCTCGGAAATGCAGCCCCAGTTCGCCACCGTGGCCACGCCCGGCGAGATCGTGGTGTGCACCAGTTTCTCGCTGGAGATCGGGGACCTCACCGGCTCCATGCACATCTGCATCCCGTATTCGACGCTCGAACCCATCCGCGACGTTCTGTACTCCACCGTGCAGGGCGACGCGCAGGAAATGGACCGCCGCTGGGTGCGGCTGCTGAGCCACGAGATCCAGGCCGCCGAGCTGACGATGGTGGCCGAACTCGCCAAGACCGAGGCCACCATCGAACAGCTGCTGGCCATGCAGGTGGGCGATTTCCTGGAGCTCGAACGCGCGCCCAACATCCAGGCCAAAGTCGAAGGGGTTCCTTTATTCGAGTGCCAGTACGGCACACACAAAGGCAAGTACGCGCTGCGCATCGACCGCAAGCTGCGTGGTGCCGAAATGACCTGGCTGGGAGATTCCTATGTCAACTGATACCGCAGAGACCATGAACCAGGACAGCATCGCCGACGACTGGGCGCAAGCCCTTGAAGAGCAGGCCGCCAGCGAGGCCGGCAGCCAGGCCGAGGGCGCCCCGGCGTTCGACAGCCACACGCCCCACCCGCCCGCCGCGTCCAGCGGCCTGGGCGGCGGTGGCACGGGCAGCGGCGCCGGCGGCGGCAGCGCCGACATCCAGATGGTGCTGGACATCCCGGTCACCCTCTCGGTGGAGCTGGGCCGCGTCAAGGTGCCCATCAAATACATCCTGCAGCTCGCGCAGGGCTCGGTGGTCGAACTCGACGCCCTGGCCGGTGAGCCCATGGACGTGCTGGTCAACGGCTACCTCATCGCCCAGGGCGAGGTGGTGGTGGTCAACGACAAGTTCGGCATCCGCCTGACCGACATCGTCACGCCGTCCGAGCGCATGC
>NZ_JASJOY010000208.1:0-15757 GCF_031426985.1 Hydrogenophaga sp.
CTGCTGGTAGAGCGGGCAGAAGTCGGTCAGCTTGCCCGGCGCGATCAGCACGCCACCGGCGTGCATGCCGATGTTGCGCGTCATGCCTTCGAGCTTCTGCGCCAGCTCGATCAGGGTCTTGACGTCCTCTTCCTTCTCGATGCGATCGGCCAGGATGGGTTCCATCTCGATGGCGTAGTTGTTCTTGTCGCCGTCCGGCTTCGGGCTGGGCGGGTACTGCAGCGTCACGCTCATGCCCGGCTTGTTAGGGATGAGCTTGGAGATGCCGTCGCAGAAGCCGTAGGAGAAGTCGAGCACGCGGCCCACGTCGCGGATGGCCGCGCGCGCGGCCATGGTGCCGAAGGTCGCGATCTGGCTCACCGCGTCCTTGCCATAGCGGTCCTTCACGTAGTCGATCACCCGGTCGCGGTTGGACTGGCAGAAATCGATGTCGAAGTCGGGCATGGACACCCGCTCCGGGTTCAGGAAACGCTCGAACAGCAGGTTGTAGTGCAGCGGGTCCAAGTCGGTGATCAGCAGCGCGTAGGCCACCAGCGAGCCGGCGCCGGAACCCCGGCCCGGCCCCACCGGGCAGCCGTTTTCCTTGGCCCACTTGATGAAGTCCGACACGATCAGGAAGTAGCCCGGGAAGCCCATCTTCAGGATGGTGTTGAGCTCGAACTCCAGCCGCTCCACGTAGCGCGGACGCTGTGCCTCGCGCTTGGCCTCGTCGGGAAACAGGTGCTGGAGACGCCCTTCCAGCCCCTCGTAGGACACGTGGCGAAAGTAATCGTCCACCGACATGATGCGGCCGTCCACCGGCGGGATCGGGAAGTTCGGCAGCTGCGGCTTGCCCAGCACCAGGGTCAGGCTGCAGCGCCTGGCGATTTCCAGCGTGTTGGCCACGGCCGAGGGAATGTCGGCGAACAGCGCCTGCATCTCGGCCGCGCTCTTGAAGAACTGCTCGCGCGTGAAGCGGCGCACGCGCCGGTTGTTGCCCAGAATCTCACCATCGGAGATGCAGACCCGCGCCTCGTGCGCCTCGTAGTCGTCGGCGGTGAGGAATTGCACCGGGTGCGTGGCCACCACCGGCAGGTGCAGGCGCGCGGCCAGCTGCACCGCGGCCACCACGTGGCGCTCGTCGTCCACACGGCCGGCGCGCTGCAATTCCAGGTAAAAGCGGTGCGGGAACACCCCCGCCAGCTGCAGCGCCACGTCGGTGGCGCGCTGCGTGTCGCCCTGCAGCAGGGCCTGGCCCACCGGGCCGGCCTGCGCGCCCGAGAGCAGCAGCAAACCGGCGTTGAGTTCCTGCACCCATTCCCAGCGCACCAGGGCCTGCTCGCGCTGGCCGTTGCGCGTCCAGGCGCGGGCCAGCAGTTCGCTCAGGTTCAGGTAGCCCTGCTTGTCCTGCACCAGCAGGATGGCCTTGGGCGGCGCCGGCTGCGGGCCACCGGGCATGGCGCCCGGGGTTTCGTCGCTGAAGCCCTGCAGCATCACCTCGGCACCGATGACGGGCTTGAGGCCGGCACCGCGCGCTGCCTTGTAGAACTTGACGCCGCCGAACAGGTTGTTCAGGTCGGAAATGCCCAGGGCGGGCTGGCCGTCGGCGGCCGCAGCGGCCACCACGTCGTCGATGCGGTTGGTGCCGTCAACGACGGAAAACTCGGTGTGCAGGCGCAGGTGGATAAACATCGCCCGATTTTAGGAGCCGGCGGATCACGATCCGGCGCCGTGCAGCGGCGGAGCGTGGGGGCAGCGGGCCAGCCGCCGGGCCGCCCCAAGGCAGGCCCAGCCCCCCGGGCCCGGCAAGGACCGGGGCCCTCCCCGGTCCCGGGGCAGCGACCCGCGCAGCGGCGGAGCGTGGGGGCAGACAGTTTAGTCTCTCAGGACCTGCAGCACTTCGGAGCGGAACTCGCGGCTGTACAGGATGGCCACCACGATCAGCGTGGAGATCACCATCACCATGGGCGAGACGAACCACGCCAGCAGGGCGAACGAGAAGTAGTAGGCGCGCAGGCCGTCGTTGAAGGTTTCCGCGGCGGCGCCCACCATGGCGGCGGCGCGGTCGGCGAACTTGCGGCGGTCGTGCTTGCCACTGTCAAAGTCCTCCGGTGGCGGCATGGACCCGATGATCAGCGCCACAAAGGTGTATTGCCGCATGCACCACGAAAAGCGGAAGAAGGCGTACACAAAGATCGCCACCAGCACCATCACCTTGAACTCGAAGACGATCAGCGTGGTCGCCTGCGCGAACGGGATGCCGCTCATCAGCTCGGTGACTTTGTCGGTGGTGCCCAGCAAGGCAAACAGACCACCGATCACCAGGATGGAGGTGGACGAGAAGAACGCCGGGGTGTTGGACAGGGTCTGGGTGATCAGGCCGTCGAGCATGCGCGGATCGCGCGCGGTGGCCTGCGCCATCCAGTAGCTGCGGTAGCGGTTGGTGGTGCTCAGCAGGGACGACTGGCGCTCGCCCCAGACACGGGCGAACCAGGCGTAGCCGACCCACAAAGCGAAAAAACAGACCAGCGCGAGCCAGTCTGCCCAGGGGAGGATGCTGAATATCTTCATAGGGCCGATGTTAGTGGCCCCCACGCTCCGCCGCTGACGCGGGTCGCTGCCCCCCAGGGGGCTGGGCCTGCCTTGGGGCGGCCCGGCGGCTGGCCCGGTTGGCCCCCACGCTCCACCGCTGACACGGGTCGCGGCCCCCAGGGAGGCTGGGCCTGCCTTGGGGCGGCCCCGCGGCTGGCCCGTCGGCCCCACGCTCCGCCGCTGACGGGGGGCACTGCCCCCTGAGGGGCAGGGGTTTCAGCCCTTGAACTTGCCCGCCACAGCGGCCACGCGTTCACCGAACTTGCGGGCGGTGTCCACATCGCCCTGGGGGATCTTGTCGGCGCCGGCGTCCGACGGCGCCTGCACCATCAGGCCCACCGAGCCGCCGAGGTTGTTGACGTCGTTGCGGGTGGCGGCCTGGGTGTTGGCCGGCATCATGCCCAGGCTGATCCACAGGCCGCCGTGCTGCGAGGCCAGGGTGTTGAGGTAGGCCAGGGTGGAACCCTTGTCGCCGCTGAGGCTGGCGCTGACCGAGAAGCCGCCGAAGAACTTGTCCTGCCAGGCACGGCTGAACCAGGCCTTGGACGAGGCATCGGCGAACTTCTTGAACTGCCAGCTCGGGCCACCCATGTAGGTGGGCGTGCCGAAGATGATCGCGTCGGCCGCGCCCAGGGCGGCCCAGTCGGCCTCGGTCAGGTTGCCCTCGGCGTCGATGGGCAGCAGATCGGCGTCCGCACCCGCGGCCACTTCTTGCGCGATGCGCTGGGTGTGACCGTAACCCGAGTGATAAACCACAACCACTTTTGCCATTTGTTGGACTCCAGAAAATGCGCCGCAGCGCGGGGGTGAAAAAAAGTAAAACGAACGGCCGCTCAGGCCGCGAGATCGAACACCAGCACTTCGGCGTCTTCGCCCTGCGCCAGACGGATCTGCGACTCGCCCTGCAGCAGCGCCGCGTCGCCACCCTGCAGGCGCTCACCGTTGACGGTCAGCGCGCCACGCACCAGGTGCACATAGGCCTTGCGTGCCGGGTCGGTGGGCAGTTCGGCGGCCTCGGCGCCATCGAACAAACCGGCGTACAGCGCGGCGTCGGCGTGGAGGCTGACCGAGTCCTGCCTGCCGTCGGGCGAGGCCACCAGGCGCAGCTGCCCGCGCTTGTCGGCCGCCGCAAAGGTTTTCTGCTCGTAGCCGGGGGCCACGCCACGCTGGCTGGGCTCGATCCAGATCTGCAGGAAGTGCGTGGTTTCGCCCTGCGCATGGTTGAACTCGCTGTGCATCACGCCGGTGCCGGCGCTCATGCGCTGCACGTCGCCGGGCGGGATGCCCTTGACGTTGCCCATGCTGTCCTTGTGCGCCAGGTTGCCCTGCAGCACGTAGCTGATGATTTCCATGTCGCGGTGGCCGTGCGTGCCGAAGCCGGTGCCGGGCGCGATGCGGTCTTCGTTGATCACGCGCAGGTTGCCCCAGCCCATCCAGGCCGGGTCGAAATAACCGGCGAAGGAAAACGAGTGGTGGCTCTTGAGCCAGCCGTGGTCGGCAAAACCACGTTCCTGGGAGCGTCGAATCTGCATCATGGTGGGGGTCTCCGTGGGCGTCGGCATCGGGTGCCGGCATGGAGAGAATTGTGGCCATCACACCCCGGCGGCAGGTGGCAGCGGTTTGATGGCATCATTCAAACGAGTTGAACGATCGAACCCCCTGAGACCAAAACAGGAACGCCATGGCCCACCCATCGCAACGCGCCGCACTTTCACCGGAAAACCTGGGTCTGCTGGAGGCCGTGGCGCGGCTGGGCAGCATGGCCGCCGCCGCGCGCGAGCTGGGCATGGTGCCCAGCGCCCTGACCTACCGGGTGCGCCAGATCGAGGACGCACTGGACGTGCTGCTGTTCGACCGCAGTGCGCGCCGCGCGCAACTCACGCCCGCGGGGGCCGAACTGCTGCGCGCCGGCCAGTACCTGCTGGACGAGCTGGACGCCGTGGCCCAGCGGGTCAAGCGCGTGGCCACCGGCTGGGAGCCGCAGCTGACCATCGCGGCCGACGCCATCATCGCGCGCTCGACGCTGTTCGAGCTGTGCGAGGCCTTCTACGCCGAGGGCGCGCCCACCCGGCTCAAGCTGCGCGCCGAGACCCTGTCGGGCACCCAGGAGGCCCTCCACACCGGGCTGGCCGACCTGGCGCTGGGCATCACCAGCGACGCCACCCACCCGTCCGAGATCCAGTCGACGCTGCTGGGATCGGTCGAATTCGTGTTCGCCGTGGCACCGCACCACCCGCTGGCGGCGGTGGACCACAAGCTCACCGAAGACGAGCGCCGCCAGCACCGCGTCGTGGCGGTGGCCGACAGCACCCTGCGCGGCAGCGGCCGCACGCACAACATCTCGCCCGGGCAGGAGGTGCTCACCGTGCCCACCATGCAGCACAAGCTCGAAGCCCAGCTGCGCGGGCTGGGCGCCGGCTTCCTGCCCTTGCCGCTGGCCCAGCCCTACATCACCGCCGGCCGCCTGGTGGTCAAGGATGTGGAGCGCCCCGACCGCAACATCCGCCTGCACTACGCCTGGCGCCAGCCGCGCAGCAGCCGCGACATGGGGCGCGCCCTGCGCTGGTGGCTGGACCGTCTGCAGCACCCCGGCACGCGCGACGCCTTGCTGAACAACCACCACCAGAGTTGACGCATCGGGGATGGTCCGCGCCCCGGGCACTGCTACAGTCAACGCACATCCACTCAGAACGGTACGCGCCATGACCACCAAGAAGAAGCCCAAAGCCGCCCCCAAAGCCACCCCGGCGCCCGCGCCGCAAGCCCCGATGCACGTCGCCGTGGTCGGCGCCGGCATGGCCGGTGTGGTCGCCGCCCGCACGCTGCTGCAGGCCGGCCACCGCGTCACCCTGATCGAAAAGAGCCGCGGCTTCGGCGGCCGCATGTCGACCCGCCGCACCGAATTCGGCGGCTTCGACCACGGTGCGCAGTACTTCACCGTGCGCGACAGCCGCTTCGCCCGCGCCTTGCTCACCGCCCAGCCGGTGGTGCGCCCCTGGAGCGTGAGCACCGTGCGCGTGCTCGACGAGTTCGGCCACGTGCTGGCCAGCGCCCCGCCGCCGACCGAGCCGCACTTCGTCGCCACCCCGGGCATGAGCGCCCTGGTGCACCACTGGGCCCAGCCCATCGTCCACCCCGAACAGTTCGGCGACCTGCCGGCCCGCGTCGTGACCGAAGTGCGCGTGATGCACATCGAACGCGACGCGCTGCACCCCCAGCAGTGGCAGCTGCGCGCACAAGACGCCGAAGGCGGCCAGCAGGTGCTGGGCGGCTTCGACCGCGTGGTGCTCGCCATCCCGCACCAGCAGGCCTACGACCTGCTGCTCGCCTCGGGCCTGAGCCCGGCCTGGCGCCAGAAGCTCGCCAGCGTGAACGTCGCCCCTTGCTGGACGCTCATGGTCGCCTACCCCAACGCCATGCAGCCCGGCCTGGGCACGCTGGGCCCGCAATGGAACGCGGCGCGCAGCACGCACCACCGCATCAGCTGGCTGGCGCGCGAAAACAGCAAACCCGGGCGCGAGCGCATCGAACGCTGGACCGTCCAGGCCAGCCCGGCCTGGACGGCCAAGCACCTGGAAGACGACGACGAACGCGTCAAGGCCAAGCTGCTCAAGGGCTTTGCCGAGATCACCGGCATCCGCGCCACCCCCAGCCACGCCGTGGTGCACCGCTGGCGCTTTGCCCAGACGCAGGAACCGCTGGGCGCGTCCCACCTGTACGACGCGAAACAGGGCCTGGGCCTGTGCGGCGACTGGTGCCTGGGGCACCGGGTGGAAGACGCGTTTGTGTCCGGACTGGAACTCGCACTCGCGATGGTTTGACCTCCCCTGCGCCGCTGCGCGGCTCCCCCCCAGGGGGAGCACTTCAGCGGTCTGAGGCCACGCCCCACCCCCTTCGCTTTTCGCTTCGCGTAACGCTCCGCCCCTCAAAGGGCCACACCAGCGGCCCGTCCTGAGCTTGTCGAGGGACGGTTCCGCGGTGTGTGCTGGCACAGACATTCGCTCCGGAGGCATGGCTTGTCTGTTTCTTCTGCACCGTTGGTCTACAGGGGTCGTTTCGCGCCCTCCCCCACTGGCCCCTTGCACGCCGGCTCGCTGGTCGCGGCGCTGGCCAGCTGGCTGGATGCGCAGGCGCATGACGGCGTCTGGCTGGTGCGCATCGAAGACGTGGACACGCCCCGCTGCGTGCCCGGCGCCGACCGACTCATCCTCGAACAGCTCGTGGCCTGCGGCCTGCACAGCGATGAACCGGTGGTCTGGCAGTCGCAGCGCGGCACGCTGTACCAAGCCGCACTGGACCGGCTGATCGCCAGCGGACAGGCCTACCCCTGCGCCTGCTCGCGCAAGGACATTGAGGCGGCGCTGCAGGCCCAGGGCCTGACGCGCGAACGCCACCACGCCGCCGTCTACCCCGGCACCTGCCGGCCCGAGCGTGGCGGCCTGCGGGGCCGTGCAGCACGGGCCTGGCGCTTGCTCGTGCCCGCGCACAGCACCGTGGATTGGACCGACCAGCAACTCGGCCCCCAGACCCAGGACGTGGCCGCCGAGGTGGGCGACTTCGTGCTGAAACGCGCCGACGGGCTTTGGGCCTACCAGCTGGCGGTGGTGGTGGACGACGCGGACCAGGGCATCACCCACGTGGTGCGCGGCGCCGACCTGACCGACAACACCCCGCGGCAGATCCTGCTGCAGCGGGCCCTGGGTCTGCCCACGCCGGCGTACCGCCACACGCCACTGGTGCTGGGCGCCAACGGCGAAAAGCTGAGCAAACAGAACGGCGCCCTGGCGCTGGACCTGGCCGAGCCGTTGGCGGCGCTGAACCGGGCCGCCGCGATGCTGGGTCTGCCGCCGGCCGCTGGCGGCGTGGCCGACGCGCTGGCCGGGTGGACGCGGGCCTGGGCTTCTACAATCAGCGCCCCGCCTCCAGCCGCCCCGCCCGCCTCCAAGCCATGACCGATCCCCGCCACGCCGAACCGCGCGAACAGCCTGCCGAAGGCATCCACCTGCGCCAGATCAAGAGCTACGTGCTGCGTGCCGGCCGCATGGGCCCCGGGCAGGAACGCGCTTATGCCGAATTCGGCCCGCGCTTCCTGCTGAACTACGACGCCAGCCAGCCCCTGGACACCACCGCCGCCTTCGGCCGCAGCGCCCCGCTGGTCCTGGAAATCGGTTTCGGCATGGGCGGCGCCACCGCCCACATCGCCCAGGTGCGGCCGGGCGACAACTTCCTGTGCTGCGAGGTGCACGAACCCGGCGTGGGCGCCCTGCTCAAGCTGTGCGGCGAACAGGGCATTGAAAACATCCGCATCTTCCGCCACGACGCGGTCGAGGTGCTGGACCACCTGCTGCCCGAGCAAAGCCTGGACGGTGTGCACATCTTCTTCCCCGACCCCTGGCACAAGAGCCGCCACAACAAGCGCCGCCTGATCCAGACGCCGTTCGTGAACCGGCTGGCGCGCCACCTCAAACCGGGCGGCTACCTGCACCTGGCGACCGACTGGGAACCGTACGCGCAGCAGATGCTGGAGGTGCTGAGCGCCGAGCCGCTGCTGGCCAACACGGCGGCAGCAGGCGGTGACGGCTACGCGCCCAAGCCCGACTACCGCCCCCTGACCAAGTTCGAGAACCGCGGCCTCAAGCTCGGCCACGGGGTCTGGGACCTGGTGTTCCGCCGGGTCTGAGCGTCTTCTGGCCCGGTGCGGCCTCGCTGGCCGCCAGCGCCGCGGCCGCAAGGTCCAGAAAACACTGCGCCACCGCAGCGGGTGCGCGCCCGTCCCGCACCAGCAACTGCACCCGCCGCTGCTCAAACAGCGCCTCGGCCACCGGCACGGCCCGCAGCGAGCCGTCGGCCAGCGCGTGCAGCACGCTCATGCGGCTGCCCAGCATCACCAGCCCGCCCTGACGCACCAGGGCGATCAGCGTCGGCAGGGTGCCGGTGCACGCCACCTCGTAGTGCGTGCCCTGCAACGCACAGGCGCTGTCCAGCACCTGGCGCACCGTGCTGCTGCCCTCCGGCAGGGCCAGCGGGTGCGCCACCAGATCGGCCACCGTCAGCGCTGTCCGCCGGGCCAGGGGGTGGTTCGCCGCGCACACGGCCACGATGGGCGACGGCGCACTGGCCACCACGCGCAGGCCCTCCACCGGCCGGGTCGCGAAACGCAGGCCCACCTCCACCTCGCCGCGCTGCAGCCATTGGTCCACCTGCTGCGCATCGCCCACGCGCAGGTACAGCCGCGCACCGGGCTGCACCGCGCGGAAACGCCCCATCAGGTCCGGCATGAAGGCGGTGGTGAAGCCTTCGGTACAGGCCAGGTGCAGGCGCTGCGCCGCGGCCGGGCCCAGGCCCTGCACCTGGCGCTGCACCAGTTCCGATTCGCGCTGCACCGCGGTCAACCAGGCCAGCAGGCGCTCACCCGCCTCGGTCAGCGCCATGCCGCGCGCCTGCCGCTCAAACAGCGCGCAGCCCATGGCGGCCTCCATCTGCACCACCTGCCGGCTCACGGCCGAGGGCGCCACGTGCAGCGCCAGGCCGGCGTCGGTGATGGATCGGGCCTCGGCCACCGCGAGGAAATGGCGCGCCATGGTGGATAGAAAAGGGTTGTTCATGCGGCGTGGCCGGGCTGCGTTGCTTTTGGGTGAAGGCTGCGATCTGAATTCTGTCATTGTGAACGCAGGCACTCACTCATACACTTTTTTGCATGACAAGCGCCACCCTAGACGCCCTTCACCAGTCGCTGGACCAGCACCTGGATTCGGGGCGCTTCCTCGCAGAACTGACCCGCCGGGTGGCCTGCGCCACCGAGAGCGACAGCGGCGCCCCGCCGCCGGCGCTGGGCGAGTACCTGGAAACCGAAATCGCCACCAGCCTGCGCCCCGCCGGCTTCGAGTGCACGCAGTTCCCCAACCCCGATCCGCGCGGCGGCCCGCTGCTGGTGGCTCGGCGTGTCGAAGACCCGGCCCTGCCCACGGTGCTGACCTACGGCCACGGCGACGTGGTCAGCGGGCAGGCGGGCCGCTGGTCCGCCGGCCGTTCGCCCTGGCAACTCAGCGATGAAAACGGCCGCTGGTATGGCCGCGGCACGGCCGACAACAAGGGCCAGCACACGGTCAACCTCGCGGCCCTGCTGCACGTGCTGCACGCCCGCAATGGCCGGCTGGGCTACAACGTGACGGTGCTGATGGAAACCGGCGAAGAAGCCGGCTCGCCCGGTCTGGCCGCGTTCTGCGAACAGCAGCGGGAGTTGCTCAAGGCCGACCTGTTCCTGGCCTGCGACGGCCCGCGCGTCGCGGCCGACCGCCCCACCCTGTTCCTCGGTTCGCGCGGCGCGGTCAACTTCACGCTCAGCCTGCAGGCGCGCGAGCGCGGCAGCCACTCGGGCAACTGGGGCGGCGTGTTGTCCAACCCGGCCACGGTGCTGGCCCACGCCTGGGCCAGCCTGGTCGACGCACAAGGCCGCATCCGGGTGCCCGCGCTGCGCCCGGCGGGGGTGCCGGCCGACATCCGCGGGGCGCTGGCCGGCGTGCCGGTCGGCGGTGCGCCCGACGACCCGGTGCCCACCCCCGGCTGGGGCGAACCGGGCCTGAGCGCCATCGAGCGCCTGGTGGCCTGGAACACGCTGGAAATCCTGGCCTTCGGCGCCGGTGCGCCCGCGCGACCGGTCAACGCCATCCCGGCTTCGGCCACGCTGGCCGGTCAGCTGCGCTTCGTGGTCGGCACGCCCTGGGAAGACCTGGCCGCCATCCTGCGCCAGCATCTGGACGCCGCCGGGTTCCAGGCCGTTCAGATCCGCATCGACGCGTCCGCCCCCGCCACCCGTCTGCCGCTGGACAACCCCTGGGTCGGCTGGGCGCGCGAAACCCTCTCGCGCAGCGCCGGCCAGCCGGTGGCCGTGCTGCCCAACCTGGCCGGCACCCTGCCCAACCACCTGTTCGCCCACACCCTGGGCCTGCCCACGCTGTGGGTGCCGCACTCGCACCCGGCCTGTGCCCAGCACGCGCCCGACGAGCACATGCTCGCCAGCGTCGCGCGCGAAGGCCTGCACCTGATGGGCGACCTGTACTGGGGGCTGGGCGAGCCCGACGCGCCCTGGTTCGCACGCGCCTGAACCTTCACGACCTTCTTCAAACCACCCCACGGAGCCCGCCATGTCGCACCCCACCCGCCGCACCGCCCTGCTGGTCGCCGCCGCTGCCGCCGCCAGCGGCCTTGTCCTGCCTACGGCGTTCGCGCAGACCTGGCCGTCGCGGCCGATCAAGCTGATCGTGCCCTTCCCCGCCGGCGGCGGCACCGACATCGTGGCCCGCCTGCTGGCCGAGCGCCTGGGACAGGCCCTGGGCCAGAACGTGGTGGTGGACAACCGGCCCGGCGCCGGCACCGCCATCGGTGCGGCCGCCGTGGCCAGCGCACCGGCCGATGGCCACACCCTGCTGTTTTCCGGCTCCACCACCTTCACCGTCAACCCGGCGGTGCGCCGCCACCTCAGCTACGACCCTTTCAAACAGTTGCAGCCGCTGGGCCTGGTGGCCCGCGCACCGCTGGTCGTGGTGACGGCCGCCGGCAGCCCCTACGCCGACCTGCCGCAGCTGCTGGCCGCCGCCAGGAACCAGCCCGGCGCGCTGAACTACGCCACCTTCGGCACCGGCACCGGCCCCCACCTGGTGGGCGAGATGCTGGCCCACACCCGCAGCGCGAAGATGGTGCCCGTGCCCTACAAGGGCAGCGCCGACGCGCTGGTCGGCATCCTGCGCGGCGATGTGCAGATGGGCATCGACACCCTGGCCTCGGCCAAAGGTCAGATCGACCAGGGCAAGCTGCGCGCGCTGGCCGTGATCAGCGAAAAACGCACGCCGCTGATGCCGCAGGTGCCGTCGCTGGGGGAACTGGGCCTGGGCGATGCCCTGTTCGAAGCCTGGTACGCGATGGCCGCGCCAGCGGGTCTGGAACCGGGCGTGGCGGCCCGGCTGGAGAAAGCACTGGCCCGCATCGCGGCCGACACCGACTTTCGTCAGCAACTGGTCCAGCAGTCCATGGACGGCGCCTGGCTGGCCCCCGCCGGCCTCAAGGCGCTGATGGACAAGGAAGTGGCACGCTACCGGGCGGCGGTCGCGCGATCCAACATGCCCCAGAGCTGAACCGGTGTGAACGAGCCCCTGCACAGCCGCTCGTGGTGCGCAGGGAGCACCAGGCTTCGTTGCCAACGCGCGCCAGCCTCCCGGAATGAGGGGGGTGCGGCGCGCCTGGATGGGCGCACACCGTGCGTTCCCGCCTGCTGAGCGGGGCTGCGCCGCTCAGTCCGCTGGCACCTCGTCGCTGCCCAGCACCACATCGGCCGTCTTGCCGATGACCTTGCCGCCGATGCGCGCCGTGCCCACGGCGGCGTCCACCACCAAGCCGGCCGTGCCCACCACGGCCGAGGCGGCCACATCGGCCACCGCCAGCACGGTGCAGCCGCCCAGGGCCGACACCAGCGCTCCCAGACCGAACAGGCGCACGACAGCACGGCACAGGCGCACAGGAGACTGGCGGGGAAAGCGGAAGGTCATGGGGCAGGCACTGGAAACAACGAACGGGGGCACGAGAATACCCGCAGTCATCCTGCGCTTTTGTCAACATTCATTTCCATCCGGACACATGTCACGCCCGCCGCGCAACCCTTCGATCCCGACGCGACACGGCGTGAGCGCCAGTTGTGTGGCACTGCCCCAGCCGCCCGCAGGCACGGCCCCCTGGGCCAGCGTGCTGGACTTTCTGGCCCAGCGACTGCCCAAGGTGGACCGGCACGCCTGGGCCGAACGCCTGACCCGGGGTGAGGTGCTGGACGAACAGGGCCAGCCCGTCGCGCCCGATGCGCCCTACCGCGGCGGCACCCGCCTGCACTACTACCGCACGCTGCATGCCGAGCCTGAGGTGCCCTTCACCGAAACCGTGCTGCACCAGGACGCGCACCTGCTGGTGGTCGACAAACCGCACTTCCTGCCCGTCACGCCCGGCGGGCGTTATGTGCAGCAGAGCCTGCTGGTGCGCCTGAAGCAGCGGCTGGACCTGCCGGACCTCAGCCCCATCCACCGCATCGACCGCGAAACCGCCGGGCTGGTGCTGCTGAGCGTGTGCGCGCAGGACCGTGCGGCCTACCAGGCGCTGTTCCGCGACCGGGTGGTGGACAAGGTGTACGAAGCCATCGCGCCGTTCGACGCCGTGCTGGCGCTGCCGCGCGTGCACCGCAGCCGCATGGCCGAAGACCCGACCCGCTTCTACCGCATGACCGAAGTGCCGGGCGAGCCCAACAGCGAAACCGCCATCGACCTGCTGGAGCAGCGTGGCGCCTGGGCGCGCTACCGGCTGGCGCCGGTGACCGGCAAACGCCACCAGCTGCGGGTGCACATGGCCGCACTGGGCCTGCCGCTGGCGGGCGACCAGTTCTACCCGAGCGTCTTGCGGGGCCCCGATGAGGCCGAAGATTTTGCAAACCCGCTGCGCCTGCTGGCGCGGGGCATCGCCTTCACCGATCCGGTGACGGGCGAAGCCCGGCGGTTCGAGAGCGGGCTGGACCTGGACTGGCCTTCCCCGTAGCACGGCACAAGCCAGGTGCCCGCGGATCCGGCTCCGCCGGTCCGCCAGGCACGCCCCCTGCGGGGGAGGGCTGAGGACCGCGGCTCCAAGTCTGCCTGCGCAGACTTGGACGGTCCGAAGAGACACGGCATCAGGCCCTGGCGCGGCCTGCAAGGCACGCCGCAGGCGGCGCGGGGGGAGTTACAGTTTCTCCGCGACCCAGGCCTGCACCGAAGCCAGGGCCTTGGGCAGCGCAGCGGCATCGGTGCCACCGGCCATGGCCATGTCGGGCTTGCCGCCACCCTTGCCGCCGACCTGCTGGGCCACAAAGTTCACCAGCTCGCCGGCCTTGACCTTGGCCATCACATCGGCGGTCACGCCGGCGGCGATCTGCACCTTGCCGCCGTCGACCGCGGCCAGCACGATGGCGGCGGATTTCAGCTTGTCCTTGAGCTTGTCCATGGTCTCGCGCAGGGCCTTGGC
Organism: Hydrogenophaga sp.; assembly: GCF_031426985.1. Classification (GTDB taxonomy): domain Bacteria; phylum Pseudomonadota; class Gammaproteobacteria; order Burkholderiales; family Burkholderiaceae_C; genus Hydrogenophaga. The sequence goes on from NZ_JASJOY010000208.1 coordinate 13,603, forward strand.
GTCGGCACCGGCCAGGGTCGCGGCCAGCACCTTGATGCCCTTGACCTCGACCGCCTGGTTCACCAGCTCGTCGCCCTGGGCCGATGCGAGGCGGCTCTTGAGCGCGTTCATTTCCTTCTCCAGATCGCGCATCTGATCCAGCAGCGCGCCCACCCGCGCCGGCACCTCGCCGGGCGTGACCTTGAGCGTGCCGGCCACACCGCCGAGCGCCTCTTCCATGCCCTGCACATAGCGCAGCGCGTTCAGGCCCGTCACCGCCTCCACCCGGCGCACGCCGGCGGCCACGCCGCCTTCGGCCGTGATGGTGAAGAAACCGATGTCACCGGTGGCCCCCACGTGCGTGCCGCCACAGAGTTCCCGGCTGCTGCCGATGTCGAGCACGCGCACGGTCTCGCCGTACTTCTCGCCGAACAGCATCATCGCGCCGGTCTTCTGGGCCGATTCGATGTCCATCACGCGCGCCTGGGTCGCCGCGTTGGCCACGATCTCGGCGTTCACCCGGCGCTCGATCTCGCGGATCTGCGCGTCGGTCACCGGCGCGTTGTGCGTGAAGTCGAAGCGGGTCTTGTCGGCATCGACCAGCGAGCCCTTTTGCTGCACGTGCGTGCCCAGCACCTCGCGCAGGGCCTTGTGCATCAGGTGGGTGACCGAGTGGTTGCGCATGGTCGCGGCGCGCTGGTCGAGGTTGACCGACGCGGTGACCGTGTCGCCCACGGCCAGCGTGCCCTGCTCCACCACACCGTGGTGGCCGAACACGTCGGCCTTGATCTTCTGCGTGTCGCCGACAGCAAAGGTCGCGACACCGCTGGTGATGACGCCTTCGTCACCGACCTGGCCACCGCTCTCGGCGTAGAACGGCGTGGTGTCCAGCACCACGACGCCTTGTTGACCGGCCTTGAGTTCGGCCACAGCCGTGCCGTCCAGGTACAGCGCCACCACCTTGGCCGGCGCTTCGAGCTGCTCGTAGCCAACAAAAGTGTTGCCGGCGCCGGTGTACTCCAGCGCCTTGTCCATCTTGAACTTGCCGGCCGCGCGGCCCTTGGCCTTTTGCGCTTCCATCGCAGCGTGGAAACCGGCTTCGTCCACCGACAGGCCGCGCTCGCGGCAGACGTCGTTGGTCAGGTCCAGCGGGAAGCCGTAGGTGTCGTGCAGCTTGAAGGCGATCTCACCGGGCAGTTGCTTCACAGGCTGCGGGACTGCCCCATCAAACGCAATTCCTCCACCTTCTACCTCTACTCCGCCATCCAGAGCGTTGTCCAAAATAAACATGCCATTGGCCAGGGTCTCGTAGAAGCGTTCTTCCTCGGCCTTGAGCACCTCGGTGATGCGCTGCGCCTGCGAAGCCATGTTGGGGTAGGCCTCGCCCATCATCCGGACCAGATCGGGCACCAGCTTGTGGAAGAACGGGGTCTTCTGGCCGAGCTTGTAACCGTGGCGGATGGCGCGGCGGATGATGCGGCGCTGCACGTAGCCGCGGCCTTCGTTGCTGGGGATCACGCCGTCGCTGATCAGGAACGAGGTGGCGCGGATGTGGTCGGCGATCACCTTGAGCGAGGGGTTGCTCAGGTCGGCGGTGCCGGTCTCGCGGCCGGCGGCCTTGATGAGTGCCTCGAAGATGTCGATTTCGTAGTTGCTGTGCACGTGCTGCAGGATCGCGGCCAAGCGCTCCAGGCCCATGCCGGTGTCGACGCAGGGCGCGGGCAGCGGCGTGACCGCGCCGGTCTCGTCCATGTTGAACTGCATGAACACGTTGTTCCAGATCTCGATGAAGCGGTCGCCGTCTTCATCGGGGCTGCCGGGAGGGCCGCCCGGAATGTGGTCGCCGTGGTCGTAGAAGATTTCCGAGCAGGGGCCGCAGGGGCCGGTGTCGGCCATCATCCAGAAGTTGTCGCTCTTGTAGCGGCCGCCCTTGTTGTCACCGATGCGGATGATGCGCCCCTCTTGCCTGACGCGCTCGGGCGTCCAGCCGGCCTTCACGAAAATGTCTTCCCAGATGGCATGGGCTTCGTCGTCTTCCTGGTAGACCGTGGCGTACAGCCTGTCGGCGGGCAGCTTGTAAACCTGGGTCAACAGTTCCCACGCCCAGTTCAGGCTTTCCTTCTTGAAGTAGTCGCCAAACGACCAGTTGCCCAGCATCTCGAAGAAGGTGTGGTGG
>NZ_JASJOY010000209.1:0-33835 GCF_031426985.1 Hydrogenophaga sp.
TCGCTGCCCCCCGAGGGGGCTGGGCCTGCCTTGGGGCGGCCCGGCGGCTGGCCCGATGGCCCCCACGCTTCGCCGCTGACGCGGGTCCGCTGCCGCCCGAGAGGGCTGGTCTGTCTTGGGGCGGCCCGGCGGCTGCCCCGGTGACCCCCACGCTCCGCCGCTGATGCGGGAGCCCTTCGTCAGTCCACCTTGGCGCCCGAGGCCTTCACCACGGCGGCCCATTTGGTGATTTCGGCGTCGATCTGTTGTGCAAACTCGGCCGGGCTGTTGCCGCCGGGGATGGCGCCTTGCGCGAGCAGCCGTTCCTTCACCGCGGGCAGCGCCATGGCCTTGGCGGTTTCCTGCTGCAGGCGGGCCACGATGTCGGCGGGCGTGCCGGCCGGGGCCAGCAGGCCGAACCAGGAGCTGGCCTCGAAGCCCGGCAGCTTGCCGGCCTCGGCCACGGTGGGCAGATCGGGCAGGGCGGCCGAACGCTGGCCGCTGGTGACGGCAAACGCCTTGAGCGAACCCGACTGGATGTGCGGCATGGCCGAGGGCAGGTTGTCGAACATCACATCCACCGCGCCCCCGATCAGGTCCTTGAGCGCCGGGCCCGACCCCCGGTAGGGGATGTGGGTCATGAAGATGCCGTTGCGGCTCTTGAACAGTTCGCCGGCCAGGTGGATGGACGTGCCGTTGCCGCTGGAGGCCATGTTCAGCTGGCCCGGGTGGGCCTTGGCGTAGCGCACGAAGTCGGCCACGTTGGTGATGCCCAGCTCCTGCGCCCGTTTGGTGTTCATCACCATCACGTTGGGCACGCCGGCCACCAGGGTGACGGGCGCGAAGTCCTTTTGCGGGTCGTAGGGCAGCTTGGCGTACAGGGCTTTGTTGATGCCGTGCGTGCCCACCGTGCCCATCAGCAGGGTGTAGCCGTCGCCGGCCGATTTGGCCACGATGTCGGCGCCGATGTTGCCGCCCGCGCCGGCCTTGTTGTCCACCACGAAAGACTGGCCGAACACCTTGCTGAGCTCGGGTGCCAGCACGCGCGCCAGGATGTCGGTGGTGCCGCCCGGGGCGAAGGGCACCACGATGCGCACCGGCTTGGTGGGCCAGGCGTTCTGGGCCAGCGCCCAGGGCGCCGCGGCGAATGCGGCGGCGGCGATGAGGGCATGGCGGCGGTTCGGGTGGCGGTGCATGGCGGGTCTCCTGTGCCTGGGTTTCGGGTGCGACCCAGTGTAGGAGTGCGGGCATGGCGGCCGCGTGCGCCTGGGTGACAGTGGCCCTACTGGTTTTCCCGCGGGACGCGCGACCCCGCGGGCCCGCGCATCACCCAGGTATCACCCATGAAAAAGGCCACCCGGAGGTGGCCTTGAGCACAGGGCGTGTGATGTGCGATCAGTCAGCGAACTGGCCCGCGGCGTCGATGGCGGCCTTGAGCTTGGTGATCTCGCCGGCCACGAAGGTTTTGTGCCCGGCGGGCGTGTTGCGCTTGTCGGCCACCACGACGGCGCCCAGGGCGGCCTGCTTCTTGATGAACTCGGGGTCCTTGAGTGCGGCCAGCAGCGCTTCGTTGAGCTTCTGGGTGATCGCCGCGGGCGTGCCCTTGGGGGCGTACAGGCCGTGCCAGATGGTCAGGTCAAAGCCTTTGAGGCCCATTTCCTGCAGCGAGGGGTAGTGCTTGAGCAGGGGATGGCCGGACAGCGGCTTGGCGGTGGTCACGGCGAAGGCCTTGACGCGGCCGGCCTCGATCTGGCTGGTCGTGTTGGTGGTCTGGTCGCACATCACGTCCACCTGGCCGCCGATCAGGTCGTTCATGGCCGGGCCGGTGCCGCGGTAGGCGATGGTGGTCATCGACTTGTCGAGATTGACGGCCGATTGCCACATCAGGCCACACAGGTGCGAGGCTGAACCCAGGCCGGCGTGCGCCAGGTTGAGCTTGCCGCCGTTGGCGCGGATGTGGTTTTCGAAGTCGCGGTAGGTGTTGGCCGGCAGCTTGGGCGAACCCAGCAGCGTCATGGGCACGTCGTTGATCAGGCCCAGGTATTCGAAGTCTTCCAGCGGCTTGAAGGCCTGCTTGCGGTACAGGCTGGTGGTGGCGGCCATGCCGATGTGCCAGACCAGCAGGGTGTGGCCATCGGCCGCTGCGCGCGCCACCTTGGTGGCCCCGATGGTGCCGCCAGCGCCGGCCGCGTTTTCCACCACGATGGTGGCGCCGCCCATGGGCTTGCGCATGGCTTCGGCCAGCTGGCGGGCGACCAGGTCGGTCGGGCCACCGGCGGCGAACGGCACCACCAGGGTGATGGGCTTGCTGGGGAACGCCTGGGCGAAGGCGCCCGACACGGCGGCCACGGTCAGGGCCAGGGTGAAAATCTTTTTCATGACAACTCCGGTGGGATGGGAAAACGACCACCGGATGGTAGCCCTGAGCCCTTCGCCACCCATCGCGGAAAACACGTAGCGCCGCCCCCGGGGAAACCCGCTGCCGGGGCCTCTGGCGCTCGCCGCGCTCACTGGTAGCTGCGCGCGTCCTCGATGACTTTGCCGTCGTTGGGCAGGCTGCCGGGGCGCACCACCTGCACCTGGCCGCGCAGCTTGGTCACCTCGCGCACGGCGTCTTCCAGCTTCTCGCGCAGGCCGTCGCCCACCTCGGTGGCCTCCACCTGCAGGCACATCTGGTCGTTGGCCATTTCGCCGCTGACCACCAGGCGCGCTTTTTTCACTTCGGGAAAACGCCGGACGATCTCGGCCACCTGCGAGGGGTGCACGAACATGCCCTTGATCTTGGTGGTCTGGTCGGCGCGGCCCATCCAGCCCTTGATGCGCGGCGCGGTGCGGCCGGTCGGGCACTGGCCGGGCAGGATGGCCGAGAGGTCGCCGGTGCCGAAACGGATCAGCGGATAGGCGGCGTTGAGCGTGGTCACCACCAGTTCGCCGACCTCGCCTTCGTCCACCGGGGTGCCGGTGCCCGGGCGCACGATCTCGACGATCACGCCCTCGTCCAGCACCAGGCCTTCGCGCGCCTGCGTCTCGTAGGCCACCAGGCCCAGGTCGGCGGTGGCGTAGGTCTGGTACACGTCCACGCCGTGTGCCTTGAACCAGGCGGTCAGGCTGGGCGGGCAGGCTTCGCCGCCCACCGAGGCCTTGGTCAGGCTGGGCAGGGCAACGCCGGTCTCGGCCGCCTTCTCCAGCAGGATGCGCAGGAAGCTGGGCGTGCCGGTGTAGGCGTTGGGCTTGAGGTCCACCATGGCTTCGAGCTGCTGCTCGGTCTGGCCGACACCACCCGGGAAGACCGTGCAGCCCACGGCGTGGGCACCCGATTCGAGGATGAAGGCGCCCGGCGTCATGTGGTAGCTGAAGCTGTTGTGTACCAGCTCGCCGGCGCGAAAGCCCGCCGCGAACAGCGCGCGGCCGGCGCGCCAGTAGTCCTTGCTGGCGCCTTCGGGTTCGTAGATCGGGCCGGGCGACGCGAAGATGCGCGACATGGCCGGGCCGCGCAGCAAAGCCGAGAAGCCGCCAAACGCGTCGTGCTGCCGCTTGGCTTTCTGGCGCTCCAGCAGCTCGCTCTTGCGCGTGACCGGGATGCGTGTGAGCGCGGCGCGGCTGTCGATGCCGGCCACGTCGATGTCGCGCAGGATGTCGGCAAACGCCGCGCTGTTCTGTTTCGCATGGGCCAGCTGACCCGGCAAGGCGGCCATCTGCGCCGCTTCGCGCTGGTCAGGGGTGCGGGTTTCCAGGGCGTCGAAGTGTTCGGTCATGGCAGCAGCGACAAATGGTGGAGAGAAGGGTCTGATTCGAGAACACCGCGGAACCGGCTTGGCCGGGCCGCAGGTGTTGCCCCCTGGAGGGGGTGACGCCGCAGGCGGCGCGGGGGTGCTTTTTATGCAAGCCAGCGCTTGCGCCGCTTGTACGACTTCACGTCCTTGAAGCTCTTGCGTTCACCGCCGCCCATGCCGAGGTAGAACTCCTTGACGTCCTCGTTGTTGCGCAGGTCCGAGGCCAGGCCGTCCATCACGATGCGGCCGCTTTCCATGATGTAGCCGTAGTCGGCGTACTTCAGGGCCATGTTGGTGTTCTGCTCGGCGATCAGGAAGGTCACCTTTTCCTTGGTGTTGAGGTCCTTCACGATCTCGAACACCTCCTCCACGATCTGCGGCGCCAGGCCCATCGAGGGTTCGTCCAGCAGCACCACACTGGGGTTGGCCATGAGGGCGCGGCCGATGGCGCACATCTGCTGTTCGCCGCCCGAGGTGTAGGCCGCCTGGCTGGTGCGGCGCGTCTTCAGGCGCGGGAAGTAGGTGTAGACCTTCTCCAGGTTGCGCGCGATCTCGGCCTTGTCGGTGCGGGTGTAGGACCCGGTCATCAGGTTGTCCTCGATGGACAGGTGGGCGAAGCAGTGGCGGCCTTCCATGACCTGCACCACACCGCGGTTGACCAGGTCGGCGGGCGACAGGTTTTCGATGCGCTCGCCGCGCAGTTCAATGCTGCCCTTGGTGACCTCGCCGCGCTCGCCCTTGAGCAGGTTGGAGATGGCGCGCAGCGTGGTCGTCTTGCCCGCGCCGTTGCCGCCCAGGATGGCCGCGATCTTGCCTTCGGGCACGTTCAGCGACACGCCCTTGAGCACCAGGATCACGTGGTTGTAGATGACCTCGATGCCGTTGACGTTGAGAACGATGTTGGGTGCAGTGCTCATGGTGATTTCCTCGTGGACCATTCACAAGACGCGGCACGCCGGTCTTGTGAATGGCGGCTGACGTCAGCCGCCGAGATCGGCCGCGCGGGAGAGGTCTTCTCCAGGGCGTGGCGGATCTGGCTTTGCCAGTCCGCACCACGCCGCCCCCTTGAGGGGGTCGCGCGCAGCGCGGCAGGGGTGGGTCAGGACTGGCAGTCCGCTCCGGCGCGACGCGTCAGCTTCTTCTCGGCCGCGTACTTGTCGGCAGCGGTCTTGACCATGGGCTTGATGATTTGTTCATCGGCCTGGTACCAGTCGCTGGTGAACTGCCACTTGCTGCCGTCCCAGGTGTGGATGCGGGCCCAGTTGGCGCCCATGTGGTCCTGGCAGCTGGTGGAGATGGGGCGCATCACGCCCTTGAAGCCCAGCGCGTCGAGCTTGGCCTGCGTCAGGCTCAGGTTTTCGTAACCCCAGCGCGCCTGCTCGCCGGTCACGACCTTGCCCTTGCCGTACTTTTCCTGCGCCTGGCGCACGCCTTCGACCGCCAGCATCGCGCTCATGGCGCCGCGCACGTAGAGCACCGAGCCCACTTCTTCCTTCGGTCCGGTGCCCTGGCCCTTGCCATGCACCTTCTCCATGATTTCCTTGACGAAGGCGGCATTGGGTTCGGCACCGTGCTGCATGGTGATGGCGTTGTAGCCCTTGGCGCCCATGCCGACGTCCTTGACGTCCGGCTCGGCACCGGCCCACCACACGCCGTAGATCTTCTCGCGCGGGTAGCCCGTGGCCTGGGCTTCCTTGAGCAGGGTGGAGTTCATCACGCCCCAGCCCCAGTTGATGACGTAGTCCGGGCGGCTCTGGCGGATCTGCAGCCAGGTGGACTTCTGCTCCACGCCCGGGTGGGTCACCGGCAGCAGGCTCAGCTTGTAGCCGTGCATGGCGGCGCGTTCCTGCAGGATGGGGATGGCTTCCTTGCCGAACGGGCTGTCGTGGTAGACCAGCGCGATGTGCTTGCCCTTGAGGTTGGCCACACCGCCGAGCTTCTTGGCGATGTCCTGGATGATCACGTCGCCGGCCACCCAGTAGGTGCCTGCGAGCGGGAAGTTCCACTTGAACACGCCGCCGTCGGCCGACTCGCTGCGGCCATAGCCGGCGGTGATCAGCGGAATCTTGTCGTTCGGCGCCTTCTCGGTCAGCGCAAAGGTGATGCCGGTGGACAGCGGCTGGAACATGGTCGCGCCCTTGCCCTTGAGGCGCTCGTAGCACTCCACGCCGCGGTCGGTGGCGTAGCCGGTTTCGCATTCTTCGAACGACACCTTCACGCCGTTGATGCCGCCGCGGGCGTTGACCAGCTTGATGTAGTCCACAAATCCGTTGGCCCATGGCACGCCATTGGGCGCGTAGGCGCCGGTGCGGTACACCAGCACCGGGAAGAACTGCTCCTTGGCCTGGGCCATGGCCGCGGTGGAGAGCAGTGCACCCGACAGGGCGGCACAAGCCATCGAAACAGAGAGAACCAGGTTACGCACTTTCATCGCTTTGTCTCCTAAGGAAAAGTCAGGCACACACACAAACCAACAGGGAATCAATGGGGGAAGGGCCAGAGGCGAAGTTTTTGCTTCGCAATGCTCCAGAGCTTGGCCAGGCCGTGGGGTTCCACGATCAGGAACCAGACGATCAGTGCGCCGAACACCATGAACTCGGTGTGGGACACGGTGGCGGTTGAAATCTCCACCCCGAACAGCGCGCCCAGCGCGGGCAGGAACTGGTTCAGGAAGATGGGCAGCACCACGATGAAGGCGGCGCCGAAGAAGCTGCCCATGATGGAACCCATGCCGCCGATGATCACCATGAACAGCAGCTGGAACGAGCGGTCGATGGAGAAGGCTGCCGGCTCCCAGGAGCCCAGGTGCACGAAGCCCCACAGGCCACCGGCCACGCCGACGATGAAGGAGCTGACCGCGAAGGCGCTGAGCTTGGCGTACATCGGGCGGATGCCGATCACCGCGGCGGCCACGTCCATGTCGCGGATGGCCATCCACTCGCGGCCGATGGCCGAGCGCACCAGGTTCTTGGCCAGCAGCGCAAACACCACCAGGAAGGCCAGGCAGAACAGGTACTTCTGCAGCGGCGTCTCGATGGTCATGCCCAGCACCTTCAGGTTGGACACGGAGACTGAGCCCGAGGCGTTGTTGTTGGTGAACCAGCCGATGCGCAGGAAAGCCCAGTCGCAGAAGAACTGTGCCGCCAGCGTGGCCACCGCGAGGTACAGGCCTTTGACCCGCAGGCTTGGGATGCCGAAGAACATGCCCACCAGCGTGGCGAAGAAGCCGCCCGAGAGCAGGGCGATGATCAGCGGCATGCCTTCGATGCGGATGTAGGTGTTGTAGGCCATGTAGGCGCCCACCGCCATGAAGGCGCCCGAGCCCAGCGAGATCTGACCGCAGTAGCCCACCAGGATGTTCACGCCGATGGCCGCCAGCGCCAGGATCAGGAACGGGATCAGGATGGCGCGGAACATGTATTCGTCGGCCAGCATGGGCACGCCGACGAAGGCGAAGGCGACCAGGGCGAGGATGGCCCAGCGGTCCTGCGCGATCGGGAAGATCTGCTGGTCGGCGCGGTAGGAGGTCTTGAACTGACCGTTTTCTCTGTAGAACATGTTCTTTTCCTTTGTCTCAACCTGTCGGCGAGAAGTGCCTTACCAAGCGCTCCCGAGGAACCGGCTTTGCCGGGCCTCAGGGAGCGTCCCCCTCCCGCCGAAGGCGAGAGAGGGGGAAGACGCGAAGCGGCGCAGGGGGTGTTTCATGGTCAGACGCGGTCGATGATCTTTTCGCCGAACAGACCTTGCGGACGGAACAGCAGGAACACCAGCGCCAGCACATACGCAAACCAGATCTCGATGCCGCCGCCGACCATGGGGCCGATGTAGACCTCGGACAGCTTCTCACCCACGCCGATGATCAGGCCGCCGATGATGGCGCCGGGCACCGAGGTGAGGCCGCCCAGGATGATCACGGGCAGGGCGCGCAGGGCCACGGTGGTCAGCGAGAACTGCACGCCCAGCTTGGAGCCCCAGATGATCCCGGCCACCAGCGCGGTGATGCCGGCCACGCACCAGACGATGACCCAGATGCGGTTGAGCGGGATGCCGATGGATTGCGCCGCCTGGTGGTCGTCGGCCACGGCGCGCAGCGCGCGGCCGGTGCTGGTCTTCTGGAAGAACAGCGACAGCGCGGCCACCAGCACGGCGGCGATCACGGCCGCGATGATGTCTTCCTGGTTCACCAGCACGCCGCCTTCGAACACGCTCTCAAACAGGAACAGCGGGTCCTTGGGCATGCCGATGTCGATCGGGTAGATGTCGCTGCCGAAGATGGTCTGGCCCAGGCCGTCGAGGAAGTAGGTGATGCCCAGGGTGGCCATCAGCAGGGTCACGCCTTCCTGGTTGACCAGGTGGCGCAGCACCAGCCGTTCGATCAGCCAGGCCAGGATGAACATGCAGCCGGCCGCCACGATGAAGGCCAGCACGTTGCCCATCACCTTGCTCTCCAGGCCCAGCCACTGCGGAATCCATTCCGAGAAGCGGGCCATGGCCAGCGCCGCGAACAACACCATCGCGCCCTGCGCGAAGTTGAAGACGCCCGAGGCCTTGAAGATCAGCACAAAGCCCAGCGCCACCAGCGAATACAGCATGCCGGCCATGAGGCCGCCCAACAGGGTTTCGAGGAAAAAGCCCATCTTGATGTCTCCGTTCAGTGGCTCGTACCGAGGTACGCGCTGATGACTTCTTCGTTGTTGCGCACCTCTTCCGGGGTGCCGTCGCCGATCTTCTTGCCGTAGTCGAGCACCACCACGCGGTCGCTGATGTCCATCACCACGCCCATGTCGTGCTCGATCAGCACGATGGTGGTGCCGAACTCGTCGTTCACGTCCAGGATGAAGCGGCTCATGTCCTGCTTCTCTTCCAGGTTCATGCCGGCCATGGGTTCGTCCAGCAGCAGCACCTGTGGCTCCATGGCCAGGGCGCGGCCCAGGTCCACGCGCTTTTGCAGGCCGTAGGGCAGCTGGCCCACGGGGGTCTTGCGGAAGGCCTGGATTTCCAGGAAGTCGATGATGTGTTCGACGAACTCGCGGTGCTGTTCTTCTTCGCGCTGCGCCGGGCCGATGCGCAGCGCCTGCAGGAACAGGTTGCTCTTCATGCGCAGGTTGCGGCCGGTCATGATGTTGTCGATCACGCTCATGCCCTTGAACAGCGCCAGGTTCTGGAAGGTGCGGGCGATGCCCATCTCGGCCACCTGCCGGCTGTTCATGTGCTTGAAGGTCTGGCCGCGGAAGGTGACGCTGCCTTCCTGCGGCGAGTACACGCCGTTGATGCAGTTGAGCATGGAGCTCTTGCCGGCGCCGTTGGGGCCGATGATGGCGCGCACCTCGTGTTCCTTGACGTTGAACGAAATGTCGGTCAGCGCCTTGACGCCGCCAAAGCGCAGGCTGATGTTCTGGACGTCGAGGATGACGTCGCCGATTTTTTTCGTGCTCATGCAAGACTCCGTTCGCACTGAGCCTGTCGAAGTGCTCGCGAAATGTTTGTACAAAGGGCTTCGACCAGCTCAGCCCGAACGGTGTTGGGGTTCATGCTGCGGCTTTCACGGGCGCGAAGGTCTTGGCATCGCTGATCTTGAGCGTGGCGCTCACGCTGCCGCTGCGACCGTCTTCGAACTTGACCTGGGTCTCGATGTACTGCTCGCTCTTGCCGCCGTAGAGGGCGTCGATCAGCGCGCTGTACCGCTCGGCGATGAAGCCGCGGCGGACCTTGTTGGTGCGGGTGAGTTCGCCGTCGTCGGCGTCCAGCTCCTTGTGCAGCACCAGGAAGCGGCTGATCTGGCTGCCGGCCAGCAGCGTGTCGCGGCTGAGGTCGGCGTTGACCTTTTCCACGCAGTCGCGGATCAGCTCGTACACCTCGGGCTTCTGCGCCAGGTCGGTGTAGCCGGCGTAGGGCAGGTTGCGGCGCTCGGCCCAGTTGCCCACCGCCTCGAAGTCGATGTTGACCATCACGCAGACCTGATCGCGCTGGTCGCCGTAGGCCACCACCTCCTTGATCTGCGAGAAGAACTTGAGCTTGTTCTCCACGTACTTGGGCGCGAACATGGCGCCGTCGTTGGCGCCGCCCTTGATGCGGCCCACGTCTTTCACGCGGTCGATGATCTTCAGGTGGCCGCTGGCGTCGATGAAGCCGGCGTCGCTGGTGTGGTACCAGCCGTCGGCGCTCAGCACCTCGGCCGTGGCGGCCGGGTTCTTGTAGTACTCCTTGAGCAGGCCGGGCGACTTCACCAGGATCTCGCCGGTCTCGCTGAGCTTGATCTCCACGCCCTCGCAGGGCACACCCACGGTGTCGGCACGCGCTTCGTGGTCGGGCTGCAGGCAGACGAACACGGCGGTTTCGGTCGAGCCGTAGAGCTGCTTGAGGTTGATGCCGATGGAGCGGTAGAAGCTGAACAGGTCGGGCCCGATGGCTTCGCCGGCGGTGTAGGCCACGCGCACGCGGCTCATGCCCAGGCTGTTGCGCAGCGGGCCGTAGACGAAGAAGTTGCCCAGCGCGTACTTGATGCCGTCGAGCAAGCCGACGGACTTGCCGTCCATCTTCGCGGGGCCGACGCGGCGGGCGACGTCCATGAAGGCGTGGAACATCTTGCGCTTGAGGGCGCCCGCGTCTTCCATGCGGATCATCACCGTGGTCAGCAGACCTTCAAACACGCGCGGCGGCGCGAAGTAATAGGTCGGGCCCACTTCCTTGAGGTCGATGGTCACGGTGGCGCCCGACTCCGGGCAGTTCACCACGTAGCCTGCCACCAGCCACTGGGCGTAGGAAAAGATGTTCTGGCCGACCCAGGCCGGTGGCAGGTAGGCCAGCACCTCGTCTTTGTCCGTCAGCTTGTCGAAGCGGGCCCCGACGTCGGCGCGGTTGATCAGGGTGTGGTGGGTGTGCACCACGCCTTTGGGGTTGCCGGTGGTGCCGGAGGTGAAGAACATCGCGGCCACGTCGGCGGGCTGCGCCCGGTCGACCTCTTGGCGGAAGAACTCGGGGTGGGCCTTGGCGAAGGCCTGGCCGGCGCCCACCAGCTCTTCCAGCCCGCCCAGACCCGGCTGGACGTAGTTGCGCAGGCCGCGCGGGTCGTCGTAGTAGATGTGCGCCAGCTGCGGGCACTGCGGCTGGATCTCCAGCATCTTGTCGACCTGTTCCTGGTCTTCCACCACCGCAAAGCGCACCTCGGCGTTGTTGATGGGGAAGATGCATTCGGCGCCCACCGCGTCCTGGTACAGCGGGACCGGGATCGCGCCCAGCGACTGCGCCGCCAGCATGGTGGCGTACAGGCGCGGGCGGTTGGCACCGATCACCACCATGTGCTCGCCGCGGGTCAGGCCCGCCTGGTGCAGGCCGCAGGCAATGGCTTCGACCAGTCGGGCCATGGCCGACCAGCTGGTGGTCTGCCAGATGCCGTACTCCTTCTCGCGCATCGCCGGGGCGTCGGGCCGCCGGGCCGCGTGGTCCAGCAACAGCCGGGGGAACGTCGTTTGCATGGGGCTTGTCTCCTTGGGTCTTCCGTGGCCCGAAGGGGGCGGGAAGACGGTCACCGTCCGAAAGCAATGGACCGGATACTAGGCCTATGTTTGACGTTATGTTGTCGGTGCGACGACAATTGAGGGGTCAACCCCGCTAGGACTTTCCCTAGGCTTCTTGTGGTGCACTTGCCGCCCATTGCCATGGTGTACGCCAACCAAATTCGATCCGGCTCCGCGCTGCGCGCCAGTGCGCGGCCGGCCTCTGCCAGTGAGCTGTCGGAAATCCCCTGGCTCCAGGGGCTGACCGATGAAGAGCGCCAGCGCGCGCTCGACGCGGTCGTGGTCAACGAGGTGCAGGTGGGCGAATTCATCTGCCGCATCGGCCGCCCCGCCACCTACTGGTTCGGCCTGCTCGACGGCCTGCTCAAGATGAGCAACGACGATTCGCAGGGCGCGGTCATCACCTTCACAGGCGTGGCGCCCGGCGGCTGGTTCGGCGAAGGTACGGTGCTCAAGCGCGAGCACTACCGCTACAACATCCAGGCCCTGCGCAAGAGCCGCGCGGCCGGCCTGCCGGTGGACACCTTCCACTGGCTGCTGGACCACTCCATCGGCTTCAACCGCTTCGTGATGAACCAGCTCAACGAACGGCTGGGGCAGTTCATCGCCGCGCGCGAGATCGACCGCCTCAACAACCCCGACCTGCGCGTGGCGCGCAACCTGGCCGCGCTGTTCCACCCCCTGCTCTCGCCCAACGTGGGCGGCGTGCTGCGCATCACCCAGCAGGAACTGGCCTACCTGGTGGGCCTGTCGCGCCAGCGCGTGAACGAGGCACTGACCACGCTCGCGGCCAAAGGCTGGATCCGGGTGGAATACGGCGGCTTGCGGGTGCTGGACCTGCCGGCGCTGCGCAGCGGAGAGTTGTAGCCCCCACGCTGCGCCGCTGACGCGGGTCGCTGCCCCCCAAGGGGGCTGGGCCTGCCTTGGGGTGGCCCGGCGGCTGGCCCGTCGTCCCCACGCTCCGCCGCTGCGCGGGTCGCTTCTCGCGCGGCCGCGTGGGATCATCGGGGCATGACCGAAAAGCCCAAGACCCTACAGCTCAAACCCAAGTCGGCGGCGGACAAGCCCGCTGCGTACCGTGCGCCCGTGCGCCCGCGCGGGCCGGCCCGCGCCCGCCCGCTGTCCGAAGTGCAGGCCGAACGCGCCGCGCGCGACGCCGCCTGGGCGGCGCAGAACCCGTCGGGCGGTGAGCGCCGCCCCTACCCGGACAGTGACCGCAACGACCGCAACGACCGCGGCGCCCCGCAGGACCGGCGTTCCGGGCCGGGCGACCGCGGCCCGGGTGCACGCGCCGAACGGCCCGCCCCTGGCGGGCGCTTCGAGCGTTCCGCCCCCGCGGGCCGCCCGGGCGCGCCGGCCCCGCGCCAGCGCCCGGATGCGCCGCGCGATGCCGCCCCCCGCTTCCAGCCCGACGCCCCGCGCCCGCCCCGTGCGCCGCGCGACCTGCGGCCCGACTTGGCCCGTGTCGGCAACGCCAACGGCGAGGTGCGCCTGAACAAGCGCATGGCCGACCTGGGCCTGTGCTCGCGCCGCGAGGCCGACGAATGGATCGCGCGCGGCTGGGTGCTGGTCAATGGCCAGCCCGCCGTCATGGGCCAGCCGGTGCCGCCCGACGCGCAGGTCGAGGTGCTGCCGCAGGCGCGCCACCAGCAGGCCGGGCAGGTCACCATCCTGCTGCACAAGCCGGTGGGCTACGTCAGCGGTCTGCCCGAAGACGGGCACGAAAGCGCGGCGGTGCTCATCAAACCGCAGAGCCACTGGCGCGAAGACCGCGGCGGCCGCCGCTTTGAAGCGGTGCACACGCGCGGCCTGGCGCCGGCGGGCCGGCTCGACATCGACTCCACCGGCCTGCTGGTGCTCACGCAGGACGGCCGGGTCGCGCGCACCCTGATCGGCGAAGACTCGGGCGTGGAAAAGGAATACCTGGTGCGCGTGCACTGGGCGCCCCACGGCCCCAAGGGCGCGGGCGTGGTCACGCAGGACGTGCAGGCTGTCTTTCCGCGCGAACGCCTTGCCCTGCTGCGCCACGGCCTGAGCCTGGACGACCAGCCCCTGCGCCCCGCGCAGGTGGACTGGCAGAACCCCGAGCAGCTGCGCTTTGTGCTGCGGGAAGGCAAGAAACGCCAGATCCGCCGCATGTGCGAGCAGGTTGGTCTGCACGTGGTCGGCCTCAAGCGCATCCGCATCGGCAGCGTGGTGCTGGGCAACCTGCCGGTGGGGCAGTGGCGCTACCTGGGGACGGACGAGGTTTTCTGACGGCGGGGCGGCACGGCGCCGCAGGCGCGACGCACCACCATGCCGCCCGGGTGGATTCCCTCCGGCTCAGAGCCGGCCGATGGCCGAGCGCACCTCGTCCACGCTGAGCACTTCGCTCAGCACCACCGGCGGCTGCCCGTTCTGGAGCAGGGTGTAGACCGGCACGCCGTTGCGGCCCAGCTGGGCCAGTTCGGCGGTGATGACCGGGTCGCGACGCGTCCAGTCGGCGCGCAACAGGGCGACGTTCTTGGCCGCCATCTCGGCCAGCAAGGCGGCGTCGGCCAGGGTGGCACGCTTGTTGTATTGGCAGGTCACGCACCAGGCGGCGGTGAAGTCCACAAACACCGGGCGTCCTTGTGCCAGCAGGGCGGCCTGTTGCTCGGGGCTCCAGGGTTCCCAGCGCAGGCCCTGCACGCTGGTGGCCACGCCGGCGCCCGCGCCGCTGTCTTGCAGGCGCGTCACGTTCGGGCCGACGGCGATGCCCAGCCACACCAGCGCCACGGCCGCCAGCCCGCCCAGCACCGCGCGGCCCTTGCCGCGCAGGCCCAGCGTCCAGATCAGCAGGGCCAGCGCCAGCAGCAGCAGCAGCAAGGCGGCTGCTCCGTCGATGCCGCTTTGCTGCCCCAGCACCCACAGCAGCCAGACCACGGTGGCGAACATGGGGAAGGCCATGCCGTGGCGGAAGGTGTTCATCCAGGCCCCGGGGCGCGGCAGCGCGCGCGCCACCGCCGGCCACCAGCTGGCCGCCAGGTAGGGCAGGGCCATGCCCGCACCCAGCAGGGCGAACACGGCCAGCGCCTGCCAGGCCGGCAGCGCGATGGCCAGCCCCAGCGAGGCCCCCATGAAGGGCGCGGTGCAGGGCGAGGCGATGGCCACGGCCAGCACGCCGGTCAGGAAGGCATCGCCGGTGGGGCTGCGCGCCTGCAGGCTGGCGACGCGGCTGGGCAGCACCGAGCCGAATTCGAACAGGCCGGCCAGGTTGAGGCCGATGACGGTGAACAGCGTGGCCAGCGCGGCCACCACCCAGGGGCTTTGCAGCTGGAAGCCCCAGCCGATGGCCTCGCCCGCCGAGCGCAGGCCCAGCAGCAGGCCGCCCAGGGCGACGAAGGACAGCACCACGCCGGCGGTGTAGGCCAGGCCGGCGCGGCGGTGGGCGGCGCGGTCGTCGGCGTGCTGGGCGAAGGCCAGCAGCTTGATGGCCAGCACCGGGAACACGCAGGGCATGAGGTTGAGGATCAGGCCGCCGAGCAGCGCGCCGATGAGCGCGGCCCACAGGGTGACGGGGGCGCCGCCGCTGGCCGGCGGCGTGCTGGCGCGGGCGGCGTTCTCGTCCAGCGCCTTTTGCAGCGCGTCGGGCACGGCGGCGGGCAGTGCGGCCACGGCGGGCCAGGTGCCCTGCACCGGCAGCGCCAGGCGCACGCCGGCCGGGGCGGCGCCTTCGCCGGGCGGGTTGGCCAGGGCCAGCACCAGGGGCACGTTGGCGGGGCCCTCGCTGCGCTGGGCCGACAGCGGCACCTGGGCGGTCCAGCGTTCGCCGTCCCAGGCCTGGGTCCAGGCGGCGCCGGGTTCGATCAGGCCCGGTGTTTCGGGCAGGAATTCCAGGGTCTTGCCACGCCAGGCGGCGGGCAGGCCCTTGACGCTGGCTTTGAGGAAACCGGGTTCGGGGGTCAACGCGCTGCCGGCGGCGGGCTGGTCTTTGGGGGCGACGGCCAGGGCGGCTTCAAACACCAGGCCGTGCAGCGCGGTGGAGCCCTGCACCGGGATGCGCAGGTTGAACGTGCCTTCTTCGGGGATGCATTCCTTGCGGCACGACAGCCAGGTGGCCTGGAGCTGCACGTCGATGTGGCCGCCGGTGAACGACGGGTCCACCTGCAGCGGCACGGGCAGCAGCACGGTGCCGTTGTAGCCGTAGTTGGCCAGGCTGCCGAGCGGGAACTTGCGCGGCGTCGGCCAGGCGATGGGGCCGGCCGTGACGCCGGGGGGCAGGGTCCACTGCAGTTCGGTGGGCAGGCCGGAGTCGCCCGAGTTCTTCCAGTAGGTGTGCCATTCGGGTGTGTGGGTCAGCTGCAGGCCGACCCAGACCGGGCGGCCCGGTGTGGCGCCCTCGGGCGCGTGGGCCAGCAGCTGGCCGCTGACCATCTGCGGTTCGGCGGCGGCCGGCTTGTCGAGCAGGCCCTGGGCCGCAACGGGCAGGGTCGCGAGGCACAGGACGGCCAGGGCGGCGAGGAAAAAGCGGCGGAAAAACGGCATGGGGTGTTCAGGCAAAAGCAGCGGGCGGCCCGCAGGGCCACGGAAGGCAAGTCCGCCAATATAAGCCGGCACTGAAACGTGGGCGCAACCGGGCGGGCGATGACAGACAGAGCCTTGTGGTCGCCCAAGGTTCACAAGTGCGCCGCGATTGATTACAAAGCGGGCTTCGGCAGGACACACAGGGAGGTGTGGAACGGTCTGGAGGTATGCCCATGGGATCGATGCTGGAGCGGGCCCTGGTGCCCTGGGTGCGGCGGGTGCGCGGCAGCGCCAACCTGCCGGTGCGGCTGAGCTGGGGCGAAGGCGGGGCGAGCAGCCTCGCGCTGGGCTATTTCGAGCAGCCGAGCGTGCACATCCGCGTGCGCGACGCGCAGGCGCTGCGGCTGCTGATCGACCCGAGCCTGGCCACGCTGGGCGAGGCCTATGTGGAAGGGCTGATCGACGTCGACGGCGATCTGCGCGACGTGCTGCGCGTGGCGCAGCGCCTGGCCGAAACGGCCGAACCCGCGGGCGGGCTGCTCGGGCGGCTGCAGCGGCAGGCGCAGCATTCGCGCCAGGGGGACCGGCAGGCGATCGCCTACCACTACGACGTTTCGAACGCCTTTTACGCCCAGTGGCTCGACCCGGCCATGGTCTATTCCTGCGCGTATTTCGCGCACGGCGACGAGACCCTGGCGCAGGCGCAGGAGCAGAAGATCGACCACATCCTGCGCAAGATCCGCCTGCAGCCGGGCCAGCGCCTGCTGGACATTGGCTGCGGCTGGGGCGCGCTGGTGCTGCGGGCGGCGCAGCACTTCGGGGCGCGTTGCGTGGGCATCACGCTGTCGCAGCAGCAGGCCGATCTGGCCCGCGAACGGGTGCGCGCGGCCGGGCTGCAGGAGCGCATTCAGATCCGGCTGCAGGACTACCGCGACGTGGCCGACGGGCCGTTCGACCGCATCACCAGCGTGGGCATGTTCGAGCACGTGGGCATTGGGCACCTGGCGGCCTACTTCGCGCGCATCCGCGAGCTGCTGGTGCTCGACGGCTGGGCCATGAACCACGGCATCACCAGCACCGACGCGCACGACGGCGAGGTGGCGCTCGGCGGCGGCGGCTTCATCGAACGCTACGTCTTCCCGCAGGGCGAGCTGCCGCACATTGGCACCCTGCTGCGTTGCCTGCAGCAGGGCGGGCTGGAGGCCTTCGACGTGGAAAACCTGCGCCGCCACTACGCGCGCACGCTCACCTGCTGGAGCGACAGCTTCGAGGCGCGCACGCCGCAGATCCGCCCGCTGGTGAGCGAAAAACAATGGCGCATCTGGCGCGTGTACCTGGCCGGCTGCGCCTGGGCGTTCGAGAGCGATCAGGTCGCGCTCTACCAGGTGCTGTGCCGGCCGGCGGGGCGCGGTGCGGCCGAGCTGCCGTGGTCCAGGGCCTGGATGTACGCCTAAACTGCGGGGCATGAACGCCCCCGCCCGCTTCTGGTCCGACCTGTCCACCGCCGACTTCGCCGCCGTCGACCGGGCGCGCGCCATCGCCGTGCTGCCGGTGGCCGCGACCGAACAGCACGGGCCGCACCTGCCGCTGTCGGTGGACACGGACATCGTCAACGGCGTGGTGGCCGCCGCGCTGCCGCACATCGCGCCCGACCTGCCCGCGCTGTTTCTGCCCACGCAGGCGGTGGGTTTTTCGCCCGAGCACACGCGGTTTGCCGGCACGCTCACGCTCAAGGCCGAGACGCTGATCCGCGTCTGGACCGAGCTGGGCGAGTGCGTGGCCGCCAGCGGTGTGAAGAAGCTGGTGCTGCTCAACAGCCACGGCGGCCAGGTGGGGGCACTGGACCTGGTGGCGCGCGACCTGCGCGCGCGCCTGGGCCTGCTGGTCTACAGCGTCAACTGGTTCGGCCTGCCACTGCTCGATGCGCAGGGACAGGACGTGAATGCGCGCTTCAGCGCCGAGGAGCACCGCTTCGGCATCCACGCGGGCGAGATCGAGACCTCGATGATGCTGGCCTTGCGCCCCGGGTGCGTGCGCATGGACCGGGCGGGGTATTTCCGCTCCACGTCCCAGGACCGCGCCGAACGGTTTGCCACGCTGGGCAACGGCAAGAGCGCCAAGCTCGGCTGGATGATGCAGGACGTCAACCCCGAAGGCGCGGCGGGCAACGCCGCCGCCGCCACGGCCGAAAAAGGCCAGGCCTTGCTGGACGCTGCGGGCCGTGCCCTGGCGCGTGTGCTGGCCGAAATCGACCAGCTGCCGCCCGACACGCTGACCGAGACCACCGCTTTCGGCTGATCAGGCGTAGGTCACCCAGTCGGTGAAGGCCTGCCCGTCCAGGTGCGGCAGCGTGTTGTAGGTCAGCAGCGTGTGCCGTTTGGGGCCGAACACGAACTCGGTCACCGCGCTGTTGCGGATGCGCATGTTCAGCTCGATGGTGGCGTCCGGGCTCAGGCCCAACACATGGCCCACGGCGGTGGCGATCGGGCCGCCGCTGGTGACCATGAGCACGTTCTGCCCGGCGTGGTGCTGGCGCACATGGTCCAGCGCGCTGCTGACGCCGTGCACGAAGGCGGTGTAGTCGGGCATGCCCTCGGGGCTGACGGTGCCGGCCATCCACTGCGCCAGGCCGTCGCGCAGCAGGCGAAAGTGCGCGCGGTAGCCCTCGGGCGTGGTCGGGTCGCCCAGGCCGGCGTCGCGCCGGCTGGGCAGCACGGCGCGGATCACGGCTTCGCTGTCGTATTCGTTCAGACCCGGCCAGACCAGGGGCTGCAACCCCAGCCCGGCGCCCTGCGCGATGCCTTGCCAGGTCTGCGCATGGCGCTTGAGCGTGCCGGTCAGCACGGCGTCCAGGCGCAGGCCGCGTTCGGCCCAGTAGCGGCCCAGGCGTTCGGCCTGGCGCTGGCCGAGTTCGCTGAGCTGGTCGTAGTCGTCGGCCCCGAACGAGGCCTGGCCGTGGCGCACAAGGTAGAGGGTTCCCATGGGGCGCGATTCTGTGCGCCGGCCGCGGCACCGCTTTGTCCCCGCAGCGACTGATCGGGTTTGTCCGGAGCCCGCGCTGTCACCTGGGCGATGCCGTCGGCGGAATTGGGCGGTTTTGGCCCGTGTTTTGTCGGCGCTCGCGGTTGCGGTGGCGTGCTTCAATCGGGGCATGACGCTTGTATCCTGGCCGCATGCTGCCTGATCTGCCCACCCTGCTGCTGGTGCGTCTGGGTGTGGACGCCCTGATCGCCGTGGCCTTCTGGGGCCAGATGCGCCGCTACCCGGGCATCCCCGGGCCCGGCTGGTGGTCGCTGGGGGCGGTGCTGAGCATCGTCTCCTCGGTCCTGCTCATGGTGCGCGTGGGCGGTGCCGGCCCCTTGGCGGCCGGCCTGACGGGGCTGGTGATGTTCGCCTCCAACGCCTGTGCCTGGGTGGGGTTGCGGGCTTACCTGAAGCTCCCCGCGCCGTGGCGGCCGCTGACCGGCATGCTGGTCTTTCAGCTGGTGATGCAGCTGGGGCTGGCGCTGGGCTCCGACCAGCCCGCCGGCCACCAGATGGTCCATGCGTTGACGATGACCCTGCTCGTCGTGCTGGTGCTGCGCGACCTGCTGCGCGAGCGGGCCAAACGTTTGGCGCCCGAATACGGCGCCCTGGCGGCGCTGACGGTGTTCGAACTGGCGATGCTGCTGGGCGTGACGGGCTGGGTGGCCTTCGACGGTTCGCGGCTGGACCGGGTGGGCAGCGGTTTCCTGCTGCTGTTTCTGCTGACCAAGTTCCTGCGGGTGCTGCTGTTCAGCGCCCTGGTGTCGCTGCGCCTGCGCCAAGAGGCCGACCAGGCCCGCCAGGCCATGGCCGAGCGGGCGGCCGACTCGCGCGCCCTGATCACCAACCTGGGTGCCGGCGTGGTGGTGTTCCGGCCCGACCGGAGCATCGTCTCGGCCAACACGGCGGCCCGGCGCTTCTTTGACTGGCCGCTGGACGGCCCCCAACGGGCATCGCCCGACCGGCCGCTGCTGCGCGAAGACGGCATCCCCATGCCGCGGCACGAGACGCCGTTCGAGCGCGTGCTGGCCAGCGGTCAACCGGTCGGCGACGTGGTGGGGGGCATCCGGATCGGGGATGGCGCCGCGGTGCGCTGGGCGCTGTGCAACGCCTACCCCGAGAACGACGCCATCGGCGGCCTGCGCCATGTGGTCCTGACCTTTGTGGACATCACCTCGCTCAAGCAGGCGCAGCAGCAGCAGCGCGCGCTGGAGCTGCAGCTCTCGCAGTCGCACAAGATGGAGGCGCTGGGCACGCTGGCCGGCGGCGTGGCGCACGACTTCAACAACATCCTCGCTGCCATCCTGGGCAACGCCGACCTCGCGCGCCAGGACCTGGACCCGGGTTCGCCCGCGCGCGAGAGCCTGCACGAGATCAGCAGCGCCGCGCGCCGCGGGCGCGAGCTGGTGCGCCAGATCCTGGCCTTCTCGCGCCAGCAGCCGCTCTCACGCACGCCGGTGTGCCTGCGCGACGTGGTGACCGAAACCACCAGCCTGCTGCGCACCGCGCTGACGCCGCAGATCCAGCTGACGGTGGACGTGGCGGCCACCACGCCGGCCATCCGCGCCGACGCCACCCAGCTCGGCCAGGTGCTGCTCAACCTCGGGACCAACGCCATCCACGCGCTGGAAGGACGCACGGGCGGCATCGCCTACCGCGTGCGGGGCCTGGAGCGACGCGACCCCGCGCTGCCCCAGGAGGTGGCGCAGGCCTGCGAAGAGAACGGGGTGGACGCGGTGTGCGTGAGCGTGAGCGACGACGGCTGCGGCATGAACGACACCACCCAGCAGCGCATGTTCGAGCCCTTCTTCACCACCAAGGCGGTGGGCCGCGGCACCGGCCTGGGCCTGCCGGTGGTGCTGGGCATCGTGCAGGCGCACGGCGGCGCCATCGAAGTCGACAGCGAGCCCGGGCGGGGCACCACCTTCCACCTCTACTTTCCGGCCGCCACGGCTTTGCCCACCCAGCCGACGGACGGCGCGCTGGCGCTTGCCGGTACGATGGCAGGCACTGTCACACCCATGGCCGACACCACGGCACAACCCCAGGAGCAACACGAGATGGCCGACACCTCCAGCGCCACGCAGCGCCACATCCTGTATCTGGACGACGACGACACGCTCGTCTTCCTGGTGCGCCGCCTGCTGGAGCGCCGGGGTTACAAGGTGACGGCCTTCACCGAGCAGCAGCAGGCGATCGACGCCGTGCGCGCGGACCCGCAGGGCTTTCACCTGCTGATGACGGACTACAACATGCCGGGCATGTCGGGCGTGGACGTGGCGCGCGCGGTGCGCGCCATCCGCCCCGACCTGCCGGTGGCCGTGGCCTCGGGCTACATCAGCGACGAGCTGCAGGCCGAAGCCGCGGCCGCCGGTGTGACCGAGGTGGTGTTCAAGACCGACGCGGTGGAAGCGTTCTGTGAAATCGTCGCCCGGCTGGTGACCCCCGCGCACCCCGCCTGACGGCGGCTCACCCGATGCGAGGGGCCCGTTCTGAGCGTGTCGAAGGGCGGTTCCTCCACAGACGCTGAGCAGGCTCGGCGCGCGCCGCAAGGGCCGTGGGTCCAGGGCCCAACAGAACCAGTTTTGCCGGGCCGCCAGTGCCGTCTCCTTGAGGGGCCTGAGGGCAGCGGCTCCGAGTCTGCCTGCGCAGACTTGGACAGCCCGAAGTGCCACCGGCTCTGACGGCGGCGCGGCCGGCAAGGCACGCCGCCGGCGGCGCGGGGGTGGACCAGGCCCCGTTTCAGCGCGATTCGCCCGCCAGGACGGCGGCGAACTGCTCGCTGTCGACGTTGCCGCCGCTCAGGCTGATGCCGACGCTCTGGCCCTTGAGCCTGTCTTTTTCCTGCATGGCGGCCGCAAAGGCGGCCGCGCCCGCGCCTTCGGCGACGTTGTGGGTGTCGGCAAACAGCCAGCGCATGGCCTGGGCGACCTCGTCGTCCGTGACCTGCACGATGTGGTCGAGGGCCGGCGCGAGCACGGCCAGCGCCTCGGCGTCGGCGACCCGGCAGGCCATGCCGTCGGCCAGCAGCGTGCTCACCGGCGCCTCGACCACACGCCCGGCCGCGATCGAATCGGCGTAGGTGGTGGCGTGGGCGCTGACCACGCCGACGATGCGCACGCCGTGGCCCAGGGCCCGCCGGGCGGCGACCGCCGAACACGCGCCCGAGCCCTGACCGATGGGCACGTAGACCACGTCCAGCTGCGGTACGGCGGTGAAAAATTCCCACCAGTAGGTGCTGACGCCGCGCAGCAGGTCTTTGTGGAAGCTGGGCACCATGTGGGCGCCGCGCTCGGTGGCCACCTGCCGCGCGTGTTCGCGGCTTTCCTGGAAGTCGTCGCCGTGTTCGATCAGCTGCGCACCGAGCGCGCGCATGGCGGCGTTCTTCTCCAACGAATTGCCCCGCGGCACGACGATGCTGCAGGCCACGCCGTGTTCGCGCGCGGCCCAGCCGATGCTCTGGCCGTGGTTGCCGCGCGTGGCGCTGATCACCTCGCGCGGCAGCTCGCCGCGCTGCTTGAGCTGGTCGAAATAGGTCAGGCCGCCGCGGATCTTGAACGCGCCCACCGGGGTGTGGTTCTCGTGCTTGACCCAGCAGTCGGCGCCCAGGCGCTCGCTCAGCAGCGCCCAGCGGTACTGGGGCGTGGGCGGGAAGGCGCGGTAGACCACCTGGGCGGCGGCTTCGATGTCGGCGAGGTTGGGCAGGTGCATGGGGTGGTTTTGTGGAAAAAAGGCGGGGCGGCGCTTCAGGGGTGTGGCGGGGCGCTCGGATGGTCCAGCCGCACCGGGCCCCGGCCCGGGGTGTCGAGCGTGGCGGACAGGCCGGCGGCGCCCTCGGTCACCGCCAGCTGGGTGATGCCGATGGCGGCCAGCGCCCGCCGCAGCGCCACCGCCTGCGGGTGCTGCAGGGTCAGTGACTGCAGCCTCAGGCCGCTGTCGGCCATGCGCTCGCTGGGGTGGGCCACGCCCCACTGGATCAGGGTCGGCAGCGCGCCGCCGAACAGCCGCTGGCCGTCGTCGCGCACCGTGATCTGCCACTGCAGCAGGCCGTGCGGCGTGGCGCGCGAGGCGGCCAATGTGGGGCCGCGATCAATGCCCAGCGCCCGCCAGGCCGCCGTGGCCGCCGCCAGGTCGGGCACGCTGGCGACCCAGTGCACCAGCTGCGGCCCCTGCTGCACCAGCCGGTCCTGCAGCGAGGGTTCGTCGAGATCGAACCAGCGGCGCAGGCCGGCGCCGCGCGTGGGCCGGGCCTGCGGCTGGATGGCGATGATTTCGAGGTAGGCGCGCGGCGCCCCGTCACAGGCCAGCCGCAGCAGCCGGTTGTGGGTGCCGAACAGCGCATGCTCGCCACCGGGGCCGGGCGTCAGACCCAAGCTGGCTTCGCACCAGGCCGCGCCCTCGTCCAGCGTGCGCGCCGCGACCACCAGGTGGTCGAGCTGGCCGCCCGCGGCGGGGCTCACAGCGTCACCTGGCCTTCGATGCAGGTGACGCTGGCGCCGCCGACCCAGATGGTGCCGCCCGCGTCGCGTTCGATGTGCACCCGGCCTTCGCGCGCCAGGGCCGTGCCCTGCGCCGCCACATAACGTTCGGGCGCCAGGCCGGCGCCGATCAGCCACTGCGCCAGCGCGGCGTTCAGGCTGCCCGTCACCGGGTCCTCGGCCAGGCCGTTGTTGCCGGGGAAGAAGGCGCGCACCTCGAACGCCGTGTCGCTGCCGGCGGGGTGTGGGCCGACCACGCCGATGTCCAGCCCGGCCAGCACCGCACCATCGGGCTTGAGCGCCAGCACCTGCTCGGCGCTGCGCAGCATCACGCCGCGCCAGTTGGGGCCGTTGTCGCACCAGGCGTGGGCGGTGATGTCGGCGCGCGCCACGCCCAGGCCGCGGGCGATCAGCTGCACGTCGGCTTCGTCCAGCGGGCCGCTCTTGATCAGGGGGGGTGCGGCGAACGCCAAGCGCTGGCTGTCACGGCGCAGCTTCACCAGCCCGACGCCGCATTCCTGCACCACGTGTTCGCCGCGCGGCACACCACCGGCTTCGAGCCAGGCGTGGCAGCTGCCCAGGGTCGGGTGGCCAGCGAACGGCAGTTCACGCCCGGGGCAGAAGATGCGCACGCGGTAGTCGGCACCGGCGGCCGCGCCCTCGGGTGTGGGCGGCAGCAGGAAGGTGCACTCCGACAGGTTGGTCCAGTTGGTGAAGTGCTGCATCTGCTCGGTCGACAGGCCCGCGCCGTCCAGCACCACCGCGAGCGGGTTGCCGCGGTAGGGCGTGGTGGTGAAGACGTCGACTTGCTTGAAGGGGCGTTGCGGCATGGGGTGGGTTCCGGATCAGGACAGGGGGAGGTCGAGCACGCCGCGGCTGGCCGGGTGGGCCAGCCATTGCGCGTACCAGCGTTCGAGGTGCGGCCAGGCGGGCCGCGGCTGCGGCAGGCCCCACCAGCGGTGCACCTCGCAGGCGATGGGAATGTCGGCCATGGTCAGCGCGTCGCCGGCCATGAAGGGGTGGTGCGCGAGGTGCTCGTCCAGTTGCTGGAACAGCGGCTCGGTGGCGGCCACCGACGCGGCGATGACCTGCGGGCAACGTTGTTCGGCCGGTGTGCGGATCAGCTGCTTGAACGCGGGGCTGCCGGCCGGGTTCAGCTCGGTCTGCTGCCAGTCCATCCAGCGCTCGGCGTTGAAGCGCTGCCGGATGTCCTGCGGGTAGAGCGGCGAACCCTCACGGCAGCAGAGGTAACGCACGATCACGTTCGATTCCCAGAGCGTGAAGTCGCCGTCTTCCAGCAGCGGCACCAGGCCGTTGGGGTTCTTCGCCCGGTAGTCGGGGGTGCCCACGACGCCATAGGACAGGCCGGCGTCTAGGCGCTCGAACGGCAGGCCGAGCACCTGCGCGCACAGCACCACCTTGCGCACATTGATCGAGCTGATGCGGCCCCAGAGTCGCAGCATGGCGTCAGCCTTTCGACGCTTCGCGGATGGCCTGCGCCAGCGCGGCGATGCCGATGTGGATCTGCTCCACGCTGGCCGTCACGAACGACAGACGCAGGGTGCGCGGGTCGGCGTGGTCGGCGTAGAACGCGGCGCCGGGCACGAAGGCCACGCCCTTGTCCACCGCCTGGGGCAGCAGCTCCACGGCGTTCAGGCCTTCGGGCAGGCGCACCCACAGGAACATGCCGCCGTCGGGCGAATTCCACTGCACGTCCAGGCCGGCCATGTCCTTGGCCAGTGCCTCCAGCATCGCGGCGCACTGGCTCTTGTAGAGCGCGCGGATGGTGGGCACGTGGCGGTCAATGAAGCCGTCCTTGAGCACCTCGGACACCATGCGCTGGTTGAAGCTGGGGCTGTGCAGGTCGGCCGCCTGCTTGGCCTGCAGCAGCTTGGGCATGATGGCCTTGGGCGCGATCACATAACCCAGGCGCAGGCCGGGGGCCAGCACCTTGGAGAACGAGCCCAGGTAGATGCAACCGTCGGGGTTGCGCGCGGTCAGGGGCTTGGGCGGCGGCTGATCGAACCACAGGTCGCCATAGGGGTTGTCTTCCACGATGGGCAGGCCCGCGGTCTGTGCGGCGGCCACCAGCGCGGCGCGGCGCGCCTCGCTCATGCTGCGGCCGGTCGGGTTCTGGAAGTTGGGCAGCACGTAGAGGAAGCGCGCGCCCTCGGCCTTAGCGGCGAGGTCGTCCACGTCCACACCCTCTGCATCGCTGTCCACGCTCACGATGTTCGGTTCCATCGGCGTGAAGGCCTGCAGCGCGCCCAGGTAGGTGGGCGTTTCCACCAGCACCTTGCTGCCTTCGTCAATCAGCACCTTGGCCACCAGGTCCAGGCCCTGCTGGCTGCCGGTGGTGATCAGCACCTGGTCGGCCGACACGTCCCAGGGCATGCTGGCCGCGACCCATTCGCACAGCGGGCGGTAGCCTTCGCTGGCGGCGTATTGCAGCGCGGCGCGGCCGTCGGTGCGCAGCACCGTTTCGCAGGCGGCGGCAAAAGCCTCGACCGGGAAGGTCTTGGGCGAGGGCAGGCCACCGGCGAAGCTGATGATGCCGGGCTTTTCGGTCACTTTCAGGATCTCGCGGATCACCGAGGGGTTCATCTTGTGGGCACGTTGCGCGAGCGTCCAGGTCATGCGGTTTCTCCATGGGGTGGGCCGTAGAACACGACCCAGGTGACAAAGTCGGGGCTGAAATTTTCGAAGCGGTGTTCAACGCCCGCGGGGACAAAGAGGATATCGCCGGCCTGCGCGGTCTCGGACTGGCCGGCGCGCCAGAACGCCGACGTGCCGCGCTGCACCACGTACAGCTCGTCCTGCGCGTGCGGTTGCTGGATGTCGCGGCCCAGCTGCGACGTGGCCGGCGCGAACAGTTCCACGCGCAGGCTGCCGTGGGCCAGCGCGGCCACGAACGGCGTGCCGTGCGGGTAGGCGCCTTGCGCGGGCTGCGGCAAGGCCGCCAGCAGGGCCTGAAAGTCGGCTTTGAGCGGGGCGGGGTTCATCGCGGCGCCGAGCCTGCGGTTGGGGGTGGTGCCGCCATGCGCCGACCCAGGAACACGGTGGCGACCACGGCCAGGGCAAAGCCCAGCGTCATCAGGTCCAGCGATTCGCCCAGCAGCGGCACGGCCGCCAGGATGCTGACAAAGGGTTGCAGCAGCTGGGTCTGGCTCACGCGCAGCGCGCCGCCCAGGGCCAGACCGCGGAACCAGGCGAAGAAGCCGGCCCACATGGAGAACACACCCACGTAGGCCAGTGCCCACCAGGACGCGGTGGCGATGGGTTGTTCCGGCCAGGTCAGCAGCGCACCCGGCACGGTCAGCGGCAGGGCCATCACGCAGACCCAGCTGATCACGCGCTCGGCGCCCAGCGTGGGCGTGGCCTGGGCGCCGCCCACATAACCCAGCGACGCGGCCAGCACGGCGCCGACCAGCAGCGCGTCGGCCCAGCTCAGGCCCAGGCCGTGGCCGGCCTGGGCCGCGCGGATCAGGCTGTAGGCCACCACCAGGGCACTGCCCAGCACCGCGAACAGCCAGAAGCCCAGGCGCGCGCGCTGGTGCATCAGCCAGGCCGCCACGGCCGCGGTGGCCAGCGGCAGCAGCGCGGTGATGACGGCGGCGTGCCCCGACGGCACATGCCGCAGCGCCCAGCCCAGCAGCAGGGGGTAGCCGATGGCGTTGCCCGCCAGCGACAGCAGCAGCGGCCCGCGCTCGGCCCGCGTGGGCCGCCGCGAGCGCGTGGCCAGCAGGTACAGCGCCGACAGGCCGCCGGCCAGCGCCGCGCGTGCCCAGGTGACGAACCAGGGCGAGAGCTGTGGCGCGTCGACCGAGCCGGTGGCCAGGCGTGTCATGGGCAGGGTCAGCGCGAAGACCACGACCCCGAGCACACCCAGCCAGAGGCCGAGCGTGGCGTCGCTCAGGCGCGGCGCGGCAGACGGCACGGCGGTGGTGTTCATGGGACGACCCTTTGTGCGGCGCACGGCGGGCGAGCGCCCTGCGGAACGGCCATGCGGGCGCTCATGCCGCTCTCCCGCTCAGGCCGGCGCCGCCCAGCAGCATCCAGCCGGCCGTCAGCACCAGGGCCAGCGCCATGCCGCGGTTGAACACCAGCAGCCGCGCGCCGCTGGGCTGGCCGTCCACCACGGGACCGGCCAGCCAGTGGCGCAGCAGCGACCCGACCAGGGCGTAGCTGAGGTTGCTGAAGAAGGCGAAGGCCAGCAGCACCGGCAGCACCGAGACGAAGCGCTGCGGTGCATCGGCCTGGCCGGCGATCCAGCCCGCGACGATGGACAGCGCCAGCATCCAGGCCTTGATGTTGAGAAACTGCAGGCCCACGCCCTGCCAGAACGTCACGCTCAGCCTCGACGCGTCCACCGTGGTCAGCGAGCGGCTGCCCCACAGGCGCCGCGCCAGCCACAGCAGGTAGAGCGTGCCGCCCAGCAGGATGGCCCAGCGCAGCGCCGGCACGGCCACCACCAGGGAGCCGACCCCGCCCGCGCACAGCGTGAACAGCAGGCCCCAGCCCACCGGCACCGCGGCGATGAAGCGCAGCGCGCGCGGCAGGCCGCCGTTGGCCGCCAGCGCGGTCGACAGCGTGGTGTTGGGGCCGGGCGTGAAGCTGGTGGCCGTGGCCAGCACCAGCAGGGCGCTGAACTCGCTGGCGGTCATGCGTTTTCCAGGGGGGCTTGTCGGGACATGCGTTGCACTTTATCCTTGACAGCCATACACAGGCCATACAGTTGACTGGCGCACATGGCGCATCTGTACGGTTGATCAAGCCCATACACCGCATGTTTGATAGCAAGTCCCCCGCGCCCGACGCGGCGACCGCCCCGGCGCTGACGCGCAGCACCGCCCAGACGCTGACCGAGCAACTGGCCGAGCGTTTTGCGGCCCGCATCCGCGACCGCCTGCTCGCGCCCGGCGCGCGCCTGCCCAGCGTGCGCCAGTGCGCTGCCCAGCACGGCCTGAACCCGTCCACCGTGGTGGCGGCCTACGATCTGCTGCTGGCCCAGGGCCTGGTGGAGGCGCGGCGCAACCGGGGCTTTTTCGTGCGCGAGCGTGCGCCGCTGCGCGACGGTGTGCGCGAGGCGGCCGCCGCCGCCACCGAGCCGCGCCGGGCCGCGCCGCTGAGTGCGGCCACGCTGATCCGTGGCATGTTCCACCCCAGCGGCAGCCTGCCGCAGCCCGGCATGGGGGTGTTGCCGCCCGAGTGGCTCGAATCGAGCTTCATGTCGGCGGCGGTGCGCAAGGTCAGCGGCCACGCCGCGCTGGCCGAAAGCTCGCTGCGCTACGGCGAACCGCAGGGCGACGGCCACCTGCGCCGCGTGCTGGCCGCGCGGCTGCAGGGCATCGGCCTGCCGGCCGACCCGGCGCAGATCATCACCACCGTGGGCGCCACGCACGCGCTGGACATCGTCAGCCGCACCCTGCTCAAGGCGGGCGACGCGGTGATGGTCGAAGAACCCGGCTGGGCGGTGGAATTCGCGCGGCTCGATGCGCTGGGCATGCGCATCCTGCCGGTGCCGCGCGGCCCGGCGGGGCCCGATCTGGCGGTGATGGCGCGCTACTGCGAGGCGCACGCCCCCAAGCTGTTCGTCAGCGTGAGCGTGCTGCACAACCCCACGGGCTACTGCCTGAGCCCGGCCAGCGCGCACCGCGTGCTGCAGCTGGCGCAGCAGCACAACTTCCACATCGTCGAGGACGACACCTACAGCCACATCGCGCCCGAACACGCCACCCGCATGAGCGTGCTCGACGGCCTGCAGCGCACCCTCTACGTCAGCGGCTTCGCCAAGATCCTGGCGCCCAACTGGCGCGTGGGCTACCTGGTGGCGCCGCCCGACCTGACCGAGCGCCTGCTCGACACCAAGCTGCTGGCCACGCTGACCACGCCCAGCCTGCTCGAACGCGCCATGGCGCTGTGCATCGAAAGCGGCCAGCTGCGCCGCCACGCCGAGCGCATCCGCACCCGGCTGGACGCCGCGCGCAGCCGCAGCGTCAAGCTGGCGCAGGCGGCGGGTTGCCGCTTCGTGGCCGAGCCCTCGGGCCTGTTCGGCTGGGTCGACACCGGGGTCGACACCGAGGCGCTGGCGCAGCGCTTGATGGACGAAGGCTACCTGATCGCGCCCGGCGCCCTGTTCCACGCCGCGCGCGCGCCCAGCACGCTGATGCGCATCAACTTCGCGACCACGCAGGACGCGGCGTTCTGGAAGGTGTTCAGGCGGCTGGCGTCGGCCCGCTGAGCAGCACGGCCAGCGCGGCGTCGATCTGCTGGGCCTCGACCTGCATCAGTGGCAGGGCACGGGCAAACAGCGGCCAGTCGCGCGAGCGCGCGGCCAGTTCCAGACCCTTGGCCAGGCGGGCGCCGCGTTCGGCCGTCATGCTGCCCAGCGATCCCTTCAGGCCGTGGGCGTGCGCCACGGCGCGATCGGCGTCCTGCGCGGCCAGGGCGGCGTGCAGTTCGCGCAGGCGCTGCTCCAGGTCGGTGCGCATGGCCTGGGCCAGTGCGCGCAGGGTGTCGCGGTCGCCGTCCAGGCGCCGCAGCAGCTTGGGCACGTCCAGCGCCCCGGCCACGGCCGGGCTGCGGCCCTCGGTGTCCGGGGCGGCCGGTGTGCCGGGCGCGCGCGGCGGCAGGCCCTGGGCGCGCAGCAGCGCGTCGTCCATGGCGTGCATCAGGGCCTGGGGGCTCACCGGCTTGGGGGTGTAGCCGTCCATGCCGGCGGCCAGGCAGGCTTCGCGGTCGCCGTTCATGGCGTTGGCCGTCACCGCCACGATGGGCGTGTGCGACAGGCCGCGCGCCACCTCCAGATCGCGGATGCGGCGCGTGGCCTGCAGCCCGTTGCTGCCGGGCATCTGCACGTCCATCAGCACCAGGTCCACACCGCCCAGCGCCCACTGCTGCACCGCCTGTTCGCCGTCGCGCGCGTTGCGCACGGTGCAGCCCAGACGCTGCAGCAGCTGGTTCATCAGCAGTTCGTTGACCGGGTGGTCTTCGGCGACCAGCACCGTCAGGCCGGCGAAGCGCTGGCCCGCCTGCGCCACTTCGCTCAGTTCGATCGGCGCGCTCAGCGGCGCGTGGTCGGTGGAGGCTTCCACCAGCGGCAGCGTGACGGTGAAGACGCTGCCCTGGCCGAGCTCGCTGTGCAGTTCGATGCCGCCGCCCATGAGCTTGACCAGGCGCGAGCAGATCGCCAGGCCCAGCCCGCTGCCGCCGTAGCGGCGCGCGGTGGAGGCGTCGGCCTGGGTGAAGGCGTCAAAAAGGGTGGGCTGCTGCTTGGGCGAAATGCCCACGCCGCTGTCCTGCACACGCAGGCGCAGCAGGTGCTGGCGCGTGCCGGCCGCGGTGATGGCCTGCGCCGTCACACGGATGCGCCCGCCGCGGGGCGTGAACTTCACCGCGTTGGACAGCAGGTTGCCCAGCACCTGGCGCAGCCGGCCCGGGTCGCCCTGCATCTGCTGTGGCAGGCCCGGGGCCAACTCCAGCGCAAATTCCAGCGGCTTGGCGCGCGCCTGCTCGGCGTACAGCGCCGCCACTTCGCGCAGCGTGTCGTGCAGGTGAAAGCGCACGTGTTCGATGCTGAGCTTGCCGGCCTCGATGCGCGAGAGATCCAGCACGTCGTTGAGCAGCGCCAGCAGCGCGTGGGCCGAACTGTCCATCAGCTCCAGCCAGCTTTTCTGTTCCGGGTTCAGCGGCGAATCGATCAGCAGCCGCGTCAGGCCCATCAACGCGTTCAGCGGCGTGCGCACTTCGTGGCTGATGTTGGCCAGGAACTCGCTCTTGGCGCGGCTGGCCTGTTCGGCCAGCGCGCGCGCACGCTCGCTCTCGGCCTCCACACGTTTGCGCTCGCCGATGTCCGCGATCGTGCCCATCAGCCGGATCGGGCGGCCCTTGGCGTCGTGCTCCGCGACGATGCCGTGGCTCTCGATCCAGAGCCAGCCGTCGATCGTGCGCACCCGGTGTTGCGACACGGCGCGCTGCTGCTGGCCGTCCAGCAGGGTGCGTGTGGCCGCTTCCACCCGGGCACGGTCTTCCGGGTGCACGCGGTCGAGCAGGCCGCTGGTGTCCCAGTAGCCCTCCATGGCGATGTCGCCCAGCATCTCGCCCCAGCGCGCGGTCAGGAACATCTGGGGCGCGGGCAGCTGCCAGTCCCACAGCGCCAGGCCGGCCGCGTCCACCGCCAGCTGCAGGCGGTCGCGGGTTTCGTCCAGCGCCTCTTCGGCCAGCAGACGGCTGTTGGACTCGCGGTGCACCGAGCTGCGCAGGCGGTCCAGCTCGGCGTTCTGCCGGTCCAGCTCGGCCATGAGCCGCCGCACGCGCTCGCGCTCCTGCCGCACGTCCTGCAGGGCACGTTGCAAGTCCAGGGCGATGCGTTGGGCGGAATGGGGCATGGTCGGGTGGTGCGGCACGTGGCCAGGTGGTTCGTCAGGCGCCGCCCAGCGCTTCCCAGCGCTCCAGGGCCAGCAGCCACAGCCCCTCTATTTCGGCGTGCCGGGCGCTCAATTGAGTCGCGCGCGCGGCATCGGTGGCAAACAGCTGACCGCTGGCCAGTGCCGCGTCGATCTGGGCCTGCTCGGCTTCCAGCGCCTGGATCTGTGCCGGCAGGGCGTCGAACTCGCGCTGTTCCTTGTAGCTGAGCTTGCGTTTGGCCGCCACCGGCGCCGCCGCAGAGGGCGCTGCAGGTGCGGTGGCGGGCGCCGCCGCCGGGGCCGCGGCGGGCGCCCGCTCGCGCTGCAGCGCCTGGGCGCGGGCCGACTGCGTCAGCCAGTCCTGCACATCGCCCACGTACTCGCGCCAGCGGCCGTCGCCCTCGGCCACCAGGGTGCTGGTGACCACGTTGTCCAGGAAGCGGCGGTCGTGGCTGACCAGGAACACCGTGCCTTCATATTGCTGCAGCAGGTCTTCCAGCAGCTCCAGCGTGTCGATGTCCAGGTCGTTGGTCGGTTCGTCCAGCACCAGCACGTTGGCCGGTCGCGCAAACAGCCGCGCGAGCAGCAGGCGGTTGCGTTCGCCGCCCGAGAGCGTGCGCACCGGTGCGTTGGCCCGCGCCGGCGAAAACAGGAAGTCGCTGAGATAGCTCTTGACGTGGGTGCGCTTGTCACCGATCTCGATCCACTCGCTGCCGGGGCTGATGAAATCCTCCAGCGTCGCGTCCAGGTCGATCTGGTCCCGCATCTGGTCGAAATACGCCACCGTCTGCTTGCTGCCCTGTCGCACGGTGCCGCTGTCGGCGGCCAGTTCGCCCAGGATGATCTTCAGCAGCGTCGTCTTGCCCGCGCCGTTGGGGCCGATCAGACCGATCTTGTCGCCGCGCAGGATGGTGCCGGTGAACTCGCGGATCACGGTGCGCGGGCTGCCATCGGCGCTGGTGAAGGACTTGGACACCCGGTCCAGCTCCGCCACGATCTTGCCGCTGGCGCCGCCACTGGCCACCTCCAGCTTCACCCGGCCCAAGGCATCGCGGCGCTGTGCCCGCTGTTCCCGCAGGTGTTCCAGCCGCGTGATGCGACCCTGCGCCCGCGTGCGACGCGCTTCCACCCCCTTGCGGATCCACACCTCTTCCTGCGCCAGCAGCTTGTCCGCGCGGGCATTGATCACCGCCTCCTGCGTCAGCTGCTCTTCCTTCAAGGCCTGGTACTGGGCGAAATTGCCGGGGTAGCTCAGCAGGCGGCCCCGGTCCAGTTCCACCATGCGGGTGGCCACCCGGTCCAGAAACGCGCGGTCGTGGCTGATGGTCACCACGCTGCCTCGGTATTCCAGCAGCAAGTCCTCCAGCCAGGTGATGCTGTCCAGATCCAGGTGGTTGGTCGGTTCGTCCAGCAACAGCACATCGGGCCGGCTCACCAGCGCCTGCGCCAGCGCCACCCGTTTCTTGTTGCCCCCGGACAAAGTGCCCACCTTCACACCACCGTCCAGGTGCAGCCGGTGCAGGGTCTCCTCCACCCGCTGCTCCCAGTTCCAGGCGTCCAGCGCCTCGATCCGGTTCTGCAACTCCCCCAGGTCCAGGCCGTCGGCGCCGCTCAGGTAGAGATCGCGCGCCGCCCTAGCGTCCGCCAGGCCCAGGCTGGCGGCCTCGAACACCGTGCTGTCCTGGTCAAGCACCGGTTCCTGCGGCACATAGGCCACGCGCAGGCCGGTCTGCACCTGCAGCGCCCCATCGTCCGGCTTCTCCAGCCCGGCCAGAATTTTCAGCAGGGACGACTTGCCCGTCCCGTTGCGCCCGATCAGCCCAACGCGCTCTTGCGTCTCAAGTGCGAAGTCGGTGTGATCGAGCAGCGCCACATGGCCAAAAGCCAGTTGCGCATCCTGCAAGGTGATGAGTGCCATGACGAACCTGAAAACGAAGAACCTTCGATTATCCCGCGCACCCCAAGCGACGCCTTCGTCGGGCGGAGACATCTCTATATATAGACAGGGCGTCAGGGGGGGCGTGCTGTTGCTGCCCCAGAAGCGACGCCCCTGGGTGGGGCCCGCTACGGCCGTGCTCCGTGGGTGGTCTGTGCCCGGAGACAAGACGCAGAGAAAAATCAAAGGGGGTTCCGTGAGCAGCGAAATCCGGTGTAGACTAGCGGGCTTCGCTGAT
>NZ_JASJOY010000210.1:0-2654 GCF_031426985.1 Hydrogenophaga sp.
GTGGACACCAGCCGCATCGGCAAGCTGGACGGGCTGACGCTGGTGGACGCCCTGCGCGCCCTGCACGAAACAGCAGGCAAAGCGGTGGCGCTGGTGATTGACGAAGCGCAACACGCGCTGACCAGCGAAGCAGGCGAAGCGGCCATGACCGCGCTGAAGTCGGCCCGCGACCAACTGAACCGGCCGGGCGTGGTGAACCTGATGCTGGTGATGTCGGGCTCGGACCGCGACAAGTTGCTGCGCCTGGTGAACACCAACGGTTCGCCCTTCTATGGCTCGCAGATCAAGACCATGCCCGCGCTGGGGCAGGACTTCATCGCGCACATCGTGCAGCTGATCGAAGCGCAGCGCCCGGAGCTGGCGCCGGTGGACCAGGCCACACTGCAGGCCGCGTTTGAAGGCTTTGGCAGCCGGCCGCAGTTCTTCATGGAGGCGCTGGGCCAGGTGCTCAGCCCGCTGGCGGCGCTGACGGGCCGCTTTGAGCCCGCCATGCTGCAGGCCGCCGCGCAGCGCCAGCAGGACGACGAAGGTCAGATGGAGTCGGACTACCTGGGCCTGAAGCCGCTGGAACAGGCGGTGCTGTGGCGCATGCTGGAGCAAGGCCCCCGCTTCCGGCCGTACGACGCCGAGGCGCTGCGCTTTTACCGCGAGAAGACCGGGCGAGACAAAGCAGTGACGTCGCCGCAGGCACAAAACGCGCTGGAGTCGCTGCGCGAGCGCACGCCAGCGCTGGTGTGGAAATCGGCCCGGGGTGAATACGCGGTGGAAGACGCGGCCATGCACCGCTGGTACGAAACGCGCGCAGCGGCCGGCACCTGGCCACCGCTGAGCCGGCAAGGCAACCTGCTGCCAGACAGCGAGTAGACCGCCGCCGCACCGCATTGACCCCCAACCGACGACACAAAAATCAGGGAGCCCGTCGTGAACGATGTCAGCAAACCGGAGCGCGCCACCCAACACCGGGTGGTGCAGCTGCTGTGCCAGGAACTGGGTTACCGCTACCTGGGCGACTGGACGGAGCGCGCCAACAACGCTCCGGTTGAAGAAGCGCTGCTCACCGCCTTCTGGCAGACCAAGGGCTACACACCCGAACAGATGAGCCGGGCGCTGACCACGCTGCGAAGCGAGGCCGCCAACCCCACGCGCACGCTGTACGGCAACAACCAGGCGGTGTACAGCCTGCTGCGCTACGGCGTGCCGGTGAGAACCGGCGCGGGCGAGCAGACCGAGACGGTGCACCTGGTGGACTGGGAACACCCAGAAGCCAATGACTTTGCGGTGGCCGAAGAAGTGACGCTGAACGGCGGCCTGGAGCGCCGGCCCGACGTGGTGCTGTACCTGAACGGGCTGGCCGTGGGCGTGCTGGAGCTGAAGAACAGCCGGGTGAGCATTGGCCACGGCATACGGCAAAACCTGTCGAACCAGTTGCCGGAATTCAATGAAGGCTTCTTTGCCACGGTGCAGCTGGTGATGGCGGGCAACGACAGCGAGGGCCTGCAGTACGGCACCATTGCCACCCAAGAAAAGTACTTCCTGAAGTGGAAGGAAGACGAGGCCGACAACGCGGGCTACAAGCTCGACAAGTACCTGCGCAGGCTGTGCAGCAAGCCCAGGTTGCTGGAGATCGTGCACGACTTCGTGCTGTTCGACGCCGGCATCAAGAAGCTGCCGCGGGTGCACCAGTACTTCGGCATCAAGGCGGCGCAGGCGCATGTGCAACGCCGCCAGGGCGGCATCATCTGGCACACGCAGGGCGCGGGCAAAAGCATTTTGATGGTGCTGTTGGCGCGCTGGATTCTGGAGAACCTGCCACAGGCGCGCGTGCTGATCGTGACCGACCGGGACGAGCTGGACCAGCAGATCGAGCGCGTGCTGGGCGACGCGGGCGAAACGGTGTACCGCACCGACAGCGGCAAGGACTTGATGCGCCAGCTGGCCCTGCCCTCACCCCGGCTGATGTGTTCGCTGGTGCACAAGTTTGGCGGGCAGGCGCGCGGCAAGAGCGAGGCGGAGTTTGAGCAGTTCATCAAGGACGTGCAGGCCGCCCCCAGCGCCACCTACGGCGAGCTGTTTGTGTTTGTGGACGAGTGCCACCGCACGCAGAGCGGCCGGTTGAACCGGGTGATGAAGGCGCTGATGCCCAACGCGGTGTTCATCGGCTTCACCGGCACCCCGCTGCTCAAGGAAGACAAGGCCACCAGCCAGGAGGTGTTTGGTGGCTACATCCACACCTACAAGTTCGCCGAAGCGGTGGAAGACAAGGTGGTGCTGGACCTGGTGTACGAAGCGCGCGACATCGACCAGCGGCTGGGCTCGACAGACCAGATCGACCAGTGGTTTGCGGCCAAGACCAAGGGCCTGAACGACTGGCAACGCGACGAACTGAAGAAGCAATGGGGCACCATGCAGAAGGTGCTGAGTTCCCGCTCGCGCATGGACCGGGTGGTGGCCGACATCGTGTTCGACTTCGCGACCAAGCGGCGTCTGTCCAACGGGCGCGGCAATGCCATGCTGGTGGCGGCCAGCATCTACGAGGCCTGCAAGTATTTCGAGCTGCTGCAGAAGACGCCGTTCAAGGGGCGCTGCGCCATCGTCACGTCGTACAACCCGCTGACCAGCCACATCACGCTGGAAGAAACCGGCGCCCACACCGA
>NZ_JASJOY010000210.1:2754-4012 GCF_031426985.1 Hydrogenophaga sp.
CAGCTGAAGCACTACCTGGACCTGCGCGACCTGGTGCGACAGGCAGCGGGCGAAACGCTGGACCTCAAGGCCTACGAGGCCGACATGCGCCACCTGATCGACACCTACATCGAAGCCTCGGCACCGCGCAAGATTTCGCCGTTTGACGACATCGGCCTGCTGGACCTGATCGTCAAGACCGGCATTGCCGAAGCCATCGCCAACAAGCTGGCGAACGTGAAGAACAACCACGAGGCCGTGGCCGAGAGCATCGAGAACAACGTGCGCAGCAAGCTCATCAAAGAACAGCTGACCGACCCGGCGTTCTTTGAGCGGATGTCGGCGCTGCTGGACGAGATCATCCGGCTGCGCAAGCAAAAAGCCATCGAGTACGAGGAGTACCTGCAGCGCATCGCCACCCTGACCCGACAGGTCATGAGCGGCAAGACGGACGACACCCCGAAGCAGCTGAACACGCCCGGCCGCCTGGCGCTGTACAACAACCTCAAGGCCTGGGTGACCACCAACACGGCGGGGCAGCCGCACGCGCCCTATGGCGGCAACGACGCGACGGTGGCCATGGTGATGGCGCTCGACGCGTCCATCAAGGAACACCGGCCCGATAGCTGGCGCGGCGTGACAGCCAAGGAGCAGCTCGTCAAACAGGCGATCTACAACGTGATCAAAGACATCGACGCGGTGAACCGCATCTACCCCATCGTGTTCGCCCACAAGGAATACTGATGGCGGTGCATATCGAGCTGGGTGACATACAGGCCGAGGTGATCCGCAAGGACATCAAGCACCTGCACCTGAGCGTGTTGCCGCCCATGGGGCGTGTGCGCATTTCAGCACCGCAACACATGAAGCTGGACACGATCCGTGTGTTCGCGATTTCGCGGCTGGCCTGGATCAAGACCGAGCAGCACAAGATGCAGGCGCAGCCACGCGAGGCTCCACGCCAGTTTTTGACGCGCGAGAGCCACTACGTCTGGGGCCAGCGCTATCTACTGACCAGACACGAGCATGAGGGTGCGCCCAAGGTGGAGCTGAACCGCAACCGCCTGGGCATGTGGGTGCGGCCTGGAACGGACGAAGCACGGTGCCAGGAACTGCTGGACGGCTGGTACCGCGATCAAATCCGGGCCACCGTGCCAGGGTTGATCGCCAACTGGTCAGCGGTGCTGGGCGTGAAGGTCAACAAAGTGTTTGTCCAACGCATGAAGACCCGCTGGGGCAGCTGCAACCCGACGGCTGCCACGATCCGCCTGAACACCGA
>NZ_JASJOY010000211.1:0-35032 GCF_031426985.1 Hydrogenophaga sp.
GGCAGGCCCAGCCCCCCCGGGGGGCAGCGACCCGCGCAGCGGTGGAGCGTGGGGGGGCAAGACGGGCCAGCCGCCGGGCCGCCCCAAGGCAGGCCCAGCCCCCCCGGGGGGCAGCGACCCGCGCAGCGGTGGAGCGTGGGGGCTCATCTAATACCGCCCCATGACCGTGGACAGCATCAGCAGGCGCACCGCCGACCCATCGACCGTGCCCTCCACCACCGCATCGATGCGCCGGAAGTTCGGGTTGGGTGTGGGGGCGACCACCAGGCGCACCGCCAGCGTCTGGCCGGCCTGGGTGCAGTCGGCGCTGGTCTCGCCCACGCCGGGCAGCTGACGCGCCAGGCGCAGCCGGGTCAGTTCGTTTTCAGCGCACAGCTGGGCCAACCACTGGTCGTTCTGGCGGCTGGCGGCGCGGGTCAGGGCGCCGGTGGCCTGCAGCCCGGCGGCCAGGGTGATGGCCACCACCGCCAGCGCGACCAGCACCTCGATCAGGGTGAAGCCCCGGCTGCGGCGCAGCGGGTGCTTCATGGTGTGGCGCTTTCCGGCAGCACCGCAAACGGCGCCAGTCCGTCGGTGCCCAGGCTCAGGCGCCGGTCCCCCTGCAGCAGCAGCAGCCGCTGCGCGGCGATCAGCGGTTCCGGCCCCAGCACCAGCACTGCGGCGCCGGCGGGCTGCGTGATCTGCACGCGCGTTCCGGCGCTCAGCCAGTTGCGGGTGTTGGCCAGCCCGTTCGGATCGCCGGATGTGGTCGCCACGCTGATGAACTCGAAGCCGCTGCCGGTGCTGCGCCAGAGCACCGGCACCCCGCTGGTGCGCGACTGCGCGCGGGCCGATTCGAGCAGCGCCGACAGGCGCAGCGCCTCGCGTTCGAGCAGGGTGCTGTCGCTGTCCCGCAGCGCCAGGCTCACGCCCGCCGTGGCCAGCGCGATGATGGCCACCACGATCATCAACTCCAGCAGCGTGAAACCCTGTGCACAGCGTGGCGCGAGGGCATGGTGGAGGCTGAGGTGTCTTCTATCCAGGGGCCGCGTGGAACCGGCTTCGCCGAGCCACAGAGGCCGTCCCCCCCGCACAGCAGGGGGGGAAGCCGCGCAGCGGCGCAGGGGGGGCATGGCCTACTCCCAGCTGCCGATGTCGGCGTCCTTGCCTTCGCCGCCGGCCTGCCCGTCCGCGCCCAGCGACAGCACGTCCACTTCGCCGTGCAGGCCCGGGCTCAGGTATTGGTAGGGGCGGCTCCAGGGGTCGGCGGGCAGCTTGTCCAGGTACGGCCGCCAGTTGGCCGGGGTGGGGCCGGCACCCGGCTTGGCCACCAAGGCGTTCAGGCCCTGTTCACCGGTCGGGTAGCGCTGGTTGTCCAGCTTGTAGAGCTTGAGCGCCTGCATCAGGTTGTTGACGTCGGTCTTGGCGGCGGTCACGCGGGCGTCGTCGGCGCGGTCCAGCACGTTGGGCACGATCAGCGCGGCCAGCACGCCGATGATGACCAGCACCACCATGAGTTCGATCAGCGTGAAGCCGCGCACCCGGGCGCGCCGGGCGGTGTGGTGCAGGGGGTGAAGGTGTGTCAAAGCGGTCTCCCGGGTCGGTCCTGCGCGCCCGTGCGCTGGGCGTGTGGTCGGTGCTGTGCGAGGGGCGCCACCGGCGCTGTTTTGCCCGGGCTTGCGCGGTGTCGGTCGATCATAATGCGCCCATGAACAAGGCCATCCGTGCGCGCCGCCTGGCGCCGCCCCCGTTGTCCGCCCCGGGCATGGTGCCCGCGCTGGCGGCCGGTCTGCTGTGGCTGGCGGCGGGGCTGAGCGCGGGCTACTGGGCCTTGCTGGCCTGGGGGCGCAGCCCGGTCACGCCGGTGGCGGCCGTGGCCATGGCCCCCGTGGGCAGCGACGCGGCTGCGGTGGCCCGTGCGCTCGGCGCGGTGGCTCCCGCGGTCGCGTCGGACACGCCAGCGCCGGTGGCCGCGTCTTCGCGCTACCGCCTGCTCGGTGTGGTCGACCAGGTGGGGCGCAACGGGGTCGCCCTGATCGCGATCGACAGCCAGCCGCCGAGGCCCTATGCCGTGGGGGCGGCGCTCGAAGGTGGTCTGGTGCTGCAGTCGGTCAGCCGTCTGGGGGCCCAGCTGGGCGCCAGCAGCGCCGGGCCGGCCACGGTGGAACTGAGCCTGCCGTCCCCGGCCAAGAACTGAGCCGTTGTCGGGCGCCGAAGCGGTCAGTGTTCCAGCAGCCGCTGCGCGGTTTGCAGCAGCGGCCAGGCCAGCAGCGCACCCGTGCCCTGGCCCATGCGCAGTTCCATGTCCAGCAGGGGTTGCGCCTGCAGGTGGATCAGCAGCAGGCGGTGGCCGGGTTCGGCCGAGCGCTGGGTGAAGACGAGGTAGTCGGTCACGGCCGGCGACAGCCCGCGGGCGACGAGTGCCGCCGCGCCCGCGACAAAGCCGTCCACCAGCACCACGCGCCGCTCGGCCGCGGCCTGCAGCATGGCACCGGCCATCATGGCGATCTCGAAACCGCCCAGGGCCGCCAGCACGTCCAGCGGGGCCGTGGCCTTGCGGTGGCGGGTGGCGGCGGCGAACAGCTTTTCCAGTTTGTGCTGCAGCTGGGCGTCGTCCAGCCCGCCGCCGCGGCCGCAGGC
Source organism: Hydrogenophaga sp. (assembly GCF_031426985.1). GTDB lineage: Bacteria > Pseudomonadota > Gammaproteobacteria > Burkholderiales > Burkholderiaceae_C > Hydrogenophaga. Next base: position 2,620 of record NZ_JASJOY010000211.1, read on the forward strand.
GTCGGCCAGCGGCACACCGCACAGGCGTGAGAGCAGCAGGGCGGCGCACGAGGTGCTGCCCACCCCCACATCGCCCAGCGCGACCACATTGCCGGGCAGGTGGTGCACCACGTCCATGCCGGCGTGCAGGGCCGACACCGCCTGTGGCAGCGACATGGCCGGGCTGAGCACGATGTTGCGGGTGGCGTAGCCGATCTTGCGCAACTGCAGCGGCACGCGCCCCGGGTGGTTGGCCGGTGGCTGCAGATGGGTGGACACACCGGCGTCGACCACCGTCAGGTCAAAACCGTGCAGGGTGGCCAGGGTGTTGGTCGCAGACGTGCCCTGAAGCAGCTGCCCGACGCGCTGGCGGGTGGCCGACTGCGGAAACCGCGACACGCCCTCATCGCAAATGCCGTGGTCGGCCGCGAACACCACCAGCTGAGGGGAATCGAAAGCCAGCAGATCGAACGGGAAGGGCGTGGCGTTCTGGATGCGCGCCAGCTGCAGCAGCAGGGTTTCCAGGCGCCCCAGCGCGTGCTCGGGCAGTTCGCTGCGGTGCAGGCGCTGGCGCAGCTCGGCGTCGAGCACGGGGTCGGCGGTGGGGTGGATGGTCGGCAGCCGCAAACCCGCCAGCCGATCCACGACCGGGGCGGCTTCTTCGCTGGTGGGGAAGGGCTTGATGATCATCGGGATGTGCGGTCAGCTCTTGAGGAACAGACGGTACACGGGATTGTGGGTTTCTTCGACGAACGGGTACCCCAGGGTGTGGAGGAATTTGTCGAACGCCTTGTGGTCTTTGGGCGGCACCTGCAGCCCCACCAGGATGCGCCCGTAGTCGGCGCCCTGGTTGCGGTAGTGGAACAGGCTGATGTTCCAGCCCGGGCGCATCAGGCTCAGGAACTTCAGCAGCGCGCCCGGGCGCTCCGGGAACACGAAGCGCAGCAGGCGCTCGTCCTGCGCCAGCGGCGAATGGCCGCCCACCATGTGGCGGATGTGCTCCTTGGCCAGGTCGTCGTGCGTCAGGTCCAGTGCGTCAAAACCCTGGCGCTGGAAGCTGGACGCCAGCTTGCCCGACTCGCCCTTGCCGTGCGTGGTCAGGCCGATGAACACGTGCGCGGTCTCGGCGTTGCCGATGCGGTAGTTGAACTCGGTCACGCTGCGCGGGCCACCGGGCAGGTTGCCGATGGTCTCCAGAAAACGCTTGAAGCTGCCGCGTTCCTCGGGAATCGTCACCGCGAACAGCGCTTCGCGTTCCTCGCCCACCTCGGCGCGTTCGGCCACGAAGCGCAGGCGGTCGAAGTTCATGTTCGCGCCGCACAGGATGGCCGCGTAGGTCTCGCCCTTGGTCTTGTGTTGGGCCACGTACTGCTTGATGGCCGCCACCGCCAGCGCGCCGGCAGGCTCCACGATGGAGCGCGTGTCCACGAAGATGTCCTTGATCGCCGCGCACACCGCGTCGGTGTCCACCGTCATGAACTCGTCCACCAGGCCACTGGCCACACGGAAGGTCTCTTCGCCCACCAGCTTGACCGCCGTGCCGTCAGAAAACAGGCCCACGTCGGGCAGCGTCACCCGCTCGCCGGCCTGCACCGACCGCATCATCGCGTCCGAGTCGTTCATCTGCACGCCGATGACCTTGACCTCGGGCCGTACCGCCTTGATGTAGTTCGCCACGCCCGAGATCAGCCCGCCGCCGCCGATGGCCACGAACACCGCGTCCAGGTGGTTGGAACCCAGGCTCTGCACCTGGCGCAGCACCTCCATGGCGATCGTGCCCTGGCCGGCGATGACCAGCGGGTCGTCGAACGGGTGCACAAACGTCAGCCCCTCTTTCTTCTGCAGGGTCACCGCGTAGCCGTAGGCGTCGGAATAGCTGTCGCCGTGCAGCTGCACCTCGCCGCCCAGCGCCTTGACGGCGTCGATCTTGACTTGCGGCGTGGTCGTGGGCATCACGATCACCGCCCGCGTGCCCAGCTTGGCGGCCCCCAGCGCCACGCCTTGCGCGTGGTTGCCGGCCGAAGCGCAGATCACGCCCTTCTTGAGCTGCTCTGGCGTGAGGTGCGCCATCTTGTTGTAAGCGCCGCGCAGCTTGAAGCTGAACACCGGCTGCTGGTCTTCGCGTTTGAGCAGCACCGTGTTGTGCACGCGGCGGCTCAGGTTGCGGGCCACTTCCAGCGGCGATTCCACTGCCACGTCGTACACCCGCGCCGTGAGGATCTTCTTGAGGTAGTCGGCCGGACCGAGCGTGGTGACAGGGGATTCGGCGACAACAGGGGGCTTTTTCGGGCGTGCGGGCATGGGTTCTTCCTTGGACACCCATCATAGCCAGCGGGGTGGTTCGAAAAACCGGGCCGGCTGAGCGGGGTCGGGTGGGCTTCATCCGCCCGGGACAAAAAAAACCCGGGCCGGCAGAGCCGGTCCGGGTTTGAATCCACCCGTGGAGGGTAGAGGAGACAACCTTCAATACAATGCCGCGAGTATATCGGAGCCATGCTGCAACGCAACATGCAACGAATGCTTTTTGCTATCTTTTAGAGAGCTTTTTCCAAAAAGCGTTATCCACTTCACGTCTGGACCCCTTCACATGGAATGCACCGTCACCTGGACCGGCGCCACCGGCACCCGCTCGAACATGGGCTTCGTCGCCGAAACCGGCAGCGGCCATGTGCTGGTGATGGACGGCGCGCCCGACGCCGCCAAGCCCGAGAACGGTGGGGCCAACCTCGCGCCGCGCCCCATGGAAACCGTGCTGGCCGGCACCGGCGGCTGCACCGCCTACGACGTGGTGCTCATCCTCAAGCGCGGCCGGCACGACGTGCGCGGCTGCAGCGTCAAGCTCACCACCGAGCGCGCCGAGACCGACCCCAAGGTCTTCACCAAGATCCACATGCAGTTCACCGTCACCGGCAAGGGCATTCCCGCGTTGGCGGTGGAGCGGGCCATCGCCATGAGCCACGACAAATACTGCTCGGCCAGCATCATGCTGGGCAAAACCGCCGACATCACCACTGGCTTCGACCTCATCGAAGCCTGATCCGGCGTTGGCCGCCGGGCCTTCCCAGGGCGGATCAGTCCCTTCCGGCGGGCAGCGACCCGCGCCAGCGGTGGCGGGTGGGGGCATTGCCTGTTTCAGATGCGGTGCGCCACGGTCGTCATGACCTTGGCCGCCAAGCGCATCAAACCCCTGACCGGCGCCGGCAATTCCGTGGCGCCGGCCTGCTGCGCCTCGCGTGCGTGGCGGGCCTCGTCGTCTTTCATCTGCGCCACGATGGCGCGCGAGGCATGGTCTTGGGCCGGCAACCGGTCCATGTGGCTGGCCAGGTGGGCCTCCACCTGGCGTTCGGTTTCCACCACAAAACCCAGGCTCACGCCGGTCCCGAACCGGCCGGCCAGCAACCCCAGGCCAAAGGCGCCGGCGTACCAGAGCGGATTCAGCAGGGACGGGCGGGCGTTCAGCTCGTCCAGCCGCTCCTTCGTCCAGGCCAGGTGGTCGGTCTCTTCCCGGCCCGCGGCTTCCAGGCGCAGCGCCAGACCTTCATGCCCCACTCCCTGCGAACGTGCGGCCAGCGCCTGCGAGGTATAGAGCGCCTGCGCACAGACCTCGCCCACATGGTTGACGCGCATCAGGGACCCCGCCAGGGCCCGATCCGCATCGTTCAGCGATATTTCTGAAGACTCGGGCAAGGTGGGGCAAGGACGTGTGGCGCGGGGCGCTGCGAACAGCGTGCGCAGCGCCGAATCGGCTGCCGTCAGGACGGGATCCAGTGTCATGGTGAGGCTCCGCAAATCGAAAGTGTTCAGTATGGTCCAAACACCGAAGGGCACGCGCGCCGGGGGATCCGCTGACCCGTCGGCATGCAGGCCGCTGCGCTGCCGGCATGCGCGGCCATTTGTCGCTGCAATGCAACAAGAGGTGCGAGGGTTTTCCCGCGACGGAGCGGGTTGGCCGTGACGGCTGGGGGTGCCATCTGGTGCAATGGCTCCAGCTTCCAAAAACGGAGGTCGGCGTCGAAGGTTTTCCCCTTCAGCCTCTTTATCAACCTTGGAGAACTCCTCAATGAAAAAGACCCTGATTGCTCTGGCCGCTGTGGCCGCCACCAGCGCTGCCTTCGCACAATCGTCCGTGACCATCGACGGCGCCGTGGACCTGGGCTACGTCAAGCCGATCGGTTCGAAGGACGCTCGTCTGGACGCCACCAACGGTGCCAACCAGATCCGCTTTCTGGGTACCGAAGACCTGGGTGGTGGCCTGAAGGCCAACTTCGCCCTGGCCCAGCGTTTCAGCCCTGAGTCGGGTGGCAACGATGGCACGGCCAACAAGCGTCCGACCTTCCAGGGCGAGACCACCGTGGGTCTGTCTGGCGGCTTTGGTTCCGTGAAGCTGGGTCGCGCCCTGACCGCCTTCCAAGGCCCGGTCAACATGACCGATCCATGGGGCACGCTGCAGGTCGGCTCTTCGGCCGTGCTGACCACCGCCTACGCCACCGATCCGAACGGCAACATTGACGGTTCGGGCCTTGGTCGTACCGATGCCATCTTCTATTCGTCGCCCAACTTCAGCGGTTTCTCCTTTGGCCTGTCGCTGGGTTTGAAGACCTCTGGGACGGCGAACGACCTGTCTGCTGACAAGTTTGCGTGTGTTGATGTTGCAGACGCATCGACCTGTGCTGCTGGCACCGACGGCATTGCGGATCCGGATTCTCTCCAAGCGCAATCTAAGGGTGGCAATAAAAAGAACCTCGTCAGCCTGTGGGCGTCGTACGCGTCTGGTCCGTTGTACATCGGTGGTGGTTACGAGCAAAACCGCGAGGACGACCAGATCACGGCCATCGTGGGTACTTACAATCTGGGCTTCATGACCGTTGGTGCCGGCTTCTCCAGCCTCGACCCCATCGCCTCTGCCAAGGATCGCAGCAGCTGGAACCTGATGGCCACCGCTCCCATGGGGGCATTCCTTATCAAGGCTGGCTACGGTGAAAGCAAGGTCAGCGGTGATAAAGCTTCCACGAAGAAGCTGGGCCTGGGCGTGGATTACATGCTGAGCAAGCGCACCAAGGTCTATGCATCCTTTGGCAGCGATTCCGTCAAGACGGCGAACAAGTCTGGCTACGACATCGGTATCCGCCACACCTTCTGATCGTTCATGCTGGCTTGGGCCAGCTTGAAAGACAGAATCCAAGCCTGCCGTGGCAACACGGCAGGCTTTTTAGTTTGCGTGGTGCGATCGCGGGTCTGAAAAAGAATGCTTTGGGTTTCGTTTGTGAGCGTTGTGTCGCCAAAAACCGACGTTTCGGGCGGCAACGCAAATTGTTTCAGGGTTAACCCACGGGATCAGGGTAGACCCGGAGGTAGCATTCCGTCTGTGAGTTTTAGTCACACCGGCTTTCATCAGAAGGCTGGAATTTTCAAAGGAACATACCTCATGAAAAAGTCTCTGATCGCTCTGGCCGTTCTGGCCGCTTCCGGCGCCGCCATGGCCCAATCCAGCGTCACCATCTACGGTGTGGCCGACGTTTGGGTTGGCTCGCAAAAGGGCACCGCGACCGATTTCCGCGCCGCCGCCGAAGCTACGACTCCTGCGGAACTGCTTGCTGCAGGCGTTTCCGTTGGTGGCAAGTCCACCACCAAGATGGGTTCGGGCGGCCTGAGCGGCAGCCGTATCGGCTTCAAGGGCACTGAAGATCTGGGTGGCGGTCTGAAGGCCGTGTTCAAGCTGGAACAGGGTATTAACCTGACCAATGGCGATGCTGCTGGTTTCAATCGCCAGTCCTACGTCGGCCTGGCCGGCGGCTTCGGTGAAGTGACCTTCGGCGGCACTTGGACTGCCATGGACGACGTCATGGGCGCATCCAACAGCGGTTTTGACTCCGCTCTGTCGGCCAGCAAGAATGTTCTGGTGGCAAACGCTGTGTACGCTGACCATCCTGGCAGCACCATCAAGTACGTGTCGCCCTCCTTCGGCGGTTTCAGCGGTGGCTTCAGCTACTCGATGGACGGCGACTCGGCAGTCAAGGAAGACGTGACCGACTTCAGCTTGTCCTACGCCAACGGCCCCATTGCTGCCAACTTCGCGTACCAGACCCAGGGCGATGTGTCCGGCTCTGATGACCTGAAGATCACAGCACTGAACGGTTCGTACGATCTGGGTGTTGCCAAGCTGCTGGCCAGCTACGGTCAGACCAAGATTGACGCCGCCAAGTCGACCGATTACCAGTTCGGCGTCGATGTTCCCCTGTCGTCTGCTCTGACGCTGTCGGCTGGCTACGCTCGCTCGAAGGACAACGCCGCTGCTGGCGACGGCAAGCGCACCGGCTACGGCATCGCCGCTGGTTACAGCCTGTCCAAGCGCACCACCGCCTACGCCGGTTTCCGTACCAGCAACATGAAGGTTGCTGGCGTCAAGGTTGACGAAGACCGTCTGATCGCTGTCGGCCTGCGTCACACCTTCTGATCTTTCGTTGGCGCAAGCCAGCTGAGGTTCTGAAAGTCAAAAGCCCCGCTGCGGCAACGCAGCGGGGCTTTTTCTTGGGCGGATCGTTCGCGTCAGGGCTTGGTCGCGGCGGGGGCTTTGGCTTTGGGCGCCGGCGTTTCGGCTGCAGCCGACGGGTACTTGGCGCCGTTGACCGTCAGGCCTTCGGCCGACAGCTTGGCGGCGCGCTTGTCGCCAATGCCGGGCACGCGGGCGATGAGGTCGGGCCAGTCTTTGAACTTGCCTGCTTTGCGTTGTTCCAGCATCTTGCCGGACGTGCCGGGGCCGATGCCTTTGACGCTGTCGAGGTCGGCTTCGCTGGCGGTGTTGACGTCCACCGCCGCCATGGCAACGGCCGATGCCAGCGAGAGCAGCAGGGCCAGGGTTTTCTTGATCAGCATGGGTCCTCTCCTGAAGGATTGAAATCGGGACCGGACACCGTGTCCAGCCGCCGGGCGCATACGGTTTGATGCGCCTCTCACAATCTAGAACACGCGTTCCCGGCATGGTTTGTGGTGGTTCCGGGGGCATCCCCCCAACGGGGGACATGTGACCTCCGCGCTACACTGCTTTGAATGAAACAAGATGTGTCATCGGCGGCTCGCTGGCGGTCGCTCAAGCCCGTTGGGGGACTGGTCCTGGCGGCCGGATTGGCCGCTTGCGCGTCGCCGCCAACAGCCTCTGTTGAGCGGGAGGAGGCGGCCGTCCGGCGCGCGGCACAGACGCTGCTGCTGACGCCACCGGGCGGTGGCGACTGGCAAACGTTTGTTCTCCCCGGCAAGGTGTCGGCGCCTTTTCGGTCGGTGGTGCGCCAGGGGCGGCCGGCGTTGCAGGTGCATGCGCACCGTTCGGTCAGCGTGTTGCGCCGGCAGTTCCAGCCGGGGCTGGCGGCGGTTGGGATGCTGGACTTTTCCTGGCGGGTGGATGCGCTGCCCATTGGGGCCAACCTCAAGGATGCGGGGGCGACCGACGCGCCGGCGCGCATCCTGCTGGCGTTCGGGGGAGACCGCTCCCGGTGGAGTGCGCGTGCGCACCGTTTGTCTGAACTCAGCCGCTTGCTCACGGGCGAGCCTCTGCCGTACGCGACCCTGGCCTATGTGTGGAGTCTGGACGACCCGGTGGGCACGGTGTTGCCGAACCCGCGCACCGATCGCATCCGCAAGGTGGTGGTGGAGAGCGGCGCCCAGCACCTGGGCCAGTGGCGCGACCACCGGCGCGATGTGCGGGCCGATTTCATCCGTGCTTTCGGCGAGGAGCCGGGACCGCTGGAGGCCGTGGCGCTGATGACGGACACGGACAACACGGGATCGACCTTGCGAGCGTGGTACGGGGCGTTGCGGCTGGAGGACCTGTCTGGCGCCCATTGAGGGTGCGCGGCGTGCTGTCGCCTGCGGGTAACACCCGTCCTGCGGCCGGGAACGGTTGTTGCATAGTGCGGTGCAGGTCAAAGGTACACTGAATTGGCTGACCACTGAGGGTCGCACACCACGGTGACGACCCTCTCTTTGTTTTCACACGATGTTTGCTTTCATTCTCAGGCGCCTGGCGCAGGCAGTGGTGGTCATGGTCAGCGTGGCACTGATCGCCTTCATGCTGTTCCAGTACGTGGGCGACCCGGTGGTCTTCTTGCTCGGGCAGGACGCCACGCCCGCGCAGATCCGCGAACTGCGCGCCGACCTGGGGCTGGACCAGCCGTTTTTTGTCCAGTTCTGGCACTTCCTGGTCAACGCGGTGCAGGGTGAATTCGGTCTGAGCCTGCGCCAGGGCGCCAAGGTGTCGCGCCTGATCGCCGAGCGCTTCCCGGCCACGTTGGAGCTCGCGCTGGTGGCCGCGGTGCTGGCCCTGGTGCTGGGCATTCCGATGGGGGTGTACGCGGCGCTCAAGCGCGGCACCTTCGTCAGCCAGCTGTTCATGACGATCTCGCTGCTGGGCGTTTCGTTGCCGACGTTCTTGATCGGCATCCTGCTGATCCTGGTGTTTGCGGTGCAGCTGGGCTGGTTTCCCAGCTTTGGCCGTGGCGACGTGGTGCAGCTGGGCTGGTGGAGCAGCGGCCTGCTCACGGCCAAGGGCTGGCACCACATCGTGTTGCCGGCGGTGACGCTGGCGATCTTCCAGCTCACGCTGATCATGCGGCTGGTGCGGGCAGAGATGCTGGAGGTGCTGCGCACCGACTACATCAAGTTCGCGCGCGCCCGTGGCCTGACGCAGCGCGCGGTGCACTTCGGCCATGCGCTCAAGAACACCCTGGTGCCGGTGATGACCATCACCGGCCTGCAGCTGGGCGGCCTGATCGCCTTTGCCATCATCACCGAGACGGTGTTCCAGTGGCCGGGCATGGGGTTGCTGTTTATCCAGGCCGTGACCTTTGCCGACATCCCGGTGATGGCGGCCTACCTGTGCCTGATCGCGCTGATCTTCGTGGTGATCAACCTGGTGGTGGACCTTCTGTATTTCGCCGTGGACCCGCGCTTGCGCGTCGAAAGATCTGGAGCGCACTGACATGCTGACGTCTCGCATCAAGGCCCATGGCCGCGCGTTCGCGCACATCGCGGCCTACCACCCCGAACTGACCGCGCTGCGGCGCGAGCTGCACGCGCACCCGGAGCTGGGTTTCGAGGAGCACTTCACCGCGCGGCGTGTGGTGGAGTCGCTCAAGGTCTGTGGCGTGGACGAGATCCACACCGGCATTGGCAAGACCGGTGTGGTGGCGGTGATCCATGGCCGCACGCGCGGCAGCGGCCGCATGATGGGTCTGCGCGCCGACATGGACGCCCTGCCCATGCACGAGGAAAGCGACGTCGCCTGGCGCTCCGCCCGGCCCGGCCTGATGCACGGTTGCGGCCACGACGGCCACACCGCCATGCTGGTCGGCGCGGCGCGCTACCTGGCCGCCACACGCCAGTTCGATGGCACGGCGGTGCTGATCTTCCAGCCCGGCGAAGAGGGCTTTGCCGGTGCCAAGGCCATGATCGAAGACGGGCTGTTCGAGCGCTTTCCGGTGCAGTCGGTCTATGCCATGCACAACTGGCCGCAGATGCCGCCGGGCACCGTGGGCATCAACCCCGGGCCGATGATGGCGGCGGCCGACCGCATCACCATCGAGATCACCGGCAAGGGCGGACACGGTGCCCACCCTTACCAGACGGTGGACCCGGTGCTGGTGGCGGCGCACATCATCACGGCGGTGCAGAGCATCGTCTCGCGCAATGTGCGCGCGCTCGATCAAGCGGTGATCAGCCTGTGTTCCATGCACGCCGGTGACCCCGGCGCCTTCAGCGTGCTGCCCGGCAAGGCCACGCTGGTGGGCACAGTGCGCAGCTTCAGCGCCGAGGTGCAGGACCTGCTGGAAAAACGCCTGCACGAGGTCTGCAACGGCGTGGCCATGGGCCTGGGTGCGTCTGCGCACGTGCGCTACGAACGCGTCTACCCGGCCACCCTCAACACCGTCGACGAGGCGCGGTTCGCCGCCGCTGTGGCGCGCCACCTGGTGGGCCACGAGCACGTGAACGACGCGCTGGAGCCGAGCATGGGGGCCGAGGACTTTGCCTTCATGCTGCAGGTCAAGCCCGGCGCCTACCTGCGACTGGGCCAGGGCACCGAGCACGGCGTGGGCAGCTGCTACCTGCACAACAGCCGCTACGATTTCAACGACGACGTGTTGCCGCTGGGCGCAGCGCTGCACGCCGGCCTCGTCGAGCAGGGCATGCCCCTGTCACCGGCCTGAGGCCGGGTTTCCTGTTTCCCCCCAACCCCCAGAGGAGCGATGCATGACTTTCAAACCCACCTTGATGAGCGGCCTGATCGTGGCTGCGCTGGCCGCTGCATCGGCCGCGTCGGCGCAGACGGTGCGCATCGGCAACCAGGGCGACGCCCTGTCGATGGACCCGCACTCGCTCAACGAGACCACGCAGCTGAGCGTGGTGGGCAACGTGTACGAGCCATTGGTGGGGCGTGACCAGAACCTCAAGCTCACCCCGCGCCTGGCCACCAGCTGGAAGCAGGTCTCGCCGACCGTGTGGCGGTTTGAACTGCGCAAGGGCGTGAAATTCCACGACGGCAAACCCTTCACCGCCGACGACGTGCTGTTCAGCCTGGCGCGCGGCGCGGGCGACGGCTCGGACATGCGCAGCTACACCAACGACATCCAGGCGGTGCGCAAGGTGGGCGAGCACACGGTGGACATCGAGACCAAGGCGCCGTTCCCCATCCTGCCGGACGTGCTGACCTTCTTCTACGTCATGAGCAAGACGTGGAGCGAAGAGAACCAGGCCACCAAGCCGGTGGACCGCCGCAAGGGCATCGAGAACGCCGCCTCGTTCCGGGCCAACGGCACCGGACCGTTCCGCCTGCGCGAGCGCCAGCCCAACGTCAAGACCACCTTCGTGCGCAACGGTGCCTACTGGGGCAAGATCGAAGGCAATGTGGTCAACGTGGAGTACACGCCCATTGGCAACGACGCCACCCGCGTGGCCGCGCTGCTCTCGGGCCAGGTGGACGTGATCGAGCCGGTGCCGGTGCAGGACGTGGCGCGCATCAACGCCAGCGGCAAGAGCAAGGTGCTGCAGGGCCCCGAGCTGCGCACCATCTTCCTGGGCATGGACCAGAAGCGCGACGAGCTGCTGTACTCCAGCGTCAAGGGCAAGAACCCCTTCAAGGACAAGCGCGTGCGCCAGGCCTTCTACCAGGCCATCGACATCGTGGGCATCCAGAAGAGTGTGATGCGCGGTGCGTCGCGGCCCTCGGCCCTGATGGTGGGGCCGGGCATCAACGGCTATGACGCGAGCATGGACAAGCGCCCGGCCTACGACCTGGACGCCGCGAAGAAGCTGCTGGCCGACGCGGGCTACCCCAACGGCTTCGAGGTCAGCATGAACTGCCCGAACGACCGCTACGTGAACGACGGCGAGATCTGCCAGGCCGTCAGCGCTGGCCTGGCCAAGGTGGGCGTGAAGGTGCGCCTGCAGGCCGAGACCAAGGGCACCTACTTTCCCAAGGTGCTCAAGCGCGACACCAGCTTCTACCTGCTGGGCTGGACGCCCAGCACCTACGACGCGCACAACGCGCTGAACGCGCTGACCCGCTGCGTGGACGACAAGGGGGCGGGCCAGTTCAACCTGGGCGCCTACTGCAACCCCAAGCTCGATGAGCTGACGCTGAAGATCCAGTCGGAAACCGACCAGGCCAAGCGCAACGCGCTGATCAAGGAAGCCTTCAAGCTGCACGACGAAGACTTCGCCCACCTGCCGCTGCACCAGCAGGCCCTGGCCTGGGGCGTGGCCAACAACCTGAGCCTGGTGCAACTGGCCGACAACGTCATGCCGTTCCGCTTCATGTCTGTGAAGTAACCCCCCGCGCCGCCTGCGGCGTCACCCCCCAGTGGGGGGCGCCAGCAGCGGCCCGGCGGAGCCGGTTCCGCGCTGACTCTGGACGGGCTCCCCCTCGTTGGCTGACCCTTTCTCTCTCGAAAGCAAGACATTTGATTGCCTTTGTTCGCCGCTGGCTCGACAGCGATGTCGGCCACAGTTTCCGCACCTCGCCCACGGCCATCGTGGCGGCGGGGATGGCGCTGGTCTGTGTGGTCTGTGCCGTGTTCGCGCCGTGGATCGCGCCGCACAACCCGTTCGACCTGGCGTCGCTGGAGCTGTCCAACGCGCGCCTGCCGCCCTCGTGGAGTGAAGGCGGCAACCCCGCCTTCTGGCTGGGCACGGATGACCAGGGGCGTGACATCCTCTCGGCGCTGATGTACGGCGCGCGCATCTCGCTGGCTGTGGGCCTGGCCTCGGTGCTGCTGTCGGTGGTGATCGGCGTCTCGCTGGGACTGCTGGCCGGTTTTCTGGGCGGCTGGGTCGACAGCCTGCTCATGCGCGTGTGCGACGTGATGCTGTCCTTTCCCCCGATCCTGGTCGCGCTGCTGATCGCGGGCGTGGGCCGTGCGCTGTTTCCCGACGCGCACGATTCGCTGGCCCTGGGCGTGCTCATCCTCGCCATCACGCTCACCGGCTGGGTGCAGTACGCGCGCACGGTGCGCGGCTCCACGCTGGTCGAGCGCCACAAGGAATACGTGCAGGCCGCGCGCGTGACCGGCGTGTCGCCGCTGCGCATCATGCGCCGGCATGTGCTGCCCAATGTCCTGGGGCCGGTGCTGGTGCTGGCCACCATCCAGGTGGCCACGGCCATCATCACCGAGGCCACGCTGTCCTTCCTGGGCGTGGGCGCGCCGCCGACCTCGCCCTCGCTGGGCACGCTCATCCGCGTCGGCAACGACTACCTGTTCTCTGGCGAGTGGTGGATCACGCTCTTCCCCGGCGCCATGCTGGTGCTGATTTCGCTGTCGGTGAACCTGCTGGGCGACTGGTTGCGCGACGCTTTGAACCCCAGACTGCGATGAGCCTGCTTCAAGTCAAAAACCTCGTCGTCGAATTTCCGAACCGCCGCGGCACGCTGCGCGCGCTGGACGGCATCTCCTTCGACATCGCGCCGGGCGAAATCCTGGGCGTGGTGGGCGAATCGGGCGCGGGCAAGTCGCTCACCGGCGCGTCCATCATCGGCCTGCTGGAGCCGCCGGGCCGTGTGGCCAGCGGCGAGATCGTGCTCGAAGGCCGGCCCATACACAACCTGCCGCCCGAGCAGATGCGCCGGGTGCGCGGCCGGCAGATCGGCGCCATCTTCCAGGACCCGCTGACCTCGCTCAACCCGCTGTATTCGGTGGGGCGGCAACTCATCGAAACCATCACCACCCACCTGCCGGTGAGCGCGGCCGAAGCGCGCGAGCGCGCCATCGGGCTGCTGCGCGACACCGGCATCCCGGCGGCCGAACAACGCATCGACCACTACCCGCACCAGTTCAGCGGCGGCATGCGCCAGCGCGTGGTCATCGCCCTGGCGCTGGCGGCCGAACCGCGCCTGATCGTGGCCGACGAGCCCACCACCGCGCTGGACGTGTCCATCCAGGCGCAGATCATCACGCTGCTCAAGCGCATCTGCAAAGAACGCGGTGCGGCGGTCATGCTGATCACGCACGACATGGGCGTGATCGCCGAAACCTGCGACCGTGTGGCCGTGATGTACGCCGGCCGCATCGCCGAGATCGGCCCGGTGCACGAGGTCATCAACCACCCGGCCCACCCCTACACCAAGGGGCTGATGGCCTGCATCCCCGACATGGGCGTGGACCGTGAGCGCCTGCACCAGATCGACGGCGCCATGCCGCGGCTGAACGCCATTCCGCAGGGCTGCGCCTACCACCCGCGCTGCGAGCGCGGTTTCGACCGTTGCCACGAACAGCGCCCCGAACTCATGCCGGCCGGCGTCACGCGGGCGGCCTGCTGGCTGCACGATGCGTCCAGCGTGCAAACCGTCGGGGAGGCCGCGTGAGCCTGATCGAAAAAGCCGTGCGGCAGGCCCACGCCGCCCAGGCAGCGCCCGCCGAAACCACCCCGGCACCGCCCGTGCCGCTGGTGCGCGCCACCGACCTGGCCAAAACGTTTGATGTTTCCGCGCCCTGGCTCAACCGCGTGCTCGAACGCCAGCCGCGCCAGTTGCTGCGCGCGGTCGACGGCGTGAGCTTCGACATTTTCCAGGGCCAGACGCTGGCGCTGGTGGGCGAATCGGGGTGCGGCAAGAGCACCGTGGCGCGCCTGCTGGTGGGGCTGTACGAACCCACGCGCGGGGGCTTCGAGTTCGACGGGCAGGACGCGCACGCTGCGTTCAAGACGCCGCAAGGCCGGCAGCTGCGCCGGCGCATCCAGATGATTTTTCAGGACCCGTACGCCAGCCTGAACCCGCGCTGGCGGGTGCAGGACATCGTCGCCGAGCCGCTGATCGAACACGGTCTGCTGAGCGACGCGCAGGCCCTGCGCACGCGGGTCGAAGAGCTGTTGCAGTCCGTCGGCCTGGCCGCGGCCGACCGCACGAAGTACCCGCACCAGTTCAGCGGCGGGCAGCGCCAGCGCATTTCCATCGCACGGGCGCTGGCCACGCAGCCGGCATTTCTGGTGTGCGACGAGCCCACCAGCGCGCTGGATGTGAGCGTGCAGGCGCAGGTGCTCAACATCATGAAAGACCTGCAGCGCAAGCAGGGCCTGACCTACCTGTTCATCAGCCACAACCTGGCGGTGGTGCGCCACATGAGCGACCAGGTGGGCGTGATGTACCTGGGCCGTCTGGTGGAGCTGGCCGACAAGCACACCTTGTTCGACAGCCCGCGCCACCCCTACACGCGCATGCTGCTGGACGCGATTCCGAAGATGCACGACACGGGCCAGGCGCGCACACCGGTGCAAGGCGAAGTGCCCAACCCGCTGAACCCGCCCAGTGGTTGCGCCTTCAACCCGCGCTGCCCGCATGTGAACGAGCGTTGCCGCAACGAGCGGCCGGCGTTGTTGACCATCGGGGGTGTTCGCATCGCTTGCCATGCGGTGGAAGAGGGGCGGATCTGACGCTCAGACATCTGGGCGTTGGCGCGGACGAGGGGTGCGCCCCTCCGCGAATGTCCCCCGACCTGCTGCGCAGGTCTCCTCCTTTATTTCGCTGCGGGGCGCACCCCTCGTCCTGAGCCGTTGGCGTGAAGGGTTTTCATATCCAGGATGCCGTGGCTTCGGCTACGCCGAGCCGCAGGCATCGTCCCCCTCTGGGGGAAGACGCGAAGCGGCGCAGGGGGCCGCATCAGCTGTGCGCAGCGCGCACGCTTATGCGTACCTTTTGCTCCGCAAGTTGTTCTTCATTTCCTTGAGCAGCGGCTGCAGCTTGCTGCCCCCGATGCGCAGCGCCAGGCAGGTGGCGACCACGTCGATCACCATCAGGTGCATCAGGCGCGAGGTCATGGGGCTGTAGCGGTCGTAGCCCTCGGGGTGGTCGGCGGCGAGGTGGATGTGGCCGGCCGTGGCCAGCGGCGAGCCGCTGGCGGTGACCACGATCACCGTGGCGCCGTGCTTGCGCGCGATGTCGGCCGCGTCCATCAGGTCGCGTGTGCGGCCCGAGTTCGACACGATCACCAGGCAGTCGCCCGGGCCCAGCAGCGAGGCGCTCATCACCTGCATGTGGCCGTCGCTGTAGGCGATGGCGTTGATGCCCAGGCGGAAGAATTTGTGCTGCGCGTCCTGCGCCACGATGCCCGAGTTGCCCGCGCCGTAGAACTCGATGCGGCCCTTGTTCTTGTAGGTGGAGAGCAGCGCGTCCACCGCTTTTTCGATGGAATGGGTGGAGGCGTCGTTGCGGTACTTGAGAAAGGCCGCGACCGTGTTGTCGATCACCTTGACCAGCACGTCGCCCACCTTGTCGTCCACGTCCACGCTGCGGTGGATGAAGGGCACGCCTTCGCTGACGGTGCCGGCCAGCTTGAGCTTGAAGTCCGACAGGCCGTCGTAACCCATGCTGCGGCAAAAACGCACCACGGTCGGCTTGCTCACGTGGGCGCGGTCGGCCAGTTCGGCCACCGGCAGACTGGCGAAGGTGCGCGGGTCGAGCAGCACGAGTTTGCCCACGCGCTGTTCGGCTGGGGCCAGTGAGGGCAAGGAGGCTCTGATTCGGTCAAGCATGCGAAAATGGTAACCCAGTTACATCATTCTGTGAAACCTCGACAACCCTGAGAGAGACCGATGAACCAGCTTGACGCCCTCAAACAGCTCACCACCGTGGTCGCCGACACCGGTGATTTCAAACAGATCGCGGCCTTCACCCCGCGCGATGCGACGACCAATCCGTCGCTGATCCTCAAGGCGGTGCAGAAACCCGAGTACGCCCACCTGCTCCAGGACGCCGTTGCCCGCTACGGCGCGCAGGGCAAGGACGAGGTGATGAACCGCCTGCTGGTGGCGTTCGGCCTGGAGATCCTCAAGCACGTGCCCGGCCGCGTGTCGACCGAGGTGGACGCGCGCCTGAGCTTCGACACCGAAGCCACCGTGACCCGTGCGCGCCGCATCATCGACCTCTACCAGGGCGAAGGCGTGCACGTGGACCGCGTGCTGATCAAGATCGCGGCCACCTGGGAAGGCATCCAGGCCGCCGCGCGGCTGGAGCGCGACGGCATCCACACCAACCTCACGCTGCTGTTTGCGTACTGCCAGGCGGTGGCCTGCGGCCAGGCCAAGGTGCAGCTGATCTCGCCCTTCGTCGGCCGCATCTACGACTGGTACAAGAAGCAGGCCGGCGCCCAATGGGACGAGGCCGCGATGGCCGGTGCCAACGACCCGGGCGTGCAGTCGGTGCGCGCGATCTACCACTTCTACAAGAAGCACGGCATTGCCACCGAGGTGATGGGCGCGAGCTTCCGCAACGTGGGCCAGATCACGGCACTGGCCGGCTGCGACCTGCTGACGATCAGCCCCGACCTGCTGGCCCAGCTGGCGGCCAGCGAGGCACCACTGACGAAAGCGCTGGACGCCGACGCCGCCAAGGCGATGGACATCCCGTTCGTGCAGTACGACGAGGCGGGCTTCCGCTTTGCGCTGAACGAGGACGCGATGGCGACCGAGAAGCTGGCCGAAGGCATCCGCGCCTTCGTGGCCGACACGATCAAGCTCGAAGCGATGATGGGCTGAGCGCCGGCGCTGCGGTGCGCTGAAATCGCCACCGCAGGCGCTGGCTCATCGCCTCACCCGGCCCGAGCTGGCGCAGCCCGGGCCGGCCCGGCAGGTGCACCGCGTCGATCGGGTGGCTGACCGGCTCCACACAGAAGCTCGGCCCGGTCTCGGGCCGGAACACCAGCAGGCAGCCGTCGCCGCTTGCGGTGGTGGCGTCCTGCACGGTCAGCGCCCATCCGGTGTCCGGCCATTCGATGCGGGCCATGCCGTCCCAGCCGGTGAAGGCGTTGTCGATCAGGGGCCCGTAGGCGTTGATGCCCGCGCTCAGGTCCCAGTCGGGCGCCACGGCGGTGTGTGCACGGGGCAGCCGATCCGGATGGCTGAGCCAGACGCCCGTCACCTGGGCCTGCACGCGGGTGCCCGGCGTGCGCAGCAGCCAGGGGTGCTGCCCCAGGCCGTAGGGCAGGGGGGTGTCGCCCAGATGCGTCACCGTGAGGGTCTGCTCGATGCCATCGGGCAGCAGCCGGTAACTTTGTGTCGCGATGTAGTCGTAGGGACTGTCCATGAAATGGCGCGAGGCCAGCCGCATGTCGAGCCGGTGGCTGTCGTGGGTGGTCACCGCCCAGGCCTGCAGCCAGCCCTCGCCATGGATCGGGCAGGCCTCCCCCGAGCGGTTGGGCGCCAGCGGGTGGAACACACCATTGCTTTCGAAGCCGCCGCCGCTGATGCGGTTGGACCAGGGCACCAGCGGCAGCGAGGCGACGCTGAACGGGTCCGGGTCGCCGAACCAGGGGCGCCAGAGGTGGAACGGCACCTCGGGCTGGCGCGGCGCCGCATCGGCCGGCGGGTGCAGCAGCCAGGCGGCGGCGCTGCCCCCGAAACCGGGCACCAGGCCCAGGCGCTGGCGCCCGTCGTCGAGCCAGTGCACGGTGTGGTCGCCGCAGCGGGTGGTGGGCGCGGACGCCGTGCCGGCCGTCATCGCGCGCCCATTGCCAGGCCCATCACGCGCTCGGCGACGCAGCGGCCCTGCGCCTTGCCGCCTTCGATGCCGCTGCGGAAATGGATGCCCGCGTACAGGCGGGAGACGGCGGCCTCGTCGGCCGCGGCGCGGAAGCTGGCGAAGTTGCGCGGGCCCCAGCCGCGGTCGTTGTGGGTGTTGTCGGTGAACCGGGTGGCGGCGCCGAACTCGCGTTCGAGCACGCCGGCCGCCGCCGAGGACAGCACCGAGTGCCCGGACGGGTACTCGGGAAACGGCGGCGTGTGCATCAGCGTCGGCACCCACTGGCTGTCGATGGTCAGCTGCACGGCGGTCACCGGCCGCAGCAGGTTGACGGTGTACTTGGTCTTCCAGGTGGCGATGAAGGCGTCGGCCATGGCCAGGTGCAGGCGCGCGTACACCCGCGCCGCGCGGGCCAGGCTGGCCTTGCCGGTGCGCAGCTGGTCGGAGGCGATGAAGGACCAGTGGCCCACGGGCGTGGGGGTTTTCAGCGGGTCGTCGGCCCAGTACAGCGAGACCTGCCGCTGCGCCTGTGTGGCGGCCTGGCTGATGCGGTGCACCTCGCCGGTCTCGCGCTGGAACGCCGAGCCGGCCTCTTCAGAATAGGCGGGGGGCGGCGGGGCCGGGCAGGCGTCGGCCGCGGGCAGCGCGAACGGGCGCACCGTGCCCCACCAGGGCAGCAGCGGCGGGGCGTAGGCCGGCGGCGTGGGCACCCACTGGCCGGCGCCGCTGGGCGGCACGTAGTTGGCCTGGTGGCGGCGCAGTGGGCCCCAGGCCTCGTGGCCGCCGTCGGTGCGGGCCCAGGTCATGAGCGCCATCGCCATCAGCTTGCCGAAGGTCTCGGAGCGGGTGCGCATCTCGGCGTTCACCACCTGCGGGTCGAAGTCGCGCGCCAGCTTCTGCGGCAGGCTGCGTTCGAGCAGGTCGATGCGGGCCTTGTTCTCGGCGCTGGCGTGCGGAAACATCATGCGCGTCATGCTGGCCATGGCCGTGTGCGCCACGGTGGGCCAGTGCAGAGGCTCGTCCGGCTGCGCCCAGGGCAGCGACTGCAGCTCGTTGAGCTGGCCGGCCAGGCTGCGGTGACCGGGCATGCCCGGCGCCACCGATTCGTACAGCGCCAGCCCGAGGTAGGCCAGCGCGCGCGAGGCCACCGGCGGGCTCATGCCCGGTGTCTGCTGGGTCAGCAGCAGGGCCAGGGCGAACCATTCGGTGGCCACCTCGGCGCTGTAGGTTTCGGCGGACGGTGCTGCGGCGGGCGCCGGGGACTGAGCCGGAGTCTGGGCCTGGGCCGGCAGGGTGGCGCACAGGGCCACCAGGCCGAGCAGCCCGCGAGCGATGGGGCGGCGCATCACGGCGCGCTCCAGGGGGTCAGCCCCGAGGGGCTGGCGGTGTAGAAGCGGTCGGCCTCGGCCGCCTGCCAGGCGCTCCAGCCACCGTGTGGCCATTGCACGCGCAGCTGCACGCGGTCCGCGCCGCCCAGGCCGAAGTGCAGCCAGCCCAGTTGGCCGCTGGCGTGACCGCCGCCGACGGTCAGTTCCTGGCGCAGCACCGGGGCGCTGTCGTCCGTGCCCAGCCGCACCTCGACCCAGGCGCCGATGGCGTCGCGGTTGCCGCCGTCCTGCTGCAGCCGCAGCTGCAGCCAGTGCGCCGGCGGGTTCGCGCTGGCGGGCAGCTGGCGCCACAGCTGCGCCCGGTCGCCGCGGTTGACCACCACCACGTCCAGCAGGCCGTCGGCGTTGAAGTCGGCCACCATGCCGCCGCGGCCGCGCAGCACGCTCGCCAGCCCCGCGGTGTGGCCGGCCTCGACAAAGTGGCCGTCGGCGGTCTGCAGCAGCAGGTTGTTCGGGTCCAGCGCGGCGAAGTCGGGCATGGACGAGACGTTGCCCTTGACCACGAACAGGTCGGCGCGGCCGTCGTTGTTGAGGTCGGCGAACTGCGCGTGCCAGGCGGTCGAGGGCCGCACGTCGCCGCCGACGTAGGGCCGGTGGGCGGTGGCGCCGCGCTTGAACGCGATGTCGGCGTAGCGCGGCTGGGCCGGGCCGGCTTCGAGCGTCTGCAGCTTGTTGTCGGACATGCTGGTGAGGAACAGCTCGGGGTAGCCGTCGCCGGTGATGTCGTGGCTGGCGATGCCCATGCCCCAGATCTGCAGCGGCTTCCAGCCGTCGGCAGGGCCCAGGCGCACGGGCGCGGCACCGGCGGGGATGCGCCAGAGCTGCTCCTCGCCGCCCTTGTAGTACTCGCGGTCGTTGCTCACGCGCAGCGCCGCGTGGCCCGAGCGGTTCCAGTCGGAGAACAGCATCGACAGCGCGCAGTGGCCGGGCGTGAGCGGCTGGGTGGGCTGGAAGCCGCCCCCCGGCTGCGGCCGGATGAGCAGCGCCGGGGTGCAGCTGCCCCAGGGAAAGTCGGGCTTGCTGCGGTCCACATAGGTGCCGATGGCCAGCGTGGGCCAGGACTGGCCCGCCTCCCAGGTGGCCGAAAAGGCGGTGTGCCAGCCGTTGCCGGTGCGCAGGTTCCAGGCCTCGTTGGCGCGCTCGAAGCGGCACTGGCCCAGGCCCCGGAACACCTGCACCTCGCCCACGCGCAGCACCACCAGGTCGGTGAGGCGGTCGCCGTCGATGTCCAGCGGGTAGGCGCCGATGGCGTTGGTGGTCTCCAGGCCCGAGCGGGCCTCCTGCAGCTTCAGCGCCCCGCCGCGCAGGCTGCGGTTGCGGTAGAGCCGGGCCTTGCCGACACCGGCGGTGACGTAGAGCTCGGGCAGGCCGTCGTCGTCGCAGTCGAAGCTGGCGACACCGCCGCCGACCATGTATTCCTCTTCGCCCTCGAAGCGGCTGAACAGGCCGGCGCTCTCCGTCTCTTCGACGAAACGCGGCACCACGGGGGCGGCCGGCTCGGCCCTGAGCGGGCCGGGCAGCACCAGGGCCAGGGCCGCACAGAGGCCGGACAGCAGCGGGGGGATGGCGGGCACGGAAGACCTTTTCGGGTGGGCACGGCACCGATCTTATTATTAAGTTCAGTCATCAAACTATGTCGGGTTTGTCCCAATAGGAAGCGGGGCTCCGGGCAACGAATAATTAGTTCGTCGTTCGCACTAAATGGTTGCCGGCGAGGGGGCCAGTGCACGATATGTCCAAACAATCCGTTCAATAACCATGGGCCTGCAGCAGGCCGATCACTGGAGACAAGGATGAAACTGAAGACAACGTTGACCGCTTTGGCACTCGGCCTGGCCTGCGCCGGGGCGTTTGCCCAGGTGGTGGGGGTGAGCTGGTCCAACTTCCAGGAAGAGCGCTGGAAGACCGACGAGAAGGCGATCAAGGACCAGCTGGCCAAGCTGGGCGCCAGCTACATCAGCGCCGACGCGGGCGGCTCGCCCGAGAAGCAGCTCTCGGACGTCGACTCGCTGATCGCCAAGGGCGCCAAGGTGCTGATCGTGCTGGCGATGGACAAGGACGCCATCCTGCCCGCAGTCAACAAGGCCAAACAGCAGAAGATCCCGGTGGTGGCCTACGACCGCCTGATCGAAGCGCCCGGCGTGTTCTACATCACCTTCGACAACGTCGAGGTCGGCCGCATGCAGGCGCGCGCCGTGCTGGCCGCCAAGCCCAAGGGCAACTACGTGATGATCAAGGGCTCGCCCACCGACCCGAACGCCAACTTCCTGCGCGGCGGCCAGCAGGAGGTGCTGGACGCGGCGATCAAGAAGGGCGACATCAAGATCGTCGGCGAGGAATACACCGACGGCTGGAAGCCCGAGGTGGCCCAGAAGAACATGGAGCAGATCATCACCAAGACCGGCGGCAAGATCGACGCCGTGGTGGCCTCCAACGACGGCACGGCCGGCGGCGTGGTCGCGGCGCTGAGCGCCAAGGGCATCAAGGGCATTCCGGTCTCGGGCCAGGACGGTGACCACGCGGCGCTCAACCGCGTGGCCGCGGGCTCGCAGACCGTGTCGGTCTGGAAGGATGCGCGCGACCTGGGCCGCGATGCGGCCTCGGCCGCGGTGTCGCTGGCCAAGGGCCAGAAGGTCGCGGGCGCTCAGAGCTGGAGCGGCGGCGAGAAGAAGGTGGCGCTGCAGGCGCAGTTCCTCAAGCCGGTGCCCGTCACGGCCCAGAACCTGGACCTGGTGGTCAAGGCCGGCTGGATCAAGAAGGACGACCTGTGCAAGGGCGTGGACGCCGCCAAGGGCCCGGCCGCCTGCAAATGACCCCGCGTTTGAATCTGCGTTTCTCCTGATGGATGGAGGCCCTCGGACCGCGGGCTGGGTTCAGCCCGCGGTCCTTTTTTCTGCGGAGTGCGTCTGTGAGTCCTGTTCCCAATGTGTTGAGACAACTGGCCGTTGACTGGCGGCTGGTGCTGATGGGGGCCGTCCTGGTGGCGACCGCCCTGGTGTTCAACCTGCTCTCGGGCGGCCTGTTCCTCTCGCCCGAGAACCTCTACAACATCGCCCAGCAGACCGCGGTGGTCGGCATCGTCGCCACCATCGTCGTGCTGGTGATCGTGGCGCGCCACATCGACCTGTCGGTCGGTTCGGTGATGGGTTTTGTCGGCGTGCTGATCGCCACGCTGATGTACACCGCCGGCTGGCACTGGGTCGAGGCCTCGCTGGCCGGGCTGGCGGTGGCGATCGCGGTGTCGGTCTACCAGGGCGCGCTGACGGCCATGCTGGGCGTGCCGTCCTTCGTGGTCACGCTGGGCGGGCTGATGTCCTTCCGCGGCGCCGCCTTCCTGGTGGCCGACGGCAAGACGCAGCCGGTCAACGACCTGTTTTTCCAGCGCCTGGGCGGGGGCTTTGACGGCGCCATCGGCGTTCAGGCCAGCTGGGTGCTGGCCGCGGTGCTGGTGGCGGCGCTGGTGCTGCAGACGGTGCTGCGGCGCCGCGCCAAGGCGGCCTACGAAGTGCCCAACCCGCCGCTGTGGCTTGACGCCCTGGTGGCGGCGGTGCCGGCGCTGATCGTGGTGGGTTTTGTGGCCACCATGAACGCCTACCAGATCCCCAGCAAGGACGAGCCACAGGGCGTGCCGATCCCGGTGCTGATCTGGGGCAGCGTGGCGCTGGTGCTGTCCTTCATCGTGCACCGCACCCGCTTTGGCCGCTACGTGTTCGCCATGGGCGGCAACCCCGAGGCCGCGGCCCTGGTCGGCATCCCGGTGCGCCGGGTCACGCTGATGCTGTTCGCCCTGATGGGTGTGCTGATCACCATCGCGGCGATGGTGTCGATCGCCCGCCTGAACGCCGGCACCAACTCGCTGGGCACCGGCATGGAACTCTATGTGATCGCCGCGGCCGTCATCGGCGGCACGGCGCTGGCCGGTGGCAGCGGCTCCATCCTCGGCTCGGTGCTGGGCGCGCTGATCATGCAGAGCATCGACAGCGGCCTCCTGCTGCTGGACATCTCCATCGGTCTGCGCTACGTGATCATCGGCCAGGTGCTGATCGCCGCCGTGGTGTTCGACGTGGTGTACCGCCGCCTGACGGGAGATGCATCATGAGCCCCCACGCTTCGCTGCCCCCCGCGGGGGCTGATCCGGCTTGGGGCGGCCCGGCGCCGGATCGACTGAGCGCACCACTGGTTGAAATGCGCCAGATCGGCAAGTCCTTCGGCGGCGTGCGCGCGGTCGACGACGTGAGCCTCAACCTCTACCCGGGCGAGGTCGTGGCCCTGCTGGGCCACAACGGCGCCGGCAAGTCGACGCTGATGAAGATGCTGGCCGGGGCCTACCCCATCGACAGCGGCGAGGTGCTGATCAACGGCGAGAAGGCCCACATCCGCACCCCGGTCGATGCCCAGCGCTGCGGCATCGAGTCGATCTACCAGACCCTGGCCCTGGCCGACAACCTGGACGCGGTGGCCAACCTGTTTCTGGGGCGCGAGCTGCTCACGCGCTGGAACACGCTGGACGACCACCGCATGGACGCCGAGGCGCGCAAGGTTTTCCACCGCCTGAACAAGAACTTCAGGAACGTGCGCACGCCGGTGCGCCGGCTCTCGGGCGGGCAGCGCCAGGTGGTGGCGATCTCGCGCGCCATCTACTTCAACGCGCGCATCCTGATCATGGACGAGCCCACCGCGGCGCTCGGGCCGGAAGAGACGGCGATGGTCGGCAACCTGGTGCGCCAGCTCAAGGCCGAGGGCGTGGGCATCTTCCTGATCACCCACGACATGCCCGACGTGTTCGGCCTGAGCGACCGGCTGGCGGTGATGAAGAACGGCCGCATGGTGGGCGCCTACCGCACCGCCGACGTCACCGAGGACGAGGTCCTTGGCATGATCATCGCGGGCAAACAACCTGATGGAAAGGCGCAGGCCCACAACTTCTGAGGCCCGGCGCCCCACCACGACCACACCATGAAAACCACCGGCGACCAGCAACTTGTCAAACGCATCAACCGCAGCGTGCTGCTGCGGCTGCTGCGGCGGCGCAGCGGGCTCTCGCGCGCCCAGCTCGCGCAGGAAAGCGGCCTGACCAAATCGACCGTCAGCCTGCTGGTGCGCGAACTCATCGACGAAGGCTGGATCACCGAAACCGGCCTGGCCGCCGCGCAGGGCCTGGGCCGGCCGTCGACCCCGCTGCGGCTCGATGGCACCCGCCGCGCCATGATCGGCGTGGAGATCGGGGTCGAGTCGCTGCGGGTGGTCGGTGTGTCGCTCACGGGCGAGGTGCTGTGGTCGGCCGAGGAAACGCTGGCCGATCGCGAACCGGCGGCGGTGTGCCGCCAGGTCGCGGCCCTGGTGGTGCGCGCACACGCCGGGCTGGCGGCGCGCCCGGTGCTGGTCTCGGGCGTGGGCATCGGCCTGCCGGGTGCCTTCGACGAGGCCAGCGGCACCGTGCGCTTCGCACCCAACCTGGGCTGGCGCAACGTGGCCTTCCTGCCGCTGATCACGCGCGCGCTGGCCGAGGCGGGTTGCCCGCCGGTGGCCGTGCACGTGCAGAACGAAGCCGACACCGCCGCACTCAGCGAATACGAATTCACCGAAGGCGATGCGGTGGACTCGCTCATCTTCGTGACCTGCGGCGTCGGCGTCGGTGCCGGCATCGTGCTCAACGACCGCCTGTTCACCGGCCTGCAGGGCATGGCCGGCGAAATCGGCCACAGCATCCTGCAGATCGACGGGCCGGCCTGTTCCTGCGGCCGCAAGGGCTGCGCCGAAACCTTCTTTGGCGCCCGGGCGCTGGACCGCCTGCCCGATCCGTCGCGCGGCGGCGTGTTCCTGGGCGTGGTGCTGCAGAACCTCTGGACCACCTTCAACCCGGGCACGCTGGTGGTCGGCGGCCCGTCCTGCGAGCGCCACCCGGGCATCGTGCGCACCGCGGCCGACACGCTGGCCGGTTACGCGGCCAGCGCGGGCATGGTCGCCCCCGTGGTGCGGCCGGCGCGTTATGGCCTGCAGGCCTCGGCCGTCGGCGCGGCCGCGCTGGTGCTGCACCACGAACTGCGGCCCATGCACGCGAGCGCGCCCACCGCTGCGCCAGACGCCGCCCTGGCGCCCGAGTCCGTGGCTCCACTCACCGTTCACTGAGACCCCACACCCCATGACCATCGGCATCGACATCGGCACCTCCGAGGTGAAGGCCCTGCTGCTCGGCCCCGACCAGCGCGTGATCGGCTCGGCGGGCGCGCCGCTCACCGTCTCGCGACCCCACCCCGGCCACAGCGAACAGGACCCGGCCGACTGGTGGACCGCCACCCAGGCCGCGCTGGCCGCGCTTCGCGCCGCGCACCCGGCGGAGTACGCGGCGACCGAAGCCATCGGCCTCTCGGGCCAGATGCACGGCGCGGTGCTGCTGGACGCGCAGGACCGTGTGCTGCGCCCGGCCATCCTCTGGAACGACACGCGTTGCGCGGCCGAGTGCGCCGAGATGATGGCCGAGCTGCCGGCGCTCAGCGAGCTGGGTGGCAGCCTGGCCATGCCGGGCTTCACCGCGCCCAAGCTGCGCTGGGTCGCGCGCCACGAGCCCGAGCTGTTCCAGCGCGTCGCCAAGGTGCTGCTGCCCAAGGACCACGTGCGCCTGATGCTGACCGGCGAACACGTCAGCGACCTTTCGGACGCCAGCGGCACGCTCTGGCTCGATGTGCGGCGCCGCGACTGGTCCGACGAGCTGCTGGCGCTGACCGGGCTGACGCGCGCCCACATGCCGCGTCTGGTCGAAGGCAGCGAGGCCGGCGGCCGGCTGAAGACCGACGTGGCGCAGGCGCTGGGGCTGCGGCCGGGCACGGTGGTGGCCGGTGGCGCGGGCGACAACGCGGCCAGCGCCGTGGGCATGGGCGCGGTCGAGGCCGGCCAGGGGTTTCTCTCGCTGGGCACCAGCGGCGTGCTGTTCGTGGTCACGCCCGACTACCAGCCCAACGCGGTCAGCGCCACGCACGCCTTCTGCCACGCCGTGCCCGGCCGCTGGCACCAGATGAGCGTGATGCTTTCGGCCGCCAGCGCGCTGCAGTGGGTGGTCGGCCTGCTGGGCGCGGCCAACGCCGGCGAGGTGGCCGCGCGCGCGGCGGCCCTGAGCGCCGCGGACCGCGCCGCGTCCCCGCTGTTCCTGCCGTACCTCAGCGGCGAGCGCACACCCCACAACGACGCGAAGGTGCGCGGCAGCTTCCACGGCCTGGACTTCGACACCGACGCCGCGCGCCTGGGCTACGCGGTGATGGAAGGCGTGAGCTTCGGTCTGCTCGACGGCCTGGCAGCGCTGCACGCTGCCGGCAGCACCGTTTCACGCCTGTCGCTGGTGGGCGGTGGCGCGCGCAGCGGCTTCTGGGCCCAGATGCTGGCCAGCGCGCTGGACGTCGAGATCGTCACCCACGGCGGTTCGGCCGTCGGTGGCGCGCTGGGGGCGGCCCGCCTGGGCGCGCTCAGCGTGGGCGCGCCGATGGCCTCGGTCTGCCTGCCACCCCCGGTCGACACCGTCTACCGGCCCGACCCGGCCGAGCGCGAGCTGCTCGCGCCGCGCCACGACCTGTTCCGCAGCCTGTACCGCAGGCCTTGATGACTTCCACCGAACGACTTCAACCGAGACACCACCCATGAGCACCTATTTCTCCGACATGCCCGCCATCGCCTACGAAGGCCCGCAATCGACCAGCCCACTGGCCTTCAGGTGGTACGACAAGGACCGCCTGGTGCTGGGCAAGCGCATGGAAGACCACCTGCGTTTTGCCGTCTGCTACTGGCACAGCTTCTGCTGGAACGGCTTCGATCCCTTTGGCTACGACGGCACGTTCGAGCGCCCCTGGCAGCGCGTGGCCGAGCCGATGGCGGCGGCGCGCATGAAGGCCGACGCCGCGTTCGACTTCTTCTCGCGCCTGGGCGCGCCCTATTACTGCTTCCACGACCGCGACGTGGCGCCCGAAGGCAGCACGCCGCGCGAGAGCGTGAACCACCTGCACGAGATGGTCGAGGTGCTGCAGGCCAAGCAGGCGCAGACCGGCATGAAGCTGCTCTGGGGCACGGCCAACCTGTTCAGCCACCGCCGCTTCATGTCGGGCGCGTCCACCAACCCCGACCCCGAAATCTTCGCGCTGGCCGCGCTGCAGGTGAAAGAGGCGATGGACGCCACGCTCAAGCTCGGCGGCGAGAACTACGTGCTCTGGGGCGGCCGCGAAGGCTATGAAACCCTGCTCAACACCCGCATGGGCCAGGAGCTGGACCAGATGGGCCGCTTCCTGAACATGGTGGTGGAGTACAAGCACAAGATCGGTTTCAAGGGCGCCATCCTCATCGAGCCCAAGCCGCGCGAGCCGTCCAAGCACCAGTACGACTTCGACACCGCCACGGTCTACGGCTTCCTGGTGCGCCACGGGCTGGAGAAAGAGATCAAGGTCAACATCGAGGCCAACCACGCCACGCTCTCGGGCCACAGCTTCGAGCACGAGATCGCCACCGCCATCGACCTGGGCATCTTCGGCTCCATCGACATGAACCGCGGCGACATGCAGTGCGGCTGGGACACCGACCAGTTCCCCAACAACATCCCCGAAACCGCGCTGGCGATGTACCTGATCCTGCAAGGCGGGGGCTTCACCACCGGCGGCCTGAACTTCGACTCGAAGGTGCGGCGCCAGTCCATCGACGCCGAGGACATGTTCCACGGCCACATCGGCGGCATGGACGTGTCGGCGCGGGCGCTGCTGATCGCCGAGCAGATGATCAACGACGGCGAACTGGCGCGCCACGTCGAGGCCCGCTACGCCGGCTGGAACGCCCCCTTCGGCCAGGACCTGATGGCGGGCCGCCTGGGCCTGGACCAGGTGGCCGCGCGGGCACTGGAGCGCAACCAGGACACGCGGCCGGTCTCCGGGCGGCAGGAGCGGCTGGAGAACCTGCTCAACCGCTACATCTGATCGTTGGCCGAACCGGGAGCGACCATGAAACCTGTCGTGTGGGGCGTGCTGAGCACGGCCAGGATCGGCGTCGAGAAAGTGATCCCTGAGATGCTCGCCAGCCCGCTGGTCGAACTGCGGGCGATTGCATCGCGCAGCCTGCCGTCGGCGCAGGCCGCGGCGCAGCGGCTGGGCATCCCGCAGGCTTACGGCAGCTACGAAGACCTGCTGGCCGACCCGGCTATCGAGGCCATCTACAACCCGCTGCCCAACCACCTGCACGTGCCGCTGACCCTGCAGGCCGCCGCGGCGGGCAAACATGTGCTGTGCGAAAAGCCCTTCGCGCTGAGCACCGACGAGGCCCTGACCGTTCAGGCGGCGGCCACCAAGGTGCACATCGAAGAAGCCTTCATGGTGCGCCACCACCCGCAGTGGCAGCGCGCCCGGGAGCTGGTGAGGGAAGGGCGCATCGGCACGCCGCGCGCCGTGCAGGTGTTCTTCTCCTACTTCAACGACGACGGCGCCAACATCCGCAACCAGCCCGGCATGGGCGGCGGGGCGCTGTACGACATCGGCTGCTACGCGGTGCTGGCCGGGCGCTACCTGTTCGAGGCCGAGCCTTTGCGTGCGGTTTCGCTGGTGGACCGCGACCCGCTGCACGGGGTCGACCGGCTGACCAGCGCCCTGCTGGATGTCGGCGCCGGGCGGCAGGTCAGCTTCACCGTCTCGACGCAGAGCGTGCCCTTCCAGCGGGTGCAGGTGGTCGGCACGCGCGGCCGCATCGAGCTGTTCATCCCCTTCAACGCCGCGCGCGGCGGCCAGATGCGGCTGGCGCTGGACGAGGGCGG
Organism: Hydrogenophaga sp.; assembly: GCF_031426985.1. Classification (GTDB taxonomy): domain Bacteria; phylum Pseudomonadota; class Gammaproteobacteria; order Burkholderiales; family Burkholderiaceae_C; genus Hydrogenophaga. The sequence continues at coordinate 31,751 of NZ_JASJOY010000211.1, forward strand.
GGCGCTGGACGGCAGCGGCGTCACGGTCGAAACCCTGCCCGCGGCCGACCAGTACCGGCTGGAGGTGGAGGCGTTCTCCCGCCGCATCCGCGAAGGCGCGGGCCCGCAGTCCGGCGACCTGGACGATGCCGTGGCCCAGGCCCGCGTGATCGACGCGCTGTGGCGGTCGGAACGCAGCGGGTGCTGGGAGCCGGTGACCCGGGACTGATCCCCGACCCGGGGCGCCGGCCCATGGGCCCTGCGTGCTAGCCTGCGGCGCATGTCCGAGTTGTTGTCCCATCCGTCCTTCGTCCGCTTCTGGTGCGCCCGGGTGGCGGCCGTGGCGGGCACGCAGATGCTGATGCTGACCCTCGGCTGGCACATGTACGAGCTGACCGCCAGCGCCTGGGACCTCGGCCTGGTCGGGCTGTTCCAGTTTGTGCCCGCGCTGGCCATGACCCTGCCCGCTGGCCACGCCGCCGACCGCCACCACCGGGCCCGCATCGTGGCGCTGTGCCTGATCGCGCAGGCGGCGGTGGCGCTGCTGCTGGTGGCCGGCACGCTGGCGCAGGCGGTCTCGCGCGAATGGCTGCTGGTGCTGTCGGCCCTGCTGGGGGCGATCCGGCCGTTCCAGATGTCGGCCCAGCAGGCCCTGCTGCCGTCGCTGGTGCCCGCGCCGCTGATGGCCCGCGCCACGGCCGTCACGTCCACCGGCACCCAGGCCGCGGTGATCGGCGGGCCGGCCCTGGGCGGGCTGATCTTCGCGGTGAACCTGAACGGGGTCTACATCGTCTGCGCGGGCTTGTTCCTGGGCGCGGCGCTGGCCTGTCTGTGGGTGCGTTACGAGCGCCAGCCGGTGGTGCGCGAGCCGGTCAGCGCGCAGACGCTGCTGGCCGGCGTGCGTTACGTGTGGGGCCACCCGGTGCTGCTGGGGGCGGTGTCGTTGGACCTGTTCGCGGTGCTGCTGGGCGGAGCGACCGCGCTGCTGCCGATCTTTGCCAAGGACATCCTGCACGTCGGGCCCGAGGGGCTGGGCGTGTTGCGTTCGGCGCCCGCCGTCGGTGCGCTGGCGGCCGGCCTGGTGCTCTCGAACGTCGCGCTGGAGCGGCGCGTGGGCCGCAAGCTGCTGGTCGCGGTGGCCGTGTTCGGCCTGTGCATGGTGATCTTCGGCCTGTCTACCTCGTTCTGGCTGTCGCTGGCGGCGCTGGCGGTGTCCGGCGCGGCCGACATGGTCAGCGTGGTGGTGCGCCAGACCCTGGTGCAGCTGGAAACGCCAGACGCCATGCGGGGCCGTGTGGCGGCGGTCAACACGCTCTTCATCGGCGCCAGCAACCAGCTGGGGGAATTCGAGTCCGGCGTGACCGCCGCAGCCGTCGGTCCGGTCGGCTCGGTGGTGCTCGGCGGGCTGGGCACCATCGGCATCAGCCTGGCCTGGTGGCGCCTGTTCCGGCCGCTGGCCATGCGCGACGCGCTCACCGGGCCGGCCACACGCCGATGAGGCGGCCCGGGCGGGCCCGCGCCGAAAGCAAAAAACCCCGCGAATCGCTTCGCGGGGTTTTTTTGTGGGGGCTTTCGTCGGAGCGCTGTGAAGCGTTCCGACGCTGCCTGAGACGCCGTGCCGGCGTCTCAGGCCAGGCGCAATTACATGCCCATGCCGCCCATGTCGCCCATGCCACCCATGCCGCCACCCGGCATGGCGGGTGCGTCGTCCTTGGCGGACTCGGCAACCATGCACTCGGTCGTCAGCATCAGCGACGCCACGGAAGCGGCGTTCTGCAGGGCGGTGCGGGTCACCTTGGTCGGGTCCAGGATGCCCATTTCGATCATGTCGCCGTAGGTGTCGTTGGCGGCGTTGAAGCCGTAGTTGCCCTTGCCTTCCAGCACCTTGTTGATCACAACCGACGGCTCGCCACCGGCGTTGGCCACGATTTCGCGCAGGGGGGCTTCGATGGCCTTCAGGACCAGCTTGATACCGGCATCCTGGTCGGCGTTGTCACCCTTGATGGCGCCAGCGGATTGCTTGGCGCGCAGCAGGGCCACGCCACCACCGGCGACGATGCCTTCTTCCACCGCAGCGCGCGTGGCGTGCAGGGCGTCTTCCACGCGGGCCTTCTTTTCCTTCATCTCGACTTCGGTGGCGGCACCGACCTTGATGACGGCCACGCCGCCGGCCAGCTTGGCCACGCGCTCTTGCAGCTTCTCGCGGTCGTAGTCGCTGGTGGCTTCTTCGATCTGCACGCGCACTTGCTTGACGCGGGCTTCGATGTCAGCGGCAGCGCCGGCGCCGTCGATGATGGTGGTGTTTTCCTTGCCCACTTCGATGCGCTTGGCCTGGCCCAGATCGGCCAGGGTCACCTTTTCCAGCGTCATGCCGACTTCTTCGGCGATGACCTTGCCGCCGGTCAGGATGGCGATGTCTTCCAGCATGGCCTTGCGGCGGTCGCCGAAGCCAGGGGCCTTGACAGCCACAACCTTCAGGATGCCGCGGATGGTGTTGACCACCAGGGTCGCCAGGGCTTCGCCTTCGACGTCTTCGGCAATGATCAGCAGCGGACGGCCGGCCTTGGCGACTTGCTCCAGCGTGGGCAGCAGGTCACGGATGTTGGACACCTTCTTGTCGTACAGCAGCACGAAGGGGTTGTCCAGCAGGGCGGCCTGCTTCTCGGGGTTGTTGATGAAGTAGGGCGACAGGTAGCCGCGGTCGAACTGCATGCCCTCGACCACGTCGAGTTCGTTCTGCAGCGACTTGCCGTCTTCCACGGTGATCACGCCTTCCTTGCCGACCTTGTCCATGGCATTGGCGATGATCTCGCCGATGCTGGAGTCGCTGTTGGCGGAGATGGAGCCGACCTGGGCGATTTCCTTGGAGGTGGTGGTGGGCTTGGTGGCCTTCTTCAGCTGCTCGATCAGGGCGGCAACCGCCTTGTCGATGCCACGCTTCAGGTCCATCGGGTTCATGCCGGCGGCCACGTACTTCATGCCTTCGCGCACGATGGCCTGGGCCAGCACGGTGGCGGTGGTGGTGCCGTCACCGGCGTTGTCCGAGGTCTTGGAAGCGACTTCCTTGACCATCTGGGCGCCCATGTTCTGCAGCTTGTCCTTCAGCTCGATTTCCTTGGCCACGGACACACCGTCCTTGGTCACGGTGGGGGCGCCGAAGGAGCGCTCGAGCACCACATTACGGCCTTTCGGGCCCAGGGTAACTTTGACTGCGTTGGCCAGGATGTTCACACCCTCGACCATGCGTGCGCGGGCTTCGCCGCCGAAAATGACGTCTTTTGCTGCCATGTTGATTTCTCCGGA
>NZ_JASJOY010000212.1:0-1681 GCF_031426985.1 Hydrogenophaga sp.
GGTCTGCGCCGCGAGCTTCAACCCCTCGACCATCGTCAGGTAGGGGAACAACTGGTCGGCCAGTTCCTGCACCGTCATGCGGTTGCGAATGGCCAGCGCCGCCGTCTGGATCAGTTCGCCCGCTTCCGGCGCAACCGCCTGCACGCCGATCAAGCGCCCGCTGCCCACTTCGGCTACCAGCTTGATGAAGCCGCGCGTATCGAAGTTGGCCAGCGCGCGCGGCACGTTGTCCAGCGTGAGCGTGCGGCTGTCGGTTTCGATGCCGTCGTGGTGCGCTTCCGCCTCGCAGTAGCCCACGGTGGCCACTTGCGGGTCGGTGAACACCACCGCCGGCATCGCCGTCAGGTTCAGGGCCGCGTCGCCGCCGGTCATGTTGATGGCCGCACGAGTGCCGGCCGCTGCCGCGACATAGACGAACTGCGGCTGGTCGGTGCAGTCGCCAGCGGCGTAGATGTGTTCCACGCTGGACCGCATGCCGGAGTCGATGACGATAGCGCCTTGCGGATTGAGCGTGATGCCCGCCGCTTCCAGATTCAGGCTGCGCGTGTTGGGCGCGCGACCGGTGGCGACCAGAAGCCGGTCGGCGCGCAACTCGCCGTGTGCCGTCGTGAGCACGAATTCGCCGCCTTCATGAGTGACCTGGCTGGCCTGCGTGTGATCCAGTACCTCGATGCCCTCCATGCGAAACGCGGCCGTGACGGCTTCGCCGATGGCCGGGTCTTCGCGGAAGAACAGCGTGCTGCGCGCCAGGATCGTCACTTTGCTGCCGAGTCGGGCGAAGGCTTGCGCCAGTTCCAGCGCCACCACCGACGAGCCGATCACGGCCAGGCGCTCGGGGAGCGTTTCGCTGACCAGAGCTTCGGTGGAAGTCCAGTAGGGCGTGTCTTTCAAGCCGGGAATTGGCGGCACGGCCGGACTCGCACCGGTGGCGATCAGGCAGCGGTCGAACGCCACCACGCGCTCGCCGCCGTCGTTGAGCTGCACGACCAGGCTGTGGCCGTCCTTGAAGCGGGCGGTGCCGTGCAGCACGGTGATGGCCGGGTTGCCCTCCAGGATGCCTTCGTATTTGGCGTGACGCAGTTCATCGACGCGGGCCTGCTGCTGGGCCAGCAGCCGATCGCGCAAGATCGTCGGCGGTGTGGGCGGCATGCCGCCATCGAACGGGCTTTCGCGGCGCAAGTGGGCGACGTGGGCGGCACGGATCATGATCTTGGACGGCACGCAGCCGACATTGACGCAGGTGCCGCCGATGGTGCCGCGCTCAATCAGTGTGACCTGCGCCCCTTGCTCGACGGCCTTCAGCGCTGCCGCCATGGCGGCTCCGCCGCTGCCAATGATGGCGATATGCAAACCGGCGCCTGCCAGTACGTCACGGATTTTTTCTTCATCTTTGAAGTCACCAACCCGGATCAAGCCTTGATAGCCCAATGCGGCGATGGTGGCCAGAATTTGGTCGTGACTCACGGCGGTGTCCGCCATCACCTGTGCTCGGCTTTCGGGATAAGACACCACGGCGGATTTCACGCCAGGTATCTTTTCCAAAGCATCTTGGACATGGGTAGCGCAGGTTGTGCAGGTCATGCCATTCACGGTGACTTCGGTCATTTTTTTACTCCGTTGAATTTCGGGGTGCAGCAGGCATCAGCTTGGCGTTTTCGCTGGATGGCGTAGATGGTCAAGC
>NZ_JASJOY010000213.1:0-4585 GCF_031426985.1 Hydrogenophaga sp.
AGTTCCTGCAAACCAATCAACACGATGAACGCGCTAAAAGCATACAAGGGGGCTGGGCCTGCCTTGGGGCGGCCCGGCGGCTGGCCCACCCGAGGGGATTGGGTCCTGCGCGAAAATCGCCGGGCCATGAAAGTCCGCTCGCTCGCCGAACTCAAGACGCTGCAGAAGCTGATCGCCCAGCGGGCGGCGGCCGAAGCCGCGGCGCGCGAGGCCGAGCGCCTGCGCCTGCAGCGGCTGGACCGGGAACGACGCCTGTTCGAGCTGGCCGTAGGGCCGGTCCAGCCCTTGGTCCACGTGCGGCGCGTACAGCACCCGCCCCGCGCGGTGGAACCATCCCCGCGCCAGCGCCAGCTGGACGAAGAATCGGTGATGCGCGAGGCGCTGTCGGACGCGTTCGACGTGGAAACCCTGCTGCACACCGACGAGCGGCTGAGCTTCAGCCGTCCCGGACTGGGGCCTGACGTGCTGCGCAAGCTGCGCGAAGGCCGCTGGAGCATCCAGCGACAGATCGACCTGCACGGCCTGCGCACCGACGAGGCACGCGATTCGCTGGGCCGCTTCCTGCGCGAATGCCACCAGCAGGGCTTGCGCTGCGTGCGGGTGGTGCACGGCAAGGGTCTGGGTTCGCCGGGCCGGATGCCGGTGCTCAAGGACCGGGTCCCGCGCTGGCTGGTGCAAAAAAACGAGGTGCTGGCGTTTGCCCAGGCCCGCCCTGCCCATGGCGGGGCCGGTGCCTTGCTGGTGCTGCTGCGCCAGGGTCAGGGCGGCAGCCGGTCGTCAGACGCCTGAGCGCTGCCCCGACGCGATGCTGAGCGCTAGCAGGCGGCGCACAAACAGGCGAAAAGGCACCAGCGCCAGAGCGGCCAGGCAGAGCTTGACCAGCCAGTCGGCGCTGGCCAGCGACACCCACAGCGGCGCCTCGGGCCCCCAGCCCAGCAGGGGCAGCACCTCGTTGGCCCAAGCCACATCGTTGCCCGGCTCGATCCACACCAGCGCGCCCGAGAAGGCGATGGAGAAAAACAGCAAGGTGTCGAGCGTGGAACCCACCAGCGAGGACGCCAGCGGCGCACGCCACCAGGCGCCGTTGCGCAGCCGGTCGAACAGGGTCACGTCCAGCAGTTGCGCCACCAGGAACGCGACCCCCGAGGCCAGGGCCACGCGCAAGGCGACCAGGGGACCCGCCTCGCCCACGATCTGGCTGCCCACCAGCGAGCACACCAGCCCGACCGCAAAACCGGCCAGCACGACACGGCGGGCAGCGCGCGGGCCATGCACCAGGTTGATCAGGTCGGTCACCAGAAAGGCCAGCGGGTAGGTGAAGGCACCCCAGGTCAGCCAGGGGCCGAACAAGAACTGCACCAGGATGTTGGACGCCAGCACGATGGCGCCCATGGCGAGGATGCCGGGCAGGAGATAGGTCATGGTCGGGAATGTCGGGGCACGCGGCATGCGGGGAGAGCCGCCGATTATCTGGCCGCGCGCACCGGCCCGACGACGACATCCCTCAGCTGGGCGTGTTGCGCATCCAGTCGGCGGTTTTGAAGAAGCTTTCGCGCAGGCGCGCGCGCAGGTCGTCCGGCACGCCGGTCTCGCCCATGGCCTGGTCCATGCAGGCCAGCCACTGGTCGCGCTCGACGATGCCGATCTGGAACGGCATGTGGCGCATGCGCAGGCGCGGGTGGCCGAAGCGGTCTTCGTAGTGCGAGGGGCCGCCCAGCCAGCCGCACAGGAACCAGAACAGTTTCTGGCGCGCGTCGTCCAGCGTGTTGCCGTGGCTGGCGCGCAGTTCGCGGTAGCCGGGTTCTAGGTCCATCAGGTCGTAGAAGCGGTCCACCAAGGCTCGCACGCGGGCTTCGCCGCCGATCCATTCGAACGGGGTGGCGGGTTTGGTGACGGGTTCGGAGGTGTTCATGCTCAGGTCGCGGCTTTGCGCAGGGTTTCGATCACGGGGGTGTTCAGCACGCTGCGCAGGCCCCACCAGCCCGCCGCCAGCGCCAGCACGCCGCCCGACAGGCTGCCCAGCAGCGGCACCAGCAGCGGGGGCTGCCAGCTGAACTGGAAGGCGTATTTGGCCAGACCCCAGCCGACCGCCATGGCCACCAGCGAGGCGACGAAGCCGGCCAGCAGGCCCACACCCAGCAGTTCGATGCGCTGCACATTGCGCAGCAGTTTCGACCCCGCGCCCACGGCGCGCAGCACGGCGAATTCGCGTTCGCGTTCGCCGCGCGTGGCGGTGATGGTGGCCAGCAGCACCACCAGGCCGGCGGCCAGCGCGAAGCCGAACAGGAACTCCACCGCGCGGATGACCTGGCCCAGCACGCGCTGCACCTGGGCAATGGTCTGGCTCATGTCCACGCTGGTGATGTTGGGGAATTGGCGCACCAGCGCGTTGTCGAACTGCAGGTTGCCATCGGGCGCGCGGAAAGCGCTGATGTAGGTGACCGGCACATCGCTCATCTGCGCCACCGGGAACATGACGAAGAAGTTCACGCGCATGGACGACCAGTCCACCTTGCGCAGGCTGGTGATGCGGCGCTCCACCACCTGGCCGGCGATGTCGAAGCCCAGGCGGTCGCCGAGCTGGAAGCCCAGCTCTTCGGCCAGGCCCTCCTCCACGCTCAGGCCGTCGGCTTCGTCGGGCGTCCAGCGGCCGGCCACCAGCTGGTTGTGTTCGGGCGGCTGCGCGCTGTGCGAGAGGTTGAACTCGCGCTCAACCAGGCGCTGGGCGCGGTCGCTGGCGTACTGCTCGGGCACCACAGCGCTGCCGTTGACCGTGACCAGGCGCCCCCGGATCATGGGGAACCAGTCGTACTTGGCCACCCCCGCGGCCTGCAACGCCTGCTGGAACGGCTCGGCCTGCTCGGGCTGCACATTGATGACGAAGCGGTTGGGTGCATCGGGCGGCGTGGCGTTGCGCCAGCTGGCGATCAGGTCGGTGCGCAGCAGCACCAGCAGCACCAGGGCCAGCAGGCCGACGGCGAGCGAGCTGATCTGCACCACCGCGTAGGCCGGCCGGGCCGAGAGCTGGCGCGTGGCCAGCACCAGCGCGCGCGGCGCGGTGCTTTCGTTGACGCTGGCGCGCAGCAGCTTCACGGCGCCCCAGCTGATGAGCGCGAACACCGCCACCGCCACCGCAAAACCGCCGACGGCGATGCCGCCCAGCACCAGGTCGCGGCTGGCGGCCAGCAGCAGCGCGGCAAAGCCGGCCACGCCCAGGCCCAGCACGGCCAGGGTGGCGGGCTTGAGCTGGCCGACGTCGCGGCGGATCACGCGCAGCGGCGGCACCTGCGCCAGTTGCAGCACCGGCGGCAGGCCGAAAGCCACCATCAGCGTCAGCCCCATGCCCAGGCCGAGCAGCGCGGGCCACACGCTGACGGCGGGCAGGGCCGATTCCACCAGGCCGGCCAGCAGCAGCACGAACACGTGGTGCACCGCCCAGCCCAGGGCCACGCCCAGCGCGCTGGCGGCCAGGCCGATCACCAGAAACTCGAAAGCGTAGGCCCGCGCCATGGCGCCTTGTGACAGGCCGAGCACGCGCAGCATGGCGCAATCGTCCAGGTGGCGCTGGGCGAAGCCGCGCGCGGCGATGGCCACGGCCACGGCCGACAGCAGCGCGGCCAGCAGGGCCACGAGGTTGAGGAATTTTTCGGCGCGCGCCAGCGTCTGCTGCATCTCGGGCCGGCCGCCTTCCAGCGATTCGAGCCGCAGGCCGCGCACGCCGGGCTTGTCGATTTGTGCCTGCGCCCAGTCGGCAAAGCGCTTGACCGGTGCGTCGTCGCCGGCCACGGCCAGGCGGTAGTTCAGGCGGCTGGCGGGTTGCACCAGGCCGGTGGCGGCCAGATCGGCGGCGTTGATCATCACGCGCGGCGCGAAGCTCATGAAGCCGCCGCCCCGGTCGGGCTCGACCACGATCACGCGGTCCAGCAGGAAGCTCGCGTCGCCCAGCAGCAGGGGCTGGCCGATCTTCAGGTCCAGCTGCACCAGCAGCGCCGCGTCCACCCAGGCGGTGCCGGGCGCGGGAATGGCTTGTGTGGGCGCGTCGGGCTGGTCCGGCCCCGGCGCCACGCGCAGGCTGCCGCGCAGCGGGTAACCGGGCGCCACGGCCTTGAGCGCCACCAGCTTGGCGGCGCCGCCGTCTGCGTCGCGCGCGCGGCCCATGGTCGGAAAGCCCAGGGTCTGCACCGTCTGCAGGCCCAGCGCGCGCGCCTGTTCGGCAAACGCTGGCGCCGGCGGGTTGTCGCTGCTGATGACCGCGTCGCCGCCGATGAGGGCCCGCGCGTCGCGCTGCAGGCCGTTCTGCAGCCGGTCCGCAAAAAACCCCACCGAGGTCAGCGCCGCCACCGCCAGCGTGACTGCGATCAGCAACAGCCGCAACTCGCCCGCGCGCCAGTCGCGCCAGAGCGAACGCCAGCCGAGCGACCAGAAGGAAACGGGGAGAGGTGCAGGGGCAGCGGACATGCGCGGACCTTACCGCAAGCACATCAACCGCGCGGTGCGGTGAAGAATGTGGCCCCCACGCTCCGCCGCTGACGCGGGTCGCTGCCCCCCAAGCAACTGTGTTGCGGGTCAAGTGTTTTTGATGTGC
>NZ_JASJOY010000214.1:0-9370 GCF_031426985.1 Hydrogenophaga sp.
TGGCAGCAGACTGTAAATCTGCCCTCTTACGAGTACGCTGGTTCGAATCCAGCCCCCTCCACCAGCGGTCAATGAGTGATATGCGAGCGAATGGAATCAAAGCGCTCTGAATGTTGGAAGCCCATCGGGGTGTGAAAACGGTTCGGGCGGGAGTAGTTCAATGGTAGAACCCCAGCCTTCCAAGCTGATGACGCGGGTTCGATTCCCGTCTCCCGCTCCACATGTTGTTGACGGCTGTTGTGATTGAAGTTTTCTGAGATGTCCGATCTGTCGGTCGGATGTCTTGGCCCTTGTGGCTCAGTGGTAGAGCACTCCCTTGGTAAGGGAGAGGTCGCGGGTCCGATTCCCGCCAAGGGCACCATCTTTCTTCTGGTGTTTCGGCAATTTTGTTTTGGAGCTGAAAAATGGCAAAAGAGAAATTTGAGCGGACCAAGCCGCACGTGAACGTGGGCACCATTGGTCACGTGGACCACGGCAAGACGACCCTGACGGCTGCCATCACCACGGTGCTGGCTGCCAAGTTCGGTGGCGCCGCCAAGGCCTACGACCAGATCGACGCGGCTCCCGAAGAAAAGGCCCGCGGCATCACGATCAACACCGCTCACGTGGAATACGAAACGGCCAACCGCCACTACGCCCACGTCGACTGCCCCGGCCACGCCGACTACGTCAAGAACATGATCACCGGTGCCGCCCAGATGGACGGCGCCATTCTGGTGTGCTCGGCCGCTGACGGCCCGATGCCCCAGACCCGCGAGCACATCCTGCTGGCCCGCCAGGTGGGCGTGCCTTACATCATCGTGTTCCTGAACAAGTGCGACATGGTGGACGACGCCGAGCTGCTGGAACTGGTTGAAATGGAAGTGCGCGAGCTGCTCTCCAAGTACGACTTCCCCGGTGACGACACCCCCATCGTGCAAGGTTCGGCCAAGCTGGCCCTCGAGGGCGACAAGGGCCCCCTGGGTGAAGAAGCCATCATGAAGCTGGCCGACGCACTGGACACCTACATCCCCACGCCCGAGCGCGCTGTGGACGGTGCCTTCCTGATGCCCGTGGAAGACGTGTTCTCCATCTCTGGCCGCGGCACCGTGGTGACCGGCCGTATCGAGCGCGGTGTGGTCAAGGTCGGCGAAGAAATCGAAATCGTCGGTATCAGCGACACCCAGAAGACCACCTGCACCGGCGTGGAAATGTTCCGCAAGCTGCTGGACCAGGGCCAGGCTGGCGACAACGTCGGTATCCTGCTGCGCGGCACCAAGCGCGAAGACGTGCAGCGCGGCCAGGTGCTGTGCAAGCCCGGCTCCATCAAGCCCCACACCCACTTCACCGGTGAGGTGTACGTGCTGTCCAAGGACGAAGGTGGCCGTCACACGCCGTTCTTCAACAACTACCGTCCGCAGTTCTACTTCCGCACGACCGACGTGACCGGCTCCATCGAGCTGCCCGAAGGCAAGGAAATGGTCATGCCTGGCGACAACGTGTCGATCACCGTCAAGCTGATCGCTCCGATCGCCATGGAAGAAGGCCTGCGCTTCGCCATCCGTGAAGGCGGTCGTACCGTCGGCGCCGGCGTCGTCGCCAAGATCATCGCCTGATCAATCCCCGTCTAGGGGCACAAAGCCAGTAGGGGTATAGCTCAATTGGCAGAGCGTCGGTCTCCAAAACCGAAGGTTGTAGGTTCGATTCCTACTGCCCCTGCCACCCGATCGGACGGCATCAGGATCTGAGTCCCGTCCTCTGAGTGGTTCACAAGCCCGCCGAAGTCGTCAAGACCTCCGGTGGGCTTGCGTGTCTCAAGCCTCGGCTTCGATGGCACGCGTTTTTGTCAAGCATCGTCTGGAATTTCATGGCCACTTCCGAAGTTCAAACTGTCAACACCGGCGCCGACAAGGCCAAGCTGGCGGGTGCTGCTGCGCTGCTGTTGGGTTCGTTCGTGGCGTTCTACTTGCTCTCGGGCAAGGGTGGCTTGGCGCAGTGGGTCGCACTGATCGTCGGCGTGGTGGCTGCGGTGGCGGTTTTTGGTGTGTCCGAAGCCGGCAAGCAATTGCTGGCCTTTGGCCGTGATGCCTGGCGCGAAACCAAGAAGGTGGTCTGGCCCGCTCGCAAGGAAGCGATCCAGATGACGGCCTATGTGTTTGCCTTCGTCTTTGTGATGGCGCTCTTCCTCTGGCTGACCGACAAGACCATTGAGTGGGTGTTTTACGACCTGATCCTGGGCTGGAGGAAATGAACATGAGCGAACAACAAAGCTCCCTGGGAACGCCGACCGAGGGCATGCGTTGGTATGTGGTGCATGCCTACTCGGGCATGGAGAAGGCGGCTGAGCGCAACATCGTCGAACGCATCAACCGCGAAGGCATGCAGAGCAAGTTCGGTCGCATCCTAGTGCCGACCGAAGAAGTGGTGGAGATCAAGAACGGTCAGAAGCGCACCACCGAACGCAAGTTCTTCCCCGGCTACGTGCTGGTGGAAATGGTGATGGACGACGAAACCTGGCACCTGGTGAAGCACACCAACAAGGTCACGGGTTTTGTGGGGGGTGCCAAGAACCGTCCGGCCCCGATCTCGGAGGAAGACGTCCAGAAGATCGTCAACCAGATGCAGGAAGGCACCGACAAACCCCGCCACAAGGTGGAGTTCGTGGTCGGCGAATACGTCCGCGTCAAGGAAGGCCCGTTCACCGACTTCAACGGCACGGTCGAAGAAGTCAACTACGAAAAGAACAAGATGCGCGTGTCGGTGACCATCTTCGGTCGCGCGACGCCGGTCGAGCTTGAATTCAGCCAGGTCGAGAAGACCTGAACGTTTCTGACCGCAGGCGGTTCAACCCGGCGCCTGCGGTTTTTCAGTTTCCGGGTTTCAACCGCGAGGAGGTTGCCGTGACGGCTGCCGATTGCACTCGCAGGAGCTAAAAAATGGCGAAAAAAATCGTCGGCTTCATCAAGCTGCAAGTGCCAGCTGGTAAGGCCAACCCCTCTCCCCCGATCGGTCCGGCGCTGGGTCAGCGCGGTCTGAACATCATGGAGTTCTGCAAGGCGTTCAACGCCCAGACCCAGGGCGTCGAGCCCGGTCTGCCGCTGCCGGTGGTGATCACCGCCTTCGCGGACAAGAGCTTCACGTTCATCATCAAGACCCCTCCGGCGACGACCCTCATCAAGAAGGCCATCAAGCTGGACAAGGGTTCTCCGGTGCCCAACAAGCAGAAGGTCGGCAAGATCACCCGCGCTCAGCTGGAAGAAATCGCCAAGACCAAAATGAAGGACATGACCGCTGCCGACATCGACGCAGCCGTCAAGACCATCGCCGGCTCTGCCCGTTCGATGGGCGTGATCGTGGAGGGCGTGTGACATGGCCAAGCTGACCAAGAAACAAAAAGCCTTTGAAGGCAAAGTCGACAGCAACAAGCTGTACGCCCTGGCCGATGCGCTGACCATCGTCAAGGATTGCGCCAACGCCAAGTTCGATGAATCCATCGACGTGGCGATCCAGCTGGGCGTGGACGCGAAGAAGTCCGACCAGGTGGTGCGTGGCGCCGTCGTGATGCCCAACGGCACCGGCAAGACCAAGCGCGTGGCCGTGTTCGCCCAGGGTGCCAAGGCCGAAGAAGCCAAGGCCGCTGGCGCCGACATCGTCGGCATGGACGACCTGGCTGCTGAAGTCAAGGCTGGCAAGATGGACTTCGACGTCGTGATCGCTTCCCCCGATGCGATGCGCGTGGTCGGTACCCTGGGTCAGGTGCTGGGTCCCCGTGGCCTGATGCCCAACCCCAAGGTCGGCACCGTCACGCCGGACGTGGCCCAGGCTGTGCGCAACGCCAAGGCCGGTCAGGTGCAGTTCCGTGTCGACAAGGCCGGCATCATCCACGGCACCATCGGCCGCCGCTCGTTCGACGCCGACAAGCTGCAGGGCAACCTGGCCGCTCTGATCGACGCGCTGAACAAGTCCAAGCCGGCCACCAGCAAGGGTGTGTACCTGCGCAAGGTGGCGGTGTCGTCGACCATGGGTGTGGGCGTCCGCGTGGACACCCAGTCCATCTCGGCGTAATCGCAAGAGATTCCCGGGCGGCTGCGGCTGTTCGGGTGTGGTGGGCCCGCCCGCCGGCCGCAAGGCCAGCAGGCGGGGCCATCCAAGACCGTTGGTGTCGGGACGATCTTTCGGGATCCGACCGACTTAATTGTGAAAAGCCAACGCAGATGGCGATCCCGCTGCAGATGGAACCCGGTTCCCGAAACAGTTGGTCGCTGCAATGAAGCGTGCTCCAGGCGCAAGCCGAAAGCATATTAAGGAGTAGACCTTGAGTCTGAATCGCAGTGAGAAAGAAGCGGTCATTTCCGAAGTGACCAGCCTCGCCGCTAAAGCTCAAACGCTCGTGATGGCGGAATACCGCGGCATCACGGTCGCTGCCATGGACAAACTGCGCGTCAACGCCCGCAGCAACGGTGTCAGCCTGAGTGTTCTGAAGAACACCCTGGCCCGCCGTGCTGTGGCTGGCAGCCCGTTTGAAGTGGCCGGTGACCAGATGACCGGTCCGCTGATCTACGGCTTCTCCGAAGACGCTGTGGCCGCCGCCAAGGTGGTGGCCGAATTCGCGAAGACCAACGACAAGCTGGTCATTCGCGGTGGCGTTTACGGTGGCAAAGTCCTGGATCAGAACGGCGTGAAGCAGCTGGCCAGCATTCCTACCAAGGAAGTGCTGTTGGCCCAGCTGTGTGGCTTGCTGATGTCCCCCATGTCGCGTACGGCCGTTGTGCTGGGCGCTCTGGCGGCCAAAAAAGGCGAAGGCGCTGCCGCTCCGGCAGCCGAGGAAGCCGCCGCAGCCTGAAGGCGCGGTGGATTCGTTTAACCAATTGTTAGGAAATCAAAATGGCATTCGATAAAGACGCATTTCTGACGTCGCTGGACAGCATGACCGTCATGGAACTCAACGACCTGGTGAAAGCCATCGAAGAGAAGTTTGGCGTGTCCGCAGCCGCCATGGCCGCACCCGCAGCCGGTGGTGGCGGTGCCGCTGCCGTTGCTGAAGAGAAGACCGAATTCAACGTCGTGCTGCTCGAAGCCGGCGCCAACAAGGTCTCCGTCATCAAGGCCGTGCGCGAAATCACCGGTCTGGGTCTGAAGGAAGCCAAGGACCTGGTCGACGGCGCTCCGAAGAACGTCAAGGAAGCTGTTGCCAAGGCCGACGCCGAAGCCGCTGTCAAGAAGCTGGTGGAAGCCGGCGCCAAGGCCGAACTCAAGTAATTCGGTTCTGGTTAGGGGCTGGAGTGCTCGAAAGGGCCTCCAGCCTTTGGTGCTTTCAGAGCGCACCCAAAAGCCGGCTTGGCGCCGCCTTTCCCGGAGACCTTCAGGTCGACGGAAAAGCATCAGCCAAGACGATTTTTGAGTGTCTTCTGACCCCGACTGCAGAAGACCACTTGGTTCGGGCTTGCGTGCAATGCGCAGGCCGTCCGCCAACGGCAGGTAGTGGCCTGCCGCCAAGCCCGTCACCCGTCGCCTTGAGCGGCGGGTTGGCCGATCAGTCGCCGCAGACCTCAAGCCCGGAGATCTCATGGCATCCGCATCGAAATATTCCTACACCGAACGCAAGCGCATCCGCAAGAGCTTTGGCAGCCGCGAGAACGTGCTCGCGATTCCCTACCTGTTGCAGATGCAGAAGGACGCCTACACCGCGTTCCTGCAAGCCGACACCGCACCCAAAAAGCGCACCACCGAGGGCCTGCAGGCCGCATTCGAGGCCGCCTTCCCCATCGTCTCGCACAACGGTTTTGTCGAGATGAAGTTCGTCGAATACAACCTGGCCAAGCCGGCGTTCGACGTGCGCGAGTGCCAGACCCGTGGCCTGACCTTCGCTTCGGCGGTGCGCGCCCGCGTGCAGCTGATCATTTACGACCGCGAGTCTTCGACCGCGCAGTCCAAGGTGGTCAAGGAAGTCAAGGAACAAGAGGTCTACATGGGCGAAGTGCCCCTGATGACCGACAAAGGTTCCTTCATCATCAACGGCACCGAGCGTGTCATCGTGTCGCAGCTGCACCGCTCGCCCGGTGTGTTTTTCGAACACGACAAGGGCAAGACGCACAGCTCGGGCAAGCTGCTGTTCTCGGCCCGCATCATTCCCTACCGCGGTTCCTGGCTGGATTTCGAATTCGACCCGAAGGACGTGCTGTTCTTCCGCGTCGACCGCCGTCGCAAGATGCCGGTCACCATCCTGCTCAAGGCCATCGGCCTGACGCCGGAAAGCATCCTGGCCAACTTCTTCGTCAACGACCACTTCCGTCTGATGGACAGCGGTGCGCAGATGGCCTTCGTGTCCGAGCGCCTGCGCGGTGAAGTCGCCCGTTTCGACATCACCGACAAGGCCGGCAAGGTCGTGGTCGCCAAGGACAAGCGCATCACCGTGCGCCACACCCGCGAGCTGGAGCAGTCGGGCACCACGCACATCAGCGTGCCGGAAGATTTCCTGATCGGCCGCGTGGTCGCCAAGAACGTGGTCGACCCGGACACCGGCGAGATCATCGCCAAGGCCAACGACGAGCTGACCGAAGCGCTGCTCAAGAAGCTGCGCAGCGCCGGCGTGCAGGACCTGCCGTGCCTGTACACCAACGAACTCGACCAGGGCGCCTACATCAGCCAGACCCTGCGTGCGGATGAAACCGCCGACGAGTTCGCTGCCCGCGTGGCCATCTACCGCATGATGCGCCCCGGCGAGCCGCCGACCGAAGACGCCGTGCAGGCCCTGTTCCACCGCCTGTTCTACAACCCGGACACGTACGACCTGTCGCGCGTGGGCCGCATGAAGTTCAACGCCCGCGTGGGCCGCGACGAATCCACCGGCCCGATGGTGCTGTCCAACGAGGACATCCTGGCCGTGGTCAAGATTTTGGTGGACCTGCGCAATGGCCGTGGTGAAGTCGACGACATCGACCACCTGGGCAACCGCCGCGTGCGCTGCGTCGGCGAACTGGCCGAGAACCAGTACCGCACCGGTCTGGCGCGCATCGAGAAGGCTGTCAAGGAGCGTCTGGGCCAGGCCGAGCAAGAGCCGCTGATGCCGCACGACCTGATCAACTCCAAGCCGATTTCCGCGGCCCTCAAGGAGTTCTTCGGCGCGTCCCAGCTGTCGCAGTTCATGGACCAGACCAATCCGCTGGCCGAGATCACCCACAAGCGCCGCGTTTCGGCCCTTGGCCCGGGCGGTCTGACCCGCGAACGCGCCGGCTTCGAGGTGCGTGACGTGCACGTGACCCACTACGGTCGCGTCTGCCCAATTGAAACGCCCGAAGGCCCGAACATCGGTCTGATCAACTCGCTGGCCCTGTACGCCCGCCTGAACGAGTACGGTTTCATCGAAACCCCGTACCGCCGTGTGGTGGACGCCAAGGTGACCAACCAGATCGACTACCTGTCGGCGATCGAAGAAGGCAAGTACGTCATTGCCCAGGCCAACGCGACGCTGGACAAGGACGGCCTGCTGACCGGTGACCTGATCTCTGCCCGTGAAAAGGGCGAATCCATCCTGACCCCGGCCGACACCATTCAGTACATGGACGTGTCGCCCGCGCAGATCGTCTCGGTGGCCGCTTCGCTGGTGCCCTTCCTGGAGCACGACGACGCCAACCGCGCACTGATGGGCGCCAACATGTCGCGCCAGGCCGTGCCCGTGCTGCGCCCCGAGAAGCCGATGGTCGGCACCGGCATCGAGCGCGTCGCCGCGGTCGACTCCGGCACTGTCGTCACCGCCAACCGTGGGGGTGTGGTCGACTACGTGGACGCGACCCGCATCGTGATCCGCGTGAACGACGCCGAAGCCGTGGCCGGTGAAGTCGGTGTGGACATCTACAACCTGATCAAGTACCAGCGTTCCAACCAGAACACCAACATCCACCAGCGCCCCATCGTCAAGAAGGGCGACCTGCTGGGCAAGGGTGACGTGATCGCCGACGGCGCTTCGACCGACCTGGGAGAAATCTCGATCGGCCAGAACATGCTGATCGCCTTCATGCCCTGGAACGGCTACAACTTCGAAGACTCGATCCTGATCTCCGAGCGCGTGGTCGCCGAAGACCGCTACACCTCGATCCACATCGAGGAACTGGTGGTCATGGCGCGCGACACCAAGCTGGGCGCGGAAGAAATCACCCGCGACATCCCCAACCTGGCCGAGCAGCAGCTCAACCGCCTGGACGACTCCGGCATCATCTACGTGGGCGCCGAAGTGCTGCCCGGCGACGTGCTGGTCGGCAAGGTCACGCCCAAGGGCGAGACCACGCTGACGCCGGAAGAGAAGTTGCTGCGCGCCATCTTCGGCGAGAAGGCCAGCGACGTGAAAGACACCTCGCTGCGCGTGGACCAGGGCTCGCAAGGCACCGTGATCGACGTGCAGGTCTTCACCCGCGAAGGCATCACGCGCGACAAGCGCGCCCAGCAGATCATCGACGACGAGCTCAAGCGCTTCCGCCTGGACCTGAACGACCAGTTGCGCATCGTGGAAGCCGACGCCTTCGACCGTATCGAGAAGCTGCTGACCGGCAAGGTCGCCAACGGTGGTCCGAAGAAGCTGTCCAAGGGCACCAAGATCGACAAGGCCTACCTGGACGACGTCGAGAAGTACCACTGGTTCGACATCCGCCCGGCGGAAGACGACGTGGCCACCCAGCTGGAGTCGATCAAGAACTCCATGGAGCAGACCCGTCACAGCTTCGACCTGGCGTTTGAAGAAAAGCGCAAGAAGCTCACGCAGGGCGACGAGCTGCCCGCGGGCGTGCTCAAGATGGTCAAGGTCTACCTGGCCGTCAAGCGCCGCCTGCAGCCTGGCGACAAGATGGCCGGCCGTCACGGCAACAAGGGTGTGGTCTCCAAGATCACCCCGGTGGAAGACATGCCTCACCTGGCCGACGGTACCCCGGTCGACATCGTGCTGAACCCGCTGGGCGTGCCGTCGCGCATGAACATCGGTCAGGTGCTCGAAGTCCACCTGGGCTGGGCCGGCAAGGGCCTGGGCCAGCGCATCGGCGACATGCTGCAGCGCGAAGCCGCCATGTCGGAAGTGCGTGGCTTCCTGGAGCAGGTCTACAACACGGCCGGCCGCAAGGAAGACCTGTCGGCCCTGAGCGACGACGAACTGCGCGCCATGGCACAGGAACTGACCACGGGCGTGCCGTTCGCATCGCCGGTGTTCGACGGTGCTTCCGAGCAGGAAATCATGGACATGCTCCAGCTGGCCTACCCGGAAGACATCGCCAAGGCCAAGGGCCTGACCGCTACGCGCACCCAAGCCCAGCTGTACGACGGCCGCACCGGCGACGCGTTCGAGCGCGTCACGACCGTGGGCTACATGCACTACCTGAAGCTGCACCACCTGGTGGACGACAAGATG
>NZ_JASJOY010000215.1:0-5114 GCF_031426985.1 Hydrogenophaga sp.
TCACCTCCGGCATGCGCGCCGACTTCTACACCGTGGCGGTGCGCACCGGCGGGCCGGGGCCGGGCGGCGTGTCGCTGCTGCTGATCGAGAAAGGCACGCCCGGCTTTACGCAAACGCCCTTGAGAAAAATGGGCTGGTGGTGCTCCGACACCGCCACCCTGTATTTCGACAACTGCCGCGTGCCGGTGGAGAACCTGGTGGGGGTGGAAAACCAGGGCTTCAAAGCCATCATGAAGAATTTCAACCGCGAGCGCATCTTTCTCGCCGCCGGCGCCAACGGTTTTGCCCGTGTCTGCCTGGACGAGGCGCTAGCCTGGTCGCGTGAGCGCGAGATGTTTGGCGGCAAGTTGATCGACCAGCAGGTCACCCGCCACAAACTCGCCGACATGGCCATGCACGTCGAGGCGACCCAGGCCATGCTGGAATTGCTCGCCTGGCGCGTCGAACAGGGCGACACGCCGGTGGGCGAAATCTGCCTGCTGAAAAACCAGGCCACCCAGACCATGGCCTATTGCGCCAGCGAGGCGGTGCAACTGCACGGCGGCGCCGGTTTCATGCGCGGCGTCAAGGTGGAGCGCATTTACCGCGAAGTCAAGGTCAACGCCATCGGTGGCGGCGCCGAAGAAGTGATGCGCGACCTGGCGGCGCGACAGCTCGGGTTTTACGCCTGATCTGGATGGACCTATGAGCCGCTCTCAATCCCCTGAGCAACCCAAGTCGGACCCGGCGCTGCCCGAGGCCATGCGCCTGGCCCTGGCGAACGCGCCAGCGCCTGACTGCACGCACGGCTTCCCCCGCGCCTGGTGGCGCCACCTCGGCGCCAGTGGCCTGCTCGGCGTGGGCTTCGACAGCGACGGTGGGGCGCCCGTAGCGGACTCCGCGCTGGTCAGCGCGCTGGCCGGCATCGTCGCCCGGGAATCCGCCAGTCTGGGGCTGGGCATGGCGTGGATGATGCAGCAAATGCTGGCGCGCTTCGTGCTGTCGCCGAATCTGCGCAGCGACCGGCATCGTGCGCTGCTGCAATCCATGGCGGTCGGCGACACCCTGCTGGCACTCGCGATCTCCGAGCCCGGCACCGGCGCACACCCCAAACACCTGAGCTGCCGGGCGGTACGGGACGGCGACGACTGGCTTCTTGACGGCCACAAGGCCTTCGTCAGCAACGGCCCGGCCGCCGATGCCATCATCGTGCTGGCCGTCAGCGGCGAAAAAGAAGGGCGCAAGCGCTTCGATGCTTTCGTCGTTGAGGCCAACACACCGGGCCTGACCCGCGAACTGGACGACAAAGTGCGCGGACTGGCGCCGCTGGGCCATTGCGGCCTGCGCCTGGTCGGCTGCCGGGTGCCGGAAAGCCAGCGCCTGGGCGAGCCTGGACAGGCTTTCGACACCATCGCTCGGCCGCTGCGCGCGATCGAAGACGCGCTGCTGCTGGGCCCGATGCTCGGCGCCATGCAAGCCGAGCTGGATACCCTGGCACGCTGGTTTCGCCATGCAGCCCGCACGCCGGCTTTGACCCGGGAGCTGGGTGGCTTGCAACTCGAACTCGACGCCCTCTCGCCCGTGGCACGCCATGCCGCCCAGCACCTGGACCAGCACGGGCCCGACGAGGCGCTGGCGGCGTTCAACCTGGGCGCGCGCCGCCTGTTTGATCGCTGGCAAGGCGCCTGTGAATCCTTTGCCGCAGCCCTGGACGACCATGAACCGGCCCTGCTCACCCTGGCGCGCGACCTGCGCCTGGTGCAGGGCATCGCCCGCAGCATCGCCGAATCCCGGCAATTCCAGGCCGGAGAAACCCTTTTGGAATCAACGACAACCCATGAAAACACTGCACCAAGCCCACTTTGATTCCGTTGACCGAGTCTCCAAAGCCTTCGCCTCGGTCGACTACATCGCCAGCCGCGAAATCGCCACCTCGGTCTACCTGGGCTTCAACCTGGAAAAGCCGATCCTGGTCGAAGGCCCGGCCGGCGTCGGCAAGACCGAACTGGCCAAGGGCATGGCCGAGATTCTCGACGTGCCCCTGATCCGCATGCAGTGTTACGAAGGCCTGGACGAATCCAAGGCTTTGTACGAGTGGAAATACGGCAAGCAGTTGCTCTACACGCAACTGCTCAAGGACAAGCTGGGCGAGATGATGCAGGGCGCCGTCGGCCTGGCCGCCTCCATGGACAAGCTGCATGCGCACGACGACCTGTTCTTCAGCGAGCATTTCCTCGAACCGCGCCCGCTCTACCAGGCCTTGCACCAGGAGCGCGGCTGCGTGCTGCTGATCGACGAGATCGACAAGTCCGACCCCGAATTCGAGGCCTTCCTGCTCGAAGTGCTGTCCGACTTCCAGGTCTCGGTACCCGAACTCGGCACCATCAAGGCCAAGGTCAAGCCCCTCGTCTTTCTCACCAGCAACAACACGCGCGAAATGAGCGACGCGCTCAAGCGCCGCTGCCTGCACCTGCACATCTCCTTCCCCGAAGCCGCGCTGGAGCGGCGCATCCTGGAGCGGCGCGTGCCCGGCCTGTCGGCAACACTGAACCGGGAGCTGGTGGCCTTCATCCAGGCGGTGCGCCAGTTGGACCTGAAAAAACTGCCCTCGGTCAGCGAAACCATCGACTGGGCCAAGACGCTGCTGCTGCTGCACGCCGAACACCTGAACCTGGACGTGGTGCGCGACACGCTCAATGTCTTCCTCAAGTTCGAGCAAGACATCGCCACCGCCAACGCGCAGATGTCCACCCTGCTGCAACAAGCGCGCAAGGATGCGGAGAGTCCCCGTGCAAGCCACGCTTGAAGACTTTTTCAAGGCGCTGCGCGGCAGCGACCTTGAAATCCATCTCAACGCCCAGGTCGATGCGGCGCGTGCCGTCGAACTGGTGGGTTGGAGCGACCGCGCCCTGCTCAAGAGCGCGCTGGGCACCACGCTGGCCAAGACCACGGTCGACCGCGCCCTGTTCGACGAGGCCTTTGACCATTTCTTTCGTTTCAGCTCTTTTGAAAACCTGGCAGCCCCTGGCGGCGCGGTCCGGCCCGGCGTCCAACCCGGCGCCGACGCCACACCAGCGCAGGACCCGCCCGAGCAAAGCCCCAAAAACCAGACAGCCACCGGCTCCGGCGGGCCGGGCGGTTGCCAGGGCAGCGGTGGCCAGGCCTTGTCGCAGTTGTTGCTGTCGGGCGACTCGGCGGCGCTGGCCAAGCGCATGCAGGAAGCCGCGCGCGAGGTGGGCCTGACCGACATCTGGTTCTTCACGCAAAAGGGTTTTTACACCCAGAAGATCCAGCAGGCCATGGGCCTGGAACTGCTGGACCGCGAAATCTCTGACGCCAAACGCCAGACGCTGGCGCCCGAGCGCGCCAAGGAGCTTGAACTGGCGCGCAAGAAATTGTTCGAGGAGGTTCGCAATTTTGTCGAACGCAAACTCGCGCTCTTCGGCACGGCCCCGACGCGCCAGTTGCACGACGACTTCCTGCAAACGCAAAAGCTCTCCAACATCGAAAAGCGCGATTTCGCGCGCATGCACGTCATCGTCAGCAAAATCGCCAAGCGGCTGGCTGATCGCCACTCGCGGCGCAAGAAGCAGCGGGTGCGCGGCCAGCTCGACTTCCGCAAGACCCTGCGCAAGAACGCGGCCTACGACGGCGTGATGTTCGAGACCTTCTGGCGCTCCAAGGTGGTGGACCGGCCACGCGTGGTGGCCATTTGCGACGTCAGCGGCTCGGTGCGCCAGTACGCGCGCTTTCTGCTGCTGTTCCTGCACAGCCTGGGCGAGCAGGTCAGCGACGTGCGCAGTTTCGCCTTCACCAACCACCTGGTGGACGTGAGCGACACCTTCGAGCTGCTGCCGGTCGAGCAAGCGGTCGACAAAGTGATGCAGGCCGTGGGCGGCAGCGGCACCGACTACGGTCAAACCCTGCTCGATATTGAAGAACAATTGCTGGGCGACATCGACCGCCGCACCACGGTGCTGATCCTGGGCGACGCGCGCAACAACCGCGGCGAGGCGCATGTCGAGGTCATGAAGCAGCTTTATGAGCGCGCGCGCCGGGTGATCTGGCTCAATCCCGAGCCCACCTCGTTCTGGGGCCTGGGCGATTCGGAGATGAAGCGCTACGCGCCCTATTGCCACATCGCGCGCGAATGCAATTCCCTCACCCACCTGGAAAGCACACTCGACGCCTTGCTGCGCACCCATTCGGCCAGCGCGTAGAGCCCCCATCCCCCGCGCAAGGAACACCGCCATGGCCCGCCCCACCCTGCAACTGCACCCCCGCAAAGAACCGGCCGTGGCGCACCCAGCGGCCACCCTGTTGCTGCTGCGTGACGGAGCGCTGGGCGTCGAAGTGCTGATGACCCGGCGCTCGCCAAACGCCAGCTTCTTGCCCGGCGCCTATGTGTTCCCCGGCGGGCGAGTGGACGCCGACGACCACCAGACACACACGCTGGCGCGCGCCCCCGACGCGGGCGGACGCTACCGCACGGCGGCGCTGGCGGCGCTGCGGGAAACCTTCGAGGAACTGGGCATCCTGCTGGCCGTGCAGGCCGATGGCAGGCCCATCACCCGCACCCACCTTCAAGCGCTGGACCGCAGCCGGGCGCTGTACCCGCAACTGCAAGCCCAGGGCTGGTCACTGGCGGTCGATCAGGCGCGCATGCTGGCCTGCTGGACCACCGACCGCAGCGTGCCCAAGCGTTTCGACACCGTCTTCTTCGCTGCGCTGATGCCCGACCAGCAGGAACCGGTGGCCGACGAAATGGAGCAGTTCGAGCCGGTCTGGGTCCGGCCCCAGGATGCGCTGGCGCAGCACCAGGCCGGCAACTTCTTCATGATCTTCCCCACCATCCGCACCCTGCACTGGCTGTCGGCCTTCGAACAGGCCGGGCAGGCCCTGGCGGCCTGCACCGAGGACGAACCACTGTGGAACTCCACCCCCCGTGGTGGTCTGGTCGGCGGTCAACCGCAGCGCTTCATGGAGCAGGACCTGCCCTACGCCGAGCTCGCGCTGGTGTGCCCATCCGGACAACTGGAACATGCGCTGGACTGGCAGCACGAACGGCCGGTGCCCCTGCTGCGGCACCTGCATCGCCTCACCGCCCCCAACGCCAGCGTCATGACCGGCCCCGG
>NZ_JASJOY010000216.1:0-8886 GCF_031426985.1 Hydrogenophaga sp.
GATGGCGCCCAGCGACTCGACCTCGTCCATCTCACCGTCGCCGCAGAACACCCAGACCTTGCGGTTCTCGGTGTTGGAGATGCCGCGGGCGTGCAAGTACTTCAGGAAACGGGCCTGGTAGATCGCCATCAGCGGACCCAGGCCCATCGACACCGTCGGGAACTGCCAGAACTCGGGCATGAGCTTCGGGTGCGGGTAGCTCGACAGGCCTTTGCCGTCCACTTCCTGGCGGAAGTTGAGCAGTTGCTCTTCGGTCAAGCGGCCTTCCAGGTAGGCGCGGGCGTACACGCCAGGCGACACGTGGCCCTGGATGTAGAGGCAGTCGCCACCGTGGTTTTCGTTTTCGGCGTGCCAGAAATGGTTGAAGCCGGCGCCGAACATGTGGGCCAGCGAAGCGAAGGAGCCGATGTGGCCACCCAGATCACCACCGTCTTCCGGGTTGTGGCGGTTGGCCTTGACCACCATCGCCATGGCGTTCCAGCGCATGTAGGCGCGCAGACGCTCTTCGATCTCGATGTTGCCGGGGCAGCGGGCCTCTTCATTGGCCTCGATCGTGTTCACGTAACCGGTGTTGGCCGAGAACGGCAGGTCGATGCTGTTCTGGCGGGCTTCTTCCAGCAACTGCTCCAACAGGAAGTGGGCGCGCTCGGGGCCCTCCCGCTCGATCACGGCGGCCAGAGCCTCCATCCATTCGCGGGTTTCCTGGGAATCGGCATCCCCCACACCACGGCCATTGAGAGCGTCTGACGCTGACATGTTTGTCTCCTGTCTGTTGATTTTCGGGGCAACGAAGGTCGACCCCCTGGGCGGAGCGAATTCTTCCACAACACCATCAAAATTTCAATATGTGCCTACGAATTTCATATTACGAACTATTGAGCAGTGGCGATTGCGCTCTTGCCGACGCCTGATCCACCCCGGTGCTCACGTAGACTCGCACGACCATGATGCCCACCCCGGACCGTCCCGCCAACCCCACGGCCGCCCGCTCCCCCATTGCGTGGTGGCAACGCTGGTGGCGCCGGCTCCCGCCCTCGCGGCAGGACCGTTTTGCCACGCTCGCACCACTGTTGTCGGTGCTGCTGTTCCTGGCCGCCATCGTGGTGGCCATCACCTACCTGCGGTACGAAGAACTCGAACGCGAGCAGGAAGCCGTGACGCGCGACGTGGAGTACGCCCAGCAGCGCCTGCGCCTGCGCCTGCTGGAGCGGCAGGAACAGCTCATGCGACTGGCGCGAGAGGTCGACAACAAGGAAATCAGCGTCGATGAATTCGCCTTCCAGGCCGAGACCCTGATCAGCCAGTTCCCCGAACTGCTGGCGATCTCCTGGGTCGATGGCAGGCGCGTCGTTGTGTCCACCTACGCATCGCCCAGCGCCCCCACCGCGCTCATGCGGGTGGTGGGTGGCACCATGCCCGCGGCCGAAGGCGACGGCTCGTTCGAACTGGCGCGCGATCTGCGCCAGCCCATCTATTCGCGCCCGCTGGGCGAAGACCCGCGCCAGGCAACGCTGATGCTGCAGGTGCCGCTGACCGAACAGGGCCGCTTTGCCGGCACCGTCATGGGCGAGTACTCGGTGGATGGTCTGATGCGCTTTGGCATGCCGCCCGAAATCATGGCGCGCTACGCCGTGGCCCTGCTGGACGACCGCGGCCGCGTGCTGGCTGGCAGCCTGCAGACCCCGGGCGGCGTGCTGCGGCTGCTGCCCTGGTCGGCCCAGCCGCTGGAACACGAGGTACCGGTCTCCCCTGTGGGCAACGGCCTGCTGCTCAAGGCCCAGGGCTACCGCACCTCGCAAGACATCGTCGGGTCTGGCTTCTTCTGGGTGATCGGCGCGCTCTCTGCCCTCACCGTCTGGATGCTGCTGGGCACCTGGCGCCACACCCGCAAGCGCGTGCAGGCGCAGCAGGCGCTGGTGGCCGAAACCAACTTCCGCCGAGCAATGGAAAACTCCATGCTCACCGGCATGCGCGCACTGGACATGCAAGGCCGCATCAGCTACGTCAACCCGGCCTTCTGCTCCATGACGGGCTGGACCGAGGCCGAACTGGTGGGCCGCACCGCGCCCTTCCCCTATTGGCCCGACGAAGACCACGAACAGCTGGCGGCCCGGCTCGACGATGAAATCAGCGGCCGCTCCACCCCCGGCGGTTTCGAAGTGCGCGTGCAACGGCGCGACGGCAGCATCTTCGACGCGCGCATGTACGTGTCACCGCTGATCGACCCCAAGGGCATCCAGACGGGCTGGATGACCTCGATGACGGACATCACCGAACCCAAGCGCATCCGCGAAGAGCTGTCGGCCTCCTACGAACGCTTCACCACCGTGTTGGAGTCGCTGGACTCGGCGGTGTCGGTGGCGCCGCTGGGCAGCGACGAAATGCTGTTTGCCAACAAGATGTACCGGCTGTGGTTCGGCACCCGCGGCCAGGGCCACCGCCAGCTGGTGGAACTGGCGGGCACATCCCCGACCCCGCCGTCGGACCACGGCGATGCGGTGGACGCTTTCGCCGGCATGCCCACCGACGCACTGACCGATGCGGGCGCGGAAAACGCTGAAGTGTTTGTGGAAGAGCTCGACCGCTGGCTGGAGGTGCGCACCCGTTACCTGACCTGGGTGGACGGCCGCCTGGCCCAGATGGTGATCGCCAGCGACATCACACCGCGACGCAACGCCGAAGCCCAGGCCGCGCTGCAGAACGAACGAGCCCAGACCGCCAGCCGCCTGATCACCATGGGTGAAATGGCGTCCAGCGTGGCGCACGAGCTCAACCAGCCGCTGACCGCCATCAGCAACTACTGCAACGGCATGATCTCGCGCCTGCACGAGCAGCGCATTTCGGAAGAAGACCTGCTCGGCGCGCTGGAAAAAACCGCCAAGCAGGCGCAGCGCGCGGGCCAGATCATCCAGCGCATCAAGGCCTTCGTGAAGCGCAGCGAACCCAACCCGATGCCTTCGGACGTGCCCACCATGGTGAGCAACGCGATCGAGCTGGCAGATATCGAACTTCGCCGCCAGCAGGTGCGCCTGTCGCCCTATGTGGCCGCGCGCCTGCCCAGCCTGATGGTCGATCCGATCCTGATCGAGCAGGTGCTGATCAACCTGCTCAAGAACGCGGGCGAGGCCATCGCGCAGGCCGGCCGCCTGCCCGGCGAACGCTACGTGGAACTGCGCGTGGGCCCGCGCCGCGTGGACGAGCAGGACGTGGTCGAGTTCTCGGTGCGCGACTCCGGCAAGGGCGTGCCGGCCGAAATGATCGAGCGCATCTACGAAGCCTTCTACAGCACCAAGAGCGAAGGCATGGGCATCGGCCTCAAGCTGTGCCGCAGCATCGTCGAGTCGCACCACGGCCGGATGCGGGTGGAGAACATCTACAATGGGGAAGAGGTGGTGGGCTGCTGCTTCAGCTTCTGGATACCCGTGATTTCCCGCTTGCCAGCACCCGGGACAACGCCAGATCCCACCGCAGTGACGTCGTCGGATACCGAAAGAACGAGATGAGTTTGATCCCCAAAAAAGGCAGCGTCTACGTGGTCGATGACGACGAGGCGGTTCGTGACTCCCTGCAATGGTTGCTCGAAGGCAAGGACTACCGCGTCCGCTGCTTCGAATCCGCCGAAGCCTTCCTCAGCCGCTACGACGCCCGTGAAGTGGCCTGCCTCATCGCCGACATCCGCATGGGCGGCATGACCGGCATGGAACTGCAGGAAAAGCTGATCGAACGCCAGTCGCCCTTGCCCATCGTCTTCATCACCGGCCACGGCGACGTGCCCATGGCGGTCGAATCCATGAAAAAGGGCGCGCTGGACTTCATCCAGAAACCCTTCAAGGAAGACCAGCTGCTGCAGCTGGTGGAACGCATGCTGGACAAGGCCAAGGACGCCTTCGCCACCCACCAGCAGGCCGCCAGCCGCGACGCCCTGCTCTCCAAGCTCACCAGCCGCGAAGCCCAGGTGCTCGAACGCATCGTCGCCGGCCGCCTGAACAAGCAGATCGCCGACGACCTGGGCATCAGCATCAAGACCGTCGAAGCGCACCGCGCCAACATCATGGAAAAGCTCGGAGCCAACACCGTGGCCGACCTGCTCAAGATCGCGCTGGGCCAGACCCCCGCCAAGGCCTGACGCCCCCAACCCCACACCAACGCCCGCCCTCCCCGGCGGGCGTTTCCATTTCCCCCTCCACCGCTGCATCACCATGACCGCCCAACTGATCGATGGCAACGCCCTTTCCAAACAGCTCCGCGCCGACGTCGGCACGCGTGTGACCGCCCTCAAGGCCAAAGGCATCACGCCCGGGCTGGCCGTCATCCTGGTCGGTGACAACGCGGCCAGCCAGGTCTATGTGCGCAACAAGGTCAAGGCCTGCGAAGACACCGGCATGCACTCGGTGCTGGAAACCTGGCCCGCCACCATGACCGAGGCCGAACTGCTGGCCCGCGTCGACGCGCTGAACAATGACGCCAGCATCCACGGCATCCTGGTGCAATTGCCGCTGCCCGCCCACATAAACGCCCAGCGCGTGATCGAAGCCATCTCGCCCGAGAAGGACGTGGACGGTTTCCACATCGCCAGCGCCGGCGCGCTCATGACCGGCCTGCCCGGCTTCTGGCCCTGCACGCCCTACGGCTGCATGAAGATGCTGGAAAGCATCGGCTACGACCTCAAGGGCAAGCACGCGGTCGTCATCGGCCGCAGCAATATCGTGGGCAAGCCCATGGCCATGATGCTGCTGCAGCAGAACGCCACCGTCACCATCTGCCACAGCGGGACGAAGGACCTCAAGGCCATGACCCTGCAGGCCGACGTGATCGTCGCCGCCGTGGGCAAGCGCAACGTGCTGACGGCCGACATGGTCAAGCCCGGCGCCGTGGTGCTGGACGTGGGCATGAACCGCAACGACGAAGGCAAGCTCTGCGGCGACGTGGACTTCGCCGGCGTCAAGGAAGTGGCGAGCTACATCACCCCGGTGCCGGGAGGCGTTGGTCCCATGACCATCACGATGTTGATGGTGAACACATTGGAAAGCGCGGAACGGGCGAAGTAACCCGCCCGGCGCGAACGGACTTCAATCCAGGGCACCGCGGAACCGGCTTTGCCGGGCCGCCAGTGCCGCCCCCTGGGGGGTGACGCCGCAGGCGGCGCGGGGGGGTTACCTGGAAAGGCGCCACAGCGTGGCGCCGGCGCACAGCCACTGACCCAGCACCATCAGCGTGCCCAGACCGTGCCACAGGCGCAGGTCGCCGCCGGTGGCGCGGGCGGTGACGATTTGCTGCGCCACGCCAAATTCCTGCACCAGCGCCAGCAGCATGGCGCCCAGCACACACCCCATGGTGCCCAGCACGCGCTGCATCTGTGCCAGCCGTTGCGGGTCCACCGCTTCACCTGCCAGCGGGAACTGCGCATCGGCCCGCGCGCGACGCAGCACCAGCAGCAAGGCCAGACCGATCCCCAGCCCCGCCCAGCACTGCAGCGAGAACAGCTGTGCGGCGACCGGCCCCGCCACCGGCGCACCCAGCCGAGCGAACAGCACGGGCACCGCCACGAAGCTCAGGCCCGAGATGCCGCCCCACCAGAGGGCCGCCAGGAAGACCGCCAGCCGCTGCCGCATGAACGGCCTCACTGGTAGCGGACGGCCACCACTTCATAACGGCGCACGCCACCGGGCGCCTGTACCTCGGCCACGTCGCCCTCTTCTTTGCCAATCAGCGCGCGCGCGATCGGGCTGCTGATGTTGATCAGGCCCTTCTTCAGATCGGCCTCGTCCTCACCCACGATCTGGTAGGTCACGGCCGAGCCGCTGTTTTCGTCTTCCAGGTCCACCGTGGCACCGAACACCACGCGGCCGCCGGCGTCCAGCGAGGTGGGGTCGATCACCTGGGCCGCCGACAACTTGCCCTCCACCTCGGCGATGCGGCCTTCGATGAAACCCTGGCGTTCCTTGGCAGCGTCGTAGTCGGCGTTTTCGCTCAGATCGCCCTGGGCACGGGCTTCGGCGATCGCCTGGATCACACCGGGGCGCTCCACGGTCTTGAGCTTGTGCAGCTCGGCCTTGAGCATTTCGGCGCCGCGTTTGGTGATGGGATAGGTGGACATGGCAATCACTCCGGGATACGCATCGGGCAGGCTGCGTGAGGTTTCTGCCCGGGACAAAAGGAAACCGCCGAACGTTGCCGATCGGCGGTGAAACTGCACCGGATTATGCCCCGGTCCCACGGCAAAACACGCGGAGACCGGCCCGGGGTTTGCCCCGGATCGGCCGCCCCGCGACCGCGTTCAGGCGGCGGCCAGCTGCTGGTGCATTTCCTGCACCGAAATCACGCCCAGGCTGTTCATGTACTTCATGCCTTCGACGGCCGCTTCGGCGCCCGCGATGGTGGTGAAGGTCGTCACCCGGGCCAGCAAGGCCGAGGTGCGGATCGCGCGCGAATCGGTGATCGCGTTGCGGCGCTCTTCCACCGTGTTGATCACCAGCGAGATCTCGCTGTTCTTGATCGAGTCCACGATGTGCGGGCGGCCTTCGGTCACCTTGTTCACCGTCTTGACCGGCACGCCCGCCGCCTCGATGGCCGCGGCCGTGCCACGGGTGGCCACCAGCTCGAAGCCCATGGCCACCAGCTGGCGCGCCACTTCCACGGCGCGCGGCTTGTCGCCGTTCTTCACCGTCAGGAACACCTTGCCCGACTGCGGCAGCTTGGTGCCCGCACCCAGCTGGCTCTTGACGAAGGCTTCCCCGAAGGTCTTGCCAACGCCCATCACCTCGCCGGTGGACTTCATCTCGGGGCCGAGGATGGTGTCCACGCCCGGGAACTTCACGAACGGGAACACGGCTTCCTTCACGCTGAAGTACGGCGGGTTCACCTCGGCGCCAATGCCCTGCTGGTCCAGCGTCTGGCCGGCCATGCAGCGCGCCGCCACCTTGGCCAGCTGCACGCCCGTGGCCTTGGAGACAAACGGCACCGTGCGCGAGGCGCGGGGGTTCACTTCCAGCACGAAGATCACGTCGGTCTTGACGCCGTTTTCTTCCTTCTCCTGGATCGCGAACTGCACGTTCATCAGGCCCACCACGTTCAGGCCTTCGGCCATGGCGGCGGTCTGGCGCTTGAGCTCTTCCACCGTGGCTTTGCTCAGGTAGTACGGCGGCAGCGAGCAGGCGGAGTCACCGGAGTGCACGCCGGCTTGCTCGATGTGTTCCATCACGCCACCGATGAACACGCGGCCCGCCGTGTCACGCACCGCGTCCACGTCGCATTCGATGGCGTCGTTCAGGAAGCGGTCCAGCAGCACCGGCGAATCGTTGCTCACCTTCACCGCTTCGCGCATGTAGCGCTCCAGGTCGCGCTGCTCGTGCACGATTTCCATCGCGCGGCCGCCCAGCACGTAGCTGGGACGCACCACCAGCGGGTAGCCCAGAGCGGCGGCCTTTTCCAGCGCTTCGGGTTCGGTGCGCGCCGTGGCGTTGGGCGGCTGGCGCAGGCCCAGTTCGTGCAACAGCTTCTGGAAGCGCTCACGGTCTTCGGCGGCGTCGATCATGTCGGGGCTGGTGCCGATGATGGGCACGCCCGCGGCCTCCAGGCCCAGCGCCAGCTTCAGCGGCGTCTGGCCGCCGTACTGCACGATCACGCCGGTCGGCTTTTCCTTGTCGACAATCTCCAGCACGTCTTCCAGCGTCAGCGGCTCGAAGTACAGGCGGTCGCTGGTGTCGTAGTCGGTGGACACGGTTTCCGGGTTGCAGTTGACCATGATGGTCTCGTACCCGTCTTCGCGCATGGCCAGCGCGGCGTGCACGCAGCAGTAGTCGAACTCGATGCCCTGGCCGATGCGGTTCGGTCCACCACCCAGCACCATGATCTTCTTCTTGTTGGTCGGCTCGGCTTCGCACTCGCCGTCGCCGTGGCCTTCGTAGGTCGAATACAGGTAGGCGGTGTCGGTCGAGAACTCGGCCGCGCAGGTGTCCACCCGCTTGTAGACCGGGCGGATGTTCTGCGCGATGCGGCGCGCGCGCACGGCGGCGTCGGTGGTCTTGAGCAGCTTGGCCAGGCGGCGGTCCGAGAAGCCCTTCTTCTTCAGGCCGCGCAGCGTGTCGGCGTCCAGCGCCTCCAGGCTGGTCTGCTCCAGCTGCAGCTCGATCTTCACGATCTCTTCGATCTGCACCAGGAACCAGGGGTCGATCTTGGTGAACTGATGCACCTCGGCCAGGGTCCAGCCGGCGGCGAAGGCATCGCCCACGTACCAGATGCGTTCCGGGCCGGGCTCGCCCAGCTCGCGCTCCAGGATTTCACGGTCCTGGGTCTTTTCGTTCATGCCGTCCACGCCCACTTCCAGGCCGCGCAGGGCTTTCTGGAACGACTCCTGGAAGGTGCGGCCCATGGCCATCACCTCGCCCACGCTCTTCATCTGCGTGGTCAGGCGGCTGTCGGCGGTCGGGAATTTTTCGAACGCAAAACGCGGGATCTTGGTCACCACGTAGTCGATCGAGGGCTCGAACGAGGCCGGGGTCGCGCCGCCGGTGATCTCGTTGCGCAGCTCGTCCAGCGTGTAGCCGATGGCCAGCTTGGCTGCCACCTTGGCGATCGGGAAGCCGGTGGCCTTGGACGCCAGGGCCGACGAACGCGACACGCGCGGGTTCATCTCGATCACCACCATGCGGCCGTCGGCCGGGTTGATGGAGAACTGCACGTTGGAACCGCCGGTGTCCACGCCGATCTCGCGCAGCACGGCCAGCGAGGCGTTGCGCAGGATCTGGTATTCCTTGTCGGTCAGCGTCTGGGCGGGGGCCACGGTGATCGAGTCGCCGGTGTGCACGCCCATCGGGTCCAGGTTCTCGATCGAGCAGACGATGATGCAGTTGTCCGCCTTGTCGCGCACCACTTCCATCTCGTACT
>NZ_JASJOY010000217.1:0-10109 GCF_031426985.1 Hydrogenophaga sp.
GGAGCAGCCCACGCCCTGGTCGACCCAGCGCACCACGTAACCCAGGATGCCCTGGATGTTGTTGTCCAGTTCGGCCTGCTTTTCGGCCTCGGTCCAGTTCGGGTTGGCGCTCACCGGCACGGTCAGCAGGCCGGTCAGCAGGTCGTCGCGCAGCTTGTCGGCCTTGACCTTCTCCAGCTCCTTCTGCACGTCGGACACCAGCACCTGGTGGTAGTGCAGGGCGTGCAGCGTGGCGCCGGTGGGCGAGGGCACCCAGGCGGTGTTGGCACCGGCCTTGGGGTGGCCGATCTTCTGCTTCATCATCTCGGCCATCAGGTCGGGCATGGCCCACATGCCCTTGCCGATCTGCGCCTTGCCGCGCAGGCCGCAGGACAGGCCCACCAGCACGTTGTTCTGCTCGTAGGCCGCGATCCAGGCGCTGCTTTTCATGTCGCCCTTGCGGATCATGGGGCCGGCCTGCATGGCGGTGTGCATCTCGTCGCCGGTGCGGTCCAGGAAGCCGGTGTTGATGAAGGCCACGCGGCTGGCCGCGGCTTCGATGCAGGCCTTGAGGTTGACGGAGGTGCGGCGCTCCTCGTCCATGATGCCCAGCTTGACTGTGCTGTCGGCCAGGCCCAGCACCTGCTCGACGCGGCCGAACAGTTCGCAGGCGAAGGCCACTTCCTTGGGGCCGTGCATCTTGGGCTTGACGATGTAGACCGAGCCCTTGCGCGAGTTGCGGATCGCGTCTTTCTTGCTCTTCTTGATGTCGTGCATGGCGATGGTGGTGGTGACCATCGCGTCCAGGATGCCTTCGGGGATCTCTTTGCCTTCGGCGCCCCACAGCACGGCGGGGTTGGTCATCAGGTGGCCCACGTTGCGCACGAACATGAGCGAGCGGCCGTGCAGGCGCACGGTCTTGCCGTTGGCGCCGGTGTACTCGCGGTCGGCGTTCAGGCCACGCGTGAGCGTCTTGCCGCCCTTCTCGAACGACTCGACCAGCGTGCCCTGCAGGATGCCCAGCCAGTTGCGGTAGGCCAGCACCTTGTCTTCGGCGTCCACCGCGGCCACGGAGTCTTCCAGGTCCAGGATGGTCGACAGCGCGGCTTCGACCACCAGGTCGCTCACGCCGGCGGCGTCGCTCTTGCCGATGGCGGTGGCGCGGTTGATCTGGATTTCCAGGTGCAGGCCGTTGTGCTTGAGCAGCACGGCGCTGGGGGCCTTGGCCTCGCCCTGGAAGCCGATGAACTGGGCCTTGTCGGCCAGCTTGCTGGTGCCGCCTTCGGCCAGGCCGACGACCAGCTCACCGTCCTTGTTGACCTTGTAGCCGGTCGAACCGACGTGCGAACCCTTCTTCAGCGGGGCGCAACGGTCGAGCACATAGCGCGCGTATTCGATGACCTTGGCGCCGCGCTTGGGGTTGTAGCCACCCTTCTTGCCCACCTTCTCGCAACCCTTGTCTTCGCTGATCACGTCGGTGCCGTACAGCGCGTCGTACAGGCTGCCCCAGCGCGCGTTGGCGGCGTTCAGCGCGTAGCGGGCGTTCAGGATGGGCACCACCAGCTGCGGGCCGGCCTGGGTGGCCAGCTCGTCGTCCACGTTCTTCGTGGTGGCCTTGACCTTCCTGGGCTCGGGCACCAGGTAGCCGATGGTTTCCAGGAACTGGCGGTAGGCCACCATGTCGCGCACCGGGCCGGGGTTGGCGCTGTGCCAGGTGTCCAGCTCGGTCTGCAGGCGGTCGCGCTCGGCCAGCAGGGCGGCGTTCTTCGGGGCCAGGTCGGCCACGATGCTGTCGAAGCCCTTCCAGAAACTCTCGGCGCTCACGCCGGTGCCGGGCAGGACCTGCTCGTTGATGAACTGGTACAGGTCGGTGGAAACCTGCAGACCGTGGACTTGGGTGCGATCAGACATCGAATGACTCCTAGAAAAACAAAACAAGTGGCAATGAGGGGCGTCAGGTCAAGACGCGAAGCGGCGCAGGGGGGTGTTCATAGCATTTCGAGCACATCGCGCAGGTTCGTGGCCGTGCGGGTCGGCTGGGTGTCCAGCTCTTCAAACGGCAGATTCTGCCGGTTCACCCACAGCGTGCGGTAGCCGAACCAGGTCGCGGCCAGCGCGTCCCAGGCGTTGCTGCTGACGAACACGATCTGGCGGCGGGGCAGGCCCGTGGCCTGCTCGCCCAGCGCATAGGCGTCGGGGTGGGTTTTGTACTTGCGGATGCCGTCCACGCTGATCACGTGGTCGAGCAGGCCGTCGAGCCCGGCGCTGCGCACCGCGATGCCAAGCATCTGCGGCTCGCCGTTGCTCAGGATGCCGGTGACGATGCCGCGGCTCTTGAGCGCCTGCAGCACCTCGCGGTTTTCGGGGAAGGCGCTGAGGCTGCGGTACTGGTTCATCAGCTGCGTGGCCCTGGCCTCGTAGGCCGCCCAGTCGCCGCGCGCCGCCGGCTCGACCAGCTTGATCGCGTAGGCCAGCGCGGCCTGGGTCAGTTCCCAGAACGGGCGGTAGTGCGCACCGTGGTCGCTGGTGGTCACCAGGCGCGTGTATTCGATCTGCTTGTCGCGCCAGACGGTGGCCAGCCGCGCGCCCTGGCCGGGGAACAGCTGTTCGGCCAGCAGGCCCACGCTGTAGACATCGAACAGCGTGCCAAAAGCGTCAAAGAGCACCGCGCGAGGTTTTTCCATGCCCGCACTGTATTCGAGACTTGTGGCTTGATTCGTCGGCTATTTTTGGGTTTATCTGTGACTTTTATGGATGTAATCATCCGGCGGCAGCGCGACCTATCATGGCAAGCGCCATGTCCCGCCCGCTCGACGCCTACAACCTGCAGCTGTTCACCGCCGTGGCGCGCGAAGGCTCGATCGCCCGCGCCGCCGCGTGCGAGCACATCGCCCCCTCGGCCCTGAGCCGCCGCCTGGCCGACTTGGAGGCCGCGCTCGGCGGGGCGCTGCTGGTGCGTTCGCCGCGCGGCATCGCCCTGACGGACGCCGGGCGCCTGGTGCTGGCCCGGGCCGAACGCATCGACCACGAACTGCAGCAACTCGCCGGCGACGTGCAGGCCCTGGGCGACGAGGTGGCCGGCACCGTGCGCCTCTGGGCCAACCCCTCGGCCGTGATCGGTGCCCTGCCCGAGCGCCTGCAGGCGCTGCACGGGCGTTACCCGCGCGTGAGCGTGCGCCTGCAAGAAGGCAACACCGCCGATGTGCTGCGCGCCTGCCTGGACGACCGCGCCGACGTGGGCGTGGCGGTGCAGACCGACGCGCCGCCGGGCATCGAGACCTGGGCCTTTGCGGACGACCCGCTCATGGTCGTTCTCCCCGCCGGCCACCCGCTGGCGCGCCAGCGCACGCTGAGCTTTGCCCAGGTGCTGGACCACCCGC
This sequence comes from Hydrogenophaga sp., assembly GCF_031426985.1. Taxonomy (GTDB): domain Bacteria; phylum Pseudomonadota; class Gammaproteobacteria; order Burkholderiales; family Burkholderiaceae_C; genus Hydrogenophaga. Next base: position 3,360 of record NZ_JASJOY010000217.1, read on the forward strand.
TGGTGGGCGTGCAGGTCGGCGGTTCGCTGCACCAGACCCTGAGCCAGCGCGCCGCCGCGCTGCACCGGCCTATCTCGTTTGCGGTCACCGTCAACAGCTTCGACGCGGTGTGCCGCATGGTCGAGGCGGGCCTGGGCATCGCGGTCGTGCCGGCCAGCGCCGCCTCGGCCTACGCCGGCACCCGCCGTTTCGTGCGCCGCGCGCTCGACGAGGCCTGGGCGGAGCGCCAGCTGTGCGTGTACGCGCTGCGCAAGACGCCGCGGCTGCGCGCGGTGCAGGCGCTGATCGAGGCCTTGCGGGCGCCGGCCTGACCCGCTGCGCGGGGGGCGGTGGGGTGGAAGGCCTCAGTGCATCCAGCCTTGCCACAGCGTCCACAGGCCGCCGGCCACCAGCAGCCCGCCCACGGCCTGACCGGCCCAGACCTGGGTGCGCCCGCTGCCCCGCAGCCAGGCCTTGACGTGCACACCGCCCAGCGCCACCGCGCCGTAGACCGCCAGTTGTGTCGCCGCGATGATGGCCCCCATCGCCACGGCCTGCGCGGCGAGCGGGCCGTGTTCGGGGCGCGCGAACTGCGGGAACACCGCCACCATGAACAGGTAGGCCTTGGGGTTGAGCAGGCAGGTCAGCAGCCCCTGGCGGAAGGTCGCGGCCAGCGGGCGTGACGGCGCGGCACCCAGCTCGCCCAGCGCCGCTGCGCCACGCACCAGCGACCCGCCGATCCACACCAGGTACAGCGCCCCGGCGCTGAGCAGCAGGGGGAACAGGCCGGGCACCGCCTGCAGCGCCAGGCCCACGCCCAGGCTGGCCATCGCGGTGTGCACCACCCCACCGGCCACCACGCCGGCGATGGCGGCCAGCCCCCCTTTGAGACCGTCCACCAGCGTGCTGCCGAGCACGAAGGCCATGTCCATGCCCGGCAGCGCGATGATGCCGAGCACCAGCAGAAAGAACAGCCAGAGGTGGGCCGTGTGGGCCAGGGTGAACCATGTCATGGGGTGGGCGGATGTCTTGTTGAGGTGGGGCCATGGTGCCTGCCATAACATGCCACCTCATGTCATGTATGAGAACGCCGCCCCCAAAACCCAGGATGAAACAACCCCCACGCGCTCTTCGTTCGCTGCCCCCCGAGGGGGCGCACCAGCGGTTTCGGGCGGCCGGGCGCCACTGACATGAAAGCCAGCCGCCTGTTGTCCATCCTGATGCTCCTGCAAGCGCAGGGCCGCCTGAGCGCGCCCGTGCTGGCGCGGTCGCTGGAGGTGTCGGTGCGCACCGTCCTGCGCGACATCGACCAGCTCTCGGCGGCCGGTGTGCCTATCTGGGGCGAACGCGGGCGCCAGGGGGGCTTTCAGCTGCGCGAGGGCTGGAGCACGCAGCTCACCGGGCTGACCGAGCCCGAGTCGCAGGCGCTGCTGCTCGCGGGCCTGCCGGGCGCCGCCACCGACCTGGGGCTGGGCGCGCCAGCGGCCTCGGCACGACTGAAGCTGGTGGCCAGCCTGCCGCCCGAATGGCGCGAGCAGGCCGACCGCGTGGGCGCGCGCCTGCACATCGATCCGGTGGACTGGTACCGCGTGCGCGAAACGCCCGACCACCTGCGCGAGGTGGCCCAGGCGGTGTGGCAGGCGCAGCGCATCGCCGTGCGCTACGAAAGCTGGCGCGGCCAGGCCGAACGCGTGCTCGAACCGCTGGGCCTGGTGCTCAAGGCCGGCACCTGGTACCTGGCGGCGCGCACCCAGGGGAGGACCGAGGCGCGCACCTACCGCCTGGGCGCGATCCGGTCGCTGCGCACCACCGGCACCCGCTTCAAACGCCCGGCCGGCTTCGACCTCGCCCACCACTGGCAGGCGTCGGCCGCGCGGTTCGAGGCCGGGCTGCAGCGCTTGCAGGTGCGCGTGGCCGTGTCGCCGCGGGCCATGGGCTGGCTGTTGAACGCGCGCACGCCGTTCGCGCGTGTGCCCGATGCACCGGCCGGCCCGGCGCGCGAAGGCTGGACCGTGGTGCTGCTGTCCATTGAGTCCATCGAACACGGCGCACGCCACCTGCTGGGTTTCGGTGCGGAGGTCGAGGTGCTGGCGCCCGTGGCCCTGCGCCGGGCGCTGCGCGAGCAACTGGCGGCCACCCAGGCGCTGTACGCCTAGGCGCAGACGCTCAGGGTCTTTCCGGACATCGCGCCACGGCATGCCCCCTGTGCCGAACCGGCGCTGGCGCTGCGACGGGACCGCCCCTAGAGTGCGCTGCCATGTCCCACGCGCCTGCACCGACCGACACCCTCCGTTTCGACGGCCGCCTGCTGTTCCTGAGCACCGATCCGGCCCTGGTCACCGCCCAGCTCGCCGGGCGCGACCTGGCGCTGGTCGAGGCCGGGCCGCTGCGCGAGAGCGTGTCCACCGACGAGATCACGCCCATCCCGGTGCTGGTGCATTTCGACGATGAGCTGGGCCGCCACCCCTACGTGGGCTTCAAGGCCGGTGACCAGCTGCCCATCGGCGTCAACGCGGTGCGGCAGGGGCGCTTTGTCGTCACGGTGGCGGGCGCGCGCTACGGCAAAGGCTCGTCGCGCGAGCACAGCCCGGTGGCCGAGCGCGCGGCCGGCATCCGGCTGGTGATCGCCGAGAGCTTCGAGCGCATCTACCGCCAGAACGCCGACAACGTGGGCCTGTTCACCTCGACCGATTTCAGCCTGGTCGAGCGCATCCAGCGCGGCGAGCCGATTCCGCTGGACGAGCTGGTGGCCGGGCGCGATGCGCTGGCCGCCAGCGTCCTGCGGCACGGCGGGCTGCTGCGCTTCGGCCGCGCGCGCATGGCCGGCGCGGCGCCCGTGCCGCTGCCCCCGCACGAAGCTGCCCCGAAAACCCTGTTCCAGAAAATCCTTGAACGCCACCTGCTCGCCACGCCCGACACCGGCGATGCGCTGGTGCCGGGGCAGGGAGCCTTTGTGCGCGCCGACCGCCGCTTCATCCACGAGTACTACACCGGCATGTGCGCCCACTTGCTGGACCACAGCTTCGGCGACGGCCTCGCGCTGCACGACCCCGGCAGCATCCTCGCGTTCGAAGACCACCTGTCCTACGCCGACCGCAGCCCGGTGCACCTGGGGCAGAACCTGCTGGGCCACGCGCGCCACCTCTCGCGGGCGCACCGCGCCTTCGTGCGGCGCCACGGCCTGCGCCAGCACGGCTACCTGGCCGGCGACCCGCTGGACCCCGAAGGCACCGTCTGGGGTGCGGGCTCCGAAGGCATCTCGCACGCCCTGGTGGCCGAGCGGTACGCGCTGCCGGGCCAGCTGATCGTGGGCACCGATTCGCACACGCCGCACAGCGGTGCGCTGGGTTGCGTGGCCTTCGGCGTGGGCACCACCGACATGGCCAACGCCTTCGTCACCGGCGCCGTGCGCCTGACCGTGCCCGAGGTGCTGCGCGTGGAATTGAACGGTGTGCTGCCCGCCGGCGTGAGCGCGAAAGACGTGGTGCTGCACCTGCTGGCGCGTGCCGACATCCGCGCCGGCGCCGGTGTGGGCAAGGTGTTCGAATTCGCCGGGCCTGTCGTGGCGGCCCTGTCCACCGACGAGCGCACCACGCTGACCAACATGACGGCCGAGCTGGGCGGTTTCACCGGCCTGGTCGCGCCCGACGCCGAGACCGTGCGTTTCCTGCGCGAACGCCGCGGCGTGGACTTCCGTGTAGAGCCCTGGATGTGCAGCGACCCCGGCGCGGCGTATGCGCAGGTGATCGGTGTGGACTGTTCGGTGCTCAGCCCGATGGTGGCGCGGCCGGGCGACCCCGGCCACGGCGTGCCGCTGGCCGAACTGGGCGAACGCGTGAAGCCGCAGATCGTCTACGGCGGTTCGTGCACCGCGGGCAAACGCGAGGACTTCGACGCCTACCACGCGGTGCTGGCCTGGGCCGCGGCGCGCGGGCTGAAGGTGCCCGAGGGCGTGACGCTGTACCTGCAGTTCGGCACCGCCGACGTGCGCGCGTATTGCGAGCAGCGGGGTTACCTCGCCGCGTTCGACGCCGTGGGCGCGCAGCTGCTGGCCCCGGCCTGCGGCGCCTGCGCCAACTGCGGTCCGGGCTCGTCCACCGAGGCCACGCAAGTGACGATCAGCGCCATCAACCGCAACTTCCCCGGCCGCAGCGGCCCGGGCCAGGTCTGGCTGACCAGCCCGGCCACGGTGGCGGCCAGCGCCATCGCGGGCGAGCTGGTGTCGTTCGCCGAGCTGCAACAAAGAGCATGAAGCACCCCCGCGCCGCCTTCGGCGTCACCCCCTCAAGGGGGCGCCATCTGCGGCCCGGCAGAGCCGGTTCCGCGCTGGCCTGGGCTGGGTGTGTTGCTCAAGTGCTCCAGCAGCAACCGCGCCGCGGGCGTGAGCGCTCCCGCGCCCCGAAAGCAGATCGCGAACTCGCGTTCGGCCCAGGGCTCATCCAGCGGCACCACGCGCAGGCCATAGGCCGCCGCGCGCGGCAGCGCGACCTCCATCGGGATCACGCTGATCGCCAGCTGGGTGCGCACCACGCGCAGCGCGGCCTCGAAGTCGGTCACGATCATGCGGTACTTGAGGTGCCGGCCCATCTCGGCCGCGGCGCGCACCATCAGCGCCTGCACCGCGCTGTTGACCGGCAGGCCCACGTAGTCCCAGTCCAGCGCCTCGGCAAAACGCAGCCGCTCGCGGCCGGCCAGCGGGTGGTTGGCGGGCATCACCAGGCCCAGCCGGTCTTCGCGGTAGGGCGCGCTGTCGAGCCCGCGCAGGTCGGCGCCGTGCGGGCTTTTCCAGCAGATGCCCAGCGAGGCCACGCCGTCGCGGATGCCCTGCACCACCTGCGGGCTGGTGCGTACCTCCAGCTCCACGCGAATGCCTTCGTGCTCGGGCATGGCCAGGAAGTCGGCCACGTCGTCGGCCAGCTGCTCGGCCATGACGGACGCCGTGGCCAGCACCCGCACCTGGCCGCGCACCCCGGCCGCGAACGCGGCCATGTCGCGTTCGATGCGCTGCGCGCCCAGCAGCAGTTCGCGCGCGTGCTCCAGCAGGCTCTCGCCGGCCGGCGTCGGCTCCACGCCGTGGCGGCGGCGCACCAGCAGCGGCGTGCCCAACTGCTCTTCCAGCTGGGCCAAGCGCTTGCTCACCGCGCTGCCCACCAGGCTGGCGTCGGCGGCGGCGCGGGCGATGTTGCGGGTGTCGCACACGGCGACGAACAGGCGCAGGCTGGTCAGGTCAAGGTCGCGCATGGTGTTCCATTTGGGAATGTTTCGGGTTCCAAAATACCGCTTTACGGCATTTTGGTGAATCCTAAACTCCACCTACTCGGACAGATCCGGACTGGAGACGACACATGAACACCATCACGATCCGCGAAGTGGGCCTGCGCGACGGCCTGCAGAGCATCGCCCGCGTGCTGCCCACCGAACACAAGCTCAGCTGGATTCGCCAGGCCTATGAAGCCGGCCAGCGCGAGATTGAGGTCGGCTCCTTCGTGCCGGCGCGCCTGCTGCCGCAGCTGGCCGACACCGCCGAACTGGTGGCCTTCGCCAAGACCCTGCCGGGGCTGGTCACCTCCGTGCTGGTGCCCAACCTCAAGGGCGCCGAGCGCGCGCTGGAGACCGGCGCGCACCTGATGGTGATGCCGCTGTCGGCCAGCCACGCGCACAGCCTGGCCAACCTGCGCAAGACGCCCGACGAGGTGGTGGCCGAGGTGGCGCGTATCCGCGCCCTGCGTGACGCCACGGGTTCGTCCTGCATCATCGAAGGCGGCGTGGGCACGGCCTTCGGCTGCACCATCCAGGGCGAGGTGAAAGAGAGCGAAGTGCTGCGCCTGATGCAGGCCCTGCTGGACGCCGGCGCCGACCGCGTCAGCCTGGCCGACACCGTGGGATACGCCGACCCGGCCCAGGTGCAGCGCCTGTTTGAAAAGGCCCGCGCCCTGGTGGGCGAGCGCCTGTGCTGCGGCCACTTCCACGACACGCGCGGCCTGGGCCTGGCCAACGTCTACGCCGCTTGGCAGACCGGCGTGACCCGCTTCGACGCCTGCCTGGCCGGCATCGGCGGCTGCCCGCACGCGCCCGGCGCCAGCGGCAACGTGGCCACCGAAGACCTGGCCTACCTGTTCGCCAGCATGGGCCAGCCCACCGGGTTGGATTTCGACCGCCTGCTCGCGCTGCGCACCGAGGTGGCGCAGTGGTTCGAAGGCGAGACCCTGGCCGGCAGCATCTGGAAAGCCGGTCTGCCCAAGACGATGTTGCCCGCCGGGCAGACCCCCACGATGGTGTGTGCATGATGGGCGCCCCGAACACCGCATCCGAACCCATGAACGACGAGTCCACCGCCCCCGCTTCCACCGCCCCGCAGCCGCTCAAGGGCCTGCGCGTGGTCGAATTCACCCACATGGTCATGGGCCCCACCTGCGGCATGGTGCTGGCCGACATGGGGGCCGAGGTCATCAAGGTCGAGCCCATCGATGGCGACCGCACGCGCCACCTGCTGGGATCGGGCGCGGGCTTCTTTCCCATGTTCAACCGCAACAAGAAGAGCATCGCGATCGACCTGCACACGCCCGAGGGCGCGGCGGTGGCGCGCAAGCTCGCCGCGAGTGCGGACGTGGTGGCCGAGAACTTCAAGCCCGGCACCATGAAGAAATACGGGCTCGATTACGAAGCCTTGAGCCAGGTGAATCCGCGCTGCATCTATGTGAGCCACAAGGGCTTTCTGCCCGGCCCCTACGACCACCGCACCGCGCTCGACGAGGTGGTGCAGATGATGGG
>NZ_JASJOY010000218.1:0-1404 GCF_031426985.1 Hydrogenophaga sp.
GACTACGCGCTGCTGCCGCTGAAGATGAGCTTCGAAGACGGCGGCGCCTACGCCTTGCTCGGCCCCTCGGGCTGCGGCAAGACGACCATGCTCAACATCATGTCCGGCCTGCTGGTGCCGTCGCACGGCAGCGTCAAGTTCGACGGCCAGGACATGACCCGCGCCACGCCGCAGCAGCGCAACATCGCCCAGGTGTTCCAGTTCCCGGTCATCTACGACACCATGACCGTGGCGGAGAACCTGGCCTTCCCGCTGAAGAACCGCAAGGTGCCGGCGCACCAGATCCAGGCCCGCGTGGGCCAGATCGCCGAGATGCTGGAGATGAGCCACCAGCTCGACATGCGCGCCGCCGGCCTGAGCGCCGACCAGAAACAGAAGATTTCGCTGGGCCGTGGTCTGGTGCGGCCCGATGTGTCGGCCGTGCTGTTCGACGAGCCGCTGACCGTGATCGACCCGCACCTGAAGTGGCAGCTGCGCCGCAAGCTCAAGCAGATCCACCACGAGCTCAAGCTGACCCTGATCTACGTGACGCACGACCAGGTGGAGGCGCTGACCTTCGCCGACCAGGTGGTGGTGATGACGCGTGGCAAGGTGGTGCAGATGGGCACGCCCGAGGCCTTGTTCGAGCAGCCGGCCCACACCTTCGTGGGTCACTTCATCGGCTCGCCGGGCATGAACTTCCTGCCCGCGAACGTGGCCGAGGGCGCCCTCAGCGTGGGTGGCCTCGGCCTGAGCGCGGACCGCGAGCTACCCGCGGGTGATCTCAAGCTGGGCATCCGCCCCGAATACCTGCGGCTGGTGCCGGTCGGCGCGATCGGTGCCTTGCCCGCCACCGTGCGCCAGGTGCAGGACATCGGCACCTACCTGCTGGTGACCTGCGACGTGGCGGGCCAGACCCTCAAGGCGCGGATTGCACCCGACACCACGCCGCCCGCGGTGGGCGACCGCGTGGGGCTGCAGGTGCTGGGCGAACACACCTGCTATTACAAGAACGAGGAGCTCATGGCATGAGCGCAGCGCCGGGCCGCCCCAAGCCAGCTCGCACCGCAGTGCGCAGCACGAAGGAATCTCTATGAGCGTGACCACCAAACCCGTGAACCAGAAGGCCTGGTTCCTGATCCTGCCGGTCTTCATCTGCGTGGCCTTCTCGGCCATCCTGCCGCTGATGACGGTGGTGAACTACTCGGTGCAGGACATCATCTCGCCCGAGCGGCGCGTCTTCGTCGGCACCGAATGGTTCGCCGCCGTGATGCGCGACGAAGACCTGCACGCTGCGCTGTGGAACCAGCTGAAGTTCTCTGGCGCCGTGCTGCTGGTGGAGATACCGCTGGGCATCGCGCTGGCGCTGTCCATGCCGGCCGCGGGCTGGAAGGCCTCGGCCACGCTGGTGATCGTGGCGCTGTC
>NZ_JASJOY010000219.1:0-9280 GCF_031426985.1 Hydrogenophaga sp.
GTGGGCTCGGTGCCCGACTTCATCGAGAACCACAAGGCCGGCAAGCTGCGCGTGGCCGCCGTCATGGGCACCCAGCGCCAGGCGGCGCTGCCCGATGTGCCCACCTTCACCGAACTGGGCATCAAGGGTTTTGAAGAAGTGCCTTACTACGGCCTGTTCGCGCCCGCCGGCACGCCCAAGGCCGCGCTGGACAAACTGGCCGCCGGCCTGCAGAAGGTGGTGGCCATGCCCGACGTGAAGGAGCGGCTGACCGCGATGGGCCTGACCGTGGGCTTCATGAGCGGTGCCGAACTGGGCAAGCGCGAAGTGGCCTACCGCGAGGTCTGGGCAAAGATCATCCAGGCCAGCGGTTACCAGCCGCAGTGAACCGACAGCCCCCACGCTTCGCCGCTGCGCGGGTCGCTGCCCCATGACCGGGAAGGGGCCCGGTCTTCGGCGGGTCCATGGGGCTGATCCGGCTTGGGGCTGCCCGGCGCCGGATCGCCGTCAGCTGCCCGCGATCAATCTGTGCACGAGGTCGGGCGTGCTGTGCGCCTGGTACTTGCGCATCAGCCGCGCGCGGTGGATTTCCACCGTGCGGTGGCTGATGCCCAGCTGTTTGCCGATTTCCTTGCTGGTCAGGCCGTCCATCAGGCAGGCGGCCACTTCGCGCTCGCGCGGCGTCAGCGCGGCGCCCACCGGCCGGCGCGCGCTCAGGTCTTCAAAGCTCCAGATGCCCGCGGCGTGCGGGTCGGCCGGGTCCAGCGCGCGGCCGGTCACGTGGCACCAGAAGGTCTCGCCCTTGAAGCGGCCGTCCACCCGCTGCATGATGCGTTCGTCCGCGTAGGTGCCGCCGCGGCCCAGGATGGGCACGATGCGGGCGCCGGTGCGCTCGTACTCGTCCGCGCTGGGGTAGAGGATGCGGAAACTCTGGCCCACGAGCTGCTCGCGCGCTGCGCCGAACATCTCGCACAGGGCCTGGTTGCAGTCCACCATGGTGCGCTGGCGCGAGAGCGCCAGGCCCACCGGCGCCAGGTCGAAAGCGAGGCGGTAGTCGATCTGGTCCATGGTGGTGTCCGGGTTAGTCTCTAGGTCAAACTACGTATGCGGATACGTAGTATCGTCCAGCCACTCGATTGTCTCGATCCCTGTTTGTTCAACCACTGGAGTCTTTTCACGTGAACAAGATCTATCCCAGCGCGGCCGAAGCCCTCCAGGGCGTGGTGGCCGATGGTCAGCTGATAGCAGTAGGCGGTTTTGGCCTCTGCGGCATCCCCGAAGCCCTGATCGACGCCCTGCGCGATTCGGGTGTGAAGAACCTGACCGCCATTTCCAACAACGCCGGCGTGGACGACTTCGGTCTGGGCAAGCTGCTGCAGACGCGCCAGATCAAGAAAATGATTTCGTCCTACGTGGGCGAGAACAAGGAGTTCGAGCGCCAGTACCTGGCCGGTGAACTCGAACTGGAATTCACGCCCCAGGGCACGCTGGCCGAGAAGCTGCGCGCTGGCGGCGCCGGCATCCCGGCCTTCTTCACCAAGACCGGTGTCGGCACCCTGGTGGCCGAGGGCAAGGAACTGCGCGAGTTCGGCGGCGAGACCTATGTGATGGAACACGCGCTGTTCCCCGAGGTGGCGCTGGTCAAGGCCGACGTGGCCGACAAGTCGGGCAACCTGCGCTTCAACCTGACGGCGCGCAACTTCAACCCGGCCGCAGCCATGGCCGGCAAGGTCTGCATCGTCGAGGTCGAGCGCATCGTCGAGACCGGCGAGATCGCGCCGGACGACGTGCACCTGCCCGGCATCTATGTGCACCGCATCGTGCACAACCCCACGCCCGAGAAGCGCATCGAAAAGCGCACCACCCGCGAACGCAAGGTCTAATTTTCTTGCGGGACAGACCTTCAGCTCTGTCCCCAACACGAAAGGAAACGAACATGGCATGGACCCAAGACCAGATGGCCGCACGCGCGGCCCAGGAACTGCAAGACGGTTTCTATGTGAACCTCGGCATCGGGATCCCGACGCTGGTGGCCAACCACGTGCCCGAGCACGTCGAGGTGTGGCTGCAGAGCGAGAACGGCATGCTGGGCATCGGCCCCTTCCCCTATGAGGACGAGGTGGACGCCGACCTGATCAACGCCGGCAAGCAGACCGTGACCACGATGAAAGGCTCGGCCATCTTCGGCAGCCACGACAGCTTTGCCATGATCCGCGGCGGCAAGATCAACCTGTCCATCCTGGGCGCCATGCAGGTCACCGGCCAGGGCGACCTGGCCAACTGGATGATCCCCGGCAAGATGGTCAAGGGCATGGGCGGGGCGATGGACCTGGTGGCCGGCGTCAAGCGCGTGATCATTCTGATGGAGCACGTCGCCAAGAAGAAGGACGGCACCATCGACCTGAAGATCCTGCCTGAATGCACCCTGCCGCTGACGGGCAAGGGCGTGGTCAACCGCATCATCACCGACCTGGGCGTGATGGACGTGACGCCCGAGGGCCTGAAGCTGGTGGAACTGGCCGACGGCGTGACGCGCGAAGAGATCCAGAGCAAGACCGGCGTGCCGCTGATCTGAGCAGTGCCCCTGGCCGCCACCGGAAAGCCCCGCACTGCGGGGCTTTTTTCATGGGGCGGGCGGCTCCGGCGGCGGCACCACCGGGGACGAAAGACCGCGGCTACACCAGCACCGGCTGCGAGCCCAAGCCGACCTGCCCGGTGGAAGACCTGTCGCTCTGATCGGCGACCGGCTCCGGCCCATCAACGCCCCTGCGCTTGCGGGGGCGTTTTTTTTCGCCCGTCGCCGGTGGAGGGTCAGCGGGGGCGGGTGGTCCAGGGTGTTGGGCCGAAGGGGCCCACCCGGCCGGCCGCCAGGCTCAGCTGGGTCTGGGTGGTCAGCTGTTCCATCAAGGCGCTGACCCGCTGGCGCCGCGCATCGGCCAGGGTGGACTGGGCATTCAGCAGGTCCTGCATGGAACCGACGCCGGCTTTGTAGCGCCCCTGCGCCACGCGCTGGGTGGCGGTGGCCGATTCGAGCAGGCGTTCGCTGGCCTGCAGGCTTTGCTGGCTGGTGCGCCAGGCCTGGTGGGCCTGCCAGATCTGGCGGTCGAGGTCGCGCTGCACCGTCTCGCGTTCGGCTTCGCGCGAGGCGATCTGCGCCAGCACCTGGCGCGCCTGGGCATCGGCCTCGCGGCCGTTGAACAGCGGGATGCTGGCCACCACGGCGGCGTTGGCGGCGGGGATGTTGCCGCGGCCGGCCGCGCCCCAGTTGCGCGAGTTGCCGCCGCTGGCGCTGACGCTGACGCTGCCTTGGCTGTCGGCCCGCACCGCGTCCAGCCGGGCGCGCAGGGCATCGATCTGCGCCTGGGCCGACCGCAGGCGAGGGTGTTGCTCACGGGCTTCCTGCCGCAGGGCCTGCAAGTCGGGTGGGGCCGGGCGCTGCAGGGCCCAGGCCTCCCAGTCGGCCAGCCGCAGCGCCTGTGCGATGTCGGCGCCCAGGGCCAGGGCCAGTTGGCCGCGTGCGTTGTCCCAGGTGCCCTGGGCGCGCACACGCTCCAGCGTGGCCTGGGCCAGCGCGGTCTGGGCCTGCAGCCGTTCGATCTGGTTGCCCACCTGGGCTTCGTAGCGGGCCTGTGCGGCCGCCGCGGTTTGCTCGGCCGAGGCTTCGGCCTCCTGGCTCGCGTCCAGTGCCGCGGCGGCGACCACGCCGTCGCTGTACAGCCGCAGCGTCTCGCGCACCGCCTCCAGCAGCGTGTTGTCTTGCGCCGCCAAGGCCGCTGCCAGCGCCTGCCGGGCCGCCTGCAGGCTGGCGCTGCGCTGCCCGAAGTCGAACAGCACCCAGCTCAGGCCCAGGCCGGCCGAGAGCGTGCGGCCGGAACGGCCGAAAGAATTGAAGTTGCGGGCACCGCTGTATTCGGCGCTCGCGCTCCAGCGCGGGCGCGACGCGAGGTCGCCGATGTCCACGCCCGCGCTCTGTTCGGCCACATCGGCCAGGGCCTGGCGCAGGCTGGGGCTCTGGCACAGCGTGTGGGCCAGGGCGTCGTCCAGCGTCAGGTGGTCCCAGCGGGGGGGCGCTCGGTCGGTGCAGGCGCCGGTGCCGGGTTGCCAGCGCAGGGCGTCCTGGGTCCAGTGGGCGGGCGCCTGCGGTTCGGCCGGCACGGTGGGGGCCTGGGCCAGCGCCGCGCTCAGGCGCAAGCGGGGCCCGGGCGTCTGGCCGTGCGCGCCGGTCAGCGCCACCAGCAGCAGGGCGGTGCCCCAGGCGCTGGCGCGCACGACCGGGTGACCGGGGTGTCGCCGGGCTTTCATGCGGCGGCCGGGGTCGGGTCACCCATGCGGCGCAGGTAGTCGGCGGGCGGGCCGTCGAAGGCCACGCGGCCATCGCGCAGGGCCACGACGCGCGGCACCGAGCGGATGGTCTCGGGCCGGTGCGCCACCACGATGCGGGTGACGGGCAGGGCAGCGATGGCGGCGTTGACTTGCGCCTCCGACTCGACGTCGAGGTGGCTGGTGGCCTCGTCCAGGATCAGCACCTGCGGGCGCTTGTACAGCGCGCGCGCCAGCAGCAGGCGCTGCTTCTGCCCGCCCGAGAGCACGGTGCCCATGTCGCCCACCAGGGTCTGGTAGGCCATGGGCATGCGTTCGATGTCGTCGTGCAGGGCGGCCATGCGGGCGCATTCCACCATCCAGGCCAGGTCGGGCTGCGGGTCGAAGAAACCGATGTTGTCGGCGATGGAGCCGGCGAACAGGGTGTCGTCCTGCATCACGGTGGCCACGCCCTGGCGCCAGCGGTCCACGCCCACCTGGGCCAGCGGCACACCGTTCACCAGCACCCGGCCTTCGGTGGGGGCGTAGGTGCCCAGCAGCAGGTTGACCAGGGTGGTCTTGCCGCAGCCCGAGCGGCCGGTGATGGCCAGCACCTCGCCGGGCGCGATGTCCAGCGTGATGCCGTCGAGCACCCAGGGCGACGCGTCGGCGTAGCGGTAGCGCAGCTGGTCCAGCGACAGGGCCGGCACAGCGGGCGCGGCCGGGGCCAGGTCGCGCGCGTCCAGCCGCTGGGCCGCCGGCGTGGCCGGGGTCAGCACCAGATCGGCCAGGCGTTCGGCGTGCAGGCGCAGCATCTTCAGGTCGATGGCCTTGTCGATCAGCGACGTGACGCGGCTGTCGAACTGGCCGCGGTAGGCCATGAAGGCCATCAGCATGCCGACGGTGAGCTGGTTGCCGATGATCTGCTGCGCACCCAGCCAGATGATGAGCAGCGCGAAGGCGCCCCCCAGCAGGCCGCGCACCAGGCTGTAGAGAATTTGCAGTTTCTCGATCTTCAGGCGCGCGTTGGTGGCGCTGACCATCAGCGTCTGCCAGGCGCCCTGGCGCTGCGTCTGCCGGCCAAACAGCTGGATCGCGCGCATGCCGCGGATGGACTCCAGCAGGTGGCTGGACTGGCTGGCGTCGCGCACCAGGGCTTCTTCGTTGGCGGCGTAGAACGGGCGGTACCAGAGCAGGCGCACCGCCAGGTACAGCAGCACCGCCAGCACCGCCACCCAGGCCAGCGTGGGGCTGTAGACGAACATCAGCACCAGGGTGAGGATCACCAGCAGGCCGTCGAACAGGGTTTCGACGAAGGCCGAGGTCAGCGTGCTCTGGATCTGGTTCACCGAGCCGGCGCGCGAGACGATGTCGCCCAGGTGCCGGTTCTGGAAATACGACAGCGGCAGGCGGGTCATGTGCGCGAACACGTTGGACTTCCACTGCAGGCCGACCGAGGTGTTGATGACCATGAGCAGCCAGGAGCGGACCAGGCTGGTGCCCTGCTGCACCAGCATCAGCAGGCCAAAACCCAGGGCCAGGGTGGTGAGCAGCTGCGTGTCGCGCGAGACCACCACATGGTCCAGCACCCACTGCATGAACAGCGGCGAGACCAGGCCGAACACCTCCAGCGCCAGCGACAGCATCAGCACCTGCGCGAGCGAAGGCCAGAAGCCCGAGACCTGGCCGATCAGCTGCGTCAGGCGGATGCGGGTCTTCTCCTCCTGGGGCGCGAAGCCGGGGTTGGGCCAGAGCTCCAGCGCCACGCCGGTGAAGTGCCGCGAGGTTTCTTCCAGCGTCAGCCGGCGCTCGCCGAAGGCCGGGTCGTGCACCACGATGTGACCCTTGCCCACGGACCGCAGCACCACGAAGTGGTTGAGGTCCCAGTGCAGGATCGCCGGCAGGCGCAGCTGGGGCAGCTCGTCCAGCTCCAGCCGCAGGCCGCGCGTGCCCAGCTGTTCGTGCTGGGCGATGTCGGTCAGCGTCGACAGCGTGACGCCGGTGAGGGAGATCGCGTGGCGGGAGCGCAGTGCGCCCAGGTCGGTGGAGGCGCCGTGGTGGTTGAGCACCATGGCCAGGCAGGCCAGACCACATTCGGCGGCCTCGGTCTGCAGGATCACGGGCAGCGAGCGGCCCATGCCAAAGGAAAGGCTGTCGGTCCAGCTCATGGTTCGATCCGCCGGGTCACGCTGAACAAGGGTTCGAGCATCCATTCGTAGAGTTTGCGGCGCTCCTGCAGGATGTCGGCCTCCAGCTGCATGCCAGCCTGCAGCTGCAGCGGCTCACCCTGGGCCAGCAGGGTGCTGGGCTTGAGTTTCACCTGGATGGCGAAGAGCGGCTCGGCCGGCGCAGAACCCGCCGCGGTCACGGCCGGGAGCTGGGAGGGGTCGATGGCCGAGGTCGAGACGGCGCCCACCGTGCCTTCGAATTGGCCGAACTTCTGGTACGGGAAGGCCTTGAAACGCAGCAGTGCCACATCACCCGGCCGCACGAAGCCGATGCTGCTGCTGGGCGCTTGGAGTGCGGCCACCAGCTCGCCGGCCGTGGGGACCAGCGTGACCAGGGCCTGGTTGGCGTCCACTGTCTGACCGACGCCGGTGGACACCAGGGTGGCCCGGCCGGTTTCCGGCGCTGTCACCACCACACGTCGCCGCGACTCCACCTCGGTCAGCTGCTGGTCGGTGCGGGAGAGTTCGCGTTCGAGCAGCGCCAGATCGTTGGCGTGGCGAAGGCGGGTCGCTGCCTGATCCTGCTGCACCTGCCCGAGTTCGCGCTGCACACCCAGGGCCTCGCGCTCCAGCCCACGCAGGCGCGAGCGCTGCTCGGTCAGGTCGATGTCTTTCTGCTGCAGCTCTTCGCGGGCGATGTAGTCCTGTTCGGCCAGGCCCTGGTAGCGCTTGCGCGTGTCCTCGGCGATGGTCAGGCGGGTCTTCTGCTGCTCGATCTGGGCCGCAATCATGGCCGTCTCGCCCCGCAGCGTGTCGGCGCGGCGCTGCAGGCTCAGCAGCTCACCTTCCTGCACCTGGCGCGAGCGGTCGATCTCCTGCTGGAGCGAGTCCTTGCGCACGCCCACCTGGCGGGCGATGTCGGCCTGCAGTTCGGTGGCGCCGTCGCCCTGGCGGTCGCTGCTCAGGATGTAGAGCACGGCACCCTTGCGCACCAACTGTCCTTCGCTGACGTGACGCTCGTGCACCACGCCGGATTGCGGCGTGTGCACCCGGATCAGCCCGCCGACGGGCACGAGCTGCCCCGTGACGGTGACGCGCCGGGTGTGGCTGCCCAGCAGCAGAAATGCGATCAGCGCCAGCGCGATCAAGGCCGCCACCACGCTGAACCAGAAAGTGGAGAGGCGGGGCGTGAGCACGATGGTCCCCAGCACGTGGGTGCGCTGGTGGCCCAGGGCTTCGGTGCGGAACAGGCGTCCGGCGGCGGGTGGGGCGGGAGGTTTCACGGCGTGCTGGCCTGTGCGGGTGGCGGTGTTGCATGGGCCACGGCAGCGTCCCACTGTCCATCGAAAGTGTACGTGCTGCGTCCGCTCAGGCCCGGCCGGTGCAGGGGTCGAAAGCACCCGCAAGCGGACATTTGTCGCGCTTTGTCACCGTGGCATGGCCGCGGTGGCGCGGAAGGCTGGCAAGAACCACCCCCTGGTGGGCCATGAATCCACCGGAACGCATGCGGTTTTGAACAGGGCTGGCTGGGGCTGGATCAGGACCCAGGAACGACGGCTGTCTGCGAGCGTTCGCTGGGGCGCCCAAGCCGCTGGGGGAGGGATTCAGCGCTGCCGTGACGCTGCCAGCCCACGGGGCATCGCAGCGAGTCCTCACGTCTTTTTCGGGACGCCGGCCCAAGGTTTGACGTCGTCAACTGTCAGCAGCACAGAGAACATGTTGCCAAAATTACATTTGTTCAATTATAATTGGCGCCATCTGCTGGCAATCGGCAGATGTTTCAATGGAATAGGTGTAGAAAACTTCAAGCCTTCCGGTCAGTGGCCGGAAGGCTTTTTTTTCAGTTGAGGTGGCACCCCGAACGAGGGGCGTCGTCATGCCGGGCTCATGGCCAGGCAGGGCATCTGGATGGTCGCCCGATGGGCCGATCGGCCTTTTCCGTGATGACGATGCGCCGGCTCGTGTGGCACCGCTGGGTCGCCATGTTCCCGGAAGTCACCGTTTTGATCGCCCGCCAAGGAAAAATTGCGGAACAGGCCGCTGGCGGGAGGGCCTGCGTGATGCAATACGTTGGAAACCGGTTCCACCTCCCATCGCACCATGCCCGCCCGACTCCCCGACACCATCCGAATCGATCCTCCCGACGTTGACCTGCAGCAGACCGCCCTGGTCCTGAGGCAGTTTCGCGTGGTGTTCAACGCGGTTCGGGCGCATTTCCAGCGGGTCGAAAAGCAAGTCGGCGTGGGGGGCGCCTTGATCTGGGCCTTGCACGTGATCCACCAGCAGCCCGGGATCGGGGTGAACGCCTTGGCCGTCGCCATGGACATCCACCAATCCACGGCCAGCAATCTGCTGCGCCAGCTTTCGGCGCAAGGCCTGGTGCGCACCGAAAAATCCGAGCAGGACCGACGCAGCGTCAAGATCTTTGTGGAGCCCTCGGGCACGAATCTGCTCAGGCGCGTGACCGGACCTTATGAAGGCGTGCTGCCGGATGCCCTGCAAAGACTCTCGCCGCAAACCATTGACCAGTTGCACCGCAACCTGACCGAACTGATTGCCGTGCTGCAGGCGGATGAGGACGCCGCGCAGATCCCGCTGGCGGACATGTAGACCTCGCGCGACACCGCCCTGGCCTTGCCCGGCTTCAGGCGTGCCGCGCGGCGCAGGTTTCTAAGCGGTGGCGTAGGAGGTTCTGCAAGGCACACCTTTGTATGGGTGTGCTGTAGCAGGTGGCGAAAACCCTGATTTTTTTCAATCAAATCAAGGTCTTGCAGAGATGTGGAGCGGGTGAAGGGAATCGAACCCTCGTATGAAGCTTGGGAAGCTGCCGTTCT
>NZ_JASJOY010000220.1:0-10107 GCF_031426985.1 Hydrogenophaga sp.
GGTCCAGCAGAACATCGGCATCTTCATCAGCGTCATGCCGGGCGCGCGCATGTTGAGGATGGTGACGATGATGTTGATCGAACCCATGATGGACGATGCGCCCAGGATGTGCATGGCGAAGATGCCGGCGTCCATCGAGGGGCCCATCTGCAGGGTCAGCGGGGCGTACAGCGTCCAGCCGGCGGCAGGGGCGCCACCGGGCATGAAGAACGAGGACACCAGCATCAGCGCGGCCGGGATCATCAGCCAGAAGCTGAAGTTGTTCATGCGGGCAAAAGCCATGTCGGACGCGCCGATCTGCAGCGGAATCATCCAGTTCGCGAAGCCCACGAAGGCCGGCATGATGGCGCCGAACACCATGATCAGGCCGTGCATGGTGGTGAGCTGGTTGAACAGCTCGGGGTTGACCAGCTGCAGGCCGGGCTGGAACAGCTCGGCGCGGATCAGCAGCGCCAGCACACCGCCCACCATGAGCATGGTGAAGGCGAACAGCAGGTACAGGGTACCGATGTCCTTGTGGTTGGTCGCGTAGACCCAGCGACGCCAGCCCGAGGGGGCGTGGTGGTCGTGATCGTGTGCGTCGTGGTGATCGAGAACTGCACTCATCGTTGTTTCCTTGGAGATTCTGAATTCTTCAGTTCACTGCTCACTTGGCAGCGACCACGGCCTTCTGCTGGCTGGCCACCCAGGCGGTGTATTCCTCGGGGGTCACCACCTTCACATGGATCGGCATGTAGGCGTGTTCCTTGCCGCACAGCTCGGCGCACTGACCGTAGAAGTCACCGGTCTTCTCGGCGCGGAACCAGGTGTCGCGCACGAAACCGGGGATCGCATCCTGCTTGACGCCGAAGGCCGGCACCATCCAGGCGTGGATCACGTCGTTGGCGGTGGTGATGATGCGAATCTTCTTGCCCACCGGCACCACCAGCGGGTGGTCCACCTTCAGCAGGTAGTCGTCGGTGGCCGGCGGCTTGCCGCTGTTGGACATTTCACGGTGGCTGTTGTCCAGGGTGGACAGGAAGGCGATGCCCTCGCCCTCGCCCTTGATGTAGTCGTAACCCCACTTCCACTGCATGCCCGTGGCCTTGATGGTCAGGTCGCTGTTGGTGGTGTCTTTTTGAGCCACCAGCACCTTGGTGGCCGGCAGGGCCATGCCGATCACGATGAGCAAAGGCACGATGGTCCAGCCCAGCTCCACCCAGATCGGCTCGGCCAGTTCCTGGGACTTGTGGCCCACCGACTTGCGGTGCTTGAGGATGGAATAGAACATCACCCCGAAGACGACGACGAAGATGACCGTGCAGATGGCCATCATGAACCAGTGCAGCCAGTGCTGCTCTTCGGCGATCTTGGTGGCCGGTGGCGCGAAGTTCAGCTGGTTGACGGCCGGACCGCCGGGCAGATCGTTGACAGCGTGGGCCGCCTCCGTGACCCATACGCCAGCGCCCAGCGCCAGGATCGAGGCCGTCGTGCGCAGCGCTGTCAGTCGGTTTCGCAGGAAATCACCCATCGTCTTTGTCATGCTCACTTTGTTGTGCCTCGAATATAAGTATTGATTTATATCAATCCCAATTAAACAAAAATCCCAAGCTCCACACACTCCGGGAATACCCACGTTCGCACGCGCCCACCTCAGTCCTGCAGCGCGATACGGATTTCCCTGGCCAGCACTGGCCGCAGATCGGCTCGCAAAAAACGCCCGATCCGCACCCTCTGCCCATTGCCGCGGACTTCGATCAACTGATCACATCCGAACGGCGGCTCCACTCGCACCGCATGGCGGGCAAATTCGCACCGCCGCACGCACCCTGCACTCTCCTGCTCAATCACCAGCCGGTCCCGGCTGAAGCTGATGCGCTCCCGGTCGGTGACATGACGGGCATGCACCACAAAAGCCAGCCCCATCGCCACCGACTCGACGACGGCAAACGGCAGCACCAGCGTGGCCCCTTGGGACCAGAAGAACCCGGCCACCACCAGCGACACGCCGCAGCGCAACAGGTACATCGCCATCCACTGCCGCGGCGTGACCGAACAGTTTCGGCGCAGCAACCAGTACACGCCATCGACCGAAGGCGTGGCCAAGCGCAAAGGTTGGTGCACCTGACTCACTGGGGTTCCACCTGGACAGAGCTTCAGCCGACACACCGAAGAGCGCCGACCACGCGGGGCAGCGCCATTCAGATTTGATTTATGTCAATTGTAGCGGTGGAAAACGGGGTGTCTGGCGCGCCCGGCCGACACCAGCCCATGCACCGTTGACACAACGCAACCCGTTCCGTTCAGGCGGGTGCTAAGGGCCTGCGCAGCCGCTTCGACCCGCGGCCGGCATCAGCCGCGCCCGGCGCGCAGCATGGCACGCATCGCATCCACCGACACCGACTGCGTGCCCGTCACCGGCACGCGCGGCACCGGCTTGTAGGCGTGTCCGTAGATGATCTCGAAACTCAGCAGCAGCCGCCCCTGGTCGTCACGGGGCAACCCCGCTTCCAGGGCCTGCAGCAGGCTCGCCCGCCAGGCACGACCGCGCGCCGCAGGGTGGCGGCTCAGACTCAGGTTGCGCCCCAAGCCACGCAATTCGTCCAGCAGCGCCTGCGCCGATGAGTACGACAGGGTGATGCGCTCCATGTCCATCACCGGCTCGGCAAAGCCGCTGTGCACCAGCATGTCGCCCCAGTCGTGCATGTCGGTGAAGGCGTGCGCCGGATCGGGCCAGCCGGCCTGCGCATAGACCGCACGCAGTTCGCGCAGCGTGTCGGGCCCGAGGCAGGAAAACATGAGGAAACCGTTGGTCTGGATCAGACCGTGCCAGCGTTGCAGCAGAGGCTGCGGCTGCGGCTCGTGGTGCAGCACCATGTTGGCCCAGAGCATTGCCACCTGCCCATCCGCGGGCAAAACGGGCGCGGACGGGGCACGGCGCCACGGCAGCGGATTCCAGGACCGGGCAGCGGTTACGCGCGTGGCCTCCAGTGCCGCCGGCAGTTGCTCGGCCATCACATGCCAGGACGCCTGGGGCAGCTGCTCGCGCAGGCGCGCATGGGCCTGCAGCCCCCCCAGCACAGGCTCCCAATGCAGCCAGCTGGACGGCGGTTCACGGAACCATTGCAGGCGCTGGGCCATGCGCGTGGCCACCTCCTCGTGCAACCAGGGGCTTTCGGAGCGCGACAGTTGGCGCCAGCGGCGCGCAGCGGTCGCGTCCATCCCCGGCACGGTGGAGGGGTCGGTGGCGTCGGGATTCACGGTGGCACAGATCGGCGGCTGAGAGGGCGCCAGTATATTGGCCGCATGTTGCGCATGCGTCCGCTCCTGCAAGCATCCCGCCACCTGCCGGGCTGCTGTCAGATCTGCGGGCGCTGGCCCGCCCAGCCGGTGTGTGCGCCCTGCCTGCAACGCTTCGCCGCGCCCCGCTGGCGCTGCCCGTGTTGCGCCGTGCCCATGACCCACGAACGCGCGCTGTGCGGCGCCTGCCTGACCCGGCAGACCCCCACCCCGGTGCACCGTTGTGTGGGGGTGCTGGACTACGGCTACCCATGGGCCGGCCTGATCGCCCGCTGGAAGTTCGGCGCCGACGCCGGCTGGTCCGGCCTCTGGGCCGACGTGATGCTGCGCGACGCGCAGGTGCTGCCCCTGCTGCTCGACAACCGCTTGCTGGTGCCGGTGCCGGTGGCCCCGTCCCGACTGGCCACGCGTGGGTTCAACCAGGCCTGGGAATTGGCCCATGCCTTGTTGCGCCGCACACCCCACCCCCGCCCGCCGGCGCTGGCCGATGCCTTGGTCCGCGTGCGCGACACCCCCGATCAGCACAGCCTGCCACGCGCGCAACGCCTTCAGAACCTGCGCGGGGCCTTCGCAGCGCACCCGCAGCACGGCGCCGCGCTTGCCGGCACACAGGTGCTGCTGGTGGACGATGTGAGCACCACCGGCGCCACGCTGGAGGCCGCCGCACAGGCCCTGCTGGACGGCGGCGCCGCGCGGGTGCAGGCCCTGGTGTTGGCCCGCACGCCGCTGGGCGAACAAGCGTAAGTGCGCCGACATGCCTCCCGTCCGCCACACCCCCAACAGCATTGGGTGTCGCCTGCGTCTGACAGCTGCAAAAAATGCAGCAAACAAAGGCGCTCATGCGCTTCAGCGCGGCTTATCATCGCCGCCGTGCAGGGAGGGACAACAGACCAGATCACTGGCACCCGACAACGCTTGAAGACCTGAACGGACAAGCACGCCGCAACCATGTTCAACATCGTCCTCGTTGCGCCCGAGATCCCGCCCAACACGGGCAACGTGATCCGCCTGAGCGCCAACACGGGTTGCACCTTGCACCTGATCGAGCCGCTGGGCTTCTCGATGGACGACAAGCAGATGCGCCGCGCCGGCCTGGACTACCACGAGTACGCCACGCTGCGCCGCCATGCCGACTGGGCCAGCTTCCTGGCCAGCGAGCAACCCGACCCACAACGCCTGATGGCCATGACCACGCGCGGCAGCACCAGCGTGTACGACCAGCGCTTCCAGCCCGGCGACTGGCTGGTGTTCGGCTCCGAGACACAGGGCTTGCCTGCCGACTTGCGCGAGCAGTTCCCGCTCACTCAGCGCCTGCGCCTGCCCATGATCGAAGGACAGCGCAGCCTCAACCTGTCCAACGCGGTGGCGGTGGTGGTGTTCGAAGCGTGGCGCCAACAGGGTTTTGGAGCCACGCCAGCGTGAAGCCCGTCACCTGGATGCGCTCCATCACCACACAGACATGCGCCACGGGCGCCGGCTTTGTGCGCCAATCTCTTGGGGGTGACCAGGCGCCACAAGGCCGACCACCCCTGCCCCACCTCACGGCCCATCGAGCCGTACGGAGAACACCGTGATCGCCACCTTCGCCCGGTTCATCAAGGGATCGCTCAAGTCGCGCGCCCCTGGGCGGCGCCCTCCCAGCCTCAAGGACCTGCAACCGATCCGCTCGGCCTTGTTGCAGTGCATCACAGACTGCGACAACGTGCCGGCACTCCGCCTGCGCCACAAGATCGGGCAGGCCAAAACGGCACAGGAACTCTGGTTGCTGCGCAACGACGCCTACCAGCTGATTTCCCAGCAGACCAGCCAGGCCGTGGCGGCCGAGCGCATCAACGCGCTCATCACACACTTCGACGGCTGGCTCGAACCCCGTCAGCTCGTGCGCATCAAGTGAAAGTGCCGGTGCCCCCACGCTCCACCGCTGCGCGGGTCGCTGCCCCCCGCGGGGGCTGATCCGGCTGGGGGAGGCCCGGCGCCGTATCGATGGCGCCCCCACGCTCCACCGCTGCGAGGGTCGCTGCCCCCCCATGGGGGCTGATCCGGCTGGGGGCGGCCCGGCGCCGGATCGCTGGCGCGCCCACGCACCGCCGCTGCGTGGGTCAGGGGTAACGCCGCACCAGCGACTCGGCCACGCAGACCGGCTTGCTCACGCCTTCGCGTTCCACCTGGACCTGCCAGGTCATCTGCAGACCCTGCCCCTCAATGGGTTCGGCCGACAGCAGCGTCATGCGCCCGCGCAGACGACTCCCCACCGGCACCGGCGCCGTGAAGCGCACCTTGTTCAGCCCGTAGTTCACCCCCATGCCGGAGCCGCGCACGTCGAACGACGATTCGAAGAACACCGGCAGCAGCGAGAGCGTGAGGAAGCCGTGCGCGATGGGCGCGCCGAAGGGGCCTTGCTTCGCGCGTTCCACGTCCACGTGGATCCACTGGTGGTCGCCGGTGGCCTCGGCAAAACGGTTGACCTGTTCCTGGGTGATGGTGACCCAGTCGCTGACGGCCACTTCCTGGCCCACGCAGGCGGCCAGATCGGCCAGGGTGTCGAAGATTTTCATGCCGCGGACTCTAGCGCCCGGGCCGACCCCAAGGTGTCCGCGTCGGGACAGCGCGCCTCAGCTGCTGAGCCACTTCGTGAGACCCTGCCACTGCTGCAGGTCCTTCTCGACCCGGCTGGGCGCGATGTCGAACAGCGTCAGGCCGCGCGCGGCCAGATGGATGTAGTTCTGCGTGTCGCGCAGGTAGGTCAGCACCGGCAACCCCAGGCCATCGACGAATTCGCGCAGCTTCTCGGCCGCGATGGTGCGCTCGTCCACCCGCATGCCGACGATGCCCACGTCCAGCTGCCCGGCGTGCCGGGTCTCGGCCAGTTCATCCAGAAAAGCACGCGTGGCGTAGATGTCGAAGATGCTGGGTTGCAGCGGCACCAGCACCTTGTCGGCGAGCTTGAGCACGTCTTTGAAGCGCCAGCCGTGCAGGCCGGCGGGCGTGTCCAGCACCACATGCGACACGTCCTTGGGCGGGCGGGCGATGAAGTCGCTGGAGAGTTCCCAGGTCCGGATCGGCCGCGCCGCCGGCGGGCGCAGGCGCATCCAGAGATGCGAGGACTGCTGCCGGTCCGCGTCGCCCAGCATGACCCCATGGCCCTGGCTGGCGAAATACCCCGCCACGTTGGTCGAAAGCGTGGATTTGCCCACGCCGCCCTTGGGATTGGCCACCACCACCACCGGCATTCCGACCTCCTGCTTGAAATGAAAACAACCTGGGGATGTTAGCGCCAGGCATCCCACAGCAGCTTGCTACCGGTGAGGAACATGCCGGTGTAGACCAGCCGGTAGAACAGCACGGGGTTGATGCGGTGCGCGATGCGCACCCCCACCCAGACACCGATCGGCGCAAACGGCAGCAGCGCCAGCGAGGTGGCCATGTTGCGTCCGTCCAGCAGTCCCAGCCAGGCGTAGGGCACCCACTTGCTGAGGTTGATGAAGAAAAAGAAGAACGCCATGGTGCCGGTGAACAGCACCGGCGAGAGCCGGAGCGGGATCACATAGGCGTTGATGGGTGGCCCGCCCGCGTGGGCGATGAAGCTGGTGAAGCCCGAGGTGGCCGTGAGGATCGCGCCCAGCCACCGGGGCGGCGGCGGGCTGTCGGCCTTGGGTGGGAACAGCAGGCGCTGGGCCAAGAACAGCAGCGTGACACCGCCCACCACGCCGGCCACCACCTGTGCATCCAGCACGCGGAACAACAGGGCGCCCAGCACGATGCCGGCCAGGCCGCACGGCAGCAGGAACTTGAGCAGGGCCCGGTCCACGTGCTTGCGAAAGGCGGCCATGCCCAGCAGGTCCATCACCAGCAGCACGGGCATCAGGATGGCGGCCGCCTGCGGCACCGTGACGGCCAGCGCCATCATGGGCACGGCCAGCGAGCCGAAGCCCGCGCCAAAGCCGCTCTTGCTCACCCCCAGCAAGAGCACCGCGGGGATGGCCACCGCGTAGAAAAACGGATCGGTGATCAGGGGCAACGACGTCACACGCGCTCGACGATCAGCGCGATGCCCTGCCCGACACCGATGCACATGGTGCACAGCGCGTAGCGCCCGCCGGTGGCGTGCAGGCGGTTGACCGCAGTCGTGGCCAGGCGGGCGCCGCTGGCACCGAGCGGGTGGCCCAGCGCAATGGCGCCCCCCCAGGCGTTGACGCGCGGGTCGTCGTCCTGCAGGCCCAGCTGGCGCAGCACGGCCAGGCCTTGCGCCGCGAACGCTTCGTTGAGTTCGATCACGTCCAGCTGCGCCAGCGTGAGGCCGGTCAGGGCCAGCACCTTCTGCGTCGCCGGTGCCGGACCCATGCCCATGATGCGCGGGGCCACGCCGGCCGTGGCCATGCCCACGATGCGGGCCTTGGGCGTCAGGCCGTTCTTCGCGGCGGTGGCTTCGTCGGCCAGCAGCAGCGCGCAGGCCCCATCGTTGACGCCGCTGGCGTTGCCGGCCGTCACCGTGCCGTCAGGCCTCACCACGCCCTTGAGCTTGGCCAGCGTTTCCAGGTTGGTCTCGCGCGGGTGTTCGTCGGTGTCGACGATCAGCGCGTCGCCCTTCTTCTGCGGAATGCTCACGGCGCAGATCTCGCGCGCCAGGTGACCCGCCTTGATCGCCGCCACGGCCTTCATCTGGCTGGCCAGGGCCATGCGGTCCTGCGCTTCGCGCTCGATCTTGAAATCGGTCGCCACGTTTTCTGCCGTCTCGGGCATGGAGTCCACGCCGTACTGCGCTTTCATCAGCTTGTTGACGAAGCGCCAGCCGATGGTGGTGTCGTAGACGGCGTTGTGGCGGCTGAAGGCGCTCTCGGCCTTGGGCATGACGAAGGGCGCGCGGCTCATGCTTTCCACACCACCGGCGATCATCAGACCCGCTTCACCGGCCTTGATGGCGCGCGCGGCCGTGCCCACCGCGTCCAGGCCCGAACCGCACAGGCGGTTGATGGTGGCACCCGGCACTTCCAGCGGCAAACCCGCGAGCAGGCTGCTCATGTGGGCCACGTTGCGGTTGTCTTCACCGGCCTGGTTCGCGCAGCCGAACAGCACGTCGGTCACCGCCGCCCAGTCCACCCCGGGGTTGCGCGCCATCAGGGCGCGCAGCGGGATGGCCCCCAGGTCGTCGGTGCGCACCGAACTGAGCGCGCCGCCGTAGCGGCCGAAAGGGGTGCGGATCGCGTCGCAGATGAAGGCCTGCTGCATGGTGTGTCTCCTGTTGTCGAAAGCGGCTGGGCCCGACTGTACCCAAGCGCACCCGATGGGCCGGCCGCTTGCGGGACAATCCCCTCATGTTCAGTCCCTCACAAGCCGATGTGCGCCGCTTCTTCTGCACGGTGTACGACAAACAGCGCCTGCAGCAGCCCATGGAAGCGATCGAGACGCTGGCGGGCCAGTGGATGAGCGAGCACCCCGAATACCAGGCCGACTTCGCCGATGTGGACGCCGCACTGGCGGCCATGGGGCAGCCGGACACAGAGCGGGCCAACCCGTTCCTGCACCTGTCCATGCACCTGTCGATCAGCGAGCAATGCAGCATCGACCAGCCCCCCGGCATCCGCCAGGCGGTGGAGCTGCTGGCGGCGCGCCGCGGCGACCTGCACGCCGCCCACCACGAGGTGATGGAATGCCTGGGCCGCATGATCTGGGAAAGCCAGCGCAGCGGGCGCCCGCCCGACGGGCAGGCGTACATCGAACAGGTCCGGCAACGGGCCACCCGGGACTGAAACAAAAAAGCCGCTCGGTGAGCGGCTTTTTGTTGGGGACGGGAGCAGCGGATCAGCGGAAACGCGACTGCGGCACGGTCCGGAGTTCGGAGTCCAGCGAGCCCAGGTACTGGGCGATCTGGCGCAGCTCGGCCGGCTTGAACTGCTTGGCCATGCCGGCCATGATGGGGTTGCCGCGGCCCACCACGTTGCCACCGTCGACGGTGTAGGCCTTGAGCGCCACGAACAGGTAGTCGGGATGCTGGCCGGCGATCTTGGGGTAGCTCGGGTCGATCGGCTTGCTGAAGTTGGCGCCGTGGCAGGACACGCAAGCGCCCTTTTCCAGCAGGGCCGCCACGGCAGCGCTGGGCGCCTTGGCCGTCTCGGGCACGGGCTGGCCGCCTTGGGCAGAATAGAACGCGGCCAGATCGGCCATGTCCTGCTCGGACAAGGAACCGGCGATGCCACGCATGGAGGGGTGCTTGCGCTCGCCGGCCTTGTAGGCGGTCAGCGCGGCGATGATGTACTTGTCCGACTGGCCCGAAATCATCGGCACCTTGTGGATCTCGGGGAAGCTGTTCTGGTAGCCCGGAATGCCGTGGCAGCCGATGCACATTTCGGCCTTCTTCTTGCCTGCATCAGCACTGCCGGTCGCGCCTTGTGCATGGGCACCGACCGCGGCCACAGAAAAGGTCGCAGCGGCGACAAGGGAACGGAGCATCGTGGGCAACAGTTGGTTCATTTGGCAAGCAGAATGAAGAAGTCGATTGATAAAAATCAACCTGTGATTATATAGACTCAGCTATCACCGGCCACTTATTGATAACCCTGATGCCGCGCTCCGGCACGGGACCACACGCCCGCCACCCTCGACCCAAAACCCCGCCCGCACCATGAAATTCCAAGGCTCACAGAACTACGTCGCCACGCAAGACCTGATGCTGGCCGTCAACGCCGCCATCACGCTCAAGCGCCCCCTGCTGGTCAAGGGCGAGCCGGGCACCGGCAAGACCATGTTGGCCGAGGAAGTGGCGCAGGCACTGGACATGCCGCTGCTGCAGTGGCACATCAAGAGCACCACCAAGGCGCAGCAGGGCCTGTA
>NZ_JASJOY010000221.1:0-31716 GCF_031426985.1 Hydrogenophaga sp.
CCTGCGCATCGTGCACCAGCACAAGATGCTGCACCTGGACATCAAGCCGGCCAACGTCTTCGTGACCGACGACAACCGGGCGGTGCTGATCGACTTTGGCGCGGCGCGCGAGGTGCTGAGCAAGGAAGGCAACTTCATTCGCCCCATGTACACGCCCGGCTTTGCGGCGCCCGAGATGTACCGTCGCGATTCGAGCATGGGCCCCTGGACCGACATCTACGCCATCGGCGCCTGCATCTACGCCAGCATGCAGGGCTATCCGCCCAACGACGCGCCGCAGCGCCTGGAAAAAGACCGTCTGTCGCTGGCCCTGTCCCGTCTGCGCGGCGTGTACTCCGACAACCTGATCGAGGTGGTCGAATGGTGCATGTCGCTCGATCCGCTCTCACGCCCCCAATCGGTGTTCGCGCTGCAGAAAGAACTCAGCCGTGAAACCGAACGCAGCTACACCAAGCTGACGGTGGCCGAAAAAATGCGCCTGCAATTCGACAACATCGTCTCCGACAACAAGAAGTCGCCACGCAAGTCGACGGTCGCCGGGACCAAGTTCAAATGAAGTTTTCGGTCTACCAGATCAGCCGTCAGGGCGGTCGGGAGCGCAACGAAGACCGGATGGGTTATGCCTACACCCGCGAGTCGGGCCTGTTCGTGCTGGCCGACGGCATGGGCGGCCACCCCGAAGGCGCGATGGCCGCGCAACTGGCGCTGCAGACCTTTTCGGCCTACTTCCAGAAAGCCGCCAACCCCACGGTGCGCGAGGTGCCGGAGTTCCTCTCCAGCGCGCTGATGGCGGCGCACCACCAGATCATCCGGTATGCGGCCGAAAAAGGCATGCTGGACACGCCCCGCACCACCCTGGTGGCGGCGGTGATGGAGCGCAACAACGTGCACTGGGTGCACTGCGGCGATTCGCGGCTGTACATCGTGCGCGACGGCGAACTGCTGACGCGCACGCGCGACCATTCCTACATGGAACAGCAGGCCCACCTGGGCCGCAACACGCAGCACATCAACCGCAACATCCTGTTCACCTGCCTGGGTTCGCCGGCCAAACCGGTGTTCGATCTGTCGGGCCCGGTGCAGCTGCAGCAGGGCGACCGCGTGCTGCTGTGTTCCGACGGCCTGTGGGGCACGGTGAAAGACTTCGAGATCACCGACGAGCTGTCCAAGCGCCCGCTGGAGCAGGCCGTGCCCGAACTGGTCGAGATGGCGCTCAAGCGCGGCGGTCCGCGGTGCGACAACGTGACCGTGCTGGCCATGGAATGGGAGACGCCCGACGAGTTCCAGACCACACGCGTGTCCACCGAAGACATCGAGGACGGCGTGTTCGCCTCCACCATCCAGTCGGGCGTGCCCGATCCCACGATCGAGGACATGGACGACGAGGCGATCGAAAAATCGATCGCCGAGATCAACGAAGCGATCCGCCGCACGGCCGAAAAGAACGCCTGATTTTTTCCCCCGCGCCGCTTCGCGTCTTCCCCCTAAGGGGCACCCCCATGGCCCGTCCTGAGTGTGTTGTAGGGCGGTTCCCCGGTGTGTGCCGGACGTTCGGGCCGGCGCTTCCCACCAACGCAGAAAGCTTTTTTTCATGACGACTTCTTCCCGTCCCGGCCAGCGTGCCAACGATTCGCTGCGCCCGGTGCGCATCACCCGCGGCTACACCATGCACGCCGAAGGTTCGGTGCTGATCGAGTTCGGCCACACCAAGGTGCTGTGCACCGCCTCGGTCGAAGAGAAGGTGCCACCGCACAAGAAGGGCAGTGGCGAGGGCTGGGTGACGGCCGAATACGGCATGCTGCCGCGTGCCACCCACACCCGCAGCAGCCGCGAGGCCGCCAAGGGCAAGCAGAGCGGCCGCACGCAGGAGATCCAGCGCCTGATCGGCCGCTCGCTGCGCGCCGTGTTTGACCTCAAGGTGCTGGGCGAGCGCACGATTTCGCTGGACTGCGACGTGCTGCAGGCCGACGGCGGCACGCGCACGGCGAGCATCACCGGCGCCTTCGTGGCGGCGCAGGACGCGGTGAACAAGCTGATCGCCGAGGGCAAGCTCGCCGCGTCGCCGATCAAGGACCATGTGGCCGCGATCTCGGTCGGCATCCTGGACGGCCAGCCGCTGCTGGACCTGGAGTATGTCGAGGACTCGGCCTGCGACACCGACATGAATGTGGTGATGACCGGCGCCGGCCACTACGTGGAAGTGCAGGGCACGGCCGAGGGCGTCGCCTTCACG
This sequence comes from Hydrogenophaga sp., assembly GCF_031426985.1. Classification (GTDB taxonomy): domain Bacteria; phylum Pseudomonadota; class Gammaproteobacteria; order Burkholderiales; family Burkholderiaceae_C; genus Hydrogenophaga. The sequence goes on from NZ_JASJOY010000221.1 coordinate 2,234, forward strand.
CGCAAGGAAATGGACGCGCTGCTGGCGCTGGCCGACAAGGGCATCACCGAACTGGTGGCCGCACAAAAAACCGCTTTGGAATGATGAAACCCCCACGCTCGTCACTTCGTGTGCTCGCTGCCCCCCGAGGGGGCTCGGTCTTGCTTGGGGCGGCCCGGCGCTGCGACCGCACATGAAACTGGTCCTCGCGTCAAATAACAAGGGCAAGCTGGCCGAGCTGCAGGCCCTGTTCGCGCCGCTGGGCGTGGAGCTGGTGCGCCAGGCCGATCTGGGCATTCCCGAAGCGCCCGAGCCGCACCGCACCTTCATCGAAAACGCGCTGGCCAAGGCTCGGCACGCCTCGCAGGTCAGCGGCCTGCCGGCGCTGGCCGACGACGCGGGACTGTGTGTCGAGGCCTTCGGTGGCCTGCCCGGCGTGGACACGGCCTTCTACGCCACACAGTTCGGCTACGAAAAGAGCGACGACAACAACGTGCGTGCTTTGCTGGAGCAGATGCAGGGCATCACCGACCGCCGCGCGGCGCTGGTGAGCACCCTGGTGGCGCTGCGCAGCGCCGACGACCCGGAGCCGCTGGTGGCCACGGGCCGCGCGGCGGGGCTGATCACACAGGAGCGCATCGGTGACCAGGGCTTCGGCTTCGACCCGGTGCTGCTGTTGCCGCCCTTCGGCAAGACCTTTGCCCAGCTGCCGGCCGAGGTGAAGAACGCCCACAGCCACCGTGGCCAGGCGGCGCAGCAGATGCTCGGCCTCATGCGCGAACGCTGGTTCGCCCAGCCATGAGCGATTCGCCGCACTGGAGCGATATCCGCCACTGGATGCGGCCGGGCACCCTGCAGCTGCAGGGCCTGCCGCCGCTGTCGCTTTACATTCACCTGCCCTGGTGCCTGAAAAAGTGCCCCTACTGCGACTTCAACTCGCACGAATGGAGCGCGACCTCGGCGCCGGGCCAGCCGCTGCCCGAACAGGCGTATCTGGATGCGCTGCGCGCCGATCTGCAGGCCGCGCTGCCGTTGATCTGGGGCCGGCCGGTCCACACCGTATTCATCGGTGGCGGCACGCCCAGCCTGTTCTCGCCCGAGGCGATCGACCGCCTGCTGGGCGATGTGCGCGCGCTGGTCCGGCTCGATGCCGACGCCGAGATCACGCTCGAAGCCAACCCGGGCACCTTCGAGAAGGACCGCTTCAGGGCCTTCCGGCAGGCGGGTGTGACCCGGTTGTCGATCGGCGTGCAGAGCTTCCACGACGCCCACCTCAAGGCCCTGGGCCGGGTGCACGACCGGGCGCAGGCGCTGGCGGCGGTGGAGGAGGCGGCCGAGGCCTTCGACACCTTCAACCTGGACATCATGTACGCGCTGCCGGGGCAGACGCTGGCGCAGTGCGAGGAGGACATCCGCACCGCGCTGGGTTTCAACCCGCCGCACATCTCGATCTACCACCTGACCATCGAGCCCAACACGGTGTTCGCCAAGTTTCCGCCGGTGGTGCCCGAGGACGACGACGCCTACGCCATGCTCGACCGCATCACCGAGCTGACCAGCGCGGCCGGGCTGGAGCGTTACGAGGTCTCGGCCTATGCGCGCCGCGGCCACCGCAGCCGGCACAACCAGAACTACTGGCAGTTCGGCGACTACCTGGGCATTGGCGCCGGCGCACACAGCAAGCTGAGTTTTGCGCACCGCGTGGTGCGCCAGGTGCGGGCGCGCGAGCCGCGCCTGTACATGGACAAGGCGCTGGCGGGCGACGCGGTGGTGGGCGTGGAGGAGGTGTCGCGGCGCGACCTGCCCTTCGAATACATGCTCAACGCGCTGCGCCTGCGCGAGGGCTTCAGCCTGACCGACTTCGGCGCGCGCACCGGGCTGCCGCTGTCGGCCATCGACGGCGCCCTGCGCGAAGGGGTGCACAAGGGCTGGCTGACGCAGGAGGGCGTCTGGGTGGCGCCGACCGAGCGCGGCTTCGACTTCCTCAGCGACCTGCAGTCGCTGTTCCTGCCCGCCTGATCCGGCCCGGCCGATCTCGGCTCAGGCTGTGGTGACGTCGGTGTTCGCCGCGGCTGCCGCCGGCACCGTCGCAAGGCGCAGCCACAGGCTGGCGGTGGTGCCTTCGCCGGGCGTGCTGCTCAAGTCCACCCAGCCCCCGTGGATCTCGACGATCTCCTTGACCAGGTTCAGGCCCAGGCCGGTGCCGGGGATGTTGCCCGAGGTGTCGGCCCGGTAGAAGCGCTCGAAGGCGCGGGCCAGTTGCGCTGGTGTCATGCCGATGCCCTGGTCCTGCACGTCGATCACGGCGCAGTGCTGCCCGTCGTGTGTGGCCTCGCGCGCGGCCAGCCGTATCTCGCTCCCATTGGGCGAGTATTTGATCGCGTTGCTGATCAGGTTGTTCAGCGCCTGTTCGATCTTGCTGGCGTCGGCCATCACCATCAGGTCGGGCAGGGTCTGTACGTGGACCTCGTGGCCCAGTTCCTGGTGTGTGAGCCCGTTGACCGACGCCTCGACGATGGCGGCCAGGGGCGTGGGCACGATGTGGAAGTCTTTGCCCTGGCGGGCCTCGATGCGTGAGAGGTCCAGCAGTTCCTGGATCAGTTTCTGCAGCAGATTGCCTTGCCGGTGCACGGTCTGCAGCAGGTCTTTCTGCTTCTCTTCACTGTAGCGGCGGTGCAGCAGGAGTTCGGTGAAGCCGAGGATGCTGGCCAGCGGTGTGCGCAACTCGTGCGCCGCCGTGGCGAGGAACTCGCTCTTCATCTGGTCGACCTCGAACTGGTGCGTGACGTCGCGGAAATAGACGAAGGTCTCGCCGCTGCCGCCCAGGTGGCGGCGGATGTCGCGTTCGAGCACCTTGCGTGCCGGGCGCACCAGCATCAGGGTGTGTTTGGCGCCGTCGTTGGGCGCCAGGGCGATGGGCGGGTAGCGGTCGGCGTCCTCGCACAGGCTGCGCATGCCGTCGTCGAACTGTTCCAGGCTCAGCAGCGGCAAGGTGCTGCCGATCATGCGGCGCAGGGCCGGGTTGCTGGTGATCAGATGGCCTTGCGCATCGAAGACGGCGAACCCGTCGGGGCTCAGGTCAAAGGTGGCGTTGAGGCGGGCGGTGCGCTCGATCAGCCGCTGCTTGACCTCGATCTGGCCGCTCACGTCTTCGATGACGTTGATGTAGTGCGTGATCGTGCCTTCGCCATCGAACACGGGGGACACCGAGAGCTTGTTGTGGAACAGGCTGCCATCCTTGCGGTGGTTGCGCAGCGTGATCTTGAGTTCGTTGCCCCGCTGCACGGACCGCGCCAGCAGGTCGAGGTCTTCGCGGTCGGTCTCGGGGCCATCGAGCAGGCTGGCGTCGCGGCCCAGCACTTCGTGCGGGGCGTAGCCGGTGATGCGGGTGAAGGCCGGGTTGACGTGGACGATGGGCTGCGGGAAGCGCCGGGCGTCGCTGACGGAAATGCCGTTGGGGATGCAGTCGAGCACCCGCCCGTACAGCGTGAGGTATTCCTCCGCGAGTTTGAAGTCGGTCAGGTCGCGAACGATGCAGGTGTAACGCAGCTCCGGGTCGCCCTTCACCTCGCCCAGCAGCACCTCGACCGGAAAACGCGTGCCGTCCTGGCGCATGGCCTGCATTTCCACGCGGCCCACCCGGCTCTGCGTGCTCTGGAACAGCATGCCGTCGTCCATGTGTTGCTGCAGGCGCGCGGCGTCCATGTCCGGCAGCCAGCTGGCCAGGGGGTGGTCGATCAGTTCGCGCGAGCCCAGTCCGAACATGCGCTCGGCCGCCGGGTTGACGTTGACGATGCGGCCCTGCTCGTCCACGCCGACGATGGCGTCCGCCGCGGTGTCGAGGATGGCGATCAGGCGCTTGTAGCGCTGCTCCTGATCGGTGATCATCTGCGCCAGCTGACGGGATGCGGCATTCAGCGCATGGCCGAGTTCGCGCACCTCGTGACTGCCCCAGCGCATCTCCACCAGGCCGCCCGGCCGATCGGCCAGGGTCGATGCAAAGGCCGCCAGCGTGCTGATGGGGCCGAACACCCGGCGCAGGAACAGGGCCAGCAGCCACAGCAGGCCCATCAGCATCAACAGCACGTTGACGCTGTCAATGGTCCACTGGCGCATGGCGTCGGCCCGGCGCTGCTGGCTGTTGGTTTCAATGCGCACCCAGCCGCTGCGCAGCAGGGCTTGCGGGTCCAGCCGCTGGGCGTCGGTGTCAGCACCGGGCAGCAGTGCAGCAACGGTGTCGATGCGCGAGTCTTCTGCTTGCTGCGGCAACGACGGTGGGGCGACCCGTTCGGCCACCGGCATGGTGGTGACGTGCCCGGTGGCGATGCGGCGGGTGCGCATGGCGACTTCACCGTCCGGGAGCACCAGCTCGGCCATCTGGACCCCGGGCAAGGTCATCACCCCGCCCAGAAACAGTTCCAGTGCGCCGTAGTCCCGCTCCAGCATGGCCGAGGCCGTGGCCCGCGACACCATGCCGGTCAAGGCGCTGGCGTGCTCCAGGGCTTCGTCCTGCACCTGCTGCATGCGGGCCTGGAAGGACAGCGTGCCGATGAGCGCGGCGCACAGCAAAGCCGCACCGAACACCAGGGACACGATCTGCGTGCCCAGCTTCTTGTGGGTGAACCAGCGGCCCAGGGCCTGCATCGGTCGGGACATGGGGCCCTCAAGGCGCCGTGCGCACCACGTAGCTTTCCAGCGAGAGCTTCTCCAGCGGCCGGTAGTCACGTTCGTACTGGGCCACCACCGGCTGCGGCATCTGGATGCCGGCCAGCCAGTCCCTGACCGCTTCGGTCTGCCCGGCCCGGGTCATGCGTTCGGTGATGCAGCGGCGCACCTCTGGCCTGACCCGCGGGTGGGCGGCCAGCGGATGGGGGGCGGCGGGTGGTGTTTCGTAAAGCACCCTCAGCTGATCACGCACCTCCGGCCCCTCCGCGTCCAACGTGGCCTGAATGCCACCGGCGGCGGCGGCGTCGCCCCGCAGGACATGGCGGTAGGCGTTGGCGTGCGTCTTGACATAGGACGCGGTGAAACGCAGCCCATGTTCGCGTTCGAGCAAAGCCCGCATGTAGAGCGAGGCACCGAACGCGTTGGGCGCGGGAAAGGCCAGCGTCGCGCCCTGCAAGTCCTGCAGCCGGCGCACCGCACTGTCGGCCCGCACCACCAACACGCCCGTGAGCATCTCTTTGCCGTCGCGCACCAGGGGCTCATAGCCCTGCGCCCGTTTGGCCATGACCGCGTGGTACGGGTTCAGGTAGGCCAGATCGTGATGGCCCTGCAAAAAGCGCTCTTCGAACGCCGGGATGCTGCTGGCGATGTCCAGTCGGATGCGCACCTGGCACTCCGATTCCAGCCAGGTCTGGACCGGACCCCAGCGCCGCTGCAGTTCGATGGCCGGAAACTGTGGCACCACCCCCAGCACCAGCGGGGCCGGCGCGGACGCCGGGACCGTGGCCGGTTGTGACCACGCCGCGCCCAGTGCGCCCAGTGCCAGCGCTGCCGCCACAGTCACCGGGGCGAGCCGCCGCTTCATGACGGCATCCCCAGCATGTTGTCCACCAGGTCCAGCAGCTTCAGGGGGCTGAAGGCCTTGGTGAGGTAGGCGTCGGCGCCCGCTTTGCGCCCCTGCTCTTCGTCTTCTTTCTGCGCGCGGGCGGTCAGCAGGATGACCTTGGTCTGACCGGCCAGCGCCGGGTCGCCCTTGACCTTGGCGCAGACCTGGTAGCCGTCGAGCTCGCCGGGCATCATCACATCCAGCAGGATCAGGTCCGGCTTGAGGTCCTGTGCCAGACGCCAGCCATCGCCGCCATTGCTGGCTTCGTGGAGCTCGGCGTCGTCCAGGTGTTGCAAGGTCAGCCGGATGAGTTTGCGGATATCGGGCTGGTCGTCGACGATGAGAATGCGTGCGGTCATGTGCTGCTCCGTTTGCGGGTGCGGGCCATCAGTTTCGAAAGATCTTCGGCATAGATCTGTGCCTGCAGAAGGTCCAGTTGGTGGGTGTTGCGCAGCGGGGCGCCCGTGGGCAGCTCCAGCATCACGCTCAACCCGTCGGCGGTGTCGTCCTCAATGCGCAGCCGACCGCCGTGCAGCTGAAGGATGCGGTGCGTCAGCGGCAGGCCGATGCGCATCGTGCCCATGCCGGGCAGGGGTTCCTTGCCGGGCGGCGCCGGCCTGAAGATGGCCGCCGCGTGGAGCGCCAGGGCCGCGGCCGAGAGCACCCCCTCGTTGTGGATGGTCAGCAGCAGGTGGTTGCCGGCGGCCCGAAAGCCAATGCCCACCGCCACCGTCTGTGTCGGCGGCGCGCCATCGCGCGCGTGCTGAACCGCGTTGTTCAGGCATTCGTAGAGCGCGCGCCGGATCAGCCGGCGGCTGCCGTACACGGGCGGCAGGTCGACCCGATCGCCCTCGATGACGAACTGCACATTCATGGCGCGCAACTGCGGCGCCAGATCCTGCGCGACGGCACGGACCAGGTCGGGCAGCACCAGGCGGTCGTCGCCAACGAGCACGTCGTCGCCGAACACGTTGACCAGATCGGACAAGCGTTCCAGCCGCTCCTGCAGGGTCTGCACACTGTCCGACAGGGCGGGCGCCGTCGCTTCCTGTGCCTGCGCCAGCACCTGGCGGATGGGCGGCATCAGATCGGCCTTGATGAGTTCCATGATCTGTTGCAGCGACAGGCGCTGGGCGGCTTCGGCCGCACCGTCGTCACCCTGGCGGGGTTCGTCCGTTGCGACTTCCGATACGCCCATGGCCACCAGCCCGGCGATGGGGCGGGGCGCAAAGCGGCACTGCAGGCGGGCAATGCCGTTGTCGGACAGGGCGTCCACCCGCATGTCCAGGTGCAGCACCGGCTTGCCGGCGGCGAGGTCTTGCGCCAGCCCGCGCACATTCGGGTCGCTGCCCAGCATCAGGGCGGGGCGGCAGCTCATTTGCTTGGCCGCCTGGTTGCTGAACACCACCCGCCCCTCTGCGTTGAACAGCAGAATGGGGCTGGCGACAAAGTCCAGCAGAACCAGCAGCGGGTTCGGGGCAGAAGGTTTGGCGGCGTCGTTGGTCATGTTGCGCAATGCCAACCGCGGCGGGCGAAGGCGGCCGCCACGATGGCTTCACGCTCTTATCGGCCAAATCTGCGCAGGCTTGAGGCCGTCTGTTGAAGGCCTGGCGAAGTCGCCTGCCCGCAGGGCGCCGCAGGAAAAGGGCGCCGCATGGCGGAGACGGTGAGATTCGAACTCACGGACCCTTGCGGGTCGGCGGTTTTCAAGACCGCTGGATTAAACCACTCTCCCACGTCTCCGGGGTGGCCGGGATTGTAGCCGCCAGGGCGCCGGTCAAGGGGTGGCCGGGCCCGGTTGCAGCATGCCGCGCTGCTCGATGAAACGCACCACCTCGTCGACACCGGCCAGGGTCTTGAGGTTGGTCATCACCCAGGGCCGGCGTGCGGTGTCCGGTCGCATGCGGGCGGTGTCCTGCTTCATCACCTCCAGGTCGGCTCCCACGTGGGGTGCCAGGTCGGTCTTGTTGATGACGAACAGGTCGCTCTTGGTGATGCCGGGGCCGCCTTTGCGCGGGATCTTCTCGCCCGCGGCCACGTCGATCACGTAGATCGTCAGGTCGCTCAGTTCAGGGCTGAAGGTGGCGGCCAGGTTGTCGCCGCCCGATTCGACGAAGACGATGTCGGCGTCGGGGAACTCGCCCAGCATGCGGTCGATGGCTTCGAGGTTGATCGAGCAGTCCTCGCGGATCGCGGTGTGCGGGCAGCCGCCGGTTTCCACGCCCATGATGCGTTCGGCCGGCAGCGCACCGCTGACGGTGAGCAGGCGCTGGTCTTCCTTGGTGTAGATGTCGTTGGTGATGGCGACCAGGTCGTAGCGCTCGCGCATGGTCTTGCACAGCATTTCGAGCAGGGTGGTCTTGCCGGAGCCGACCGGGCCGCCGATGCCCACGCGCAGCGGGGGCAGGGTTTTGGTGCGGTTCGGGATGTGGTGCAGGGCGCTCATGGGGCGGGTCTTCAGGAACGGAACAGACGGGAATACTGGGTTTCGTGGCGGGCGCTCAAGATGGCGAGCCCGGGTGTGAAGGCCTGGCGGCTTTCGTCGTCCAGCGACAGGGCGTGTTCCACCGCGGCCGGAATCTCCTCCACCAGCCGGGCCAGCATGCGTTGGCCGGCGCTCTGGCCCAGGGGCACGGACTTGATGGCCGCCTGCACCATGTTTTCGGCCCAGCCGAAGGCGAACCCGCCCAGGCTGTCGGCCGGTGCGGCGCCCGAGGCGGCGGCCGCGCAGGCCATGGCCACCGGGTAGGTCGGGGGCCGAAGATCCGCGGCCAGCAGTTGTTCCACCACACCGCAGCCGAGGACGCCGAGCGAACGCGCCCACTCGACCAGCGAGCGGCCCATCTGCTCGGTCTGCAGGCGGAATTCCTGTGTTTCGCGGGTGGCCAGCACCCAGGCGTTCAGCGCGGCGATGCGGGCGAGGTCGTGGGCCTGCCAGGCGGGCATGGCCTGCGCCACCACGGCCAGGTCGCTGCGCGCCAGGCCCAGGTGCAGCTGGTCGGTCAGCCAGTCGGCCGCGCTGGGTTCGTCGCGCACCAGGCCGGCGTCGACCGCGGCCTCCAGCCCTTCGGAATACGAGAACCCGCCGACGGGCAGGGTGGGGGAGGCCAGCCACAGGGTGCGCAGCAGGCCGGCCACCGGCCGGCTGGCCCCATCAGCCATGGTCATGCGTGTGGGATCCGTGGCCGTGATCGTGTCCATGGTCGTGGCCACCATGCCCGTGGTCATGGGCATGACCGCCGCCGTGGCCCGCCGCATAGGCGCCGCCTTCGGGCTCGAAGGGCTCGCGCACCTCGGCCACATTCAGGTGCATGGCGCGCAGCATCTCGGCCAGCACGTGGTCGGGCTCGATCTTGAGGTGGTCGGGCCGCAGTTCGATGGGCACGTGGCGGTTGCCCAGGTGGTAGGCGGCGCGCATCAGGTCGAAGGCCGGGTCGTGTGCATGACCGTGGTGTTGGTCGGTGCAGGCGGTCACCTTGAGCACCGGTTGTGGCGCGGCGATCACGCTCAGCAGCGATCCGTCCTGCGTGATGAGCACGTCGCCACCGCGCACCACGGTGCCGCGCGGCAGGAAGACGCCGACGCGGCGGCCGTCCGACGCTTCGCCGTCGAAGCGGCTCTTCTGGCGCACGTCCCAGTCCAGCGTCATGGTGGCGGCACGGCGCACCAGCGCGGGCGCCAGCCCCTTGCCCTGGGCGATGATTTTGGAGACCTGAAGCATGTTTTTTTCCCTGTTTTTTGCGATCAAAACAGGAAGTATCGCTGGGCCATCGGAAGTTTGCTGGCGGGTTCGCAGGTCAGCAGCACGCCGTCGGCGCGCACCGTGTAGCGCTGCGGGTCGATCTCCATGGTCGGCAGGTAGGCGTTGTGCACCATGCTGGCCTTGGTGACGCTGCGGCAGCCCTGCACCGCCACCGTGGTCTTCTGCAGGCCGTAGCGCTGGGCCACGCCGGCCGCCTGGGCCGCCTGCGACACGAAGCTCAGGCTGCCCCGGGCCAGCGCGCTGCCGAAGGCGCCAAACTGCGGCCGGTAGTGCACCGGCTGCGGGGTCGGGATGGAGGCGTTCGGGTCGCCCATGGCGGCCAGCGCGATGCTGCCGCCCTTCAAGACCAGCGCCGGCTTGACGCCGAAGAAGGCCGGCTTCCAGATCACCAGGTCGGCCCACTTGCCGACTTCCAGCGAGCCGACGATGTGCGAGATGCCGTGCGCGATGGCCGGGTTGATCGTGTACTTGGCGATGTAGCGCTTGACGCGGAAGTTGTCGTTGCGGCTGCTGTCTTCGGGCAGCGAACCACGTTGCGACTTCATCTTGTCGGCCGTCTGCCAGGTGCGGATCACCACCTCACCGACCCGGCCCATGGCCTGGCTGTCGCTGCTCATGATGCTGATCGCGCCCATGTCGTGCAGGATGTCCTCGGCCGCGATCGTCTCGCGGCGGATGCGGCTTTCGGCGAAGGCCAGGTCTTCCGGAATCGACGCGTCCAGGTGGTGGCAGACCATCAGCATGTCGACGTGTTCGTCGAGCGTGTTGACGGTGTAGGGCATGGTCGGGTTGGTGGACGAGGGCAGGAAGTTGGCCTCGCCGACCACGCGGATGATGTCGGGCGCGTGGCCGCCGCCCGCGCCTTCGGTGTGGAAGGCGCAGAGCGTGCGGCCCTTGGTGGCCGCGATGGTGTCTTCCACGAAGCCCGACTCGTTGAGTGTGTCGGAGTGGATGGCCACCTGCGTGTCGGTTTCTTCGGCCACGTCCAGGCAGTTGCTGATGGCGCTGGGCGTGGTGCCCCAGTCTTCGTGCAGCTTCAGGCCGATCACGCCGGCCTCGATCTGCTCGCGCAGCGGCGCGGGCTGGCTGGCGTTGCCCTTGCCCAGAAAGCCGATGTTCATCGCAAAACCGTCGGCCGCCTGCAGCATGCGTTCAATGTGCCAGGGGCCAGGCGTGCAGGTGGTGGCGAAGGTGCCGGTGGCCGGGCCGGTGCCGCCGCCGAGCATGGTGGTCACGCCCGAGGTGAGGGCCTCGTCGATCTGCTGCGGGCAGATGAAGTGGATGTGGCTGTCGATGCCGCCGGCGGTGACGATGTTGCCCTCGCAGCTGATGATCTCGGTGCCGGCGCCGATGACGATGTCCACGCCCGGTTGCGTGTCCGGGTTGCCGGCCTTGCCGATGGCGACGATGCGGCCGTCCTTCAAGCCGATGTCGGCCTTGACGATGCCCCAGTGGTCGACGATGAGGGCGTTGGTCAGGACGGTGTCCAACGCGCCTTCGGCGCGCGTGCGTTGGCTCTGCGCCATGCCGTCGCGGATGGTCTTGCCGCCGCCGAACTTGACCTCTTCACCGTAGCCGCCCGCGGCCAGGGTGTAGTCCTTCTCGACCTCGATCAGCAGGCCGGTGTCGGCCAGGCGCACGCGGTCGCCCACGGTGGGGCCGAACATGTCGGCGTAGGCGCGTTTGGGGATGGTGGCCATCACAGTTTTCCTTGTACGAGGCCACGGAAGCCAAACACGATGCGGTCGCCGGCGAAGTCCACCAGCTCCACCGTGCGTTGCTGCCCGGGCTCGAAGCGCACCGCGGTGCCGCTGGCGATGTTCAGCCGCTTGCCCTGCGCCGCGCTGCGGTCGAAGGACAGCGCCGCATTGGTCTCGGCAAAGTGGTAGTGCGAGCCGACCTGCACCGGGCGGTTGGCGGTGTTCTGCACCACCAGCGTCAGCGTGGCGCGGCCGGGGTTGAGGGCGTGCTCGCCCGCGTCAACCAGGAGTTCACCGGGGATCATGGGGCGGTCCTTACTTGCGGGCCATCCAGAGGGCCAGGCCGATCAATGCGGCCACGCCGACGAAGCCGAGCGCGTCGGTGGCGTGCCAGTGGCTGCCGAACAGACCGTGGCCGTCGTGGGCCAGGGCGGGCAGGGTGGCGGAAGCCAGCGTGGCGGCCGTCAGCGATTTGAAAAGCAGTTTCATGGGGGCCTCTGCAAGAGCGGTGGAGCGAAGTGTCTGAGTCAAGGGCGCCGCGGAACCGGCTTTTCCGGGCCGCCAGCGCCGCCCCCTGAGGGGGACGCGCGCAGCGCGGCGGGGGTGGGGCTGCTTCCGCGGCGCGTGGGGGTCAAGGGATGGGTTGGTGCACGGTGACGAGCTTGGTGCCGTCGGGGAAGGTGGCTTCGACCTGGATGTCGGGGATCATCTCGGGCACGCCCTCCATCACGTCGTCACGGTTCAGCACGGTGCGGCCCTCGCTCATGAGCTGGGCCACGGTCTTGCCGTCGCGCGCGCCTTCCATCACGGCGGCGCTGATCAGCGCCACGGCTTCGGGGTAATTGAGCTTGAGGCCTCGCGCCTGGCGCCGCTCGGCCAGCAGGGCGGCGGTGAAGATCAGCAGCTTGTCTTTCTCTCTCGGGGTCAGTTCCATGGCATGTCTCGAGTGGTCTGACAGGGGTTTGAGCAAAACCCGTGCCCTGTGGGGGCCGATGGCACGGAAGCTGCAGATTCGGAGCACCCCCCTGCGCCGCTGCGCGGCTTCCCCCCTCTCCTGCGGGAGGGGGAACGCAGCCAGTGGCCCGGCAAAGCCGGTTCCACGGCTGCCGCTGGCCTTCTCCACCGTGTCACCCCATCCCATCCTCGAAGCCTGTGTCTGATCCTGCTCCGCCCCAACGCATCATCAAGGTGCGCCGCGACTACAACAGCTGGGTCGGCAGCGAGACGCTGGAGGACTACGCCCTGCGCTACACGCCGCAGCGCTTTCGCAAATGGAGCGAGTGGCGCGTGGCCAACACCGCGTTCGGTGCGGCGTCGTTCCTGATCCTCGAAGCCGTGGGCGCCACGCTGCTGGTGCAGGTCGGCTTCATCAACGCCTTCTGGGCCATCCTGGCCACGGGGCTGATCATCTTCCTGGCGGGGCTGCCCATCAGCGTCTACGCTGCGCGCCACGGGGTGGACATGGACCTGCTCACGCGCGGCGCGGGCTTTGGCTACATCGGCTCGACCATCACCTCGCTCATCTACGCCAGCTTCACCTTCATCTTCTTCGCGCTGGAGGCGGCGGTGATGGCCTATGCGCTGGAGCTGGCGCTGGACATCCCGCCCGCCTGGGGCTACCTCATCTGCGCGCTGGTCGTGATCCCGCTGGTCACGCACGGGGTCTCGGCCATCAGCCGCTTCCAGGTGTGGACCCAGCCGCTGTGGCTGGTGATGATGCTGGTGCCCTTCGCTGCGGTGTGGATGCTCGATCCCGGTGCATTCACCAGCATCGCGCACTACGGTGGTGAATCTGGCGCGGGTCGGGATTTCTCGTGGCACCTGTTTGGTGCTGCGCTCACCGTGGGCATCGCGCTCATCACGCAGATGGGCGAGCAGGCCGACTATCTGCGCTTCATGCCCGCGCAGCGGCCCGGTCATGCGCTGCGCTGGTGGGCCGGCGTGCTGGCCGGCGGGCCGGGCTGGGTGCTGCTGGGCGTGTGCAAGATGCTGGGCGGCGCGCTGCTGGCCTGGCTGGCGCTGTCGCACATGGTGCCGGCCGAGCGCGCGGTGGACCCCAACCAGATGTACCTGGCCGCGTACGAATACATCCTGCCCTACGGCTGGGCGGTGGCGGCCACGGCGCTGTTCGTGGTGGTGTCGCAGCTCAAGATCAACGTCACCAACGCCTACGCCGGCTCGCTGGCCTGGAGCAACTTCTTCTCGCGCCTCACGCACAGCCACCCGGGCCGCGTGGTCTGGGTGGTGTTCAACACGCTGATCGCCTTCATGCTGATGGAGATGAACGTGTTCCGCGCGCTGGGCGAGGTGCTGGGGCTCTACAGCAACATCGCCATCGCCTGGATCATGGCCGTGGTGGCCGACCTGGTGATCAACAAGCCGCTGGGCTGGAGCCCCCCAGGCATCGAGTTCAAGCGCGCCCACCTGTACGACATCAACCCCGTGGGCGTGGGCGCCATGGGCCTGGCCTCGGTGCTGTCCATCCTGGCCTACCTGGGGCTGATGGGCCCGCTGGCCCAGGCCTTCTCGGCCGTGATCGCCATGGTCACGGCGCTCATCACCGCGCCCCTGATCGCGTGGGCGACAAAGGGTCGCTATTACATCGCCAGACCGGCAGAAGCCACAGTGGTTTGGCACAACTTGCGCCCGGCGGGGCGAGGGGGAGCCCATCCAGAAACACCGCGGAACGGGCTCCGCCCGGCCGCAGGTGTTGCCCCCCTCCAGGGGGGTGACGCCGCAGGCGGCGCGGGGGGTGTCCACAAGTGCGTGATTTGTGAGCGCGAATACGAAGGCCCCGACATGGCCCACTGCCCGGCCTACCAGGGCGCCATCTGCTCGCTCTGCTGCTCGCTCGACGCGCGCTGTGGCGACCTGTGCAAACCCCAGGCGCGCCTGCAGGTGCAGTGGCAGGCGGCGCTGCGCGCGGTGCTGCCGCAGCGCATGTGGCCCTACCTGCAGGCGGGGCTGGCGCATTACTTGTTGATCATGGGCGTGATGGCGCCGGTGCTGGCGGCGGTGCTGGCCCTGCTGTACCGCCAGCAGGTGCAGGGGCTGGACGCGGTGACCCGCGACGCCAGCCTGATCGACGCCGCCCTGCGCGCCGGCTTTTTGCAGGTGTACGCGGTGCTGCTGTTGATCGCCGGCACGGTGGCCTGGTGGCTGGTGCTGGCGCACAAAAGCCGCGAAGTGGCGCAGGAAGAATCCAACCGCCAGACGCACTTGCTCATGCAGGAGATCGACAGCCACCGCAAGACCGACGAAGCCCTGCAGCAGGCCCGCCGCGCGGCCGAGCAGGCCAACCAGGCCAAGAGCCGCTACATCAGCACCATCAGCCACGAACTGCGCACGCCGCTCAACAGCATCCTGGGTTATGCGCAGCTGCTGCAGGAAGACACCGGCGTCGCGCCGCACCGGGCGCAGGCCATCCGCGTCATCCACCGCGGCGGTGAACACCTGCTCTCGCTGATCGAAGGCACGCTGGACATCGCGCGCATCGAGTCCGGCAAGCTCGCGCTGGACGTGAAGCCCATGGCCTTTGCCGACACCATGGCCGAGGTGGCCAGCATGTTCGAGCTGCAGGCCGCGGCCAAGGGCTTGCGCTTTGCCTTCGAGCCGCAGGGCACGCTGCCGCAGGCCGTGCGCGCCGACGAAAAGCGCCTGCGCCAGATCCTCATCAACCTGCTGGGCAACGCGGTGAAGTTCACGCGGGTGGGGCAGGTGCGGCTGGTGGTGCGGTTCGCGCGCGAGATGGCGCAGTTCGAGGTGCACGACACCGGCCCGGGCATGGGCACGGCCGAGCTGGACAAGGTGTTCGAGCCCTTCCAGCGTGGCCAGAGCGCGGCCGGCGAACACGCCAGCGGCGGCACCGGCCTGGGCCTGACCATTGCCAAGATGCTGACCGACCTGATGGGCGGCGAGATGACGGTGCGCAGCACGCCGGGGCAGGGCACCGTGTTCAGCGTGCGCCTGTTCCTGCCCGAGTTGCACGGCGTGGCTGCGCGGCGCGCATTGCCCGAGCCCGCTGTGACCGGTTACGCAGGCCCCCGCCGGCGCGTGCTGGTGGTCGACAACGAAGAGAGCGACCGCGAGCTGCTGGCGCGCTGGCTGCAGCCGCTGGGCTTTGATGTGCTGCTGGCCACCAGCGGGCACGACGCGCTGGCCATGCTCGACGGCGTGGCGCCCGGCAGCGAGCGCGCGCCGCACGCCGTCTTCATGGACCTGGCCATGCCCGGCATCGACGGCTGGGAAACGCTGCGCCGCCTGCGCGCGGGCGGCTGGGCCGGCGTGCCCATGGCCATCGTCTCGGCTAACGCCTTCGACAAGGGCCTGCACAACGACCTGGGCCTGGCGCCCGATGGCGCACCGCGCGAGCAGGCCTTTTTTGTCAAGCCGGTGCGGCGCGACGACCTCACCACCTGGCTGGGCCAGCAGCTCGGCCTGCGCTGGACACACGCCGACGATGCGCCAGTGGCCGCGGCCGCAACGGTGGTGCCCGCACCGGGCAGCGCACAGGCGCTGGACAGCTGTGCACCCGCTCTGCCCGGTGAACTGGCGCCCCTGCTGGAGCTGGTGCGGCTGGGCTACTACAAAGGCATCGTGCAGTGGCTCGACGACTGGGTGCGCCAGCGCCCCGAGCAGGCCGCCTTTGCCCTGGGTCTGCGCGCGCTGGCCCGCGAGTTCCGTTTTGAAGCCATCGAACAGCGGCTGCTGCAGGCCGATGCCCCGCTGCAGACCCCCCAACTGCCCACATGATCGCCACGCCCGTGTCCGCCCCCAGCAACCCCCAGAACGCCCAGCACCCCCTGCCCCCGGGGGAGGCGCTGGTCGTGCTCATCGTGGACGACGTGCCCGACAACGTGGCCCCGCTGCACGACGCGCTGGACGAAGCGGGCTACACCGTGCTGGTCGCGCTGGACGGCGAAGCCGCCATCCGCCGCGCCACCCAGGCCCTGCCCGACGTGGTGCTGCTCGACGCCGTCATGCCCGGCATCGACGGCTTTGAAGTGGCCAGGCGGCTCAAGGCCGAGCCCGCCACTGCGCACATTCCCATCATCTTCATGACCGGCCTGACCGAGACCGAGCACCTGGTGGCCGCGCTCGACGCCGGTGGCGTGGACTACGTGACCAAACCCATCAAGCCGCGCGAGGTGATGGCGCGCATGGGCGTGCACCTGCGCGCCGCGCGCCATGTGCGCCAGGGCGCGGTGGAACGCAGCCAGGCGCGCAACGCGCTGGACGCGTTCGGCTACGCCACCATCACCGTGCGCGCCCGCGACGGGCGCCTGATGTGGCAGACCCCGCTGGCCCGCGACCTGCTGGCGCGCTATTGCGGCACCGAGGCGCCCAGCACGCCCCCGGCCGTGCTGCAATGGCTGGACCGTCTGCTGCCCGAGCTGCAAAGCCCGGCGGTGCCCGGGCAACCGGTGCGCGAGCCGCCGCGCCTGACCCTAGACCAGGGCCCGCGCCGGCTCACCTTCCGTCTGCACCAGTGCGTGGGCGACGAGGACGGCAATGAGTTCGGTGAACCCGGCGACTGGCTGATCGTGATGCAGGAAACGTCCGACGCCGCCGTGCTGGAGAGCCTGGCCCAGGCCTTTGGCCTGACAGCGCGCGAGGCCGAGGTGCTGTACTGGGTGGTCAAAGGCAAGATCAACCGCGACATAGGCGACATCCTCGGCGCGAGCCCGGCCACGGTGAAGAAGCACCTGGAACGAATCCACGCCAAGCTGGGGGTGGAGACCCGCACCGCGGCGGCGGCCATGGCCATCAACCGCGTGCCGCTGCTGCAGCCGCGGGGCTGATGCGTCTTCAGTCCGGCGGCGTGTCCGTTGCCTCGATCTGTTTGAGCAGGCGGTCAAAGTCGCTCTCAAACAGCCGGTCCTGCACGATCCGGTATTTCTCGAACTCGGTTTCGGCGTGTGCCCTGGCGATCTCGGCCGACACCTTGCCGGCGTCTTGCAGGATATCTCGGTCCCAGAGTTTCAGGAAGCCGCTCAGGCGCGGTCTGTCCGTGAATGGCGTAGTGCAGCTTGTTCTGCACGACGGCAAAGAAGCGCTGGGTCGCCGTGGCCGAGGCGTCGTAGTCCAGCGCAGTGGCGTAGATGTCGGTGACCTTCTGGTAGAAGCGCCGCTCGGACATCCGGATTTCCCGGATCTTCTCCAGCTGCCGCTCGAAAAAATCCTCGGTCAAGACGCTGCCGTCGCTCTTCAGGCGCTCCGGGTCCATGACCCAGCCCTGAATCGTGTAGTCCTTGACGATCTGGTTGGCCCACTTGCGGAACTGCACAGCCCGTTCGTTTTCGATCTTGAAACCCACGGCAATGATGGCCTGCAGGCTGTAGTGATCGACGCTGCGGCGAACCTCCCGCTCCCCCTCGGTTTGAACCATTAAGTACGGCTTAACAGTTGCCTCGCGCTCCAGCTCGTTGTCGGCGTAGATGCGTTTCAGGTGCTGGCTGATCGCGGGTACCGACACGTCGTACAGCGTGGCCATCATCTTCTGCGTGAGCCAGAGGTTTTCATTCTCGTAGCGCATCTCCACGCTGGTGCTGCCGCCACCGGTGGCCGCGATGAAGGTCAGGTACTCCGCGGCCGAAGATCGGACGAGTGAAACTTCCTTGGACTTGGAGGCGGATGGGGGCGTTTTCTTGCGCATGGTTCGGGCAGCCGCATGGCCGGTGGCCGGTGGTGGTGGCTCATGATAGCCATGGCCGCAGCTACCATTGGTGGCTGCTTTTGCCGACGCCATGCCCATTCACGCCCCTCACTGTTGCCAGATCCGAAGCCATTTGGGTCGTCTCAACTGGAGGCGTGCGTCGGGATGGCCTGTCGGTCCCGGCGGGGGAACAACAAAAGAGGGAGGAACGCCATGAGCATGAACGAAGCGGACACCCGCTTTCACCTGATAGACCCTGTGCTGCGCAGCAAGGGCTATGTCCACCGCGACCACATCACATTGGAGATCAGCGTCACGCCCGCCCCGGTAGAGCCCAGCGGCGCCAAAGGGCGCCGTCGCCCGGGCAAAGGCCGCACCGACTACCTGCTCTGCGTGCAAGTGGGCGACATGCCCAAGGCGCTTCCCGTGGCGGTGCTCGAAGCCAAGAAAGAAGCCGAGGACGCGCTCAAAGGCATGCAGCAAGCCAAGGGCTATGCCGACTGCGAGCGCTTCGACGTCAAGTACGCCTTTGCCACCAATGGCCATCGATACGGCGAATTCGACAGTTTCGCCCAGTTGCTGACCGGGCCGTTCCCCTTGGTTGATTTCCCGGCGCACCCCGACCTGACCGCCCGCTACGCCAAAGACACCGGCGTGGACCTGAACCGCCCCGAGGCGGCCATGCTGTTCCAGGCCGACAGCCCTGCGTGGTCGCAGTCTCGCTACTACCAGGACGCCGCCATCCGCGCGTCTTTTGAAAAAATCCTGCTCGACCAGCAGGCGGGCCAGCCGCCCCGCGTGCTGCTCACGCTGGCCACCGGGGCCGGCAAAACCATCATCGCCACCAACCTGCTCTGGCGCCTGAGCCAGGCCGGGCAGCTGCCCAAGCCCGCGCTGTTCCTGTGCGATCGCGACGAACTGCGCAGTCAGGCCTACAGCAAACTGTTTGCCGCCTTTGGCGACAACGCCCGTGTTGTCGAAACCAGGCAGGGAAAGAACGCCGCAGCCAACGCCCGCATCCACATCGCCACGTACCACACGCTGGGGCTCGACGAAGAACAAGACGACATCAAATTCGCCAGCTTCCTCTCCACCCACTACGGACCAAACGCCTTCAGCGCCATCGTCATCGACGAGTGCCACCGCTCGGCCTGGGGCCGCTGGGCTGAAGTGCTCAGGCGCAACCCCAGCGCCATCCACATCGGCCTGACGGCCACGCCCCGCAAGCTGCACGAACCCAAGAAGAAAACCGCAGCGGTGGTGGAAGACGAAACCATCACCGCCAACAACCGCCAGTACTTCGGCGAGCCGGTGTACGAATACACGCTGATCCAGGCACAGGAAGACGGCTACCTCGCCGCCTGCGAAATCGTCAAACGCAAGGCCAGCATCGACAGCGCCGTGTTCACCCGCGAAGACGTTCTCAAGGCCGGCGCGCACGACCTCAAGACCGGCCGCCTGCTGACCGAAGAAGACCTCACCAAGGCCGAATACACCGGCAAAGACTTCGATGACGAACTGTTCATCGAGCTGCGCACGCCCAAGATGTGCGAAGACCTGTTCAAACAGCTGCTGACCAACGGCGGGCCGGAGCAAAAGGTCATCATCTTCTGCACCCGCGAGCCCCACGCCGACCGCGTGGCCCAGCACATGGGCAACCTCTACACCCGCTGGTGCAAAGAGCATGGGAGAACGCCCAAGGACCACTACGCCTTCAAGTGCATGGGCGGCGCCAACAACGGGGCCGACATGGTGGAGCCCATGCGCGGCTCGGGCGAACGCGCCTTCATCGCCTGCACGGTGGACCTGCTGGAAGCCGGGGTGGACATCGAGCGCCTGAACGCGGTGGTGTTCTTCCGCTACCTGCAATCGCCCATCAAGTTCTACCAGATGGTCGGGCGCGGCACCCGCATCCACGAAGAAACGCAAAAGTACAAGTTCTGGCTCTACGACTACACCGACGTCACCAGCCTCTTCGGCACCGACTTCATTACCGCGCCGCCGCGCGCCGGCGGCCGCAAGCCCGGGGCCGACGATGGCGACGAGGGGGGCGGCGGTGGCGGTGGCGGGAACGACGGCCCCCATGTGGCCGAAATCGGCGGACAGTACGTGACCATCAACGCCCAGGGCCGCTTCATCCTCAGCCGCCGCGACGGGCGGGACACGCCGATCCCGGTGGACGAATACCGGCGCGAGGTGGTCCAGCGCGTGGTGAGCGAGGCGCACAACCTCGACGACTTCCGCGCGCTGTGGATCGAGGCGAAAAAGCGCCGCAGCCTCATCGACCACCTCCTGGGCGACAACTTCAGCCCCGAGGTGATTCGCCAAATCGACCATATGAACGACTTTGACCTCTACGACTTTTTTGGCCACCACGGCTACCACGCGCGGGCGCTCAAGCGGCCCGAGCGCGGCGCCTTCTACATCCAGCAGCACCAGAGCTGGTTCAGCAGCATGAAGCCCCAGGCCGCCACTGTGCTGCGGGGCCTGGGCCACCAGTTCGCCGCTGGCGGCACCGAAGCGCTGGAAAGCCCCAACCTCTGGGAAGTGCCCGAGATCAAGCTGGCCGGAGGGCTGGACGCGCTGCGCGGGCTGGGCAAGCCGACGCAGGTGATGCTTGATGCCAAGGGAAGGTTGTTTGGGGTATGAGCAATCTGATTCGCCTCGGAGACCACACCACAAAGATTGGAAGCGGACAGACGCCACAGGGTGGATACCGCGCGTATACCCAATCCGGCATACCCCTGATCCGAAGCCAAAACGTCCAGATGGGTAGCTTTTCGGAGGACGGTCTCGCTTTCATTTCTCAGGCGATAGATGAGTCGATGGCTAGTTCGCGTGTGCTGCCTGGAGACGTTTTGCTCAACATCACGGGTGCATCGATTGGACGTGTTTGCGTTGTGCCCGATGGCCGCTGTCCTGCCAATGTCAATCAGCACGTCTGCATCATTCGCTGTGCTGAAACTCTGCACCCGGAATACGTGGCCACGCTCCTGAGCAGCCCAGAGTTCCAGAAGCTCATTTGGGATCGTCAGGCTGGAGGCACCCGTCAGGCTTTGACCAAGCAGATGATCGAAGACTTCGAGTTGCCATGTCCGCCTGTTGACAAACAACGCCAAATCGCCGCTCGCTTGAAGACACAACTGGCTGAGTTGGACGCTGCCATGACGGTGGCGCAGACTCAAGCCCAGGACATCGCCCGCATCCGCAGCCGTGTCCTGCAAGAAGTCTTTGCCGGCCTGCAGGACGTGCCGCACAAAGTGCTGGGCGATCACGCCACCACCACCAGCGGCACCACGCCTTCGCGTGGCAATAAGGCCTACTGGTCGTCCGCCGACATCCCCTGGGTGAAAACCGGCGAGGTGGCGTTTGCGCCCATCACCGCGACCGAAGAATCGGTGTCCCGACTGGCGCTGGCCGAGTGTTCGCTCTCTCTGTTGCCGCCCAAGACAGTGCTGGTGGCCATGTACGGCCAGGGCAAGACCCGTGGCCAGTCGGCCCTGCTGGAAGTGCAAGCCACCACCAATCAGGCGTGTTTCGCCATCCTGCCCAACGACACCTGGAATCCCGACTTTCTGTATTTCTGGCTCATGGCGAGCTACCAGGACCTGCGCGACCTTTCGGAAGACCGGGGCGGCAACCAAGCCAACCTGAATGGTGCTTTGCTCAAGGCGCTGAACGTGCCCGCACCCGACCAGGACACGCAAGGCCGCATCGTCGAGCGTGTGCGGGCCGCGCTGGCCGAGGTGGAAGCCATGCAAGCCGCCAGCCGGCAGATGCTTAAAGATCTAGAAAAACTGCCCCAGCGCATCCTGGCCCAGGCATTCGATTCATAGGGAGAACCACATGAGCAATAAAAACATAGCCCAGGCGCACCACGCCACGTTTGAAGGCATCCGCCACGCCGACGCCGAGGGCCACGAGTTCTGGCTGGCCCGGTCGCTGGCCAAGGTGCTGGACTATTCGGAATACCGCCACTTTCTGCCGGTGGTGGAGCGGGCCAAAGAGGCCTGCCAGAACAGTGGCCAGCCACTGGCGAACCATTTCGAGGATGTCCTCGACATGGTCGATATCGGCTCGGGCGCGCAGCGAGAGCTGCCCGGGGTGCGGCTCTCGCGTTATGCCTGTTACCTGATCGTGCAGAACGGCGATCCGAGCAAACCGGTAATCGCCAACGGCCAAACCTACTTTGCCTTGCAGACGCGGCGGCAGGAGCTGGCCGACGATGCCAAGTTTGCCCAGCTCAGCGAAGACGAGAAGCGCCTGGCGATCCGCAACGAACTGGCCACCCACAACAAGCACCTGGCGGCGGCCGCCAAGGGCGCGGGCGTGGAGAGCAGCCTGGACTTCGCCATTTTTCAGGACCACGGCTACAAGGGCTTGTACGGGGGGCTGGGGCACAAGGAAATCCACGCCGTGAAAGGGCTGAAAAAGAGCCAGAAAATTCTGGACCACATGGGCAGCACCGAGCTGGCAGCCAATCTGTTCCGCGCCACGCAGACCGAAGAGAAGCTGCGGCGTGACCAGGTGCAGGGCAAGGCCCAGGCCAATAAGACCCACTACGACGTGGGCCGCAAGGTGCGCCAGACCATCCAGGAGCTGGGCGGCACCATGCCCGAGAAGCTGCCCAAGCCGGACACCAGCATCCAGCAGATCGCTTCGGCGAAAAAATCGCTGTCCAAGAAGAAACCCGAGAGCAATTGAATGGCACGCGCCAAGAAAACGTCTTCCCCAAAGGTCCCCAAGGCCATCGCCTCCACGCAGTCGCTCTCCAGCTTCGTCAAGAGCGTGTGCGATGTGATGCGCCGCTCCAACTGCGCCAGCGCCCTGCAGTACGTGCCCGAGCTGACCTGGATTCTGTTCCTGCGCATCCTGGACGCGCAGGAAGCCCGCGACCAGGAGCAGGCCGAGGTGGTGGGCGCGAACTTTGTTCCGGCCCTGCGTATGCCCTTTCGCTGGCAGGACTGGGCGGCGCCATATTCGATCGCAGACTCACACCCCAAGACGCCCGAGGGCATGCCCTTTGGCTGGAAGCGGCAGGAGCTGTTTGCGGCGGGCGACGGCAAGTTGTTCGAGTTCATTAACAAAGAGCTATTGCCTCACCTGCACCAGCTGGACATGGACCCGCGCACCAACCTGCCCAGTACCTGGGCCACGCGCAAGCAGCGCATCATCGGCCGCACCATGACGGCGGTGGAGCGCGTGCGGGTGGACAGCGAAACCAACCTGCGCGACATCCTGGACAAAGTGCACCAGATCCACATCGACCATGTGGACGACACGCACTTCTTCACGCTCTCGCAGGTGTACGAAGACCTTTTGCTGAAGATGGGCGAGAAGAACTCGGACGGTGGCCAGTTCTTCACCCCGCGCGAGGTGATCCGCGCCATGGTGCATACGGTGCAACCCCAGCTGGGCCAGACGGTGTACGACCCCTGCTGTGGCACGGGCGGTTTTCTGGCCGTGGCCTACGAGCACCTGGCCCGCAACATGGGCAACATCCCGGCGGCCACCGACATCGACCGGCTCAAGCACGACA
This sequence comes from Hydrogenophaga sp., assembly GCF_031426985.1. Taxonomy (GTDB): domain Bacteria; phylum Pseudomonadota; class Gammaproteobacteria; order Burkholderiales; family Burkholderiaceae_C; genus Hydrogenophaga. Next base: position 25,421 of record NZ_JASJOY010000221.1, read on the forward strand.
CCTTCTTTGGCCGCGAAAAAGAAAACCTGGTGTTCCCGATCGCGTTGGCCAACCTGGTGTTGCACGGGATCGACCAGCCCAACCTGTGGCATGGCAATTCGCTCACGGGTAAAGCCACCTACGCCGCGTTGTTCGAGGATGCGCCCAAGCAGTTCGACGTGATCCTGACCAACCCACCCTTTGGCGGCAAGGAGGGCTCGGACGCGCAGCAAAAGTATGCCTATGCGACGAGTTCGACGCAGGTGCTGTTCGTGCAGGACATCCTGGCCGAGCTGGCACCGCAGGGCACCTGTGCCATCGTGCTGGACGAGGGCTTTCTGTTTCGCACCAACGAAAGCGCCTTTGTGGAAACCAAGCGCAAGCTGGTGGACGAATGCGACCTCTGGGCCATCCTGAGCCTGCCGGGCGGCGTGTTTTCCACCGCGGGCGCTGGCGTGAAGACCAACCTGATGTTCTTCACCAAGGGCCAGAAGACTGAGCGCACTTGGTACTACGACCTGTCGCATGTGAAGGTGGGCAAGAAGACACCGCTGACGCTCGCGCATTTTGGCTATGCGCCCGATGGCAGCGTGTTGACCGACGAGGCTTTGCCCGCCGTGCTGACCGGCGAGTGGCAAGCCGACGAGGCCAACGCGGGCAAGCCCTACCCGAGCTATGCGCGCATGCTGGCGCAGCGTGGAACGCCCGCAGGCGACGGCCGCTATTCGTGGACGGTGGACTTTGCGGCCAAACGGGCCAAGGCCCGCGCCGAGATGGCGCCGCTGTTGGAGCAGGCCAACGGCATCAGGGCCGAGGTCGTGACGATGAAAGAGCGGTTCAAACGCCTGAAGAAGGACGCCGCGCTGCAGCAGGCGCTGGATGCGCTGGACGCCCAGATCCGAGAGCAGGAGAAAGCGGCGCGCGACCTGGAAACGCAGGCCGATGGCATCGACGCGGCGGTGTTCGACCTGAAGGCGGTGAATCCGAATGCGGTAACCGTGGTAGATGACCGCACGCCGGCGCAGATCATCAAGAGCATTCAAGACCAGGGACGCATCGTGGCCGACGCGTTGGCGCGGCTGAACGCCTTGCTGGCGTCGGGCTGAGCGCCACATCCTTGCAAATCTGGAACCAGACTCCACGATTGCAAGGATAAGTTGGGCCTTCGGCTCCCGTTTTTCGGGGCGCACACCCCCGCATACGCCACCCGGCGTACATACGCCCTTCAGGGTTCTCCCTAGCATCCGGTTGTCCGCTGAACACCGCCCTCAAGGGGTGGTCCGGCGGCAGAAATCACCCCTCAACCGGATCTGCTCAACCCCCCCCTGGAGAAGCGCCATGATGCAACGTCGATTCACTCTCAAAGCCCTGTCGGTCGCGGCCGCCCTGGGCGCCATGGGCCTGCCGGCCCACGCGGCCGACACCATCAAGGTCGGTGTGCTGCACAGCCTGTCGGGCACGATGGCCATTTCGGAAACCGTGCTCAAGGACGTGGCCCTGATGGCCATCGACGAGATCAACGCCAAGGGCGGCGTGATGGGCAAGAAGCTCGAACCCGTGGTGGTGGACCCGGCGTCCAACTGGCCGCTGTTCGCCGAAAAGGCCAAGCAGCTGATCGACCAGGACAAGGTCGCCGCCGTGTTCGGCTGCTGGACCTCGGTGAGCCGCAAGTCGGTGCTGCCGGTGTTCGAAGAAAAGAACAGCCTGCTGTTCTACCCGGTGCAGTACGAAGGCGAAGAGCTGTCCAAGAACGTGTTCTACACCGGCGCCGCGCCCAACCAGCAGGCCATTCCCGCGGTGGAATACCTGATGAGCAAGGACGGCGGCTCGGCCAAGCGCTTCGTGCTGCTGGGCACCGACTACGTCTACCCCCGCACCACCAACAAGATCCTGCGCGCCTTCCTCAAGGCCAAGGGCGTGGCGGACGCCGACATCATGGAGGAGTACACGCCCTTCGGTCACGCCGACTACCAGACCATCATCGCCAACATCAAGAAGTTCGCTGCCGCGGGCAAGAAGACGGCGGTGATCTCCACCATCAACGGCGATTCGAACGTGCCGTTCTACAAGGAACTGGGCAACGCCGGCCTGTCGGCCAAGCAGGTGCCGGTGGTGGCCTTCTCGGTGGGTGAAGAAGAGCTGCGCGGCGTGGACACCAAGCCGCTGGTGGGCCACCTGGCCGCCTGGAACTACTTCATGAGCGTCAAGAACCCGGCCAACGCCGAGTTCACCAAGAAGTGGGCCGCCTACGCCAAGGCCAAGAACATCGCCGGTCACAAAGACAAGCCGCTGACCAACGACCCGATGGAGGCCACCTACATCGGCATCAACATGTGGGCGCAGGCCGTGGCCAAGGCCAAGTCCACCGACACCGACAAGGTGATCGCCGCCATGGCCGGCCAGACCTTCAAGGCCCCGGGCGGTTTCACCTCCACCATGGACCCGGAAAACCACCACCTGCACAAGCCGGTGTTCATTGGCGAGGTCAAGGGTGACGGCCAGTTCAACGTGGTGTGGAAGACCAAGGGCCCGGTCGTGGCCGACCCCTGGAGCGACTACATCGCCGAGAACAAGGGCAAGGCCAACGTGCCGGTGAAGAAGTAATTCGTAGGCACCCCCCGCGCCGCTGCGCGGCTCCCCCCTCGGGTGCAGTGCTTGGCGCTGGATGGAACCAATAAAAACGATGCGTTTGGGGTCAGGGCAAGGCGCGAACCACAGCGATACCACGTGGTATCGCGCGGATTTGCAACGCAGTCATGGCCCCAAAGGCGCGTTTTTATGTTCCAGCTGGCGTCAAGCGCTGCACGGGCCTTCGGCGGGAGGGGGGCGACACCTGGGGCCGGCGGAGCCGGACCCTCGGTGTCCCTGGGTTTTGCGTGGTGGGCGCTGGCTTTGAGTGTCTGTTGACCGACCGTTTGTGGCTCGGTCTCTGGTTGAGGATTTTTCATGAAGACCGAATGGCTCCGGCCTCTGTGCCTGGGGTTGGCGCTGTGGCTGGGCATGGGGGCGGCCCACGCCCTCACCCCGGCCGAGGCCCTGACCCTGGCCGCGGGCGACAGTGACGAGCGCATCGCGACGCTCAACCAGCTGGCCGCGGCCGGCGACGCGAAGGGGCTGGCGCTGATCCAGGCCCTGTCCAGCGACGCCGTCAAGGTCCAGGGTGAGCAGGTGCTCATCGTGGCCGACGACAGATCGGCCACCGACGCCGTGACCGGCGCCGTGGTCACGCTCGGCGAGAACGCCGAAGACGCCATCGTCAACAACCGCCTGCGGGGCGCGCTGGAGGCCGCGCAGGCCGGGCGCGACCTGTTCGGCACCGATCCCGCCCTGCAACGCGAAGCCGCCACCCTGCTGCAGCGCGCCGCCTTTGAAGAACCCGACGCCAGCCAGTTGCCGCTGGTGGAAAAAGCCCTGGCCGGCAACCTGGACCCGGCCGCCCGCGACAGCCTCACGCTCGCCCGCGCCGCCATGCAGCTGGCCAGCGACGACGAAGCCCAGCGCCTGGCCGCGGCACAGACCCTGGGCGAGATGGGCCAGCCCGCTCTGCGCCCGCTGCTGGCCGCGCAGCTCGAAGCCGAGAGCAGCGCCGCCGTGAAGGCCGCGCTCAGCGCCGCCATTTCGTCGCTGGACCGTTCGCTCGCGGTGAGCAACGCGCTCTCGCAAGCCTTCACCGGCATCAGCCTGGGCAGCATCCTGCTGCTGGCCGCGCTGGGCCTGGCCATCACCTACGGCCTCATGGGCGTGATCAACATGGCCCATGGCGAGCTGATCATGATCGGCGCCTACGCCACCTGGCTGGTGCAGGCCCTCTTCAAGAACGCCTTGCCCGGTCTGTTCGACTGGTACCTGCTGGCCGCGCTGCCGGTGGCCTTCATCACCGCGGCGCTGGTCGGTGCGGCCATGGAGCGCACGGTGATCCGCTTCCTCTATGGCCGTCCGCTGGAGACGCTGCTGGCCACCTGGGGCATCAGCCTGGTGCTGATGCAGGGCGTGCGCAGCCTGTTCGGCGCGCAGAACGTGGGCGTGGAAAACCCGAGCTGGATGAGCGGCAGCGTCACGCTGCTGGGCAACCTCACGCTGCCCTGGAACCGCATCATCATCATCGCCTTCGCAGCGGCGGTGCTGGTCGGCGTCACGCTGCTGATCACCCGCACGCGGCTCGGCCTGTTCGTGCGCGGCGTGACGCAGAACCGCCCGATGGCCAGCTGCATGGGCGTGAACACCGCGCGCATCGACACCTACGCGTTTGCACTGGGCTCGGGCATTGCCGGCCTGGCGGGCTGCGCGCTCAGCCAGATCGGCAACGTCGGCCCCGACCTGGGCCAGAACTACATCGTGGACTCGTTCATGGTGGTGGTGCTCGGCGGCGTGGGCCAGCTGGCCGGCACGGTCTACGCCGCGCTGGGCCTGGGCCTGCTGAACAAGCTGCTCGAAGGCTGGGCCGGCGCCGTGCTGGCCAAGATCGCGGTGCTGGTGTTCATCATCGTCTTCATCCAGAAAAGACCCCAGGGCATCTTCGCCATGAAGGGAAGAAGCGCCGAGGCGTGAACACCATGACGACACAAACCATTCCTTCTCCCGTGGTCCTGCCGCAGGCCGGACCGCTGCTCACCCGCTCCGGCTGGAGCGGCGTGCTCGTCGCGCTGCTGGTGGTCTGCGCCGTGGCGCCAGCGCTGAATCTGCTGGTGCCCGAGGGCAGCGTGTTCCACCTGTCCGACTACATGGTCGGTCTGCTGGGCAAGATCATGTGTTACGCCATCTGCGCGCTGGCCATGGACCTGATCTGGGGCTACACCGGCATCCTCTCGCTGGGCCACGGCCTGTTCTTCGCGCTCGGCGGCTATGTGATGGGCATGTACCTCATGCGCCAGATCGGCACCGACGGCAACTACAAAAGCGAGCTGCCCGACTTCATGGTCTTCCTGGACTGGAAGGAACTGCCCTGGCACTGGGCGCTGTCGGACAGCTTCATCGCCACGCTGGCGCTGATCGTGCTGGTGCCGGGCCTGGTGGCCTTCGTGTTCGGCTACTTCGCCTTCCGCTCGCGCATCAAGGGCGTGTACTTCTCCATCATCACGCAGGCCCTCACCTTCGCCGCGCTGCTGCTGTTCTTCCGCAACGAGACCGGCATGGGCGGCAACAACGGCTTCACCGATTTCAAGCGCATCCTGGGGCTGCCGCTGGCCACGCAGGAGATGCGCATGACGCTGTTCGTCATCACCGGCCTGGTGCTGCTGGGCTGTTACGTGTTCGCGCGCTGGCTGGTGGGCAGCAAGTTCGGCCGGGTGCTGCAGGCGGTGCGCGACGCCGAGAGCCGCGTCATGTTCTGTGGCTACAACCCGCTGCCCTACAAGCTCACCATCTGGACGATTTCGGCCGTGATGTGCGGCGTGGCCGGCGCGCTGTACGTGCCGCAGGTCGGCATCATCAACCCCGGCGAGATGAGCACCGCCGCCAGCATCGAGATCGCCGTGTGGGCCGCGGTCGGTGGCCGCGCCACCTTGGTCGGCCCGATCATCGGCGCCTTCATCGTCAACGGCGCCAAGAGCTGGCTCACGGTGAGCTTCCCGGAGTACTGGCTGTACTTCCTGGGGGCCCTGTTCATCGCGGTCACGCTGTGGATGCCGCAGGGCGTGGTGGGGCTGGTCAAGAAGTTCAAGAAGGGAGGCCGGGCATGACCCCCGACCTGATGGAAGCGGGCGCGCAGCGCTACGAGAAACTGCAGACCGTCGCCACACCAGGCCGGACGGAATCCGGTGGCCGCCGTGCCGGTTACGGTCGCGTGCACCAGGCGGGCGAGGTGGACACCACGCACGGGCGCATCCTGTACCTGGAAGACGTGCACGTCAGCTTCGACGGTTTCAAAGCCATCAACGGCCTGAGCCTGGACATCGCACCCGGCGAGCTGCGCTGCATCATCGGCCCCAACGGCGCGGGCAAGACCACGATGATGGACATCATCACCGGCAAGACCCGGCCCGACCGCGGCACGGTGTTCTTCGGCAGCACCATCGACCTGCTGCGCCACCGCGAAGCCGAGATCGCCGCGCTGGGCATTGGCCGCAAGTTCCAGAAGCCCACGGTGTTCGAGCAGCTCTCGGTCTTCGAGAACCTGGAGCTGGCCCTGGCCACCGACAAGCGCGTGGGGCGCAGCATGGTGTTCACGCTCACGGGGGAAGAGAAGGACCGGCTGGCGGAGGTGCTGACGACGATCCACCTGGCCGACAGCGCCGCGCGCCAGGCAGGCCTGCTCAGCCACGGGCAGAAGCAGTGGCTGGAGATCGGCATGCTGCTGATGCAGGACCCCAAGCTGCTGC
>NZ_JASJOY010000222.1:0-24745 GCF_031426985.1 Hydrogenophaga sp.
CACCACCGGGTAGGTTTCCGGGTGCACGCCGGTCATGTCCAGCGGGTTGTCGCCATCGCGGATGCGCAGAAAGCCCGCCGCCAGCTCAAACGTCTTGGCACCCAGGCCGGTCACATCCAGCAGTTGCTGGCGGTTCTTGAAGGCGCCGTTGGCTTCGCGCCAGCGCACCACCGCCTTGGCCACCGAGCCCGACAGGCCCGACACGCGGGTCAGCAGCGGCACGCTGGCCGTGTTCAGGTCCACGCCCACGCCGTTCACGCAGTCTTCCACCACCGTGTCCAGCGTGCGGGCCAGCTCGCTCTGGTTCACGTCGTGCTGGTACTGGCCCACGCCAATGCTCTTGGGGTCGATCTTCACCAGCTCGGCCAGCGGGTCCTGTAGGCGGCGGGCAATCGACGCCGCGCCGCGCAGGCTCACGTCCACGTCCGGCATTTCCAGCGATGCAAATTCGCTGGCGGAATAGACCGAGGCGCCCGCCTCGCTCACCACCACCTTCTGCACGCCCTCGATGCCGGCCTTGGCCAGCAGCTTGATCAGGTCGCCGGCCAGCTTGTCGGTCTCGCGGCTGGCGGTGCCGTTGCCAATCGCAATCAGCTGCACCCCGTGCTGGCGGCACAGCAGCGCCAGCGTGTGCAGCGCGCCGTCCCAGTCGCGGCGCGGCTCGTGCGGGAACACCGTGTTGGTCGCCACCAGCTTGCCGGTCGCGTCCACCACCGCCACCTTCACCCCGGTGCGGATGCCCGGGTCCAGGCCCATCACGGCCTTCTGGCCGGCGGGCGCGGCCAGCAGCAGGTCGCGCAGGTTGTCGGCAAACACCTTGATCGCCACCGCCTCGGCGCTCTCGCGCAGTCGGGTGAACAGGTCGCGCTCGGTGCTCAGGCTCAGCTTCACGCGCCAGGTCCAGGCCACGCACTTGCGGATCAGGTCGTCCGCCTTGCGCCCCTGGTGGCTCCAGCCCAGGTGCAGCGCAATCTTGCCTTCTGCCAGGCTGGGCTTGCCCGGCTCGGGCATCTCAGGCAACACCAGCTTGGCGTCCAGAATCTCCAGCGCCCGGCCGCGGAACACCGCCAGCGCCCGGTGCGACGGCACCCGGCCGATCGGCTCGTCGTATTCAAAATAGTCGCGGAACTTGGCCACGTCGGCGTTGTTCTCGTCCTTGCCGGCCACCAGCTTGCTCTGCAGCAGACCCTCGGCCCACAGCCACTCGCGCAGGCCCTGCACCAGCGCCGGGTCTTCGGCCCAGCGCTCGCTCAGGATGTCGCGCACCCCGTCCAGCACCGCCGCCGCGGTCGAAAAGTCCGCGCCCGGCTTGCCGTCGTCCAGCACCTCGGGCGGCTTGGTGAAGGCCGCGGCCTCGGCCATCGGGTCCAGCGTCGGGTCGGCAAACAGCGTGTCGGCCAGCGGCTCGATGCCGAATTCGCGGGCGATCTGCCCCTTGGTGCGGCGCTTGAGCTTGAACGGCAGGTAGAGGTCTTCCAGCTCCTGCTTGGTCGGCGCCTGCGCAATCGCCACGCGCAGCGCGTCGGTCAGCTTGCCCTGCTCGTCAATGGCCTTGAGGACGGTCGCACGGCGGTCTTCCAGCTCGCGCAGGTAACCCAGGCGGTACTCCAGCTCGCGCAGCTGGACGTCGTCCAGCCCGCCGGTCACTTCCTTGCGGTAGCGGGCGATGAAGGGCACCGTCGCGCCCCCGTCCAGCAACTCCACCGCGGCCAGCACCTGCCGCTGCTCAACCCGGATCTCTTGCGCGATCTGCGCGATGATTTTCTGCATGTCCCAAGGGGCTCCAGCGGCCCGGTTTCAAACGAAGCGGGGGAGTTTGCCACAGGGGTGGGCTGACCCGACCCAGCCCAGCCACGGTCCGTTCAGGAGCTATGGAACTGATTTTTCAAGACTTCGGTACAGGTTAGCTATTTGAAAACTCCTCCAGTATTTCGAATGACAACTGAATTTGCGGTTTTTCCGGTTGTAGATAAGGCTCGATCTCTTCACTGAAGAGCACCTTCGTGTTTTTAAGAAGTTCGTCGGTACAAATCAAGCAAAAGACCCCGTGCTCCTTGAAATAGGCGCGATGCTTTTTCATTTCTTTTGCAAAGTTATCGGCGGCCAGCTCATTTATTTTCTTTTGGGTTAGTCCACCAATCTTCTTTAGATATCCATGCGTTGACCAAGGCGACAGCTCAAACCCGACCTTGTCTAGTGAGTAAGGATTTATGACCAAGAAGTCAAGTCTATAGACATGCTTTGCCGCCAATCCAGCGTATCTGAACTCGGGTATCAGCAATGGAACCGACTCCGGGTCGGAGCTTGCTGCCACGAAGTCACAGTAGTATCCTGCAATTTCATACTCGTATTGGGAGCCAGAATTGCGGACCAGCGTATCTTGAAAGAAAAGTAGGTACTGATCAATGTCATTGAACTTGAAGATTTTTTCCTTTCCAGGAATCGCTAGTCCTGTCTGCATGACATGTCCGATCGTCCAATAGCCTTTTGGGAAGGCTCGAATTTCACTCTTATCGTTCTCCCACTGACCATTCCGAAAGCGAGGGGTTACTAAGAGCCCGTAGTGGGCATTTTCTTGTCCGATCCAGATTTCCGCTTCAGCAACCGGTGGCCTGTTCTTTGATAGCTCATCGAAGTGCTTGAGGTATGACCTCCGCAGGAAGAGCAGTGTGTAGTCCTGTAGTTGCTTATGTTTTTTAATATTCTTCCAAAGCCATAGGTCTGAGGCGACACCTTCATTAAGTGCCGATGATTTAAGTCCATGAAGCCACCGAGATACAAACTGATCTTGACTTGTAACGACGTCATGCTTTAAGTCGAAAAAGTCATCATTTCTGCTTCCGATCAGCGCATTTAGTGAAGCTTCGCTTTCGATGCCTGTTGCAGCGAGAACATCGGGAAGTAGTTCACGCAGTTTTGACTTGAACGCTTCGATGAGACGATTGCGAGCGGTTTTATTAGGATCTCTTTTTGCCATACAGGATGGAGTAATGCTTAAAAATGAACAATACTTCAATTAATAAGTGGAGCGCAAGAAAGGTAGTGCCTTGTTAGTTTAGAGAAATTCGTTGAAGGGAATGCTTTGCATCTGCTATGGCAGCAACGGAAAGTTTCCGACAATCCACCCAAGTAAAGAGCCCGCAGTTCTGAGCAACTCCTTTGCAGCATCAGGCGAGAGCGCAACTCCAACAACGATGTTGGTGAGCGTGCCCATTGCAAGCGTGATCCAGTCCTTTCTCCTCAGTCGATGTGATGCTTCTTCAAGATGTTGGAGTCGTGTGGCAACGAACTCTAGTTGGGCAGGAGTATGGGTGGCTGTTTTTGTGACGAATTGAAGGAGTTCGTGAATTGAAGCTGAAATTCTTTTCTTTTCTTCCTCACTAAATGGCTCGTTACCAACTTCATCCAGGCTCGGAGCGACAAGCCGAGAATCGGTCTTTGTTTGCTCCCAAAGATCGGGCTCAAGGTACTCTGACCTTACGGCGACCAGCCACTCTCTAAAAAGAGTAAAAACTTCTTGCCAAGATCCCTGCTCACCAGGATCTACTTCCTTCACTTGCGAAGAAGAAGGCGTAAAGCGCGGGTTTGCCTTCCCCTTGTATCTATCAAATACAAACTGATACCCTGTTGGCTTGTGCGTAAGTGCTTCAACTGGTTCTTGACCATTTTCATGCCAGCGAGTTTTCACCTCTGACCATGCAAAGTCGGTCGGGTCTAATCCGCTCTCCTTTGTTACGATGAAAAGTTCATTCCGCTGAGACCTAAGAAGTTTGGTGTGCATAAATATCAGATGCCTAACTTTGATTTAAGAACCTAACTCGAAGCCAACTCCATGCGAACGAAGATAGAGACAACATTTGTGGCCTGATGGGGTAGCCACATATACATCAAACCAGAAGTGCACGCATACGGTCTGCAAGGCTCAGCTGCACGGGCCGTGCATTGGGGCAACTTCGAAAAGTGAAGCCCTGGATCTCAAATACCGCCCGCAGCCTTGACCTGCAATTGAACTGCCTTGTCGCTGCAGTCGACTTGAACCCCCACCAACCAGCTGGTGCGCGAACAGACGCGCACCAGCACGTCGCCAAAACGCCACAGCAGCCTTCGCGCTTCGGGAAGTGCGAGTTTCTTGGTGAATTCGAAAGATGAGACGGCCATGCCGCTCGGATGATGTGGCATCGAGCAGATGCGTTGGTGCAACTTGCTTCACAGATCCTCCCTTATCCTGCGACGAGTTTGTTATGTCTTTTCGGCTGGCATTCTGCAATGTCTTGTCACAAATCCACAAGTCACCTCTGTCAGCTCTGGCAACCGACGACCTACTTTTGCTAACACTAGAGCCTCATGCAGGACGACTTATTCGGAGCCCCACCGGCGTCCCCGCCAAACGAACCGAAACAAGCCGGCGCAAAGCCGGTGCCTGCGGATGACGGCAACGCCGCGCCCCCCGATCCCCGCCGCCGCGCCACCGAAGTCCTCCCCCTTCCCCCCGACGACACCACCCGCGCCCTCGCCGCCCGTCTGAACCCGCGCATCCGCCTGGGCGCCTCGACCTGGAGCTACCCGGGCTGGGCCGGCATCGTGTGGGACGAGGGGCCGTACAGCGAGGCGGTACTGGCCAAGAACGGCCTGGCCGCCTACGCGCAGCACCCGCTGTTGCGCTGCGTGGGCATCGACCGGTCGTTCTACCGCCCGCTGACCGAGGGGCAGTACGCGCGCTATGCGAGCCAGGTGCCGGACGACTTCCGCTTCGTGGTGAAGGCGCCGGCGCTGGTGACGGACGCGCTGGTGCGCGGCGAACAGGGCCAGGGCCGCCAGCCCAACACGGCGTTTCTGGACCCGGTGCTGGCGACGCAGGAATTCATCACCCCCGCGCTGGCGGGGCTGGGCGACAAGGTGGGCGCGCTGGTGTTCCAGCTCAGCCCGCTGCCCTTTTCGCAGTTGCAGCGCCTGCCGCTGTTGCTGGAGCGGCTGCGCGCCTTGCTGCGGGCGCTGCCCGATGTGCGCGGCGCCACGCCCGACGGCGTGGTGGCGGTGGAGGTGCGCGACCCGGAGTGGCTCTCGCCCGCCATCGCGCCGCAGCTGGCGGCCGTGCTCAAGGAGACCGGCGCCACCTACTGCCTGGGCCTGCACGCCAAGATGCCGCGCCTGGCCGAGCAGTTGCCCCTGCTGCGCGCGCTCTGGCCGGGGCCGATGGTCTGCCGCTGGAACCTGAACCCGCTGCACGGCGCGTATGGCTACGAGGACGCGCAGCGCTCCTACGAGCCCTACGACCGCCTCCACGACGTGGATGCCGAGACGCGAGCACTGCTTGTGCGCACCATCGCAGGTGTAACGGGCGCGGGGCAGAACGCCTACGTGACGATCAGCAACAAGGCCGAGGGCTGCGCGCCGCTGTCGGCGCGGGCGCTGGCGGAGGGGCTGGCGGCCGGCGAGGTGCCACCGCCTACCTGAACGCGCCGCGGCGCGGCGGTGTTCATTGCGCCTGGGCCGCCGGCGCCATGGCGGCCTTGTAGATGCTGTTGCGCGGCGAGGCCATCAGCCGGCGCAGCATGGGCTCGAAGGTCTCCAGCGGTTCGGCTTCCAGCGCGGGGTCGAAGGCCCGGTTGTCGTACAGCTCGACGAATTCGGCGGTGCGTTCGTAGCTGGGGTGCGCCTTGAACTGGTCGCGCATGTTCCGGTCCAGCCCGATGTGGTGGAAGAAGTTGTAGCCCTGGAACACGCCGTGGTGCTGCACCATCCACAGGTTCTCGTCGGTGACGAAGGGTTTGAGGATGGCGGCGGCGATGTCGGGGTGGTTGAAGCTGCCCAGGGTGTCGCCAATGTCGTGCAGCAGCGCGCAGACCACGTATTCCTCGTCGCGCCCGTCGCGCAGCGCCAGCGTGGCCGTCTGGCGGGAATGGGTCAGCCGGTCGACCGGGAAGCCGCCGAAGTCACCGTCGAGCAGGCGCAGGTGGTCAAGGATGCGGTCCGGCAATGCCTGGGCCATCTTCATGGCTTCGGGAACGATGAGTTGCCAGTCTTCCCGGGTGCTGTCTTCCATGCGGGTGAAACGGGCGCGAGCATGGGCGCGATCGTTCATGGGGTGTCTCCTTCGTGGTGGGGGGCCAGGGCCTCGCCCAAGGCGCCCAGATGTTCACCGACCCGCAAGGCCATCCGCTGTCCCGCCCGGGACGGCGTGCGCCATGCCGGGCCGACCACAAAGACGTTGTGGAGCGTGTCAGCCCACCATGCGCTGCACCGGGGTGCCGGGCGCGTGCTGGCGCAGGGTGATCCAGGCCAGCGCCAGGGCGATCAGGGCGCCGGACGCCATGCCCACCACCATGGGCAGCGGTTTGCCGTTGGCGAACAGGCCGACGATGCCCATGGCCGCTGCCCCGCAGAGCATTTGCAGCGTGCCCATGAGGGCGGACGCGGTGCCCGCGATGGCGCCATGCGCGTCCAGCGCCAGCACCGACACGGTGGGAATCACCAGCCCCATGAAGGCGCTGGCCACGAAGTACAGCGACAGCAGCACCGCCAGCCGGTCGCCACCGCTCAGGTAATAGGCCAGCAGCGTCGCCATCACCAGGCCGCAGACGGTGACGGCCCCCTTGGCCAGCGGCACCAGCCCGAACCGCTTCCCCAGGGTGCCGGTCAGTTGCGCGGAGCCGATGAACGCGGCCGCGTTGAAGCCAAACGCCAGGCTGTATTGCGTGGGGGTCAGGCCGTAGTGGTTGATCAGCACAAAGGGCGAGCCGGCCAGGTAGACGAAGAAACCCGCCATGGCGAAGGCGCCGATGAGCACCAGCCCCAGGTAATGCCGGTCGCGCAGCAGCACACCGTAGGCGCGCAACGCGCTGCCCAGGCTGCTGTCCACACGCGCGGCGTCGCTGCGCGTTTCGGCCAGCGCGCCGCGCACCAGCAACATGCCGGCCACCGCCGCGAGCGCCACCACCCAGAACACGCCGCGCCAGCCGGTCAGCGCGATCACGCCGCTGCCTGCGAGCGGCGCCAGGATGGGCGAGACGCTGAACACCAGCATCAGCAGCGACATGAGGCGCGCGGCCTCGGCACCGGTGTGCAGGTCGCGCACGATGGCGCGCGGAATCGCCATGCCGGCCGCCGCGCCCAGCCCCTGCAGAAAGCGCAGCGCCACCAGGGTGTGGATGTCGGAGGCCAGCGCACAGCCGATGCTGGCCAGCGTGAACAGGGCCAGGCCAGCGTAGAGCGGCGGCTTGCGGCCGACCATGTCGGACACCGGGCCGTAGAGCAGCTGCCCCAGGCCGATCGAGAGGAAGAACGCGGTGAGGGTCAACTGCACCGCCCCCACCTCGGCCCCCAGGCTCTGCCCGATGTCGGGCAGCGCGGGCAGGTACATGTCGATGGCGAACGGTCCGATGGCAGAGAGCAGGCCCAGGACCAGGGCCATCTTGAGATAACGAGAAAGCATCGGGCGATTGTCGCGGTGCAGCAAAAATGCCGCCCGGCGCCACCGGAACAACCCTGTGCCGCGGCGGCGCGGCGGACTGACGTCAGTCGAACAGCGAGGGTTCGCCGCCGGGCCGGTAGCCCTCGATCTCCAGCAATCGCCATTTGGTGATGGCGCCACCGCTGGCCGAGAAGCCGCCGGGCTGGCCGCCCGCCGCCAGCACGCGGTGGCAGGGCACGACGGGCGCGAACGGGTTGGCGCCCATGGCCTGGCCGATGGCGCGGGCCAGGTGCTTGTCGCCCATCTCGGCAGCGAATTCGCCGTAGGTCAGCGCCTGGCCGGGCGGGATGGCGCGGGCGCGCTCGTAGACGCGCTGCAGAAAGGGCGTGAGGCGCGACATGTCCAGCGGCAGGTGGCGCAGGTCGGCCGGGCGCTGGCCGCACAGGGCGGCTTTGAGTTCTGTGATGGCCGACTGCACCGCGGGCGGCGGCTCGGCTTGTGGCACCGGCGCGGGCAGGTTGCGCAGCAGGCGCTGGCGCGTGCCGTCGGGCGTGGGCTCGGGCAGCTGCACCGCCGTGATGCCCGCCGGCCCCCAGGCCATGCCGCAGGTGCCGATGGCGGTGGGGAACAGGGTGTGGCCGTGGCCTTCCAAGTCAGCCCTTGTTGCCGTAACTGGCATCGGGTTCCTGCGCCAGCCTAGGCGACGGAGCAGGCTGCGGACGCAGACGCTCGATCGCGCCGCCACGGCTGACGATCAAGTCGGTCCCGGTTTGCGCAGCCAGTTCGCGGGCGCGTTGCGCGGCACGTTGAATGGCGTGCCACGATCCGCGCAGATCGGCGTTGTTTGCCTGGTCAAGGGCCTTGGTGTTCATCGTTCGCTCCAGTCCAGAAGTACCGGCGTTTCGCCCGCGTTGTTGTACAGCACCCATGCGTCCACCGTCGGCGCATACAGACGATGGAAATGGTCCAGCCCAGCGGCAAAGCGCCGGCGGATCACGTCTGCCGGAATGTTGTGGCCGCCTTGCCGGACGCGCTGCTGCACGCGTTCTACAGCCTCTTCCGCTCGGTTGAGCTGCAGAAAAATCAATTCGACCCGGTAGCCCGCCTGCTGCCAACGTCGAATGTGACGCAGATAACCTCGGCCGGACAGCGTGGTTTCGAACGCGAAGCTGTTCCCAGCCTGGAAGTGCCGATCAAGCTCTCACGGATCACCCTGCGCGCAGCGCCTTGCGCAACCCTTCCCCAATCTCGGGCCGCTCGGCAAACGGGTCGGGCGGGTTGGTGCCGGCGACGATGGCGTCGAAGCGGCTTTGCGCGTTGCCCAGGGCCTTGGGGTGGCTGTAGATGTAGAACTGGTTGTGCCGCATGGCGTGGAAGACCATCTCGGCCACCTGGGTGGCGGTGATCTTGCCGGAGCCCACGGCCTTGTCGCTCATGGCCTGGCCGATCATCTGGCTTTGTGTGGGCTTCTCGTCGGCCAGGCCGGCGGGCTTGTTGCGGTGGCTCTGGCTGATGCCGGTGGGCACGAAATACGGGCACAACACGCTGGCGCTGACCTGGTCCGTCACCAGCTTCAGGTCCTGGTAGAGCGTTTCGCTCAGGCTGACCACGGCGTGTTTGCTGACGTTGTAGATGCCCATGTTGGGCGGGGTCAGCAGGCCGGCCATGCTGGCGGTGTTGACGATGTGGCCGCGGTAGGCCGGGTCGGCCTGGGCGGCGGCCAGCATCATGGGGGTGAACAGGCGCACGCCGTGGATGACGCCCCAGACGTTGACGCCCAGCACCCATTCCCAGTCTTTGACAGAGTTCTCCCAGACCAGGCCGCCCGAGCCCACGCCTGCGTTGTTGAAGACAAAGTGCGGCGCGCCAAAGCGCTGCTGCACGGCCTGGGCCAGGGCGTCCATCTGCTCGGCGCTGGACACGTCGACCTTGCGCGCCAGCACGGGGGCGCCAGCGGCTTCGAGCTCGGCCTGGGCTTTGTCGAGTGCGTCCTGCTGCACGTCGACCAGCACCAGATTCATGCCCAGTTGTGCGCCGATGCGGGCGCATTCGAGGCCGAAGCCGGAGCCGGCGCCGGTGAGCACGGCGGTTTTGCCTTGGAAGTCTGAAATCATGGGTCTGTCTCCTTTATGGGTGTCATTTGTGAGGGGAAGTCATCCAGCACACGCCGCGGAACCGGCTTTGCCGGGCCGCTGGCGTGGTCCCCTCGGGGGGAAGCCGCGCAGCGGCACAGGGGGGGGGCTAACTCCCGATCATTTCCAGGTGCGGAATGCCGTCTTCGATGTAGGGCTTGTCGTCCGACACGAAGCCGTGCCGGTTGTAGAAGGCTTCCAGATGCGCCTGCGCGCCGATGCGGATGGGCTGCGGGCCCCAGAGCGCGTGCAGCAGGCGCACCGACTCGGCCATGAGCGCGTGGCCGATGCCGCCGCCGCGTGCGGCCGGGGCGGTGACGACGCGGCCGATGCTGGCCTCGGCAAAGGCCACGCCGGGCGGCACCAGGCGCGTGCTGGCGTGCAGGTGGACGGTGCCGTCGGCGTCCACGGTTTCACCGAGGACGTGCAGGCACTGGGCATCCAGCCCGTCCATGTCGAGGAACACGCAGGCCTGTTCCACCACAAAGACCTCGCTGCGCAGGCGCAGCAGGCGGTACAGGGTGTCGGCGCTCAGCGCGTGGAACGGCAGGCAGCGCCACTGCAGGGCGGTGGCGCGGGGGAAAATGGTGGGTGCGGTCAAGCTTTCACTTCCTTGAGTACATATCCGATGCGTGGGAAATGTACGTGCAGGCGACCTGCCCGCTCGTCGGTGCGGGCCAGGGTGACGTGGGTGCGCGAGGCGGCCACCAGCGTGCCTTCGGTCGTTTCGGTGCCGAAGCTCAGGGCCGCGACCGTGACGCGGCTGCCCAGGGCGATGCCGTGGTCGTCCTGGAAGGCCTCCTGAGGCAACGGCGCCGGCTCGGCCGCCGCGGCAATGGTGATGGCTTCGGTGGACGTGAGCTTGGCCGGTTGGCCGTGGCCGATGGCGGCCATGCGGTCCATCCAGGCCAGCACGCCGGGCGTGGCGGCCAGGATGCCGGCCAGGGCGGGGACGAGCGTGCGGGTGAACCACAGCGGGTGGTAGGCCGCAAAGTCGGCGATGCAGGGCGCATCGCCCAGCAAAAAGGGCTGCTCGTGCAGCATGTGGGCCAGGCGGCGCAGGTGGCTGCGGTAGGCGCTGGTGGCGTCGCCGGGGCGCAGGCGTGCCATGCCCGTGCTCATGGCGCCGCGGTCGGCGGCAAAGGCCTGCGCGGCTTCGGGCGGCTGGTTGGCAAACATGGCGGCCGCGCCCTTGGGGCTGAGGGAGTAACCCATGGCTGGCCAGAACAGGTCCGTGTCGGCCCACTGCGCGACGATGCGTGCCAGCCCTTTGAGGTGTTCGGGGAACAGCACCGGCTCGGGCTTCAAATGCTCGAGCACGGTGGCGATCAGGGCGGTGTCGCAATAGATGTCGGCGCCGATCTGCAGCAGCGGCGTGCGGCGGTAGCCGCCGGTGAGCGCCACCACGTCGGGCTTGGGCATGACGCTGGGGATGTACACGCTCTGCCAGGCCAGGCCCTTGAAGCCGAGCATGAGCCGCGCCTTTTCGGCAAAGGGCGACATGGGGTAGTGGTGCAGGATGAGATGGGGCATGGTGGCCTCTTGCGGTCAGTGGGGTTGCGCCCGGGCAATGATGCTCTGGAAGTCGGTGCCGGCAGCGAGCGCGCCGAAGCTGTGGCCCCAGTGCCCGGCCAGGCGCGAATCGCAGAAAGCGCCGAACACGGCGCCCGGCGCGGTCTGCGCCAGCAGCGCAGCCTGCACGGCCAGGGCCACGTCCTGCGCCAGGCGGCGGGCTTCGATTTCGGTGGCCATCTGCTCCACGCGGGTGGGCAGGCTGGCGGCCAGGTGGTCCAGCGCGGGGTGCAGGCCTTTGGCAGGCGCCAGTTCGTGGGCCAGCGCGGCCGCGGCGTCGGCCTTCCTCAAGGCCCTGAGCAGGTCCAGCGCCATGATGTTGCCGGCCCCCTCCCAGATGCTGTTGACCGGCATTTCGCGGTAGATGCGGGCCATGGTGCCTTCGCCGCCCTCTTCCACATAGCCGTTGCCGCCCAGGCATTCCATGGCTTCCTGGGCGAAGGGGCTGCCGCGCTTGCAGATCCAGAACTTGGCCACGGGGGTCAGCAGGCGCTGCATCACGCGTTCGTGTTCGTCGGTGGCGGCGCGGTCGAAGCTGCGCGCCAGGCGCAGGGCCAGCGCGGTGGCGGCCTCGGATTCGAGCGCCAGGTCGGCCAGCACGTTCTGCATCAGCGGCTGTTCGATCAGCTTCTTGCCGAAAGCGCTGCGCTGCGTGGTGTGGTTGAGCGCGATGGACAGGGCCTGGCGCATCAGCGCGCTGGTGCCGAGCGCACAGTCCAGCCGCGTCATGGTGCCCATCGCCAGGATCTGCGGCACGCCCCGGCCCTCTTCGCCCACCAGCCAGGCGGTGGCGCCCGCGAACTCGACCTCGGAACTCGCGTTGGCCTTGTTGCCCAGCTTGTCCTTCAGGCGCTGGATGAAGAGCTGGTTGAGCGTGCCGTCCGGCAGCACGCGCGGCAGGAACAGGCAGGACAGCCCGCTGGGCGTCTGCGCGAGGATCAGGAAGGCGTCGCACATGGGCGCCGAGAAGAACCACTTGTGGCCCGTCACGGTGAAGCGCTGGCCCCAGGCGTCCGATCCGTCGGGCACGGCCTGGGTGGTGTTGGCGCGCACGTCGGAGCCGCCCTGCTTCTCGGTCATGCCCATGCCCATGGTCACGCCGGGCTTGTCCTTCCAGAGCTTGAGCGCCGGGTCGTAGGCGCGGCTGGTGAGCTGCGGCGCCCAGTCGGCGTAGATGGCGGGGTTGTCGCGCAGCGCGGGTGTGACCGCGTAGGTCATGGAGATCGGACAGAGGATGGACGGCTCCAGCTCGGTGAAGAGCATGAAAGCCGCGGCCCGGTTGACATGGGCGGTGCCCGTGGTCTGCTCGGCGTCGGAGAACGGCGTGCCATGCAGACCGGCGGCCGTGGCCGCCGACATGAGCGCGTGGTAGCTGGGGTGGAACTCCACCTGGTCGATGCGGTGGCCGAAACGGTCGTGGCTCTTGAGCTGCGGCGTGAACACATTGGCCAGCCGGGCGTGCTGCTGCATCTCGGCGCTGCCGACCTGCCGACCCAGGGTGCGCAGATGCGTGGTGACCAGCGCCGGCGCGTTGAACTTCAGCGCGTCCTGCAACGGCCGGTTGCCGTCGAACAGGTTGACGTCCACCAGCGGCTCGACCTGATTGAACACTTCATGGGTTGTCATGATTGCTCCTGCTGTCCAAACACCACCAACGCAACGGCCCCGGCATCGCTTCACTCAAAGCGCCGCGCCCTGCCCCACCCAGCCGGTCTGCTGCCGATCCACCACAAGCAAGCCGGCGCCGTCCCCCGGCAATGCCGCGACACAGCGCCCCTCTTCGTCCCAGAACGCACTGCGCCCCGCGCACAGGTAGCCACCTGAAGGGCTGCCCATGTTCGCGAGCAGCACCGGCATCCGGTTTGTGATCGCGTGAGCCTTCAACAGGCCTGCGTCGACGGCATACCCCTGGCCGGAAACGACCATGCCCGCCAGATACAGCGTGGCCCCCGCCTCGCGCGCGGCCTTCGGGTGCGTGGCGTGGGTCACATCCGCACAGATGGCCTGCCCGCACGGCCAGCCAGCCACATCGAAAACGAAGGGGGCGGTCGGCCCCTGGCTCGCGTGACGGTCCTCCCCGGGATGCAGGTGCTGCTTGTGATAGACCTGCACCCCGCCGTCGGGCCCGATGACCAGCGCAGAAATGTGCGGCAATGCCTGCGCGTGAGGCGCCCCGGTCGCGGCCGTTGGCGCACCAACCACCAGGGTCATCGCGTGGCGTCGGGCGGCGTCCTTCAGCGGAGCCAGGAGGGGATCGTTCTCGGACGTGAGGCAGTGCTTCAGCGAGGCCAACTCATACCCCGACAGCGACAGTTCCGGAAACAGCAGCAGCTGCGCCCCGTGACGCGCCGCCGCCTCCACCATCTGAACGTGCTGCGCCAGATTGGCCACACGGTCCCCGGCCACCGGCGTGGTCTGCGCGGCAGCGATCGTGAACCGAGTGGGCATGGGAACCTGCATCAGGGAATCAGCTTCACCAGCTGTTTGCCAAAGTTCTTGCCTTTGAGCAGGCCCATGAAGGCCTCGGGCGCGTTCTCCAGGCCTTGCGCCACCGTCTCGCGCGGGCGCAGCTTGCCGGTGGCGACCAGGGTGCCCAGTTCGGTCAGGGCCTCGGGCCAGACTTCCATGTGCTCGCTGACGATGAAGCCCTCGACCTTAAGGCGGTTGACCAGGATCAGCGCGGGGTTGGCCAGCGGC
The DNA here is from genome assembly GCF_031426985.1 of Hydrogenophaga sp. GTDB lineage: Bacteria > Pseudomonadota > Gammaproteobacteria > Burkholderiales > Burkholderiaceae_C > Hydrogenophaga. The sequence continues at coordinate 13,813 of NZ_JASJOY010000222.1, forward strand.
AGCGGCTGGCCGTCGTAGCCGGCGATCATCCCGCACACGGCGATGCGGCCGAAGGCGTTCATGCGCAGCAGCACGGCGTCCAGGATCATGCCGCCGACGTTTTCAAAGTAGCCGTCGATGCCGTTGGGGCACTCCTGCTTGAGCGCTTTGGCCAGGCTGTACATGTCCTTGTGCAGCTTGTAGTCGATGCAGGCGTCGAAGCCCAGTTCCTTGACCGCGTACCCGCACTTGTCCGGCCCGCCGGCGATGCCGACCACGCGGCAGCCGCGTGCTTTGGCCAATGCCCCGTAGGCGCTGCCCACGGCGCCAGTGGCGGCGCTGATGACAACGGTCTCGCCGGCCTTGGGGTTGATGATCTTGACCAGGCCGTACCAGGCGGTCACGCCGGGCATGCCGACCGCGCCCAGGTAGTAGGACAGCGGCACGTGGGTGGTGTCCACCTTGCGCAGCGCGCCGGGCTGGGTGGCGTCGACCACGCTGTATTCCTGCCAGCCGCCCATGCCGACCACCTGGTCGCCGGCCTTGAACTTGGGGTGCTGGGACTCGACCACCTCGCCCACGGTGCCGCCGATCATGACCTCGCCCAGCGGCTGCGAAGCGGCGTAGCTCTTGCTGTCGTTCATGCGGCCGCGCATGTAGGGGTCCAGGCTCAGGTAGTGGTGCTTGACCAGCACCTGGCCGTCGGCCAGCGCGGGGGTGTCGGTGGTGATCAGCTTGAAGTTGCCGACGGTGGCTTCGCCTTGGGGGCGGTTGTCGAGCAGGATCTGGCGGTTGGCGGGCATGGTGGATCTCCTTGGTGTTGTCAGGGGGTGGGTTGGCGCAGGGTGGGCAGGCCGACGCCGGCGGCGTCGAAACCGCCATCGACCGCCAGCACCTGGCCGTTGACGTAGCTGGCCTGCGGGCTGCACAGGAAACCGACCGCGTTGGCGATCTCTTCCAGGCTGCCGTAGCGGGCCAGCGGGATGGTGTCGTGGTAGTCGGCGCGGATGGCGGGGGTGTGCACCTTCTTGGCCATTTCGGTTTCCACCGGGCCAGGCGCGATGCCGTTGACGCGGATGCCCGCGTTGCCGTATTCCACCGCCTGCTGTTTGGTCAGGTGGATCAGCGCGGCCTTGGACGTGCCGTAGGCCACGCGCAGCGTGCTGGCGCGCAGGCCCGAGATGGACGCGATGTTGACCACCGCACCGCCGCCGCTTTGCAGCATGAGCGGCGCGCAGGCCTGCACACAGAGAAACGGACCATCGAGGTTGGTCGCCATGACCCAGCGCCATTCGTCAAACGTGGTGTCGGCGATGGACTTGAAGGTGGCGACGCCCGCGTTGTTGACCAGGGCATCGAGCCGGCCGAAGGTGGCGGCGATGTGTTGCACCGCGGCCTGGACCTGCGCCGGGTCGGACACGTCGCCGTGGATCACGAGCAGGTCGCCCGCACGCTCGCCCAGTTCGCTGCGCAGCGTGGCTTCGGTGGCGGTCAGCGTCGGCGCGTCGTTGTCGATCACCGCGACGCGGTGGCCGTGCTGGAAGAACCAGCGCGCGATGGCCAGGCCGATGCCGCGGGCGGCGCCGGTGACGAAAGCAACGGGGGTGTGGGCGTTCGTCATCAGTCGGTCTTGAGGGTGTTGAGTGCGTTGGTGGACTTGCCCACCGGCAGGCGCGGCACGAACTTGAAGGTGCCGGTGGCGTGGGCGCAGAGCTTGCCTTCGGCGTCCACGATGCGGCCCTCAGTGAAGGCCATGGTGGCGGTGCGGTGCAGCAGCGTGCCGTGCGCGGTGAGCGCGCCCTTGGCCGCGCGCATGAAGCTGGTCTTCATCTCGATGGTGACGCAGCCCATGGCCGGCTCCACCGAGCGTGCGGCGTGGGCCATGACCACGTCCAGCAGCGTCATGCTGGCGCCGCCGTGCACCACGTTGAACGAGTTCTCGTGCTCGGGCTTCGGGTTGAAGGTGATGGTGGCGTGGCCACCCTCGAACGTCTCAAGCTCGAAGCCCAAGAGTTCAACGAAGGGGATGTGGACCTGGAATTTCATAGGAAACGAACGATACAGCCGCAACGAGCGAGGTGACTGCGCACCAGGGCACAGCGGAACCGGCTTTGCCGGGCCGCCAGTGCCGCCCCCTTGAGGGGGTCGCGCATAGCGCGGCAGGGGTGGGCCATGTCTAGCCGCCGGTGATCACGGACACGCCTCCATCGACAGCCAGCCACTGACCGGTGATGTGCTTGCCGGCGTCGGACGCGTAGAGCACGGTCAGGCCCTTGAGGTCTTCGTCGTCGCCCAGGCGGCGCAGCGGGGCGTGCGACTTGAGCTTTTCCTCGCCCATGGCTTCGAGGGTGCCCGCGGTCATCTTGCTCGGGAAAAAGCCCGGGCAGATGGCGTTGACGCGGATGCCATGTTCGCCCCACTCGGCCGCCAGCGCCCGGGTGAAGTTGATGACCGCGCCCTTGGAGGTGTTGTAGGCGATGGTCTTCATGCCCGAGGGGTTGCCGCCCAGGCCGGCGATGGAGGCGGTGTTGATGATGCTGCCCTTGTGGCGCGGGATCATGCTGGCCTTGGCGATCAGCTGGCTCAGGAAAAAGTAGCTGCGCACATTGAGGTTCATCACCTTGTCCCAGGCTTCGAGCGGATGGTCTTCGGCCGGGGCGCCCCAGGCGGCGCCGGCGTTGTTGACCAGGATGTCCACGTCGCCCACCCGCTGCAGGGTTTCGCTGACCAGGCGGCGCATGTCTTCCTCGTGCTGGCAGTCGGCCGCGATCCAGCGCGCGTCGATGCCGGCGGCCTGCAGTTCGGCCGTGGCTTCTTCCAGGTCACTGGTCTTGCGCGAGCTGATCACCACGCGCGCGCCGGCCTCGCCCAGGGCGTGGGCCATCTGCAGGCCCAGGCCGCGCGAGCCGCCGGTGATGAGGGCGGTCTGGCCCTTGAGGTCAAACAATTGCTGGATGCTGCGGTGGGTCATGCGGTGTCTCCTGTGACTGTGAGGGGTTAGAAAGCGTCTTCGGCCAGACCGGCGCAGGTCAGGTCGCGCGTGCGCACCACCTGCAGCCAGGCCCCGGTCTTGGGCAGTTCGTAGTGGAAGAAGAAGCGCGCGGCGGCCAGCCGGCCGGTGCGGGCGCTGCTGTCGGGCGATGCGTGGGCGGCCAGGGCCACATCGAGCCAGACCCAGGCCAGCACCGTGTGGCCGAAAGCCTGCAGGTAGGGCACGGCGTTGGCCAGGGCCTCGGTGGGGTTGGCGGTGGCCCAGGCGGCCTGGGTGGTGGCGCCCAGCTCCTGCAGGGCCTGGCCCAACGCGCTGGCGTGGGCCGCCAGTTCGGGCACCTGGATGGCGCGTGCGATGGTGGCGTTGATGCGGTCGGCCAGCAGTTGCAGGCCCTTGCCGTTCTCCATCAGCACCTTGCGGCCGAGCAGGTCCATGCCCTGGATGCCGTGCGTGCCCTCGTGGATCATGTTCAGGCGGTTGTCGCGCCAGTACTGCTCAACCGGAAAGTCGCGCGTGTAGCCGTAGCCGCCGTGGATCTGGATCGCCAGCGAATTGGCCTCCAGACACCATTCGCTGGGCCAGCTCTTGGCGATGGGGGTCAGCACCTCCAGCAGCAGGCGCGCGTCGTCGGCCGCGTCGGGCGCGCCGGTGTGTTGTTCGTCCACCAGGCGTGCGCAATAGAGTTCGAGCGCCAGCGCGCCTTCGGCGTAGCTCTTCTGGGCCAGCAGCATACGCTTGATGTCGGCGTGTTCGATGATGCGGACCTGGGGCGCCGTGGCGTCTTTTCCGCCCGTCGAGACGGGGCGCCCCTGGGGGCGGTTCTTCGCGTAGTCGAGGCTGGCGTGGTAGCCCGCCATGCCCAGCATGGTGGCCGCCATGCCGACGCCGATGCGGGCCTCGTTCATCATGTGGAACATGCACTGCAGGCCCCGGCCCGGCTGGCCGACCAGATAGCCCACGGCGCCCGCCTCGCCCCTGACGGGGTACTTGCCCTCACCGAAGTTCAGCAACGTGTTGGTGGTGCCGCGCCAGCCGCATTTGTGGTTCAGGCCGGCCAGCGCCACATCGTTGCGTTCGCCGGTCAGCTGGCCCTGGGTGTCCACCAGTTTCTTGGGCACGATGAAGAGCGAGATGCCCTTGACGCCCGGCACCAGCTTGCCGTCGGCGTCGGGGATCTTGGCCAGCACCAGGTGCACGATGTTTTCGGTCAGCTCGTGTTCACCGGCCGAGATCCACATCTTGTTGCCCTTGAGCCGGTAGCGCGGGCCAAGCGGGTCGGCTTCGTTGCCCTCGCCGTCGGGCACGGCGCGCGTGGCCACGTCGCTGAGCGACGAGCCGGCCTGCGGCTCGGAGAGGCACATGGTGCCTGACCAGCGGCCGCTGAATTCGTTGAGCGCGAACACGCGTTTCTGGGTCTCGCTGCCGTGCGCCATCAGCAGGTTGGCATTGCCCACCGTGAGCATGCCGCTGCCGATGGACACCGAGGCCATGGCGAAGAACGCGTTGGCCGCGGATTCCACCGTGTAGGGCAGCTGCATGCCGCCGATGTCGTAGTCCTGCGCGGCGCTGAGCATGCCGCTTTCGGCATAGGCCTTCTGTGCGTCGTGCGTGGCCTGCGGCAGGATCACTTTCTCGCCATCGAAGTGCGGCTCCTGCGTGTCCACCAGGCGGTTGAAGGGTGCGTACTTTTCACGCGCGATGCGCTCGCAGGTGTCGAGCACCGCGTCGAAGGTTTCGCGGCTGTGGTCGGCGAAGCGTTCACGCTGGTTCAGCGTCTCGGCGCCGAGCCAGTCGTGCAACAGAAAATCGATGGTGGGGCGCAGGCTCATGACAGGTTTCGGTGCAAGTGTTCGGTGGCGTTGTAGTGTGCCGCCGACACGCACGAGAACAAGAGGACCGCCCCTTGCGGAAGGCGGTTTTCGTCCCTAGGGGGACAGTCCGCTGCGGGACAGTGCCGGCGGGCTCCCGCCCCGCCGGCGACGCCGCCAGACCAGGCCCCGTGGTGCGGGGCCTGGCCGGCGTTGCCCAGGATCACTGCGGTTCGATCTTCGCGTCCTTGATGGCCTTGGCCCACTTGGCGGTTTCAGCCACGCTGCGCTTGGCCAGGTCGTCCGGCGTGCCGGGCTCGACCGCGAAGCCGATGCCCGCAAACTTCTCCTGCACTTCCTTGCTGTTGGCCGCGGCGTTGGCGGCCTTGTTGAGCTTGGCGATCACGTCGGGCGGTGTGCCGGCCGGCGCGAACATGGCGAAATAGGCGATCAGCTCGTAGTCCTTGATGCCCAGCGCCTCGTTGACCGAGGGCACGTCGGGCACGGCCGCCGAACGTTTGGTGGACGTCACGGCCAGGCCGCGCACCTTGCCGGCCTTGACCTGCGGCAGCATCACCGCAAAGTCGGCGCTGAACATCTGCACCACGCCGCCGATCAGGTCGGTCATGGCGGCCGGGCCGCTCTTGTAGGGCACATTGGTCAGCTCGATGCCGGCCATGCCGGCGAGCATTTCGGTGGACACCAGCTGCGAGGTGCTGGCGCTGGCGAAGTTGATGCTCTTGGGTTTGGCCTTGGCCAGCGCCACCAGCTCCTTGAGGTTCTTGGCCGGCACGTCGGGATTCACCGCGATGATCAGCGGCACCGAGCCCATGTAGGCCACGGGCGCGAAGGCCGTGTCCTGGTCATACGGCAGCTTCTTCATCAGGCTCTTGAGCGCGGCGTTGGTGCTGTTGGTCCCGATGAGGATGGTGTAGCCATCGGGCGCGGCTTTGGCCACCGCGTCGGCGCCCAGCATGCCGTTCACGCCCGGCTTGTTGTCCACCACGATGGGCTGGCCCAGGGCTTCTTGCATCTTCAGCGCGAAGGCGCGGCCGATCTGGTCGGTGGCGCTGCCGGCGGCGAACGGCACCACGGCCTTGATGGGCTTGTCCGGGTAGGCCTGGGCCAGCGCGGCGGTTGAAACCAGCAGCGCGGTCGCCGTCAGGGCGAATGTTCGGATCGCAGAACGCATCGTTGTCTCCTTGGGGTGGTGGGTGAAAGCGAAAAGTGGTCAGGGTGCCAGCGGCAGGTCGAGCACGGCGGCGCTGAGGGTCTTGCCGTGCGCGTCCAGCGCCAGCGAGCGCGTGACGCCGCCGGCCAGCGCATCGAACATGACGAAGTGCACGGCGGCCAGATGAGGCAAGGTGTGGCGCTGCACCTCGCCCTGCACCACGCCGGCGAAATGGGCCTGCAGCCGCTCGGCCGTGAGCAGGCGCTCCAGCACGGGGTAGTCGGCGGGGTCCAGCGCGATCACGCTCAGCGTGGCGCGGTTGCCCTTGTCGCCCGAGCGTGCGAGCGCGATGTCGCGCAGGGTGCGGGGGGCGGTTGGGGTGGCCGTTGGCATGTCAGTCCTCCGCGTGCAGTTCGAGGATGTCGCAGCGCGGCCGCACGGCCGAGCGCGGCACCAGGGTCGAGGCGGCGGCGATCACCTCGCGCACCGACTGCGTGACGCCGCCCCCGGCGGCCGGGCCGTTGAGGTAGAGCGCCTCGACCTCCTGCCCCACGGCCTCGGCCTGCGCGCTGGTGGTGCAGCGCACCGCCAGGCGCACGCGCACTTCGTAGGGTTCGCGGTCGGCCCCCAGGTGTGGCCCGTGCATGGCGTTCACGCCGATCAGTTCGGCGCGGTGCTCGCACCCGCTCAGGCCGTGCGGCAGCGTGGCGTCTTGCAGTCGCTGGCGCAGGATCTGCAGCGCCAGTTCGCCGCGCGCCCGGGCGCCCGGTCCGGCGTAGGAAATCTGGCCTTCGCCGATGAAGCCGTCGCGGTACCCCAGCGTGACCTTGAGCTGGTCGGGCCGCGGCAGGCCGCTGGCGCCCTGCACCCGCACGCGGTCGGACGACAGTGCTTCAAAAAACACCTGCGAAAAGTCGCCCACCACGTCGGCCTGCAGGTAGCGCGCCGGGTCTTCCACCTCGTAGAGCAGCTGGGCGGTGCAGCTGAGCCGGTCCACCCGCCCGCCGGTGTCCGGCAGTTTGGTGATGACCGCGCTGCCGTCGGCAGAGACCTCGGCCAGCGGGAACCCCACGCGGACCAGGTCGGGCACGTCCACATGGCCGGGGTCGGCCAGGTAGCCGCCGCTGACCTGGGCCGCGCATTCGAGCAGATGCCCCACCACCAGACCCTGGCCGAGCCGGTGCCAGTCGTCGGCGGCCCAGCCAAAGTGGGCCATGAGCGGCGCCACAAACAGCGAGGGGTCGGCCACACGGCCGGTGATGATCACGTTCACGTCGGCCTGCAACGCGGGCAGCAAGGCGTCGGCGCCGAGGTAGGCGTTGGCGGAAACCAGCCGCCCGTCCAGCGACCGCACGGTGTCGGGCGCGTCCATCAGCGACACGTCATGGGCCTGCACCCAGGGCAGCACGTCGTCGCCAGTGATCACCGCCACGCGCAGGCGCGGCAGGCCCAGTTCGCGTGCCACCGCCAGCACCGCCTGGCCGGCGGCCACCGGGTTGGCGGCGCCCATGTTGGTGATGATGGTCACGCCGTTGCGCACACAGGCCGGCAGCACGGCGCGCATGCGGGCCTTGAGCATGGGGTCGTAACCCGCTTGCGGGTCGGCCGCGCGGCGCAACTGGGCCAGCGCGATGGTGCGTTCGGCCAGGCATTCGAACACCAGCGCATCGAGCTCGCCGCGCTCGGCCAGGTCCAGCGCGGGGTCGATGCGGTCGCCGGCATAGCCGGCACCGGAACCAATGCGGTAAGGCGTCATGAGCTGCAGTATGTCGGTGGCCGCGTGCGGTACCAGAGGAACAACCCGACAACCGCTGCGTGTCGGGGCCGCGTGCTCAGGCGGGCGCTGCCGGCAGCGCGGCAATGGTGCCCTGCGCCACGGCGCAGAGCTTTTCTTCACCGCCCTGCAGCACGAACACGTCGCAACGGCAGACCGCCTGCGTCTTGCCGGTGTGCACCGCTTCGGCGCGGGCGATCAGCCGCTCGCCGATGGCCGGGCGCAGGTAGTTGATCTTGAATTCGGACGTGACCACCGGCACGCGCAGCGCCGTGCCACCCGCGTAGGTCAGCGCGTTGTCGGCGGCGTAACTCAGCACGCCGCCGTGCACGAAGCCGTGTTGCTGCTTCACGGCTTCGGTCACCGGCACGTGCAGTTCGCAACGGCCCGGCGACAGCGCCGCCAGCTCGGCCCCGATCAGCACCGAAAACGGCTGCTTCGCCAGGACCTCGCGGCCCATGGCGAGGAAGACCTCGGGGCTGACCGTGACCGGGTCCATTTCAGCGCACCTTCACGTAAACACCATGCCCGCATCGGGCTCTACAACGCCCACCAGGGGCACCGAGGAACCGGCTTTGCCGGGCCTCTGGTGCCGTCCCCCTCCCGCCGAAGGCGAGAGAGGGGGAAGACGCGAAGCGGCGCAGGGGGTGCTTCACTTACAACACTTCGAAGACGCCCGCCGCGCCCATGCCGCCGCCGATGCACATCGTCACGCAGACGCGCTTGGCGCCGCGGCGCTTGCCTTCGATCAGCGCGTGGCCGGTCAGGCGCTGGCCCGACACGCCATAGGGGTGGCCCACGGCGATGGCGCCGCCGTTGACGTTCAGGCGGTCGGCCGGGATGCCCAGCTTGTCGCGGCAGTACAGCACCTGCACCGCAAACGCTTCGTTGAGTTCCCACAGGTCGATGTCGCTGACCTTCAGGCCCAGGCGCGCGAGCACCTTGGGGATGGCGAACACCGGGCCGATGCCCATTTCGTCGGGCTCGCAGCCCGCGACCGCGAAGCCCAGGAAGCGGCCCAGCGGCTGCAGGCCCCGCTTTTCGGCCAGGGTTTCGTCCATCAGCACGCAGGCGCCGGCGCCGTCGCTGAACTGGCTGGCGTTGCCGGCGGTGACCAGACCGCCTGGCAGGGCCGAACGCAGGCCGGAAATGCCGTCCTTGGTGGTACCGGGGCGGATGCCTTCGTCGTTTTCGACCGTGACCTGCTTGGTCATCAGGCCCATGACCTTGTCGGCCACGCCGGCGGTCACGGTGATGGGGGCGATCTCGGCCTTGAACAGACCGGCTTCCAGCGCGGCCGCGGCCTTCTGCTGGCTGGCGGCGCCGTAATCGTCCATGGCGTCGCGGCCGATGCCGTAACGCTTGGCCACCTGCTCGGCGGTCTGCAGCATGTTCCAGTAGATCTCGGGCTTCTGCTTCTGCAGCGACAGGTCCATCAGCATGTGCATGTTCATCTCCTGCTGCACACAGGAAATGCTCTCGACACCGCCGGCCACGAAGACGTTGCCCTCGCCGGCGATGATGCGCTGGGCGGCCAGGGCGATGGTCTGCAGGCCCGACGAGCAGAAGCGGTTGACGGTCATGCCCGAGACGGTGATCGGCAGGCCGGCCTTGAGCGCGATCTGGCGCGCGATGTTCATGCCGGTCGCGCCCTCGGGGTTGGCGCAGCCCATGATCACGTCTTCGACTTCGGCGGCGTCGATGCCGGCGCGCTGCACGGCGTGCTGCACGGCGTGACCGCCGAGCGTGGCGCCGTGGGTCATGTTGAAGGCGCCCTTCCAGCTCTTGGTCAGGGGCGTGCGGGCGGTGGAGACGATGACGGCGTTGGTCATGATGGGTTCCTCAAATCGTGATGTGTGCGGTCATCAGAAGGTCTTGCCTTCGGCGGCGAGCTTCGCGAGCAAAGGTGCCGGTGTCCAGAACTTCGCGTCGTCCAGCGGGTTCTTGGCAAAGCGCTTCATGGCCTGGACGACGTTGAACAGGCCCACTTCGTTGGCGTAGTTCAGCGGGCCGCCGCGGTAGACCGGGAAGCCGTAGCCGAAGATGTAGACCACGTCGATGTCGCTGGCCTTGTTGGCGATGCCCTCTTCCAGAATGTGCGCGGCTTCGTTGACCAGGCTGAACACCAGGCGCTGCACGATCTCTTCGTCCGAAATCTTGCGCGGCGTGATGCCCAGAGCGGCGCGGTGCTCCTCGATCATCTTGACCACCTCGGCGTTCGGGATCGCATCGCGTTTGCCGGACACGTAGTCGTACCAGCCGGCGCCGGTCTTCTGGCCGAAGCGGCCCTTCTCGCACAGCAGGTCGGCGGTCTTGCTGTATTTCATGTCCGGCTTTTCCTGGTAGCGGCGCTTGCGGATCGCCCAGCCGATGTCGTTGCCGGCCAGGTCGCCCATGCGGAACGGGCCCATGGCGAAACCGAACTTCTCGATCGCCTTGTCCACCTGCTCGGGCGTGCAGCCTTCGTCGAGCAGGAAACCGCCCTGGCGGCCGTACTGTTCGATCATGCGGTTGCCGATGAAACCGTCGCAGACACCGGAGACCACCGCGGTCTTCTTGATCTTCTTGGAGATCGCCATCACCGTGGCCAGCACGTCCTTGGCGGTCGCGTCACCGCGCACCACTTCCAGCAGCTTCATCACGTTGGCGGGGCTGAAGAAGTGCATGCCCACCACGTCCTGCGGGCGCTTCGTGAAGTTGGCGATCTTGTTGACGTCCAGCGTCGAGGTGTTGGAGGCCAGGATGGCCCCCGGCTTCATCACGCGGTCGAGTTCCTTGAACACGGCTTCCTTGACGCCGATCTCTTCGAACACGGCCTCGATCACCAGGTCGGCCGCACCCAGATCGTCGTAGCTCAGCGTGGTGGTCAGAAGGCTCATGCGCTGCTCGTACTTGTCCTGCTTGAGCTTGCCCTTCTTGACCTGGGCTTCGTAGTTCTTGCGGATGGTGCCGATGCCGCGGTCCAGCGCCTCCTGCTTCATTTCCAGGATCTTCACCGGGATGCCGGCGTTGAGGAAGTTCATGGCGATGCCGCCGCCCATGGTGCCGGCACCGATCATGGCCACCGACTGGATGTCGCGCTTGGGCGTGTCTTCCGGCACGTCGGGGATCTTGCTCGCAGCGCGCTCGGCGGTGAACAAATGGCGCAGCGACTTGCACTCGGGCGTCCACATCAGGTTGATGAAGATCTCGCGCTCGAACACCATGCC
>NZ_JASJOY010000223.1:0-35619 GCF_031426985.1 Hydrogenophaga sp.
TGCCCTGCGCGCTCATGTTGGCCTGGTTGAAGAAGATGCGGCCGAAGTGGTCGCGATCGGGGAAGACCTCGTCCTGGTTCGGCAGGTTGGCGCCACCCGAGTCCACCAGATAGATGCAGGGCAGCTGGTTCTGCTGCGCCACTTCCTGCGCGCGCAGGTGCTTCTTGACGGTCAGCGGGTAGTAGGTACCGCCCTTCACCGTCGCGTCGTTGCAGACGATCATGCAGTCCACACCGCTCACCCGGCCGATGCCCGCGATGACGCCGGCGCAGGGCGCGCTGTCGCTGCCGTCGCGGTCGGGGTACATGCCCATCGCCGCCAGCGGGCTCAGTTCGAGGAAGGGGGTGCCCGGGTCCAGCAGCATCTGCACGCGGTCCCGCGGCAGCAGCTTGCCGCGCGCGGTGTGCTTGGCGCGAGCGGCTTCACCGCCGCCGAAGGTGGCCTTGTCGATCTGCGCCTTCAGGTCGTCGACCACGGCGCGCATGGCGGCGGCGTTGGCCTGGAAGTCGGCGGAGCGGGCGTTGAGTTGGGTATCGAGTGCGGGCATGTGGTTCTCTCGGTCAGGCGGTTTTCGCTTCGTCCAGCCCCAGCTGGTCCTTCATCGCATCGCGGATTCTGAACTTCTGGATCTTGCCGGTCACGGTCATCGGGAAAGCCTCGACGAAGCGGATGTAGCGCGGCACCTTGTAGTGCGCGATCTGGCCCTTGCAGAAGGCGCGCACGGCGTCCTCGTTCAGGCTCTGGCCAGGTTTGACCACGATCCAGGCGCACAGCTCTTCGCCGTACTTCGGGTCGGGCAGGCCGACCACCTGCACGTCCTGCACCTGCGGCATGCGGTAGAGGAATTCTTCGATCTCGCGCGGGTAGATGTTTTCGCCGCCACGGATCACCATGTCCTTGATGCGACCGACGATGTTGACGTAACCCTCGGCGTCCATGGTGGCCAGGTCGCCGGTGTGCATCCAGCCGTCGGCATCGATGGCCTCTTGCGTCTTGGCCGCGTCGCCCCAGTAGCCGTGCATCACCGAATAGCCCTTGGTGCAGAACTCGCCTCGCTCACCGCGCGGGACCGTTTCGCCGGTGTCGGGATTGACGATCTTGATCTGCAGGTGCGGCTGCACCAGGCCCACCGTGGCCACGCGCTTGTCCAGTGGCGTGTCGGTGCTGCTCTGGCAGCTCACCGGGCTGGTCTCGGTCATGCCATAGGCGATGGTCACCTCGCGCATGTGCATGTCGGCCTGCACCCGCTTCATCACCTCAATCGGGCAGGGCGAGCCGGCCATGATGCCGGTGCGCAAGGTGTGCAGGTCGAACTCGGCAAAGCGCGGGTGGTCCAGCTCGGCGATGAACATGGTCGGCACGCCGTGCAGGCCGGTGCACTTTTCGTCCTGCACCGCCTGCAACACGGCCAGCGGGTCAAACGCATCGCTGGGGTAGACCACGGTGCTGCCGTGCGTGAAACAGGCCAGGTTGCCCAGCACCATGCCGAAGCAGTGGTACAGCGGCACGGGGATGCACAGCCGGTCGTCCGGCGTGAGCTTCATGCACTCGCCGATGAAGAAGCCGTTGTTCAGGATGTTGCGGTGGGTCAGCGTCGCGCCCTTGGGGAAGCCCGTGGTGCCGCTGGTGAACTGGATGTTGATCGGGTCGTTCGGCGACAGCCCTGCCGCCGCCTGCGCCACCCGCGCATCGCCCACCTGACCGCGCGCCAGCAGCTCGGAAAAGCGCAGCATGCCCGGCTGCTCGGCGCCCTCACCCGCCACGTCGATCCAGGCCACGGTGCGCAGCGCGGGCAGGCGCGCCGCCTGCAGCGCGCCGGGCGCACAGGTGGCCAGCTCGGGCGCCAGCTCGCGCAGCATGCCCAGGTAGCCGCTGGTTTTGAACTGCGCCATGGCCACCAGCGCCTGGCAGCCCACCTTGTTGAGCGCGTATTCGAGTTCGGCCGTGCGGTAGGCCGGGTTGATGTTCACCAGCACCAGACCGACCTTGGCGGTCGCCAGCTGCATCAGCACCCATTCGACGTTGTTGTGCGACCAGATGCCGATGCGGTCGCCCGGCTGCAGGCCCAGGCCCAGCAACGCGCTCGCCAGCCGGTCCACCTCGACCGCCAGCCCGGCGTAGCTGTAGCGCCGCCCCTGGTGCACGCTCACCAGCGCCTCGCGCTGCGGGTGGCGCGCGGCCATGGCGTTGAAGAAGGCGCCGATGGTCTGCTCGATCAGCGGCACGTCGGTGCGGCCGGCGGACTGGCTCAGTGGGGTGTTCATGGGCTTGTCTCCTGGGGTTCCGGGCGGCGGCTCGCACCGGACTGCAGGCGCAAGCTTAGGCCGCCCCCACCGACCCCGCTTGCCAGAATGGTTGCAAATCGCGCCACCCATCATGCACACTCACGCCATGCCAAGCCCCCGAACAACCGCGCACAGCCCGCCCGACCGCCGCAGCGACCGGGCGGTCACGCCCATGGCGTTCGTGCAGGCCATCGTGACCGCCTACCGGCAGCGGGGCCTGAGCCCGGCACAGGCGCTGGAGCAGGCACAGATTCCGCCAGACCAAGTGACCGATGCCGGCGCACGCATCACCGCTGCGCAAATGGAAACCCTCTCGGGCGCCGCCATGCAAGGACTGGACGACGAAGCCCTGGGCTGGTTTGGCCGCGCCCTGCCGTGGGGCAGCTACGGCATGCTCGCGCGGGCCTCGCTGTCGGCGCCTACGCTGGGCGTGGCGCTCAAGCGCTGGTGCCGCCACCACCACCTGCTGGCCGACGACATCAGCCTGTCGCTGCGGACCGCGGGCGACACGGCGAGCATCGTCATCGACGAACACCGCCCGCTCGGCCCCGAGGGCGTGTTGCGCGAGTTCTGCCTGGTCTCGGTGCTGCGCAACATCCACGGCCTGGCCTGCTGGTTCATCGACTCGCGCATCCCGCTGCTGGGCGCGAGCTTTCCGTTTGCCGCGCCGGCGCACGCCGAGGCCTACGCGGTGCTGTTCGACGGCCCCACGCAGTTCGAAGCGGACCAGACCGCGATCCACTTCGATGCGCGGTACCTGGCCCTGCCGATCCAGCGCGACGAAGCGGCCATGAACCAGATGCTGCAGCGCGCCCTGCCCCTGACGGTGCACGCCTACCGGCGCGACCGCCTGCTGGTGCAGCGGGTGCGCCAGGTGCTGCGCCACCAGCCGCTGGCCGCCCACAACGCCGACGACCTGGCCGCCCTGCTGCACACATCGGCCCGCACCCTGCATCGGCAGCTGAAGGATGAAGGCGCCTCGCTGCAGGCGCTCAAAGACGCGGTGCGCCAGCAGCGCGCCATCGAACTGCTGCTGCGCACCCAGCGCCCCATCAAGCTGGTGGCGCAGGCGGCCGGCTTCCAGAACGAGAAGAGCTTCATCCGAGCGTTCAAGGGCTGGACCGGGCAGTCGCCCGCGGACTTCCGCCGCCAGGCCCCACCCTTGGCCTGATCTGCAACCCCGATGGCGCCCTGCGGGCCGGGGTCTGCCTAGACTGCAGAGTCCTCCCGGAGCCCACCCATGATCGTTCTGCACCACTGCGTCAGCGCCCGTTCCCTGCGTCCCCTGTGGATGCTGGAAGAGCTGGGCCTGCCCTACGAACTGCGCATGCTGCCCTTTCCGCCCCGCGTGCACGCCCGGCCCTACCTCAACCTGAACCCGCTGGGCACCGTGCCCCTGCTGGAAGACGGCGCCACCCGCATGACCGAATCGGCCGGCATGTGCCAGTACCTGGCCACGCGCCACAGCCCGGGCGGGCTCGACGTGCGGGCCGACGAACCGGCCTTTGGTGCCTACCTGAACTGGCTGCACATGAGCGACGCCACGCTCACCTTTCCGCAGACACTGGTGCTGCGCTACACCCACTTCGAGCCGCCCGAGCGCCTGCAGCCTCAGGTGGCCGCCGACTACGCGCGCTGGTTCCTGGCCCGGCTGCGCGCGGTGGACGCCGCCGTGCAGCACAACGCACACCTGTGCGCCGGCCGTTTCACCGCCGCCGACGTGGCCGTGGGCTACGCGCTGGTGCTGGCCCGCCACCTGGGCCTGGATGCCCAGTTCCCCCCGGCCGTCGCCGCCTACTGGCAGCGGCTGCAAGACCGCCCCGCCTTCCAGCACGCCCTGCGGGTGGAGCGGGATGCGGCAATGGCCCAGCAGGTGGACCCCACACCATCGCCCGACCTGCGGCTCTGAGTCATCCACACGACCGAACAGGGCAACCAGCGCTGGCCCGCACGCGGTGCCGGCCGCTGAAAGAAGACGGCGCCACGCTGCAGGCGCTGAAGGACGAGGTGCGCCGCGAGCGTGCCGTGGACCTGCTGCAGCGCAGCGCAAGGCCGGTCAAGCAGGTGGCCGAGGCGGCGGGGTTTCAGAACGAGAAGAGCGTCATCCGCGCGTTCAAAGGCTGGACGGGGGTAACGCCGGGGGAGTGGCGAGCCAGGACCTGACCGGTGCGGTTTTTCCATTGCTCGGCGAAGGCCAATGCGCTTCAACAACACAGATGCGCCTGCGTGGGTACAGTACGTCAGGCCCTATGAACTTCGACCACCGCCCCATCACCGAACTCCTGCGCGGGCCAGTTCTGCACACGCCCCAGGGATGGGTGGTTCTCGCGACGGGTGCACTGTACGCACGGCTTGCACTGCTGACTCACACCATCGGGACCAGTCCGTCACTTGGTAAAACCAGCAGCGAAATTGTTGTCGTGTGTGCCTTCTGGCCACTCATCCCTTTTCTGATGTTCGTCCGCACGAGTGGTCCGGAATTCAGGCCCTCGGTGGCCACGGCAACGTATCTCGCCGCGGCTGCTGTGGCACCTTTTGTGTACGCGGGTTGGCGTCTACACGGTGCCTGAGCCTTCAATCGACCCTGTCCCCGTGGAAAATTTAGCCACCTGTTTACCCGGAGTGCCCATGAAGATCATTGTTTCCACCGTCATCGCAGCCCCGATTGCGGAGGTCTGGCGCTTGTACAACTCACCGGAGGACATCAAGGTCTGGAACACGGCCTCCCCGGACTGGCACACCACGGCCTCCTCGGTCGATCTGCGCGTGGGCGGTACGTTCTCCTCGCGAATGGAAGCCAAGGACGGTTCATTCGGTTTCGACTTTGCAGGTGTGTACACGAAGGTCGAAGCGCCCACACTCATCGAGTACCGGTTTGGCGACAGGGTCGGTCAAGTCGAGTTCTCGGCAGGGCCGACCGGTGTCACGGTGAAGGTGACTTTCGATGCCGAAGACACCCACTCCGAAGACCAACAGCGCGGCGGGTGGCAGGCCATCCTTGACAACTTCGGTCGGCACGTGCTGGCCAGCCGAGAGAACAGCAAGAACCCCGATTGAGGTCTCGCGCCAGGGATACCCAGCCCTGCGCCTGCTGCAAGGCACCGGCACAAGCACTGTGTTCTTACCACCTCCGTTGCGGATCGCGTGCGCGCTGCTGAAATCCTTCGCGCGCGCACCAGCCGAAGAACGCCGCCACCGCGCCCGACAGCACCGCCATCACGCTGTTGTGCCAGGGCCCGTATTTCTGTGCGGGTGGGAACACGTCAAACTCGAACAGCAGGGCCATCGCAGCCAGCAAGGCTGCCACCAGCAGGCTGCCCAACGGGCGCTGCACGAACGGGGCCTTGGCGCGTTGCAGCCGGGTCATGAAATCGGTTTCCGGATCAGCCGGTGTGCAGCGCCGCGGCCAGTTCATCCATGTGCCGGAACACCCGCGCCACCGGCAGCCCCTCAAACGCCCGCCCATGCCCGGCCGGGCAGTAGCCCCAGACCGTGGCCCCAGCATCCAGCCCGGCGCGCACACCGGTCGCGGTGTCTTCGATGACCAGGCAGCGCGCGGGTGCGATGCCCACGTGCGCGGCGGCGGCCAGGTACACGTCGGGCGCGGGCTTGGAGCGCGGCAGGTCGTGGCCGCTGAAGATGCGGTCTTCGAAGTACGGGGACATGCCGGCCATCTGGATCTGCATCACGACCTTGGCCTTGTCGGCACCGGACGCGCAGGCGATGCGGCCGCCGGTGTGGCGGTGGGCGGCGATGACGGCGTCGAGCGCGCCGTCCATGGCCTTGAGTTCGGCGCGCAGGCGCTGGTCGCGCCGGGCGTAGAAGGCGCGCATCCAGTCTTCGGTCAGCGGCTGGCCGGTTTCCTGTTCGATGCGGGCGCGTTCGTCGCGCACCGCCTTGCCGATGAAGATGCGCTCGCACTCGGCCTGGCTGAGCGCCCAGCCGGCTTCGTTGAGCATCTGGCGCAGCACGCCGTTGGTGATGGGTTCGCTGTCCACCAGCACGCCGTCGCAGTCGAAAAGGACCGCATCAAATCGGGCGGCTTCAAACTTCACGCTCATGTCAGGTCTCCGTCGACATAGCACCAGCGCCCGCCTTCGCGCACAAAACGACTGATCTCGTGCAGGCGCTGGCCACGGCCGCCCACGCGCGAACGCGCAACGAATTCGACTTCGGCATGGTCGGCGTCGATGACGCGATGGCGCTTCACTTCCAGCCCCAGCCACTTCACACCGGGCTCCAGCGTCAGGTCGGCCGGGCGGGTGCTGGCGTGCCAGCTGCTGCGCAGGTAATCGACCCGCTCGCGCACGAAGGCGCTGTAGCGCGAGCGCATGAGGTGTTCGGCGTCGGGCGCGGGGGTGTTGTGGTCCAGGTAGCGGCCGCAGCAGTCGGCATACACCACGGGGCGGCCGCGCGCATCGCGCCGGCCGCAAGGGCATTCGGTGTTCATGGGCCGATCGTAGCGGGCCGGGCCAGCACCGCGCGGCGGTGCTAGGGTATGGCCCGTCCCAACACCCACCACGCCAGGAGCGCCATGACCGACACGACCGACCTGTTCGCTTTCCCCATCACCCACAAATGGCCCGCCCAGCACCCGGACCGGCTGCAGCTCTACAGCCTGCCCACGCCCAACGGCGTGAAGGTGTCGATCATGCTGGAGGAATGTGGCCTGCCCTATGAGGTGCACCGCGTGAGCTTCGACGCGCAGGACCAGTTCACACCCGAGTTCCTGTCGCTGAACCCGAACAACAAGATCCCGGCCATCCTGGACCCGAACGGCCCCGGCGGCCAGCCGCTGGCGCTGTGGGAGTCGGGCGCGATCCTGGTTTACCTGGCCGAAAAAACGGGCAAGTTCCTGCCCGCCGACCCGGCGCGCCGCTACGAGACGCTGCAGTGGCTGATGTTCCAGATGGGCGGCGTCGGCCCGATGTTCGGCCAGGTGGGTTTCTTCACCATCTTCGGCGGCAAGGACTTTGAGGACAAACGCCCGCGCGACCGCTACACCGCCGAATCCATGCGCCTGCTCGGCGTGCTGAACCAGCGCCTGAAGGGCCGCGACTGGATCATGGGCGACGAGTACACGATCGCCGACATCGCGATCTGGCCCTGGGTGCGCAACCTGGTGGAGCGCTACAAGGCCGGCGACCTGGTGGGCTACGCCGAGTTCACCGAAGTGCAGCGGGTGGTGGCGGCCTTTGTGGCACGGCCCGCGGTGGCCAAAGGGCTGACGATTCCGGCCGCGCCGAACTGAAGAGGCCCCGCGAGCGACGTGCCCCACACCGAAGGCACCGCGGAACCGGCTTTGCCGGGCCGCCCGTGCCGCCCCCTTGAGGGGGTCGCGCGCAGCGCGGCGGGGGTGGGCCGAATCTCGCGGCGCAGAGGGTTACAACCCCCGTGCAATGATGATCTTCTGCACGTCGCTCGTGCCTTCGTAGATCTGGCAGACGCGCACGTCGCGCCAGATGCGCTCGACCGGAAAGTCGTTCACATAGCCGTAGCCGCCCAGGGTCTGGATGGCGGCCGAGCAGACCTGTTCGGCGGTCTCGCTGGCGAACAGCTTGGCCATGGCGGCTTCTTTCAGGCAGGGCCGGCCGGCGTCACGCAGGGCGGCTGCGTGCCAGATGAGTTGCCGCGCGGCTTCCAGCTTCGTCGCGCATTCGGCTAGGCGAAAGCCCACGGCCTGGTGGTTGAAGATGGCGGTGCCGAAGCTCTGGCGCTCCTTGGCGTAGGCAATGGCCACGTCCAGCGCGCTGCGGGCCATGCCCACGCTCTGCGCCGCGATGCCGATGCGCCCGCCTTCGAGCGCACTCAGCGCGATCTTGTAGCCCTCGCCTTCCTGGCCGATCCGGTTGTCGGCCGGGATACGGCAGTTGTCGAAGTTGATCTGCGCCGTGTCGCTGCTGTGCTGGCCGACCTTGTCTTCCAGCCGCGCGACCTGCCAGCCCGGGTTGTCCGTGGGCACGATGAAGGCGCTCATGCCCTTCTTGCCGGCGCCCTTGTCGGTCACGGCGATCACCACCGCGGCCTGGCCGTTCTTGCCCGAGGTGATGAACTGCTTGACGCCGTTGATGACATATTCGTCGCCCTCGCGCACCGCCGTGGTTCGCATGCCCGACGCGTCGGAGCCCACATGCGGTTCGGTCAGGCAGAAGGCGCCCAGGATGTCGCCGCGCGCCGCGGGCACCAGCCACTGCTGCTGCTGCGCGGGTGTGCCGTACATCATGAGAATGGCGTTGTAGGGGCAGTTGGTTACGCTGATGGCGGTACTGGTGCCGCCGTCACCGGCGGCGATCTCTTCCAGCACCAGCGCAAGCGTCAGGTAGTCCAGCCCCGCGCCGCCCAGTTCTTCGGGCACGCAGATGCCGTAGGCGCCGAGTTCGGCCAGGCCCTTGTGCACGTCTTTGGGGAAGTGGTGTTCCTTGTCCCAGCGCGCGGCGCGGGGCCACAGCTGTTCCTGCGCGAAGCTGCGCACGGCGTCGCGGATCATTTCCTGGTCTTGGGTCAGCAGCATCTTGTCTCGCTTGTGTTGTTGTGTGTGGTGGGGGATCACCACGACGCGGCACGGCGGCCGTCGTGGTGGATGAGGCGGCCGTTGTCTTCGGCGGTCAGGCCGGCCAGCACGGTGCGCAGGCCGCGCACGCTGGCGTCGACCGTCAGCGGCGCGCTGGCGCCCCCCATGTCGGTCTGCACCCAGCCCGGGTCCAGCACCACCAGCAAGGCCGCCGGGTAGTCAAAGCGTGCGCTGCTCACCGCCATGTTCAGCGCGGCCTTGCTGGCGCGGTAGAGCCAGCTGTTGCTGCCGCTGACGGGACCGATCTGCGCCATGCTGCTGGAGAGCGCGGCGAACACGCCGCCCGCCGCTTCGACCATGGACATGACCTGCGGCAGCACCTGCATCAGCCCCAGCACGTTGGTGTGCATAACGGCGTCGAAGGCCTGCTGCGTGGGCGGCGAGGTCGCGTTGCCGCGGTCGATCACCCCGGCCACGTACAGCGCCACGTCGATGTCCACACCATCGAGCTGCCACGACAGGCCGCTCACGCTGGCCGGCTGCGCCACATCCACGCGCAGCGTTTCGGCGCCCAGGTCGCGCAGGCGCTCCAGCCCCTCGTCGTCCCGCGCGGTCGCGATCACGCGGTGACCCGCTTCGCGGTACTGGCGCACGAACGCCAGGCCGATGCCGCGCGAGGCGCCGATGACGAGGACGGTGGCCATCAGACCAGTTCGATCGCGAGGGCGGTGGCTTCACCACCGCCGATGCACAGCGTCGCCACGCCCTTCTGGCCGCCACGCGCCTGCAAGGCGTGCAGCAGCGTCACCAGGATGCGCGCGCCGCTGGCGCCGATGGGGTGGCCCAGCGCGCAGGCGCCGCCGTTGACGTTGACCTTCTCATGCGGGATGGCCAGCTCGGTCATCAGCGCCATCGGCACGACGGCGAAGGCTTCGTTGATTTCCCACAGGTCCACGTCGCCCACGGCCCAGCCGGTCTTGGCCAGCAGCTTCTGCGTGGCGCCCACGGGGGCGGTGGCGAACCAGTTGGGTTCCTGCGCGTGGGTTGCGTGGGCCACGATGCGCGCCAGCGGCTTGAGGCCCTGGGCCTTCGCGGTCGATTCGCGCATCAGCACCAGCGCGGCGGCGCCGTCGTTGATGGACGACGACGAGGCGGCGGTGATGGTGCCGTCCTTCTTGAACGCGGGCTTGAGGCTGGTGACCTTGTCGAGCTTGACCTTGCCCGGGCCCTCGTCCACCGACACCACGCGCTCGCCGCTGCGGTCTTTCACGGTCACGGGCGCGATTTCCTTGGAGAAGGCACCGCTCTCGGTCGCGGCCTTGGCGCGCGTCACCGAGGCGATGGCGAAGGCGTCCTGCTGCTCGCGGGTGAAGCTGTATTTGGCGGCGCAGTCTTCGCCGAAGGTGCCCATGCTGCGGCCGGCTTCGTAGGCGTCTTCCAGGCCGTCGAGCATCATGTGGTCGTAGATCTTGTCGTGGCCCATGCGGTAGCCGCCGCGGCCCTTGAGCATGAGGTAGGGCGCGTTGGTCATGCTCTCCATGCCGCCCGACACCATCACGGTGGCGCTGCCGGCGAGCAGCATGTCGTGCGCGAGCATGGTGGCCTTCATGCCCGAGCCGCACATCTTGGACAGCGTCACCGCGCCGGCCGACAGCGGCAGCCCGCCCTTGAGCGCGGCCTGGCGCGCGGGCGCCTGGCCCTGGCCGGCCATCAGGCAGTTGCCGAACAGCACCTCGTCGACGAGGGCCTTGTCCACGCCACTGCGCTCGACCGCGGCTTTGATCGCGACGCCGCCCAGGTCGTGGGCGGACTGGGACGCGAAGTCGCTCTGGAACGAACCCATGGGGGTGCGGGCGGCGCCGACGATGACGACGGGATCGGTGGTGTTGCTCATGCTCAGTTCTCCTGGTTCGGTTGGAAAGTGGATTCAAGTGCCGGGCCGCCCCAAGCTTGAATCGCTCCCCCTCGGGGGGCAGCGACCCATGAAACGGCGGAGCGTGGGGGCCATGTCAGTTCAGCAATTCCTTGCCGGCCTGCACATGGAAGCGCCGGTCGCGCTCGTAGGGAAACACGTCGTACACATGGCCGGCGGCGATGCGTTCTTTGTGGCGCTGCCAGAAGGCGGCGTCCAGCAGGTCGGCGTGGTGCTGCATGAACACCTCGCGCACCATCGGGTTGCCCAGCAGGAAGGGGCCAAAGGTTTCGGGGAAGACATCGTTCTTCGCCACCGCGTACCAGACCTCGCCGCTCATCTCGTCTTCTTCGTTGCGCGGCGGTGGCACGCGGCGGAAATGGCAGTCGGTGATGTATTCGATCTCGTCGTAGTCGTAGAACACGACCTTGCCGTGGCGCGTGATGCCGAAGTTCTTCCACAGCATGTCGCCCGGGAAGATGTTGGCGGCCACCAGGTCCTTGATGGCGTTGCCGTACTCGACCACGGCGCGTGTGAGCTGCTCGCGCGCGCGCGCCAGCGCCCCGTCGTCCGCGCCGCTCTTGGCCTGCAGCGTGTCGAAGGCCTCCTGCAGGTAGATGTTGAGCGGGATCATGCGGCGCTCGATGTAGCAGTGCTTGAGGACGACCTCGGTGGTGCCGTCGCCGTCGCGGTCGCTGATCTCCAGCTGGCTGGGCGCGAACTTCTGGATCTCGGCGATCAGCTCGTCGGTGAAACGCGCACGCGGGAACCCCACTTCGGAAAACTCCAGCGTGTCGGCCATGCGGCCCACGCGGTCGTGCTGTTTCACCAGCAGGTACTTGCCGCGGATCTGCTCGCGTGTGGTGTCCTTCTGCGCCGGGTAGTAGTCCTTGATGACCTTGAACACAAAGGGAAAACTCGGCAGGTCGAACACCAGCATGACCATGCCCTTGATGCCAGGTGCGATGCGGAACTGGTCGGTGCTGTGGCGCATGTGCGCCAGGAAGTCGCGGTAGAACAGCGTCTTGCCCTGCTTGGCCAGGCCCAGCGCGTTGTAGAACTCGGCGCGCGGCTTGCGCGGCATGAGGCTGCGCAGGAACTGCACGTAGGCGCTGGGCACCTCCATGTCGACCATGAAATAGGCGCGCGCGAAGCTGAACAGCATCAGCAGGTCGTCTTCGCCGAACAGCGCGGCGTCGATGACGAGACGCCCGTTTTCGTTGTGCAGGATGGGCAGCGCGAACGGCACTTCCTGGAAGCCGTTGATGATCTTGCCGACCACGTAGGCGCCCTTGTTCCGGTAGAACAGGCCCGAGAGCGCCTGGATCTGGCAGTTGGCGCGCAGCTTGTGGTGGTCGAAATGGCGGCGCATGGCGTCGAGCACCAGGGCCGCGTCGCGCCCGAGGTCGTCGTAGGGCACGCGCAGGTCGAAGTCCTCGATCATGCGCCGCACCTCGGCCAGCAGGCTGGCCTGCGTCGGGTAGTAGCTGCGGTAGGTGGGCAGCGCGCCGCGTTCGTCGTTTTCTATGTACTCGGTCGAGACCGCCGGGCGCACGAAGATGAAGTCGTTCTGGAAGTAGGCGCGCTTGAGGATCTTGGTCGTGACCGAGTTGAAGAAGGTCTCGGCCAGCTCGGGCTGGTGGTGGTTTACCAGCAGGCCGATGTAGAGCAGCTTGACCTGTTCCCACACCTCCATCGGCTGCGCGTCGGCCTTGAATTCCTTGTGCAGCCGCTTGACGCATTCGTTGACCCGCAGGTCGTAGAACTCGATGCGCTCGCGCTGGGCGCGCTGCTGGGCCGACCAGTCGCGCGTCTCGAAGCGGTGCTTGGCACGCGCGGACTCGGAGCGGAACAGCCGGTAGTGGCGGTTGAAGCCATCCATCATCGCCTTCGCGATGTCAAAGGCCACGGTCGAGTCCAGCCGCTGGGGGAACATGGCCTGTCAGCGCCTCAGGTTTCGGCGCGCGGGTAGCGCTTGAGTGCACCACGGAAGACCGGCATGACTTCCTCGCGGTTGGTGATGCTCACACCCAGGTCTTTCACCAGACCGTCCTTGAGGCCATAACACCAGCCGTGCACCGACACCTTCTGGCCGCGCGCCCAGGCGTCCTGCAGCACATTGGTCAGCGCCACGTTGCCCACCTGCTCGATCACGTTCATCTCGCACAGCACGTCTTCCTGCACCGCCACGGGCAGGTGGTCCAGGCGCTTGCGGTGGCGCATCTTCACGTCGTGCACATGGCGCAGCCAGTTGTCGGCCAGGCCCACGCGCGCGCCGCGCAGCGTGGCCAGCACGCCGCCGCAGCCGTAATGGCCCACCACCAGGATGTGCTCGACCTTGAGGTACTCGACCGCGAACTGGATCACCGACAGCGCGTTCAGGTCCGAATGCACCACCACGTTGGCCACGTTGCGGTGCACGAACACCTCGCCCGGTTCCAGGCCGGTGATCTGGTTGGCCGGCACCCGGCTGTCGGAGCAGCCGATCCACAGGTACTTGGGGGTCTGCTGCTGCGCCAGCTGGGTGAAATAGCCGGGCCGGTCGCGCTCGGTCTCGGCGGCCCAGCGGCGGTTGTTGTCGATCAGGGTCTGGATGGTGTTGCTCATGCGGCGATGTTACCTAGGCGACACGAACCAGCACCACGCCAGGGCCTTGCATTCAGCAGGTTTCCGCGAACAGCTCGCGGCCGATCAGCATGCGACGGATTTCCGAGGTCCCGGCACCGATCTCGTACAGCTTGGCGTCGCGCCACAGGCGGCCCAGCGGGTACTCGTTGATGTAGCCGTTGCCGCCGTAGATCTGCACGCCCTCGCCCGCCATCCAGCTGGAACTCGCCGATGCTCTGGCCGAACTGCTTGCGGTCGTGGATGTAGGGGATCACGTTGTCCATGACCGACTGCATGATGCCCAGCGGCCCGCCGGTGAGCACGGCGCGTTCGTAGTCCAGGCCGCTCATCAGCACCTTGGCGCCCATGTTCAGGCCGCCCAGGATGTTCTCGGCCGGCACCTCGACGTTCTGGAACACCAGCTCGCCCGTGTGGCTGCCCCGCATGCCCAGCTTGTCGAGCTTCTGCGCGATGCTGAAGCCGGGCATGCCCTTCTCGATCAGGAAGGCCGTCACGCCGCGCGCGCCCATCTCGGGCTCGCTCTTGGCGTAGACCACCAGGGTGTCGGCGTCGGGGCCGTTGGTGATCCACATCTTGTTGCCGTTGAGCAGGTAATAACCGCCCTTGTCTTCGGCCTTGAGCTTCATGCTGATCACGTCCGAACCGGCGCCGGGTTCGCTCATGGCCAGCGCGCCCACGTGTTCACCGCTGATCAGCTTGGGCAGGTACTTGGCCTTCTGCTCGGGCGTGCCGTTGCGGTTGATCTGGTTCACGCACAGGTTGCTGTGCGCGCCGTAGCTCAGGCCCACCGAGGCGCTGGCGCGGCTGATTTCTTCCATCGCCACCATGTGGGCCAGGTAACCCATGTTGGCGCCGCCGTACTGCTCGGGCACGGTGATGCCGAGCACGCCCAGATCGCCCATCTTGCGCCAGCAGTCCATCGGGAACTGGTCGCTCTTGTCGATCTCGGCGGCGCGCGGGGCGATCTCGGCCTGGGCGAAGTCGCGCACCGCGTCGCGCAGGGCGTCGATGTCTTCACCGAGCTGGAAATTGAGGCCGGGCAGGTTGGTCATGTGTTGTCTCCGTTGAGCATGGGAAGTTCAATAGGTTTTGGGCACGGGCACCAGGGTCTGCTGCATCACGGCGCAGTCCGACCGTTTCCCGTCGGCCGCCAGGTGCACCACTTCGGCTGTGGTCACGATGATGCGTTTGCCGGCCTTGGTCACGCGGCCCGTGGCCTGCAGCTCGCCGCCCTGGAAGGCCGCGAGGAAGTTGATCTTGTATTCCACCGTCGTGACCTCCATGCCCTCGGGCGCCACGGTCAGCGCCGCGTAGCCCCCGGCGATGTCGGCCAGCGCGCCCATGGCGCCGCCATGGAAACCACCCTGCTGCTGCGTCACGCGGTCCGAATACGGCAGCGCCAGCGTCACGGTGCCGGGCGCCACGGCCAGCAGGCGCACACCGAGCGCTTGCATCATCCCCTGGCGGTCCAGGCTGGTCTGCACGCGCTGGCGCAGGGCTTCTTGGTCGGTGGACTGGGTCATGGATTTGATTTACGTTTACGTAAACGTCAATTATGACCGACACCGCGGCGGCGCGGCAAGTGCGGGTCCATCCTGACGCGCTCGGGCTATGCTCAAACGCCCATGCCTTACGCCCTGCAAGCCCCGGTCCACAGCGACCTGACCATCAAAAAAAGCCGCTTCATCGGCTGTGTTGAAGCCGTGCCCGACCGCGCGGCCGCGCGGGCCCGCGTGGCCGCGCTGCGCGCCGAACACCCCTCGGCCACGCACGTGTGCTGGGCGCTGATGGCGGGCGGCCAGTCGGCGGCCAACGACGACGGCGAACCCGGCGGCACCGCTGGCCGGCCCATGCTGGAGGTGCTGCGCCACCAGGACCTGGAGGGTGTGCTGGCCACCGTGGTGCGCTACTACGGCGGCACGCCGCTGGGCGCAGGCGGACTGGTGCGCGCCTACACCGACAGCGTGGCGCAGGCGCTGCTCAAGGCCGAGAAAGTGCCCGTCATCCGGCAGACCACCCTGCGCTGCGTGTTGCCCTATGCACTGGAAGGCTGGCTGCGCCGCGAACTGCCTGCCCACGGCGCCCGGCTGCTGGACGCCGCGCACGGCGAAGGTGTCACCGTGCACCTGCAACTGCCCGAAGGCAAGGCCGCCGCGCTGGTGGCACGCCTCAACGACGCCACCCAGGGCCAGGTGGTGTGGCTGGACGCAGCCGACACCGACAACGGCTGACGCCCAGGCCCGGACTCAACGCGAGAGGAACAGCGCCAGCAGCCCCAGCGCCGCGGGCACGGCCTGGATGAACAGGATCTTGCGGCTGGAGGTGGCCGCGCCGTACAGGCCCGCCACCAGAATGCAGGCGAGGAAGAAGACCTTCACGCCGAAGCCTTCGGCCCCCAGCCACAGGCCCCAGAACAGGCCGGCCGCCAGGAACCCGTTGTAGAGGCCCTGGTTGGCCGCCAGCACCTTGCTCGCGGCGGAGAACTCGGGGGTCAGGCCGAAGGCCTTGCGGCCCTTGGGCGTGTCCCAGAGGAACATCTCCAGCACCAGGATGTAGACGTGGATCAGGGCCAGCAGGGCGACGATGGCGGTGGCGACGAGGCTCATGGGCGGCTCCGAAGGGGCGGTGGCCGTGAGTCTAGGCCTTGCCAGCCTTTTCCACCTTGGCCAGCAGGGTCCGCGCTTCCTTCTCGTGCACCTTCACCTCGTCGAGGTTGGCCATCAGGTCGGCCAGCTGGTCTTCGAGCTGGCGCTTGTGGTCGGCCAGCACGGTGAGGAATTTGCGCAGCTGCGGCCCGGTGTCGCGCGGGCTGTCGTACATGTCGATGATGTCGCGCGCCTCGGTCAGGCTCAGGCCCAGGCGCTTGGCGCGCAGCGTGAGCTTCAGGCGCGTGCGGTCGCGCGCGCTGTAGACGCGGTTGCGGCCGCCGGGCCCCTCGCGCTGGGGCTGGATCAGCCCCATGTCTTCATAGAAGCGGATGGCGCGCGTGGTCAGGTCGAACTCGCGCGCGAGGTCGCTGATGGTGTAGGTCTGTGGGGTCGCCATGGGATTTGAAGGACTTGTCGGCTTGCGGACAGCGGCTGCCGGGATCGATCCCTAGAATGCGTGCAGCTTGACGTTTACGTCAACGTCAGTTTAACGGAACCCACCCGGAAGGCCAGCCCCGCATGACCGCCCCCACCAAGAACGCGCTCGAAGCCCGCCTGCACTACCCGCTGGGCGATGCCCTGCCCGAGCCCGGCCGCACGCTGGCGGTGGCGCCGGGCGTGAAATGGATCCGCATGGGCCTGCCGTTCGCGCTGGACCACATCAACCTCTGGCTGCTGCGCGACACGCTGGACGGCCGCGAGGGCTGGACGGTGGTGGACTGCTGCATCAGCCGCGACGAGGCCAAGGCACAGTGGGAGCAGATTTTCGCCCACGAACTGGAGGGCCTGCCCGTGCTGCGCGTGATCGTCACGCACATGCACCCGGACCACATCGGCCTGGCACAGTGGCTGTGCGAGCGGTGGGACTGCAGGCTTTGGGTCAGCGCAACGGACTACAACTCGGCCCGCATCGGCTCGCAGAGCACCACCGGTTTTGGCGGCGCCGGCGCGGCCGATTTCTTCGCCGCCCACGGCATGACCGATCCCGAGGTGCAGGAGAAGATCCGCGGTCGCGCCAGCTACTACCCCAGCATGGTGCCGGGCGTGCCGCCCAGCTACCACCGCCTGCTCGACGGCCAGACCGTCGCCATCGGCGGGCGCGGCTGGCGCTGCATCGCCGGTTACGGCCACGCGCCGGAACACATGGCGCTGTACTGCGACGACCTGCAGGTGCTGATCAGCGGCGACATGGTGCTGCCGCGCATCAGCACCAACGTGAGCGTGTACGACATGGAGCCCGAGAGCGACCCGCTGACCCTGTTCCTCGATTCGCTGGAGCGCTACCTGCCCCTGCCCGAGGCCACGCTGGTGCTGCCCTCGCACGGCAAGCCCTTCACCGGCCTGCACGAACGCATCCGCCAGCTGCAGGACCACCACGCCGACCGCCTGGCCGAGGTGCAGGCCGCCTGCGCGCAACGGCCTTGCAGCGCCTTCGACATCCTGCCCGTGCTGTTCACCCGCGCGCTGGACCTGCACCAGAGCACCTTCGCCATGGGCGAAGCGGTGGCCCACCTGCACCGGCTGTGGTTCGCGGGGACGCTGGTGCGTTCGCGTGGTGCCGACGGCGTCTGGCGCTTCAGCCCCCAGACCTGATCGGGACATCCGCCGCCCGGCGCCGCGGGGTTTCTACAATGGCCGACCCCGCGCCAACCATCTTCTCGCGTGCACCGCATTCCGCCCTGGCTTCGCAGCTTCATTCCCGCCCCGCTCAGCGTCAGCCGTCGGGAAATGCTGCTCGGCGTCGTGGGCGCCGGCATCGGCCTGTTCGCCACCGAGTGGTCCAGCCGGATCGCGCTGGGCACGCTCAACCCCTGGTTCATCGCCCCCATGGGCGCGTCCGCCGTGCTGCTGTTCGCGATGCCGGCCAGCCCGCTCGCGCAGCCCTGGTCCCTTGTGGGGGGCAACACCATCTCGGCCCTGGTGGGCGTGGCCTGCGCACTGTTGCTCGGTCACACCGGCCTGGCCGCTGGCGTGGCCGGCGCGCTGGCGATCGGCGCCATGTTCGCGCTGCGTTGCCTGCACCCGCCCGGCGGCGCGGTGGCGATCACGGCCGTGCTCGGCGGGCCGGTGGTGGCGCAGCTGGGTTTTCACTACGCGCTCTGGCCGGTGGCGACCAACGCGGGCCTGATGGTCCTCACGGGCCTGCTGTTCAACCACCTCGCCGGCCGCCGCTACCCGCACCACGCCAGCGCGCAGCCGCACCACACCAGCGACCCGCTGCCCAGCCACCGCCTGGGCTTCACGCACGACGACCTCACCCGCGCGCTGACCGGCCAGGGCGCCCTGCTCGACATCAGCCCGCAGGACCTGGAAGAGATCCTGGTCAGGGCCCAGGAGCTCGCCAGCCAGCGGCGCTGGAGCGACGTGCGCTGCAGCGACATCATGTCGCGCGACGTGGTGAGCATCGGGCCGCGCGACTCGGTCGACGAGGCCTGGGCACGGCTGGCCCACCACAAGATCAAGGCGCTGCCGGTGGTCGACGGCGAGGGCGTGCTCGCCGGCATCGTCTCGCTGCACGACTTCTTCATCGGCCACAGCGCACCGGACCCGCGCCGCGTGCCGGTCATGAGCACGGCCCGGTACGTCGAGGACATCATGACCCGCAAGGTCCGGGCGGCGCGGCCGGAGCAGCCGATCGGGGATCTGGTCGGCCTGTTCTCCGACCGCGGCCTGCACCACATGCCGGTGGTCGACGAGCGGCGGCGCGTGGTCGGCATGATCACCCAGTCCGACGTGGTGGCGACCCTGTTCAGCGGCCCGCCCGCGCGCTGACCTCAGACCGGGTGCCGGCCGACCGCGAGACCGGACCCGTCAGGCCGGTCAGGCCGGTTCAGTCGCCCAGTGGCACCGCCGCCCGCTTGAGCGCCTGGCGGCGCTGCAGGTGATCGGGCATCACGCTGGCCACCACGTCCCAGAACTGCGGGCTGTGGTCCATGTGACGCAGGTGGCTGAGCTCGTGCACCACCACGTAGTCCACCATCTCCAGGCTCAGGTGGATCAGCCGCCAGTTCAGGCGGATGGTGCCGTCGGCGCTGGCGCTGCCCCAGCGCGTGCCGGCGCTGGACAGGCGCAGGGTCTTGTACCGCACGCCCAGCTGGGGCGCGAACTGCGCCAGCCGTTCGGCGAACACGCGCTTGGCCTGGCGCATCAGCCAGGCCTGGGCCACGTCGCGGATCTGAGCCTCGGTGGCCTGGGCGGGCAGGGCCAGGCGCAGCAGGGCCACGCCGTCGTCCCCCGGGGCACACAGCTCGGCGCCGGCCTGGGTGAAGCGGTGCGCCGGGTCCAGCACCAGGCGCAGGGTCTGGCCCAGGTAACCACATTCGGCGCCGTCGGCCCAGACGGTGCGCGCGCGGTCCAGCGCCTGGGCCCGTTCGCGGGCGCTGCGCAGTTTCTCCAGCACCCAGTCGGCCTTGTCGTGCAGCAGCGCCTCCACCTCGCCCAGCGGCGTCCAGCGAGGCGCGCTCACGGTGAGGCCGTCGGGGTTGACCGTCAGGCCGATGGTGCGGCGCTTGCCGCGCTTGAACTCGTAGGCCACCTCGCAGTGCCCCAGCTTGAGCAGGCGGTTGGCGCGCGGGTGGTGCCAGGTGCCGGGCTGGAACACCGCGCTCAGCGGCTCGGCGGGCACGGCGGTGGCGTCGGCCGGCGGGCGTGGGGCCACGGCGCGCGGGCCGGCCGGCCGGGGCGCGGGCACCACCGGCTCCGGGCCGGTCAGGAAGTCGAGCGCCAGTTGCACAAAGCGCTGCATGGGCGGGCTCAGAGGCTGGGAGGGAATGGGGCGAGCCCGAAAGGGCGTCCCGAAGCACGGCCGGCAAGGCGCAAAGCACAGCCGTAGCTCGGGCTACGGCGCGCATTTGCAACGCCGCAGGCGGGGTTTTGGGGCGCCAAGGCGGGCATGACCGATTTCCTCTCAGCCTCTCAGGCCTTGGCGGCTTCTGCGGGGTAAGCCGTGGGGTCGAGGCGCCGCATCTCGGTCTCGATCCAGTTTTCCACCTCGCGCATCAGCTCGTCGGGCTCACGGCCCACGCTGGGGATGGGCTTGCCGATCGAGAACTCGACCGTGCCCGGTTTTTTGATGAAGGCCTTGCGCGGCCAGCACTTGGCCGAGGTCACGGCGACCGGGATCACCGGCGCGCCGGTGCGGATCGCCAGCCGCGTGCCGCCGGTCTTGTAGGCGCCCTTCTCGCCGCGCGGGATGCGCGTGCCCTCGGGAAACATGATGACCCAGGTGCCCTGGTCGAGCAGGCGCTGGCCCTGCTGCACCACCTTGACGAAGGCGCGCGCGCCGTCGGCACGGTCGATGTGGATCATGTCCATGCGCGCCATGGCCCAGCCAAAGAACGGCACCTTCAGCAGCTCTTTCTTGAACACGAAGGCCAGCGGGTGCGGCATCAGCGCCGCCATGCTGAAGGTCTCCCAGAGCGACTGGTGCTTGACCAGCAGCACCGCCGGTGCAGTCGTGCCCACCGGCAGGTTCTCATAGCCGATGACCTGGTTGCGGATGCCCAGGATCACCGTGCCGCTGTTGACCGCGAGCTTGAGCCAGCCGGCGCACATCCAGTAAATCTGCGAGCTGTTGAGAAAGGGGGCGGCGATCACCACCGCCAGGGCCCACGGGATCACCGTGACGGCCATGAACAGCAGATGGAGAACGGAGCGGATGAAGTTCATGGCGTGCAGAAAAAGGGTTCGGTGCGGCGGCGCGTCACAGCGGCGCCAGGCCCGAGGCGCGGGCGTCGGCGGTCGGGTCCTGCGCCAGCAGCCAGTCGGCAAAGGCCGCCAGGTCGGCGTGCAGGCAGGTGCCGGGCGGCAGGCCCAGCAGCGCGGTGGAAGGCGGGGCCTGCGGCAGCAGCGTGTCCACCTGTCCGCGCAGGTGTTCGGACTTGCCGGTCATCAGCAGGTGGGTGGGGCAGCCGGCCACGGCCGCGGCCTGCACATGGCGCAGGGCGTTGCCGGCGGCGGGCACCTCGTCCAGCGGCACGCCAAAACGTGCGCCGATCTGCTCGAACAGCCCCGGCGACGGCTTGCGGCAGGTGCAGGCGTCTTCGGGCGCGTGCGGGCAGAAGAACACCGCATCGACCCGACCGCCCACCGCCGCCAGCGAGCGGTGCATCTTGGCGTGGATGGCGTTGAGCGAAACCATGTCGAACATGCCGCGCCCGATGCCGCTCTGGTTGGTGGCCAGCACCACGCGCCAGCCACCGTGGTTCAAGCGGGCCACGGCCTCCAGCGCGCCGGGCAGCGGCTCCCACTCGTCGGCCGAGGCCACGTAATCGTCGCGGCTGCGGTTGAGCGTGCCGTCGCGGTCGAGGATCAGCAGTTTCATGCGGTGCTCCTTCTGGGGTCCGTGACGGCCTGATCGTACGGCTTAGGCCGCGAGGCGCGACAAGTCGGCGACGCGGTTCATGGCTTCGTGCAGCGACTTCAGCAGCCCCAGGCGGTTGGCCTTGAGCTCAGCCTTGTCGGCATTCACCATCACGCCGTCGAAGAAGGCGTCGACCGGCGTGCGCAGCGCGGCCAGGGCCTGCAGGCTGGCGGTGTAGTCGCCCGCGTCGAACTGGGCGGTGGCGGCCGGCACGGTGGCCTGCATGGCGGCGTAGAGGTCTTTCTCGGCCGGCTCCACCAACAGCGCCGGGTTGACCGCGGCGCCCTCGCCTTCGGACTTCTTGAGGATGTTGCCGATGCGCTTGTTGGCCGCGGCCAACGCAGGCGCTTCGGGCAGCGCGGCGAAGGCGCGCACAGCCTGCAGGCGCTGGGCCACGTCGGCCAGGCGCTGCGGGCGCAGGGCCAGCACGGCGTCCACTTCCTGTGCGCTCGCGCCCTGCTCGCGCAGGCCACCGGCCAGGCGGTCGTAGATGAAGTCCTGCAATTCGTTGACGGCCCGCCCGTACTCAAACCCAGCGACCCCATTAAATTCTGCTGCTCCGATCCGAGTCAACGAGTCGACACTGAGGGGCAAATTTTTCTCAACCAGCATCCGGATCACACCCAGCGCATGGCGGCGCAGCGCAAATGGGTCCTTGTCGCCGGTCGGCAGGTTGCCGATGCCGAACATGCCCACCAGCGTCTCCAGCTTGTCGCCCAGCGCCACCACCAAACCCGTGATATTGCGCGGCAGTTCATCGCCCGAGAAGCGCGGCTTGTAGTGGTCTTCGATCGCAAACGCGATGTCTTCGGACAGGCCGTCGTGGCGCGCGTAGTAGCCACCCATGATGCCCTGCAGCTCGGGGAACTCGCCCACCATGTCGGTCAGCAGGTCTGTCTTGGCCAACATGGCTGCGTTACCAACGTTGCCATCAAAAACACCTTCGACACCTTGCTCCATGAGCTGACGAGAAATCTCACGAGCGATCGCCTCCACGCGCTCCATGCGTTCGCCCTGCGTGCCCAGTTTGTTGTGATAGACCACCTTGGCCAGGGCCGGCACGCGGCTCTCCAGCGTCTTCTTGCGGTCCTGGTCGAAGAAGAACTTGGCGTCGGCCAGGCGCGGGCGCACCACGCGCTCGTTGCCGCCGATCACGGCGCTCGCGTCGTCGGGGCTGATGTTGCTGACCACCAGGAAACGGTTGGTCAGCTTGCCCTGCGCGTCCAGTAGCGGGAAGTACTTCTGGTTGGCCTTCATCGTGAGGATCAGGCACTCCTGCGGCACGTCGAGGAACTGTTTCTCGAACTCGCAGATGAGCACGTTCGGGCGCTCGACCAGGGCGGTCACTTCATCGAGCAGCGCGTCGTCTTCGATGGGCTGGCAGCCACCGCCCACCTGGGCGGCCGCCGCGGCCAGCTGGCGCGCGATCTCGGCCTTGCGCTCGGCGAACGAGGCGATCACCGCGCCGTCCTTCGCCAGCGTCGCGGCATAAGCATCGGCGTCGGCCAACACCACCGGATCGACCGCCGCTTCAAAACGGTGACCGTGGGTCGCGTTGCCCGCCTTCAGGCCCAGGGCCTTGACCGGCACCACGTCGCCACCGTGCAGCGCGACCAGGCCGTGCGCCGGGCGCACGAAGTTCACGCTGGTCCAGCCGGGCAGTTCGCAGTCGGTTTCGAGCTGGTAGCTCATGACCTTGGGGATGGGGAGCTTGGCAATCGCTTCATCGAGGGCCTTCTGCAGGCCAGCGGCCAGGTCCACGCCCGGCTGCACGCTGTCGAAAAACAGGGCTTCGGCCTTGCCGTCCAGGGCGCGCTTGAGGCCGGCCACGGCCGAGGCGTCGGCGCCCAGACCCGCCAGGCGCTTGAGCAGCGCGGGCGTGGGGGCGCCGCTGGCGTCCAGCCCCACGCTGACCGGCATCAGCTTCTGCGACACGGCCTTGTCGGCGGCGCGCGGTGCCACGGCCGTCACGTGCGCGGCCAGGCGGCGCGGCGAGGCGAACGGCGTCACCACCGCATCGGCCGCGGCCAGGCCCTGGGCCTTGAGCTGGTCGGACAGCACGCCGGCAAACGCGTCACCCAGCTTCTTGAGCGCCTTGGGCGGCAGCTCTTCCACAAACAGTTCGACGAGGAGGTTCTTGTTTGTCATTCTTGGTGCTCCGGCTCAGGCGGCTTTCTTTTCGATCTGTGCCACCCACTCGCGCGGCGCCATGGGGAAGCCCAGGCGCTCGCGGCTCTCGTAGTAGCTCTGGGCCACGGCGCGCGCGAGGTTGCGGATGCGGCCGATGTAGGCGGCCCGTTCGGTCACGCTGATGGCGCCGCGTGCGTCCAGCAGGTTGAAGCTGTGGGCGCACTTGAGCACCTGTTCGTACGCCGGCAGCGCCAGCTGCTGTTCGATCAGGTGCTTGGCCTGTTTCTCGTGCGCACCGAAGGCGGTGAACAGGAAGTCGGCGTCGCTGTGCTCGAAGTTGTAGGTCGACTGCTCGACCTCGTTCTGGTGGTAGACGTCGCCATAGCTCAGCGTGGAGCCGTCGGCGCGCTTCGTCCACACCAGGTCGTAGACGTTGTCCACGCCCTGCAGGTACATGGCCAGGCGCTCCAGGCCGTAGGTGATCTCGCCGGTGATGGGCTTGCAGTCGATGCCGCCGACCTGCTGGAAGTAGGTGAACTGCGTGACTTCCATGCCGTTGAGCCAGACCTCCCAGCCCAGGCCCCAGGCGCCGAGCGTGGGGTTTTCCCAGTCGTCTTCGACGAAGCGGATGTCGTTCTTCTTCAGGTCGAAGCCCAGCGCTTCGAGCGAGCCCAGGTACAGCTCCAGGATGTTGCTGGGTGCGGGCTTGAGCACCACCTGGTACTGGTAGTAGTGCTGCAGGCGGTTGGGGTTCTCGCCGTAGCGGCCGTCCTTGGGGCGGCGACTGGGCTGCACGTAGGCGGCCTTCCAGGGCTCGGGGCCGAGCGCGCGCAGAAAAGTGGCGGTGTGGCTGGTGCCGGCGCCGACTTCCATGTCGTAGGGCTGGAGCAGGGCGCAGCCTTGCTGGTCCCAATAGGACTGCAGGGTCAGGATGATTTGCTGGAAGGTCAACATGCGGGTGTGGCCCGCGCGTGCGCGGACCCCGGAGGTTCTGGATGGAAGAACACGGCCGCCACCAGAGGGCGCGCCGGGCAAAGGGTGGATTTTACGGGGCGCGTGCTCAGCCGCGGCGGCCACGCGGGGCCAGCCGGCGCAGGCCCACGATGGCGGCCACCACGGACAGGCACAGCCCCCAGACCGGCCACAGGCCCCAGCGCCCGGCCCAGCGGGCGTAAGGGGTCAGGCCTTCGCGCCCCTCGACCTGGGCCACCAGCCGGTCGCGGGTCAGGCGCGGCAGCTGGTGGGTGACCACGCCGCGGTGGTCGATGGCCGCGGTCGCACCGGTGTTGGTGGCGCGCAGCATGGGGCGCCCCAGCTCCAGCGCGCGCAGGCGCGAGATCTGCAGGTGCTGGTCGATGGCGACGGTGTCGCCGAACCAGCCGATGTTGCTCAGGTTGACCAGCACGGTGGGCGCCGTGGCGGCGTCGGTGAAACCGGCGGCCAGTTCCTCGCCGAACAGGTCTTCGTAGCAGATGTTGGCCGCCACCCGCTGGCCGGCCCAGGCCCAGGCCGGCTGTGCCAGGGTGCCGCGGCTGAAGTCGCCCAGCGGGATGTTCATGAGCTCGGTGAACCAGCGGAACAGCGGCGGAATGAACTCACCGAAGGGCACCAGGTGGTGCTTGTCGTAGCGGTGGAAGCCTTCGCCGGGCAGCGCATCGGGCGCAGCGGCCAGCCGGGCGGCGGCACGACTGGCCACTTCGGGCGCGATGCCCCAGGCCGAATTGGTGTAACCGGACTCGAAACTGCCCAGCGGCAGCCCCAGCAGGGCCGCCACCGGGGGATGGCCGGGCGGCTGGCGGGCCAGCAGCGCCAGCAGCGGTTGCCAGAAATCGGCCCCGGCCTGCTGCGGCAGCAGGGGCACCGCCGTCTCGGGCGCCACCACCAGCTGCGGCGCGTCTGCCCTGGCGGCGCCGGCGCTCCGCACCGCGTCGGCCAGCTGCTGCGGATACCAAGCCAGCGCGGTGGCCACGCCGGTGCCGGGTTCGAACTTCTGGTCCTGCGGGATGTTGCCCTGCAGCAGCCACACGCGCAGCGGGCCGCTGGAGGTGGTGCCGCGCCGGCCCAGGTCGCGCCAGAAACCGCCCCCCAGCACGCTGGCCCACAGCACGGCCAGCAGCGCCAGCGACACAAGGCCCGCCGCCGTGTGCGGCCACCAGCGGGCAGACAACAGCGCACCCGGCGCGCGCGAGCGGGGCAGCATGCGCGCCCACAGGGCCGACAGCCCGTGCGGCAGCAACACCGCCAGGCTGTAGGCCAGCAAGGCCGCCACCGCCCCCATGCCGTAGACGCCCACCCAGGGCGCCCAGGCGGCCATCAGGTCGACCTGCGCATAGCCCCCGGCGCCCCAGGGAAAGCCGGTGAACCAGCGCCCGCGCAGCAGTTCGGCCAGGGTCCACAGCGCGGCGAACAGCAGGCCTTGCTGCACCCGCGAACGCGGCGCCCACAGCGCCAGCAGGCCCGCGGCCAGCGCGTAGTACAGCGCCAGCGCGCCGGCCAGCGCCAGCACGGCCAGCACCGCCAGCCAGGCCGGCAGGCCGCCGTAGGTGTGCAGGGACACGAACAGCCACCAGAAGCTGCCCGCCAGCCAGGCCAGGGCAAACACCCAGCCGCGCCAGGCCGCCTGCCCCACCCGGTGCACGTGGCGCAAGGCCCACGCCAGCACCGCGAGCGAGGCGATCTGCAAGGCGCCGCTGGGCTGGCCCGCGCTCAGGCCCGGCGGCACCCAGGCCGGCCAGGGCCAGGCCAGTGACGCGGCCTGCAGGCCACCGGCCAGCAGGCACAGCACGAACCACAGCGGCCCGCTGCCGCGGGCTTCGCGCCCGGGCGGCTGGCCGCTGAGGGCCGAGAAGGTGGACGGGGTGTGGAGGTTGCCGAACAGGCTGCGCATGGAGGCCAGATCCGGCGTGTGGAATCGATCAGGCGCCCACGGGCACCGGCATGACCTTGAACCACTTGACCGCGCCGCCCTTGCTGTGCAGCACCACGAAGCGCAGGCCGTCCCGCTCGTGCTCTTCGCCGCGCTTGGGCACGTGGCCCATGGTGTGCGCGATCAGGCCGCCGATGGTGTCGAAGCCGTCGTCGGCCAGTCGCAGGCCGAACTGCTCGTTGATGCGCTCGATGGCGGTGTTGCCGCTGATGCGCCAGGTACCGTCGGCCAGGGCGAAGATGTCGCCGTCGTCTTCGGCCACGTCGAACTCGTCCTCGATCTCGCCGACGATTTCTTCGAGCACGTCTTCGATGGTGATGAGGCCGGCCACGCGGCCGAACTCGTCGATGACGATGGCCAGGTGGTTGCGGTTGCCGCGGAACTCGCGCAGCAGGTCGTTCAGCCCCTTGCTCTCGGGCACGAAGGTGGCCGGGCGCAGCAGGGCGCGGATGTTGAGTTCGGGCGCGCGCTGCAGCTTGAGCAGGTCTTTGGCCAGCAGGATGCCGATGATGTTTTCGCGCTCGCCCTCGTAGACCGGAAAACGCGAGTGCGCGGTGTCGATGACCAGGTGCAGCAACTCGTCGAACGGGGCGTCGATGTTGAGCACGTCCATGCGCGGGGCCGCCACCATCACGTCGCCGGCGGTCATGTCGGCGATGCGGATCACGCCTTCGAGCATGACGCGCGATTCGGCGTTGATGATCTCGTTGTCCTCGGCCTCGGCGAGGGTCTCGATCAGCTCGTCCTTGGAGTCGGGTCCGGGATGGATGAACTCGGCGAGCTTTTGCAGAAAACCACGTTTGTCTTCATGCCGCAGGCTGCGCTGCGGCCCCGGACTGGGGGGTTGGTCGGCCACTGGGATACGGGGAAGTTGCTACAGCCGGCAAGGATACCCCATGGCCATGCCCCCGGCCAGACGGCGCCGCGGACGTTCAGCCGCGGGCTTTTTCTCGCGATTCGCGCACGCCCTGGCGGATTTCCTGCAGCAGGGCCAGTGCGTCCCAGAAGTGCTTGGCCTGGGCTTTGAGCTGGTAGTTGGTGATGGCCAGCTGCTCGTTGATGAGTTCGGTCACGCGCGAGTCGAAGTCGGCCGGCGGCAGGCGCAGGTGGGCTTCGCTCTCGGAGCCGTCGCGCTCGATCACCGCGCCGGCCTTGCGCGCGATCTTGAGCATGGCCGTGTTTTCCGACAGGGCGTGGATGAACAGCTGGCTCACGCCTTCGTTGCGGGCGTGCATGACGGCGCGCTCGAACAGGCGGCTGCCGTAACCCCGGCCGCGCGCCTGGCGCGAGACCGACACGCCGAACTCGGCGCAGCTGTGGCACTGCGGATCGACCGAAAACGCCAGGTGCGCCATGGCGATGAGTTCGAGCTTGCGGTTGAAGATGCCGAACAGCTCGTCGCGCTGGAAGTTCAGGCTGTCCACGTAGCGACCGATCTGCTCGTCGTTGGCCGAGTAGCCAAAGCGCAGGTAGCGGTCGTGCGCATCCAGCGCGAGCAGGTGCTGGCGCACGCGCTCCAGGTGCGCCGGCCCGATGGAACGGATCGGCACCACGGGCCCACCGGCCCGGGCGTCGCCGTGCACCGCGGCAGGCTGCGGCGGGGGGGTGTCGGGAGCGCGTGAGGGGGTGGACGTGACCATGGCGACAACTTTAAGGGTTTACCCCATATCGACAACTGGACGCCCTCTCTAAACCCCGTCAAAACCGACAGAAGGGTGACTTTTTGAGCGATTGGCTCTGCGGAATTGCTGCAATGCAGCAAAAAAGTGAGCCAATGCTCACACCGGAAGCGCGGTCGTGCTCTTGACGCGGTCCATGACGAAGCTGGTTTTGCAGTCCTGCACGCTGGGGTGCTTGAGCAGGGTGTCCATCATGAACCGCGAATAGGCGGCCATGTCGGCCACCACCAGGCGCAGCTGGAAGTCCATCTCGCCCGTGAGCGCGGCGCATTCCACCACCTCGGGCCAGTTCAGCACGCTGGCGCGGAACTCGTCCATCGGGTTGCGCTTGGCGGCGCCGCTGTGTTTTTCCAGCCGCACGTTCACATAAGCCGTCAGCCCCAGGCCCACGGCTTCGGGCTGGACCAGGGCCACGTAGCGGTGGATCACCCCCGCCTCTTCCAGCCGCTTGACCCGCCGCAGCACCGCGCTGGGCGAGAGGCCGACGGCGTCGGCGATCTGGTCGTAGGTGGCGCGCCCGTCGGCCTGAAGGCTGCGCAGGATGTGGCGGTCGAGCTTGTCCAGTGCTTGCATGACCATCATTTTGCAGGATTCGTGCGTATTGGACGAATGGCGCGCCCCATTTCGCAGCAATCGTGACACCCTGCGCTCCTACAGTGGCGCATTCAAGTCCAACACACAGGAGACCACCATGAACGCAGCACTGCCCGAGTCCGTCGCCCAGACCAGCCAGACCTGGGACAACCCCATGGGCACCGACGGTTTCGAGTTCATCGAATACGCCGCACCCGACCCCGCCGCCATGGGCGCGCTGTTCGAGCGCATGGGTTTCAAGGCCATCGCCCGCCACCGCCACAAGGCCGTGACGCTGTACCGCCAGGGCGGCATCAACTTCATCATCAACGCCGAGCCCGACAGCTTTGCGCAGCGTTTCGCGCGCCTGCACGGCCCCAGCGTCTGTGCCATCGCCTTCCGCGTGCAGGACGCCAAGGCCGCCTACGAGCGCGCCATTGCGCTGGGCGCCTGGGGCTATGCCCACAACGCGGCCCCGGGCGAGCTGAACATCCCGGCCATCAAGGGCATCGGCGACTCGATCGTCTATTTCATCGACCGCTGGCGCGGCAAGAACGGTGCCCAGGACGGCGAGATCGGCAACATCGGTTTCTACGACGTGGACTTCTACCCCCTGCCCGGCGCCGAGCTGAACCCGGTGGGCCACGGCCTGACCGTCATCGACCACCTGACGCACAACGTGCACCGCGGCCGCATGGCCGAATGGGCCGGTTTCTACGAG
Source organism: Hydrogenophaga sp. (assembly GCF_031426985.1). Classification (GTDB taxonomy): domain Bacteria; phylum Pseudomonadota; class Gammaproteobacteria; order Burkholderiales; family Burkholderiaceae_C; genus Hydrogenophaga. The sequence continues at coordinate 29,376 of NZ_JASJOY010000223.1, forward strand.
CGCCTGTTCAACTTCCGCGAGGTGCGCTACTTCGACCTGGAAGGCCAGCAGACCGGCATCAAGAGCAAGGCCATGACCAGCCCCTGCGGCAAGATCCGCATCCCGATCAACGAGGAAGGCAACGACAAGGCCGGCCAGATCCAGGAGTACCTGGACCGCTACCAGGGCGAGGGCATCCAGCACATCGCGCTGGCCTCGACCAACCTGTACGACACGGTGGACGCGCTGCAGATGGAGGGCCTGAAGCTGCTGAACACCAGCGAGACCTACTACGAGCTGCTGCCCCAGCGCATCCCGAACCACGGCGAAGACATCGCGGCGCTCAAGGCCCGCAACATCCTGGTGGACGGCGCGCCGGGCGAGCTGCTGCTGCAGATCTTCAGCGAGAACCAGCTCGGCCCGATCTTCTTCGAGTTCATCCAGCGCAAGGGCAACCAGGGCTTTGGCGAGGGCAATTTCAAGGCGCTGTTTGAGACCATGGAGCTGGACCAGATGCGCCGCGGCGTGCTCAAGGGCTGACCTTCGAGAAAGGGCGCAGGGTCGCGTTGCGGCTGGCCGTGGCGCTGCCACTGTCTGCGCCGCCACGCCTTGCCCTGCACCCTTTTCGAAGGTCCTGTGCAGCACCTCGCCTTTCCACTGGAGATTCCCATGGCTGTTGAACCCGTTGTCTACGGCGCCAGCGAGCGCCCGCCGCGCGGCGATTACGCCCGCGCCGGCGACGACTACACCTGCGCCCAGGACTGGTCGGCCTACACCGAGGCCGACCATCACACTTGGCGCCGCCTGTTCGAGCGGCAGAGCGCCCTGCTGCCCGGCCTGGCCTGCGACGCCTTCGTCCAGGCCTTGCCGTCGCTGGGTGCGCCCGGACAGATCCCGCGCTTCGAGGACATCAACACCCGCCTGTGGGCCGCCACCGGCTGGGAGATCGTGGCCGTGCCGGGGCTGATCCCGGAGCGCCCCTTCTTCGAACTGCTGGCGAACCGTCGCTTTCCGGTCACCGACTGGATCCGCCAACCCGAGGAGTTCGACTACGTGGTCGAGCCCGACGTGTTCCACGACCTGTTCGGCCATGTGCCGCTGCTGTTCGACCCGGTGTTCGCCGACTACGTGCAGCGCTACGGCCAGGGCGGGCTGAAGGCGCACGACCTGGGCGCGGGCGAGCTGCTCTCGCGCCTGTACTGGTACACCATCGAGTTCGGCCTGATCCGCCAGCCCGACGGCCTGCGCGCCTACGGCGCCGGCATCCTGAGCTCGGCCGGCGAACTGCGGCACAGCGTGACCAGTCCGACGGCCCGGCGCATCGCGCTGGACCTGCAGCGCTGCATGCGCACGCGCTACAAGATCGACGACTACCAGGCCACCTACTTCGTGATCGACGACTTCCAGCAGCTGTTCGACCTGACCGCGCCGGACTTCACGCCGCTTTACGCCGCGGTGCGCTCGCTCGGCGAGCTGCCGGCCGACGCCAGCATCGCCAGCGACTCGCCCATCACCCTGGGGTGAAAGGCCATGGCCACGTGCGGCACGCCGGGCAGGAGGCGGTTGTCCGCGCCGGCCAACGTGGCGGTGGTGGCCGGGAAGACGATGTTGTCGGCGTTGGAATACCAGCAGACGAAGGGCGGCCTCGCCCGCCCCGCCTCGCGTGCGCGCAGCGCCTGCAGCCACGCGCCGTCGATGCGCATCTGCCGCCCGTTGGCGGTGTGGCTCAGGTGCGCGAGCCAGGTGCCCTGGTGCGGCGTGCCGATGGTGACCACGCCGCACACCCGATCGGCCGCCCCCGGCGTGGCGGCCAGCCAGGCCCGCGCAGCCAGGCCGCCCATGCTGTGGCACACCAGCAGCGGCGGCCGCCCGGTCAGGGCCTGCGCGCGACGCACCGCGTCGTCGATCAGCGGCACGTAGCCGTCGATGGAGCCGAACACCGGCTCCAGGTTGACCGAGGTGTAGGGCAGGCCGCGCTGGCGCAGTGCGCGCATCCACGGCAACCACAGCCCCCGGTTGCACACGAAGCCATGCACGAGCACCACCGCCACGCGGCCCGGTGCGGGCGGCACATCGGCATCGGGCAGGGCATGCCAACGGAACGGCTGGCGCCACGAAAACACCCGGGGGGCCACCCGCACCTCGGCCCACCAGGCGCGCAGCAACTCGCCTGGCCTCAGCGGGGGCACCGTGTCCTGGCGGTTCACCCGCGCCATCAACGCGAACTGCAGCGCCAGCACCAGCGCGTAGCCCATCACGATGGCCGCAGCCCCCACCACCGCCAGCGTGGGCGCGTCGCGCCACCACCAGCGCAACCAGAGCCCCGCGCACACCAGGGATGACAAGGCCATGCCCTGCTGCAGGCGAGCCAGGGCAGAAGCGCGGTGCAGCGCCGGAGGGTTCGATGGACTCATGCGCCCACTATCGCACGCGGACGCGCACAGCTGGTTGCACTTGCGTAGGGGGCCGCATCTAGCCAGCGCAAAGCACCCGGCCTAGACTGGACCGCGCATGAACGCCCTGACGAACGCCCCCATCAGCGCCACCGATCGCATTCGGCAACAGCTGGAACGCGTGTCCCATCTGCGCACACAAGCCCGGCAAGACGGGCTGTCCACCGCCGTGCACCAGGTCAAGCAATTGCAAGCGCGGCGCTTTCGCGCCACCTACGCCGACTTCCTGGCCGATCCGCGCCATGTGGCGGCCACGGCGTTCTTTCTGGACGAGCTGTACGGCGAACACGACTTCGCGCAGCGCGATGCGCAGTTTGCGCGCATCGCCGGCGCCATTGAACGTCTGTTCCCCGAGGCGGTCGCCGATCTGGCGGTGGACCTGGCCGAGACCCATGCCCTGACCGAAACCCTGGACCACCAGCTGGCCGAGCACTGGCTCGCCCAAGACGAGCATTGCCCGTACACCGAGCGTTACGTGCGCAGCTGGCGTTTGACCGGCGGCCGCGCCGCACGCCAGCGGCAGCTGGCGGTGGTGCTGCACATGGGGCAAGAGCTGCAGCGCCTGACCCGCATGAAGTCGCTGTTGGTCGCACTCAAGCTCATGCGTGGCCCGGCCCAGGCCGCCGGGCTGGCCTCGCTGCAACAGTTCCTGGAACGCGGCTTCAGCGCCTTTGCCACCATGGGGGACGCGCGCCACTTTCTGGCCGCCATTGCGCAGCGTGAACAGCAGTGGATCGACACCCTGTTCGACGCCGATCTGCCGGCCTGCCAGGCCGAACTGGCGCGGGAACTGCAGCGCGCCTGAGGCGTGCACCGCTGTGCTTTGGGTGACAGTCGCCTAGGGCTGGCCCTGTGTGGGAAGGGCCTGCGCACCGCCAGAATGGGCGGCATTGTCCCTTCCCATCTGCGACCATGAACCGACCTTGGCTGGCCCACTACCCCCCCGGCGTTCCACACGACGTGGACCCGTCTCAGTACCGATCGCTCGCCGCCTTGCTGGACGAGTCGCTGCGCAAGAACGCAAAACACCCGGTGTCGGTCTGCATGGAGCGCTGGATGAGCTATGGCCAGCTCGACGAGCACAGCAATGCGGTGGGCGCCTGGCTGCAGGCCCAGGGTCTGGCCCCAGGGGCACGGGTGGCCGTGATGCTGCCCAACATCCCGCAGTTCCTGGTCACCATGGCGGCCATCCTGCGCGCCGGCTACACCGTGGTGAACGTCAACCCGCTGTACACCGCCCGCGAACTCGAGCACCAGCTGCGGGACTCGGGCGCTGAAGCCATCGTCATCCTCGAAAACTTCTGCCACACACTGGAAGAGGTCATCGACCACAGCCCCTTGCGCCACGTGGTGGTCGCCAGCATGGGCGACCTGCTCGGGTTCTGGTACGGGCGCTGGATCAGCTTCGCCGTGCGGCACCTGGCCAAGCTGGTGCCGCCATACCGCCTGCCCCTGAGCGGCCCCATTGGCGCGCGCCAGGTGGTCACCTTCCGGCAGGTGCTGGCCGACGGCGCCGCACGCGCCCTCAAACCCAGCCAGGCCACGCTCGATGCCGTGGCCTTCCTGCAGTACACCGGCGGCACGACCGGTCTGTCCAAAGGCGCGGTGCTGACCCACCGCAACGTCATCGCCGCGATCTTGCAGGCCGAGGCCTGGTTCCAGCCGGCGCTCGCCCGGGCAGGCAACGTGCACCAGACCAACGGCATCGCCGCGCTGCCGCTGTACCACATCTTCGCGCTCACGCTCAGCCTGCTGACCATCCGCTGGGGCGCGCACATGACGCTGGTGCCGAACCCACGCGACATCCCTGGCTTCATCGCCACGCTCAAGCGCCGCCCCTTTCACCTGCTGCCCGCGGTCAACACCCTGTTCAATGCGCTGCTGCAAGATCCCCAGTTCCGCCAGGTGGATTTTTCGCAGCTGCTGTTCGGTCAGGCCGGTGGCATGGCTGCGTCGGAAGCGACCGCTCGGCAGTGGCTGGCGGTGACCGGCAGCCCCATGATCGAAGGCTGGGGAATGAGCGAAACCTGCGCCATCGGCACCAACAACCCGGTGACCAGCCGGGAGTTCAGCGGCACCATCGGACTGCCACTCCCCGGCATCACCATCGCCATCAAAGACGACGACGGCAACAGCTTGCCGGTGGGCTCAGCGGGCGAGATCTGCATCCACGGCCCCAACGTCATGGTCGGTTACCACAACCAGCCCGAGGAAACCGCGCGCGCCTTCACACCGGACGGCTTCATGCGCACCGGCGACGTCGGCATCATGGACGCGCGCGGGTACACGCGCATTGTGGACCGCAAGAAGGACATGATCCTCGTGTCCGGATTCAACGTGTTCCCGAACGAGCTCGAACAGGTCATTGCCAGCTGTCCCGGCGTGCTGGAGTGTGCGGCCATCGGCATTGAAGACGCCAAGCAGGGGGAAGCGGTCAAAGTGTTCGTGGTGCGCAGCGACCCGACCTTGCGCGAGGAAGACGTGGCGCGCTTCTGCCACGACAACCTCACCGGCTACAAACGCCCCAAATACATCGAATTCCGGGACGAATTGCCCAAAACCAACGTCGGCAAGATCCTGCGCCGCGCTTTGCGGGCCTCGACGTGATGCGTTGCGTCTCAAAAACATGAGCACGCCCTCCATCCCCGAGGTACTGCAAGCGGCCGGCGCCACCGTTTTCGAACGCGGCTGGCTGTCCGCCAACAACGTGCTCATCCAGGGCCACGGGCCGTGTGCCCTGGTCGACTCCGGTTACTGCACCCACGCAGCCCAAACGCTGGCACTGGTGCAGCAGAGCCTGGGCGAAAGGCCGCTGGATCTTTTGCTGAACACCCATCTGCACAGCGACCACTGCGGCGGCAACGCCGCTTTGCAGCGCGACTACCCGAGATTGACGACCCTGATTCCCCCGGGGCAAGCCAGCGCGGTCAACGAGTGGGACACGAACGCCCTGACCTACCAAGCCACGGGTCAGCAATGCCCCCGTTTCACACACCAGGGCCTGCTCGAACCCGGCTCCACCATCCGCCTGGGCGATCACGACTGGGAGATCCACGGCGCCAAAGGGCACGACCCGCATTCCATCGTGCTGTTCTTGCCCGAGTGCCGCCTGCTTCTGTCGGCCGATGCACTCTGGCAAAACGGCTTCGGCGTGGTCTTTCCTGAACTGGAAGGTATTTCGGCGTTCGACGAAGTCGAAGAAACCTTGGGCCTCATCGAATCCCTGAATCCACAAACCGTCATCCCCGGCCACGGCAGTGCATTTCAGGACACTGCCGTTGCACTGGCCCGCTCCCGCTCGCGACTGCAGCAATTTCAGGATGCGCCGGACAAGCACCGGCGGCACGCGCTCAAAGTACTCATCAAATTCAAGTTGCTGGAGTGGCAGGAGATCGCGTATCCGACGCTGCTGGCCTGGTCACGAACGACGCCCTATCTGGCCCAGTTCATGCCCAAGGACGCCCAAGAGGCCGACGCTTGGCTGCGCGAACTGTTGAACGAACTCGAACGGAGCGCGGCCCTCCGCCAAGACGGACCGAGAATCCTGAACACCTGACTGGGGAACCTGGCGCAGCGATTCGACTTGGACGCCCTCGGGGCCGCGTCTTTAGAGGCGTATGGTGCCGAAGCCAGCGGCTAGATCCGAGGCCGTTGGTGGGTGCAGTTGCAAAAGACCAAGCTTTGCTTCGACCTTTACATCGCGCATGGCGACATTGATGCGCTTAAGTGCCCAATCCGGCCGAACAACAAATCGTTCTCCAGAAAGCCCAAACCCCCAGCCTCTGGTTAGAGACTGGGGGTATGGGTGGCTT
>NZ_JASJOY010000224.1:0-25999 GCF_031426985.1 Hydrogenophaga sp.
GGCGCGGTCGTCGTCCTTGGTGGCGGTGTTGTCCTGGGTGCCATCGTTCTTGAAGATGGCGCCGGTGCCGTCGTCCTTGACGGTGGCGGTGCCCACATCGTTGGTGCCAGCAGTGTTGGTGGCCGTCAGCGTGAAAGTCTCGCCGTTGTCGATGGCCGCTTCCTGCTCGGGCGAGAGGGCGGTGCGCACCAGCAGCGTGCCGGTGCTGTCCAGGGCGATGGTGCCGCTGGTGTAGGCGACCCAGGCCGAGCCGTCGTAGACCTGCAGGCCGGAGAGGCCGGTGGCGGTGCCATCGGCCAGGCTCAGGGATGCGAGCTGACCGGCAGCGCCGCTGACGGTGAAGACCGCGTAGGGCGAGCCCTCGTTGACGGTGATGTCGCTCACGCTCAGGGCGCGGTCGTCGTCCTTGACGGCCGATGCATTGTTGGCGCCAGCGTCGTTGGTGGTGCTGGTGTCGATGGCGCCGGTGATGAGGCCGGTGCCGTTGTCGATGATGCCCGCGTGGCCGGCGGCCGAGGTCGCGGTGCCGTCGTTCACCACCAGTTGCAGCTGTTCCATGCCTTCGTAGGGCGAGTCGCTCTCGGCCGTGATGTCCACCGCCACGAGGACGGTGCTGCCGGTGGCGGTTATGGTGGCGCCTGCGGTGTAGGACTGCCAGGTGGCACCGCCGTCGAGCGAGGTCCAGATCGGTTGGTTGGTCAGGGCCGAACCGTCGACCGTGCCGGTGGCGTTGTTGCCGCTGGCGGCAACGTCGCGCACGTCGAGCACCAGGGCTTGCCCGGCCGTGACGGTCACGGTGAACACGGCACGGGGCGAGGCTTCGTTGTAGGTGTCGCCGCTGACCACGGGTTGCTGGCGCACGGTGATGTTGAAGCTGTCTCGGTCCAGTGCGTTCTGGTTGTCGTAGGCGGTGATGGTGACCGATGCCGTTCCGCTGAATCCCGCTTCAGGGGTGAAGCGCAGGGTGTCCAGGGCGGCCCTGATGTCGGTCTGCGAGCCCTCGATGGTGATGGCCCCGTCGACCACGGTCACAGTGGCCGGGCCGCTGTAGCTTTGAAGGTTCAGTGTGCCGTTGGTGGCAGTCAGGGTCACGCTGGAGAGGTTGCCGTCGACGTCGGTGACATCCAGGGCGCCGATGCTCAGGGCGGTGCCATAGTCGGTGGACAGGCCGCTGGGGGTGCTGTTGACGGGCGCCTCATTGGCGCCGATCACCTCGACGGTCAGCTTGGCCGTGTCGGACAGTGTCCCGCCATCGGTGACGCGGTAGAAGAAGTCCTCGGTCAGGCGTTCGCCCGCCTTGAGCCCGCGCACGGTGCTGTCGGCCGTGTCGACCGCATACGTGTAGCTGCCGTCTGCGTTGATCGTGAGCGTGCCGTACGAGCCGGTGATGTCCGCACTGCCCGACGAGAGGGCGGCCAGGCCAGCCTCCGTGCTGCCGGCCTGGGTGACGGTCTTGGTGTCGCTGGCATCCACGTCCGTGTCGTTGGTCAGGACGTTGCCCGTGCCAAGCGCGGCTTCGGTGGCCTGTCCCACGTCGTCGGTGGCCACCGGCGCGTCGTAGTTGCCGTTGATGGTGATGCTGAGATCGGCCCAGTCGATGCCGGTGGTGACGGTGTTCTCCACCGCGTAGCCGAACACCTCGGTCAAGGTCTGGCCGTCCTTGAGCGTCTCGACGGCCGGCAGGCTGTTGTCGACGACGTAGCGGTAGCTGCCGTCGCTCTTGACGTAGAGCGCACCGTAGCGCCCCGTGATCTGGGCGTGGTAGGTGACGCCGTCATAGATGACATCGGTGACCGACGCGAGGGTCGATGCACTGCCATCGGCCGGGGAGATCACGCGGGAAACAAAGTTGCTCCCGCTGGTGTTGGCCGTGGGCTCCGCACCCAGGTCCATCGTGCCCTGGGCGTCGGGCACCTGTTCGCCGTTTGCCGTGCCGCCGTGTTCGGTGGCGCTGGTGGAGGTGCCGCTGACCGTCGGATCGAGGTCACCGGAGCCCGAAACCAGGATGGTCAGGGTGGCCTGGCTTTGTGCACCGGCCAGATCCTGCATCGTGTAGCGGAAGGTGTCGACACCGTCGGCGCCGTTGGCCAGCAGGCCGTCGGGGTCGGTTGGGGTGTAGATGTAGTCGCCGTTGGCCGAGAGTGCCAGCGTGCCGTAGCGGCCGGTGAGGGTAGTGCCGATGGCCGCCGAGAAGGTCAGGGGGCTGTTGGCGATCACCGCAGTTTGGCTCAGGCGGATCTGGGTGACGGTGCCGTCGACGGCGTAGGTGATGTCCGTCACCGTGGTGCCTGCCGTCAGGCCAGCACCGCTGACGCTCATGCCGATGGCGATAGTGCCGCTGGTGGCGCTGGTGCCGCTGATGTCCACGAGGTCGGTCGGAACGGCGGAAATACCGGTGATCGTCGCGGTTTTGTAGTTTCCGGTGGTCAGGCTGCCGCTGAAGCCCAGGGTTTCCGTGCCGGTGAGGGTGGCGTTGGAGATCTGACCCGAGAGCTGCACGCTGGTGCCGTTGGACACCACGGTGATGGCGACGCCGTTCTCGTCCAGCAGCACCGTGCCCCGGCTGCCGGCGTTGTCCAGGAAGACGTAGTCGCCGGCGGAGATGGAGGGGGACACCGACGAGAGCTGGAGGATGGAGTCGGAGGGACTGTTGCCTTGTGCCGTGGCCCCCAGGCCGGTGATCACGTGGGTTTCGCCGTACTGGTCGATGTCGCTGTCGTTGGTGAGCACGTTGCCCGTGGCCTGGATGCCCACCGGATCGCTGCCGGTGTACTGGGTACCGTCGGTCAGCAGGGATTCCTTGGCGTAGTCGGTGTCGTCGTTGGCGTCCGGGTTGTCGTTGTGGCCGCCGATGGAGATGTTCAGGCTGGCGACATCGACGCCGCCGTTGGAGCTGACGATCTCGTAGCTGAAGGTCTCGGTCAGCGTGTCGCTGGTCGTGCGCAGAGCCTGCACATCCGGGTGGTCGTTGTTGACGGTGTAGACGTACTGGCCGTCGGCGCCGACGATCAGGCTGCCGTAGCGCCCGACCACGGTGGCGTAGTCGTTGCTGCTGGCGTCGTAGCTGGTCGAGGTCGACGAGCCGGTAGCCGGTTGGTCCGACTGACCGCTGAGCGTGCTGCTGACCCTGGTCACGCTCAGGTCGCCGGCGCTGCTGCTGACCAGGGTGCCGCCGCTGGCCGAGTAGTTGGCTGTGCCGCCGCTGTCGTTGGTCAGCAGGTTGCCGTTCGCCTGCGCGTCGACCGGGACCGTGGTGTTGTTGACACCGCCGCTTTCAAGGGCTGTGTCGGTGTCGTTGCTGGCGTCGATGGCGGTCTGGGTGCCTCCGAGCAGGGCATTGAGCGCATCGTCCACCGGGTCGCTGCTGGTGCGCACCACGGAGTCGGTGGCGAACAATGTGGTGGCACCGCTGACGCCGAGGTCGATCACGATGGTTGTGTGAGGGGTGCCGTCGGCGGTCGTCTCTCCGTCGTCGTACTGGTAGAACTGCAGGCCCTCGACCCGCGAGCCGGTTTTGACCAAGCGGCTGATTTCGCCCCGGAAGCTGGTCACCACCGCGTTGCTTGAATTGATGGCGTAGAGCGTGCCGACCACGTTGTTGCCCGAGAAGATCGGGTCAGAGGCTGGGTCGGAGGTGTAGAGGTACTTGACCGCACCCACGTCGGCGCCAACCAGGCCCATCAACTGCAGGTAGTTGCCTTCCAGGTCGGCGGTGGCGGTGCCCAGGGCGGCCGCGTTCTCGGCGAAATACGCCATCCTGGAGAACAGCAGCGATGCCAGCTCCAGCTCGACCGGCTGGCCGTCCATCTCGATCACGACATGGTCGTTCTCCACGGCCATGCGGCTGAAGTCATCGGCCGAGAGCTGCTGCTGCAGCACGAGATGGGCAAACGTCTCGCCTTCATCGCCGAGGCTGTCTTTTCCTTCGTTCAGCAGGTTGTCCAGGTAGTGGCCATATTCCTCCAGCACCACTGTCTGGATGGCTTCGACCGAGGTCTGCTGGCTTTCCACCCAGTCACGGTTCAGGTAGATGACCGGGGCCCCGGCGGGGCCCGACGAGGCGAAAGCGCCGAAGGCGCCCAGGAGCTCGTTGTGCTCGCGCAGTTCGACCGACACCGTGGCTTCGCCGGATCGGATGTCCTGCAGTGCCTGCAATGTCCGGCTGTCTGCCGTGCCCGTGCTGCTGTCCTGCGGGGCAAACACGCCCGTCACGTCCGCCACCGCTTCGGCGCTGCCGGCCCAGCTCAGCAGCGTCTGTTGTGCCGCTGCCAGCCCCTGCTCCAGCTTGCTGTTCCCGGCGTCGGCGTCGCCCGCGGCCAGCGCGAACAAGGCCTCTTCGCCCGTGGTGCTTGCCACGGCGACGGGGGTGCCGGCGTTGATCGAAGCGTCCGCCAGGGGCGCCACATCGGGTGCCGTCGTGTCCTGTGTGGCGATCTCGTGGTCGCCGGATGCCAGCACGGCGGTGGCGTCCACGACGGCCGCACCGTCGAACATGAAGCGCTGCTCCAGCGCGATGGGAGCGGCCTTGCGCCGCACCAGACGGGAGGCCTGCGTCACGGCAGAGAGGGTCAAGGGAGCTTTGTCGTGGACGGTTTTCTTCATGGAAGTCTCAGTTTTTTGTTGCGGCGGGGACGATCACGCGCCCGCTCATGCCGGCGATCAGTTCCGGGAATCGGCCGTCGATGGCCGCGGCCACCTTGATGGACTGGCTGACCGGGTCCACGCGCGCACCGATGCGCGTGAAACGCGCGGGGTAGGTCTTCTGTGTTTCGTCGATCTGGACCTGCAGCTGCCCCCCGGCCTTGAGCCAGGCCAGCCAGCGCGAGGGCACCAGAAACTCCAGTTCCAGCACACTGTCGTCGATGATGTCCAGCAGCGCCTGGCCGGGTTGCACGTACTGCTGCTCGCGCACCTTCTGTTCGGCCACACGGCCGGCGAACGGGGCGCTGACGCTGCACTTGCCCAGCACGGCCTGGTTCGCCCCCACTTCGGCGCGGGCCTTGCTGCGTGACGAGCGGGCCAGCTCCAGTTCCAGCCGGCCGCCCGCGTTCAGCTCCACCAGGCGTTCGTTGGTCTTGAGCGATTGTTCGGCGCCATCCAGCTCGGCCTTGGCCTTGGCCAGCTGGGCCTGCTGCAGGGTGCAGTCGAAGCTGACCAGCAACTGGCCCGCCCGGAAGGCGGCGCCTTCGCTGACGGGCAGGCGGCTGATCTTGGCGCCGATTTCGGCCGCCACCGTGGTGTAGCGGCGCGGCGTCAGCTGGGCGCGGATCTCGCGCTCGGCACCCGCACCGCGGCTGGCCACGTCGGCGGGGGCATTGACTGGGACGGGCGCTTTGGGGGCCACGGCCGTCTGGGCCGTGGCGGCGCTGGCGCAGGCCAGCCCCATGAGCAACGACAGCAGACCTGGACGGAAGGGGTGCGGCGTGTTCACTTATTTGCTCTCGCTCAGGCTTTGCCAGGGGTTGTTCTGGCCTTTGACCTGCGTGCTCAGGTCGTTCAGGCTCAGCTCATCGGTGCTGCCGATGCGCGGCTCGATGCCCAGCTGGGCCAGCAAGCGGCTTTCGGCCACCTGGACCTGGGCCATGGCCTGGTAGCGGCGCAGCAGGCTGAGGATGGTGGCGGTGTCGTTGCTCACGCGTTCGAGCTTGCTGCCCGCCTGTGCGTTTTCGCGCAGGCGGCCAAGCTCGGTGATGCGCTGGTCGGTGGCGTACATCTCTTCCGAGCGTTTGAACTGGCTGCGGGCGTTGATCAGCTGCAGGCGCACCAGGTGCACCTGGGTCAGCACCGCCAGCTGCGTGGACATGCGGCGCTGGTCGGCCAGGGCCACACCCGCCTCGGCGAGCTTTTTCTGGGCCGGGCCGGTGAGCAGGTTCATGAAGTTGAACGACAGCTGCAGTCCCGCTTCCTGCCAGTTGCGGTCCACCAGGAACTTGTCCGAGTCGTAGTTCAGGCTGTAGTTGAACGACAGGTTCGGGAACATGCGCGCCATCACCTTGTGCGTTTCGTCGCGGGCGATGCGGGCGTTGTAGTGGGCCTCGCGCAGCTCGGCGTTGTTGCGCAGGGCGACCTCTTCGAGCTTCTGCACCGGCAGTTTCACCACGTGGTCCGAGCTGGCGGGCAGTTCGGTTTCGGCGATGGCAATCGGCTGGCCCAGCGGCGCGTTGATCAGGCTGGCCAGGTCGAGCTGGGCCGACAGCAGTTCCTGGTTGATGGCTTCGAGCAGGCGCAGGTTTTCGAGCAGCTGGCGCTGGAAGCGCAGCGCTTCCAGCGGGTTGCGCACGCGCTCGGTTTCCACCTTGCGCGAATCGGTCAGGGCCTCTTCGGCCAGCACGATGGTGCGTGCCACGTCGTCACGCAGCTTCTGGGCGCTGGCGGCGCGCCAGTAGGCGGTGCGCACATCCTGCATCAGCAGGTGCATGGCCTTGCGCCGCTTTTCCGAGGCGATCAGCACCCGGTCGGCCTGCTGGCGGGCGTTGTAGCGACCGACGCCGTAGTCCAGCAGGCTCCAGGTCACGCCCAGGTCGAGGTTGGTGTGGTCGGGGGCGGCGGAGAACGACGAGCCCGTGCTGGTGGGGCCGAAGGTGGGACTGAAGGGGGAGCTGAACGTGGCCCGCTCCACGCTGCGGTTGTTGTAGCCGGCCTGTGCCATCAGCTTGGGCAGCAGGTCGAACTGGTTCACGTCCAGCTGGCGCAGGGCCATGGCCTCTTCGAGCAGGCGGGCCCGGCGGTCCAGGTTGTACTTGAGGGCCCTGGCCATGGCCTCATCCATCGTCAGGGGGCCCTTGATGGGCTCGACATCCCGCCGCATGGCGGCGCTGTCGGCGGCATTGGTTTGCGCAATGTCGGTTTCGGACAGGGGGGCGGGGGTGATGCTCGCGCAGGCCGTCAGACTGAGGACGGCGGCCGCCAGCAGGCTGGCCGAAACGAGGGTGAGGCGGGGGCGTTGGGCGGTGGTCATGGTCATGAATGGGCGGTTGGGGTTGTCGAGATCATCGGCAGATCGCACCAGCGCATGAGGCCGAATTGGGGGGCGATCACCCCCCAAACGGACCGGTTTCGCTGGCAGCGTGTGTTTGTGCACGCTGCCCGGCGGCGCCGGTGCCGCGGTGCGCTCTCAAGTCGGTTCGGCTCCGGCCGATAAGCACACAGGGTCGAGCCATCACGACGCAGGTGTGATGTCTGGATATTATTGATAGAAATAAAAAAAATATAAAAAAAACTAAAAATGGCAAAACAGAGAGGCTTTCGATGGCGGTCTGTGTGGGTCGTCACGGCCTGGGCGCTCGGCGTCGCGCTGCTGGCGGCCGCCGGCCTGTTCTGGCCCGCCGGCCCGGTGGACCACGTGGTGGCCAGGTCCTGGGCCCTGGCGGCCGATGACCTTCCCGCCGACCCGGCGGCCGAGCAGCCCATGGGCGAGGTGCTCAGCGCGGGCTACGGCCACGAAACCGTCTGGGTGCGGTTGAGGGTGGACCCTGGCCTGACCCGCGATCGCGCGGGCGAGGCGCTGCTGCTGCGCATCCGGCCGGGCTATCTGGACGACATCGTGGTGTTCGATCCCCTGGCGGGCGGCGCGCCGATCGGCCCCGTGGGGGACCGCCACCCGCTGGCCGCGCAGGCCCGACCGTCCACCGTGTTCAACCTCGCGCTGGCGCCGGGCGAGCAGCCGCGCGAGATCCGGGTGCGCCTGCGTTCGCAGAGCACCCGCCTGGCCCATTTCGAGGTGCTGCGCGAGCACGACCTCTGGCGGGCCGACGCCCATTCCACCGTCTGGGGGGCCCTGTACCTGGCGGCCCTGACCACGCTGCTCGTGTGGGGTGGGGCCCAGCTGCTGGTGCGCCGCGACGCGCTGGCCGTCAGCTTCATCGCCCTGCAGGCCGCGTCATTGGCCTACGGCGCCTGCAGCCTGGGGTTTCTGCACCTGTTCGTCGCCCCGGGTGCCGACGTGCTCTGGATCGACCGGCTGACCAGTGTCATGGCCATCACCGCCACCGGCGCCGGCTTCGCCTTCAACGCCTTGTTGCTGCGCGAGATGCAGATGCCCCGCTGGGGCCGCTGGCTGGCGCTCGGTGGCCTGTTGCTGTTTCCTGGCCTCTTGGTGCTGCAGGCCGTGGGCCACACCGTGCCGGCCCTGCGGCTGAACATGCTGCTCGTGTTGCTGGGGCCGGTGGTGTTCCTGCTGATGGCGCTGGCCTCCCCGCTCGGCATTGCCGGCCAGCCGGTCGGCGATGCCCCGGCCGCGCGGCGCCTGGGTCTGGCCTATTTCTGGCTGTCGCTGCTGCTGACGGTGGTGGCCGCGCTGCCCGGGCTGGGCCTGGTCGGTGGCGGGCGCAGCAGCCTCTACATCATCATGCTGCACGGCGTGGTGTCCGGCCTGCTGATGCTGGCCATGCTCACCTACCGGGTCTATGGCCTGCTGCAGCAGCGCGAACTGCTGGCGGCCGAGGCGGGCTACAACCGGCGCGAGGTGGTGCGCGAAAAAGCTTTCCGCCAGGACCGCGAGAAGCTGCTGGCCATGCTGGCCCACGAGCTCAAGACGCCCCTGGCCACGGTGCGCATGCTGCTGGGCACGCTGGGTCTGGCGCCGCAGGCGCTGCGCTCGGCACAGGCGGCGGTGGCCGACATGAGCGGTGTCATCGAGCGCTGCCTGCAGGTGGGGCAGCTGGACGACGGCGCCCTGCGCGTGGCCAGCCAGCCCTGCGATCTGGCCGAGCTGGCCACCCGCGTGGTGCAGGCCCACCCCGCCCACGCCCGCATGGCGCTGGCGGTGCCCGCGGCCGCCCCGGTGTGCAGCGACCCGCAGTTGCTCGAAACCGTGCTGCGCAACCTGGTGGACAACGCCGCCAAATACAGCCCGCCCGACAGCGCCGTGCGGCTGGACCTGCAGGCCCCGAGCGGTGGCGGCGTGGAACTGACCGTGCGCAACACCGTCGGGCCGGCCGGCAGACCCGACCCGGACCGGGTGTTCACCAAGTACTACCGCCATGCGCAGGCACGGCGCTGGACCGGTTCCGGCCTGGGCCTGTACCTGGTCAACGGGCTGGTGCAGACCCTGGGCGGCCGGCTGCGTTATGTGGACGAAGGGCCGGGCGTTGCGTTTGCGCTGTGGCTGCCCTTGGCGGCGGATCGGGAGACGGTATGCGGGTGATGCTGGTCGAAGACCACGACGGTTTGCGCGAGGCCACCCTGGCGGTGCTGCAGGCCCATGGTTTCGATGCCGTGGGGGTGGCCAGCGCCGAAGAGGTGGAGGACACCCCTTTGCAGGTGCGGCCCCAGCTCTATGTGCTCGATCTGTGCCTGCCCGGTGAAGACGGTCTGGCCCTGGCGCGCCGCCTGCGCACCGCGCAGCCGGGCGTGGGCATCGTCATGACCACGGCCCGCACGGCCGTGAACGACCGGGTGCAGGGCTACGGGGCGGGCGCCGACATCTACCTGCCCAAGCCGGTGGACCCGCTGGAGCTCATCGCCGCCCTGCGCTCGCTGGCGGCGCGGCTGGGGCAGCGCAGCGGCGCGGCCCTGGCGCCGCCGATGCTGCTCGATACACAGGCCCGCACCCTCCATGGTGGTTCGGGCACGGTGCGGCTGTCGGATTCGGAGGCGCGCATGCTGGCCGCCATGGCCTGCGCGCCCGAAGGCATGCTCGAACGCTGGCAGGTGGCGGTGCACTTCGGCGCCAGCGAGGCCGACATCAGCCCCGACAGCCTGCAGAACCGCATTTCGCAGTTGCGCAAAAAAATGGCCGCCTGCCTGGGCGGGGTCGAGTGCATCCGGGCCGTGCGCAAAGAGGGCTACAAGCTCTGTGTGCCGCTGCGGGTGAGCTGAGGCCGGGCGGGCTCCTCGGGGCATGGCGTTGGCCGCACCGACGGGGCGGCTGGCCAAAGAAAAACCCCTGCAGCTTGCGCTGGCAGGGGTTTCGTATTTGGTGGCGATAGGTGGACTTGAACCACCGACATCAGCATTATGAATGCTGCGCTCTAACCAACTGAGCTATATCGCCGAAGCCGCGCATTATAGACCTAAAACGCGGTGGCTTTCAAGCCCCCCTCGTTCAAGCGTGTTTGAAGACGGCGGCGCGCTTGTTCACAAACGCGTCCATGCCTTCCTTCTGATCTTCGGTGGCGAACAGCGCGTGGAACAGGCGGCGCTCGAACATCACGCCGTCGGCCAGGCCGCTTTCAAAGGCGCGGTTGACCGATTCCTTGGCCGCCATCACCGCCAGCTGCGAGAACTGGGCGATCTGCAGCGCCGCGCCCAGGGCCTCGTCCATCAGCTTGTCCAGCGGCACCACGCGGCTGACCAGGCCGGCGCGTTCGGCCTCGGTCGCGTCCATCATGCGGCCGGTCAGCGCCATGTCCATGGCCTTGGCCTTGCCCACCGCGCGCGGCAGGCGCTGCGTGCCGCCGGCGCCGGGGATGACGCCCAGCTTGATCTCGGGCTGGCCGAACTTGGCGTTGTCGGCCGCGATGATGAAGTCGCACATCATGGCCAGCTCGCAGCCGCCGCCCAGCGCGAAGCCGCTGACGGCCGCGATGACGGGCTTGCGGATGCTGCGGATGGTCTCCCAGTTGCGGGTGATGTAGTCGCCCTTGTAGGCGTCGGCAAAGCTGTACTTGGCCATGGCGCCGATGTCGGCACCGGCGGCAAAAGCCTTCTCGCTGCCGGTCACGATCGAGCAGCCGATACCGTCATCGGCATCGAAGGCCTTGAGGGCGGCGCCCAGTTCGTCCATCAGCTGGTCGTTCAGGGCGTTGAGCGCCTTGGGGCGGTTCAGGGTGACGATGCCCACACGGCCTTCGGTGCGCACGGTGATCAGTTCGGGGGAGGCGGCTTCGCTCATGGGGTTCCTCGGGTGGTGGGGGATGATTGACGTAAACGTCAACTATAGCGGGCGGTGCGAAGCGCAGCCACCCCAGGGAAAACATTAACCGACCGATGGGTCGGTTAATGGTAGATTGGCCATCAAACCCCAGAACAGAGCGCTGCCGGAGCGTGGCGCCAGGAGACACACACCCATGAACGCCCCCGCCCCGGGCGCCGCCGTGCTCTACGAAGCCCGCGGTGCCGTTGCCCTGCTCACCCTCAACCGACCCGACGCCCTCAACAGCTTCACGCGCCAGATGCACCGCGAACTCTGGGCCGCGCTGGACCGCGCCGAGGCCGACCCGGCGGTCCGGGCGCTGGTCATCACCGGCGCCGGCCGCGGTTTCTGTGCCGGGGCCGATCTGGCCGAGTTCGACTTCGAGCCGGGGCCGGACCTCGTGAAACGCGCCGACCCCGGCCCGGTGATCGACCAGGCCTTCAACCCGACGGCGCGGCGCATCCAGTCGCTGCGTTTTCCGGTGATTGCCGCCGTCAACGGCGTGGCCGCGGGCGCGGGCGCTTCGCTGGCCATGACCTGCGACATCGCCATCGCCGCGCCCGGCGCCAGCTTCATCCAGGCCTTCAGCAAGATCGGCCTGATCCCTGACGCGGGCGGCAGCTGGTTCCTGGTCGAGCGGCTGGGCTTGGCGCGCGCGATGGCGCTGGCCATGACCGGCGACAAGCTGCCCGCCGCGCAGGCCAAGGAGTGGGGAATGATCTGGGACGTGCAGGACGACCCGCTGGCCGCCGCGCTGGCCATGGCCGAAAAACTGGCCGTGATGCCGACCCAGGCCCTGGTCGCCACCCGCGCGCTGCTGCGCGACGCGTCCACCCGCACGCTCAACGAGCAGCTCGACGCCGAGCGCGACACGCAGTCGGCGCTGGGCCGCACGCACGACTACATCGAAGGCGTGATGGCGTTCCGCCAGAAGCGTGCGCCGCAGTTCAAGGGGGAATGAGCATGACGCAGCGATCCGACGCCGGGCCGCCCCAAGGCGGATCAGCCCCCTCGGGGGGCAGCGAACCACGCGCAGCGGGGAGCGTGGGGGCCTTTGCACGCGCCGCCAAGGTCGGCGAGACCATGTTCGCCGTCGACGTCGCCAGCAAGGACACCATGGGCATGGAGCTGCTCAGCGTCGAGCCCGGCCGGGCGGTGATCCGCATGGCGGTGCGGCCGCTGCACCTCAACGGCCACCAGATCTGCCACGGCGGCTTCATCTTCACGCTGGCCGATTCCACCTTCGCCTTCGCTTGCAACAGCCACAACAAGAACGCCGTGGCGGCCGGCTGCAGCATCGAATTCCTCAAGCCGGCCCACGCGGGCGACGTGCTCACCTGCGAAGGCGTGGAGCAGACCCTGCAGGGCCGACACGGCATCTACGACATGAAGGTCAGCAACCAGAAGGGCGAGGTGGTGGCCATGTTCCGCGGCAAGAGCGCGGTGATTCCCGGTCAGGTGTTTCCCGAAGAGGAGGGCGCATGAACCACTTTCCGCTCGAACCGATCGAGAAGGCCAGCGTCGACGAGCTGCGCGCGCTGCAGCTCAAGCGCCTGCAGGCCACGCTGCGCCATGCCTACGCCAATTCGCCGGTCTACCGCCGCAAGTTCGACGAGGCCGGTGTGCACCCGGACGACTGCCGCTCGCTGGCCGACCTGGCGAAATTCCCCTTCACCACCAAGAAGGATCTGCGCGACAGCTACCCGTTCGGCATGTTCGCGGTGCCACGTGAAAAGTGCGCGCGCATCCACGCCAGCAGCGGCACCACCGGCAAGCCCACGGTGGTGGGCTACACGCTGAAAGACATCGACACCTGGTCCACCGTGGTGGCGCGCAGCATCCGCGCCAGCGGTGCGCGGCCGGGCGACATGGTGCATGTGAGCTACGGCTACGGCCTGTTCACCGGCGGCCTGGGCGCGCACTACGGCGCCGAGAAGCTGGGCCTGACGGTGGTGCCCTTCGGCGGCGGCCAGACCGAGCGCCAGGTGCAGCTGATGCAGGACTTCCGGCCCGACATCATCATGGTCACGCCCAGCTACATGCTGGCGATTGCCGACGAGTTTCAGCGGCAGGGCATCGACCCGCGGAACAGCAGCCTGCGCATCGGCATCTTCGGCGCCGAACCCTGGACCAACGACATGCGGCTGGCGATCGAGCAGCGCATGGCCATCGACGCGGTCGACATCTACGGCCTGTCGGAGGTGATGGGCCCGGGCGTGGCCAACGAGTGCGTGGAAACCAAGGACGGCCCGACCATCTGGGAAGACCACTTTTATCCCGAGATCATCGATCCCGAGACGGGCGAGCCGGTGGCCGACGGCGAGATGGGCGAGCTGGTCTTCACCAGCCTGACCAAGGAGGCGCTGCCCATCATCCGCTACCGCACGCGCGACCTCACGCGCCTGCTGCCGGGCACGGCGCGCACCATGCGCCGCATGGAAAAAATCACCGGCCGCAGCGACGACATGATGATCGTGCGCGGCGTCAACGTGTTCCCGACGCAGATCGAAGAACTGATCCTGCGGCGCCCGGAACTGACCGCGCACTACCAGTGCGTGCTCACGCGCGAGAACCACATGGACTGCCTCACGGTGGCGGTGGAGACGCGGCCCGGCCTGTCGCCCGAGAGCATCGAGGCGCGTGCCGCGGCCGAGCTGCTGCGGCACGAGATCAAGGTGTTTGTGGGCAGCTCGGTCGAGGTGCAGCTCAAGCCCGAAGGTGGCGTCGAGCGCAGCCAGGGCAAGGCCAAGCGGGTGGTGGACAACCGCCCCCGGTGATGGGCGTCAGGCCGCTGGCGCCAGCCAGCGCGCCAGCAGCCCGGCGTCGCCCACCGTCAGCCGCACCGCCTGGGTTTCCACCGGCCAGTCGAGCACGCAGCGCAGCAGGCGCCGGTCGCGCGAGACGAGGGCGGTCAGCCGCGGGCGCTGGCCGCGCAGCTGGGCCACGTCGTCGAGCTTCATCACGCGCCAGCTTTCAGCCTCTGCCCCGCGTCTGGCGGGTGCGAACTCCACGCCCAGCCATTCGTCCCCGGCGGCCATGCCGGCGGCTTCGGCGGCGCCACCGCGCAGCACGTTTTTGAGCGTGAGCCCGCCCGATTCGCCCACGCGCAGGCCCAGTTGCTGGGCCAGGGGTGCCTTGTCTTGCTGCACCTTGGCGCCTTGCGGGGCCAGCAGATCCAGCACCGGCAGATCGCCGGTGCCGTGCACCCAGTCGCGCAGTTCGCGGTCAAAAGCGCGCCCCCCCAGGCGCTTGAGCGCGCGGGCAACGTCGGCTTCCTTGATGGGGCCGCCGCCGCTGCGCGCCCAGAGTTCGCGCATCACATCGTCCAGCGTGCTGCGGCCCTCGGCGCGCAGCGTGAGGTCCAGGCACAGCGCCACCAGCGCACCCTTGGTGTAGTAGCTCACCGTGGCGTTGGGCGTGTTTTCCTGCACGCGGTAGTACTTGAGCCAGGCGTCGTAGCTGGCCTGGGCCACGCTCTGCACCCGCTGGCCGGGCGTCTGCTGCACCTGGTTGTAGGTCTTGGTGACCAGGGCCAGGTAGGTGGCGTCGTCGATCAGGCCGGCGCGGCGCAGGAACAGGTCGTCGTAGTAGCTGGTGAAGCCTTCGAAGAACCACAGCAGTTCGGTGTGGTTCTCGGTGTCGTAGTCGTAGCGCGCGAACTCGGCCGGCCGCAGGCGCTTGACGTTCCAGGTGTGGAAGTACTCGTGGCTGATCAGGCCCAGCAGGGTGGTGTAGCCGTCGGTGGCTTTCAGGGCTGCGGGTTTTTCGTCCTTGACGAGGGTTTTGGGCAGGTCGCTGCGCTGCGCGATCAGGGCGGTGCTGTTGCGGTGTTCCAGGCCGCCGTAACCGTCGCCGCTGGCGTTCAGCATGAAGACGTAGCGCTCGAACGGCGGCTTCTGGTCGCCGTGCCAGAAGCGGATCTGTGTTTCGCAGATGCGTTGCGTGTCGGCCAGCAGGCGGTCGAAGTCGACCCAGCCGCCGGCGCCGCTGACCACGAAGCGGTGCGGCACGCCGCAGGCTTCGAAGGCGCCGCTCCAGAACGTGCCCAGTTCCACCGGGCAGTCGGCCAGTTCGTCGTAGTGCGCGGCGGTGTAGCGGCCCACGCCGGCGGCGTCCACGTCCAGCGCGCTCAGGCCGGTGGCCACCTGCCAGCCGGCGGGCAGGCCGTCGGCGGCGATGTCCAGCGTCTGCGGCTGGTCTTCCTGGCCGATCACGCGCAGGCACAGGCTGGTGGCGTTGAAGAAGCCGCGCGTGCTGTCGAGGAAGGCGGTGCGCACGGACGCGTCGAACGCGTAGACCTCGTAGTGCAGGGTCAGGGGCTGGGCCGGGTCGGCGTCGGCCTGCCAGCTGTTTTTGCTGAGCTGGCGCAACGGCACCGGCTCACCGCCCTGGGTGGCGCGCAGGTGCTGCAGGTGCTGGGCGAATTCGCGGATCAGGTAGCTGCCGGGAATCCACACCGGCAGGGCCAGGCGCTGGCGCGCCGCCGGCCGGGCGATGGTCAGCGTGACGGCGAACAGGTGGGCCTGCGTGCTCTGCACCGCCACGCGGTAGAGCACGCCCGGAACGTCGGTGCTGGCGGCGCGGCGGCGGCCAGCGCTGGGTGCGCGCGTGCTCACAGCGCCCCCGCGCCAACGAAGCAGCTGACCGCTGCGATGGCCGAGAGCCGGAAGCGCAGCGTGAGCCAGGCCTGCAGGCCGGCGCGGGCGTAGAGCGTGCGGTCGGCCAGGTAACACAGGATCAGCAGGAAACCCAGCCAGGCCAGGCCCGCAAAAGCCGGCATGAGCAGACCGGGCCAGGCCAGCAGCGAGGGCACGATGCCCCAGAGAAAGTGGTTGCGCTGCGCGTGGTGGGCCGCCGCGGCGCCGCCCGCGTGGCGCCCGGCCAGCCAGCCAATGCCCCAGTGGATGCCGCCCAGAAAGGACGCGATCAGCGCCGCGTAGGCCGCCAGCGCGATGGCCACCCAGGCCTGCAGATCAACCTTGACCAGCCAGAGCAGGGCGGCCAGCAGCACGAAGGGGATGAGCCCCGCGTGGCCCAGGGTGCGGATGAGAGCGGTGTCGTTCGGGTCGTGCAGGGGGGCGCTGGCGGTGGCGGTCATGAGGGGTCAGACGGTGTGAATGCGTCGGGCGAGCCCGAGCGGGGTGTGCAGGGCGCGCCAATCAAGGCGCAAAGCACAGCCATAGCTTGGGCTATGGCGCGCATTTGCAACGAAGAGTGGCACGGCCTGCGCGCCACGAGCGGGTTTGCAGGATTCGTTCACACCTTCTTATGGTTTGGCTTCGGTCAGGAATTTTTCAACACGGTCGGCGCCGATGGCGCCGGGCACGCGCGTGCCGTCGGCAAAGATCATGGCCGGCGTGCCGGTGATGCGGATCTTTTTGCCGTACTCGAAGTTGCGCGCGACGGCCGCGGTGTCGCAGCTGGCTGCGGGTGGGGTCACGTCCCGGACCATCCAGTCCAGGAAGGTCTTGCCCTTGTCCTTGGCGCACCAGATGTTGCGCGACTTCTCGCCCGAGTCGGCGCTGAGGATGGGGTAGAGGAACACGTGCACCGTCACGTTGTCCACCTTGATCAGGTCGCGTTCGAACTTCTTGCAGTAGCCGCAGTTCGGGTCCTCGAACACGGCCATCTTGCGCTTGCCATTGCCGCGCACGATGGTGAAGCTGTCCTTGAACGGCAGGTCCTTGAAGGCCACGCCGGTGAGTTTTTCCACGCGCTGCTCGGTCAGGTCGGCACGGGCCTTGGTGTCGATCAGCGAGCCCTGGATCAGGAAGTCGCCTTTTTCGTCGGTGTAGAAGATGTCGCTGTGGTTGATGCGCACCTCGTACAGACCGGGCATGGGGGTCTTGCTGACCTCGTCGATCTTGGGCAGGTTGGGCAGGCGCTCGGCCAGGTTCTTGCGGATGGCGGCTTCCTGCGCCGCGGCCCCCAGGGACAGGGCGGCCAGCAGGGCCAGGAGGGTGGTGCGGATCGTTTTCATGGATGCGGCCCGAGGGCGTGAAGGAAAAACAAAATGCGGACTCAGCCCGCGTGCCCCATGGCCTGGCGGGCCAGCCAGTGTTTGAGCGGGCCGAGGCGGTCCACACCGCTCAGGCCCCAGTTGCGCAGCGCCTGCACACGGCTGTCGGTCTGGTTGAACAGGCCGAACAGCCCGTCGGTCAACCAGCCCATGGCGCTCACGTCGGCCTGCCGCGCCCGTTCGTAGCGGCGCAGCAGCCGCGGGTCGCCCAGCTCGCGCCAGAACTCGCGCGCGTGCAGCACCCGGGCCAGTTCGGCGGCGTCGGCCAGGCCGACGTTCAGACCCTGTCCGGCCAGCGGGTGCATGGCGTGGGCGGCGTCACCGGCCAGCACCACGCCGCCGCCACTGGCGCTGCGGGCGATCCAGCGCTGCGCACGCGAGAGTTCCAGCGGCCAGGCCTGTGCAGGGCTTTCCAGCGCCATGTCGCCCAGGGCCTGCCCGCAACGCTCCTGCACGGCCTGCACCAGTGCCTGGGGTTCGGATGCGGTCCACGCATCGGCTTGCTCAGCCGGGACAGACCACACCAGGGCCACAGAGTTCCCCTGCGCGCCCTCCAGCGGCAGCAAAGCCAGGATTTCGCCGTGGTGGAACCACTGCCGCGCCACGCCACCGTGCGGCTGGGCGCAGCGCAGGCGCGCGGCCACGGCCTTGTGCGGGTAGGGGCGCACTTCGTAGTCGATGCCCAGTTCCGCCCGGGTGGCGCTGCGCCGGCCTTCGCAGATCACCGTCAGCGGCGCATGGGTGGGCGCCTCGTCCAGGCAGGTGATGCCGGCCTGGAAATGCACCGCATGGGCCAGGCGCTGTTCCAGCGCCGGCACGTCCACGATCCAGCTCAGCGCCTCGGTGCCCTGTTCGGCGGCCGAGAAGTGCAGCGCGCCGGAGCCGTCGCCGTGCACCGCCATGCCGGTCACGGGGGTGACGGCGGGCGCGGTGTCGGCCGCCTGCGGGGTGGCCGACGGGCCTTCGGGCCAGGCGCGCACCGAGTGCAGCAGTTCGCGCGCGGCGGTGTTGAGGGCGTAGGCGCGCACATCGGGGCCGGCGCCGGCCGGGCGGGGCGGGCTCACCAGAGCCACCTTCAGGCGGTCGCGGGCCAGCAGCAGGGCCAGGGTCTGGCCGACGATGCCGGCGCCGCGCACGACCACGTCGAATCGCTGGCGGTGGGCGGTCTGGGAGGGGTGGGAGGACATGGGGGGATTTTAGGAGGTGGGCACAATCGCCTGGTTGCCCTCCCACCATACCCCCGCCCCATGAGCCACCCCGTTCCCGACGCCGATGTGCAGGCCACCATCGCCCAGCTGTGGATCCACCCGGTCAAGTCCTGCGCCGCCGTGTCGGTGCAGGAAGCCGAGCTGACGCCGACCGGCCTGGCCTGGGACCGCGCCTGGATGGTGGTGGACAGCCAGGGAGCATTCGTCACCCAGCGCGAATTGCCGCGCATGGCGCTGGTCCAGCCGTCGTTCAAGCTCGGGCAGCTGGTGCTGCGGGCGCCGGGCATGCTGGCCCTGCACCTGTCGCTGGAAGCGGCCGAGTTCCCGCGCCGCGTGCGGGTGTGGGACGACGCGGTGGACGCCTGGGACATGGGCGACCTGGCGGCGCAGTGGTTCAGCGACTTTCAGGGCCCAGACGCGCCGGCCGATCTGAAACAGCTGCGTCTGGTGCGCTTCGACCCCGAGGTCAAGCGCCTGTGCAGCGCCAAATGGACCGGCGGGCGCGAGTCGGTGACCCAGTTTGCCGACGGTTTTGGCGTGCTGGTGGCCAGCACCGCGTCGCTGGACGAACTGAATACTCGGCTGGCCAAGGCGGGGGAGGCGCCGGTGGACATGCGGCGCTTTCGGCCCAACATCGTGCTGGGCGGGGTCGAGTCGGCCGACGAAGACCGCATTGGCGCCTGGCGCGTGCACACCGAAGGTGGCGTGGCGGCGCTGGAGAACGTCAAGCCCTGTGCGCGCTGCCCCATCCCCAACATCGATCCGGCCAGCGCCACGTCCACCCCGGCCGTCGGCGACGCGCTGCAGACCTACCGGCAAGACCCGCGCCTGAACGGCGCCATCACCTTCGGCATGAACGCCATCGTGCTGGCGGGCGACGGGCTGGTGCTGCGGGTGGGGCAGCCTGTCACCGCCGACTGGAATTTCGGATGACGCGTGTGGCCCCCACGCTCCGCCGCTGATGCGGGTCGCTGCCCCCCGAGGGGGCGCTGTCCGGCTTGGGGCGGCCCGGCGCCGGACGGGGCGGGCCCCCACGCTCCGCCGCTGATGCGGGTCGCTGCCCCCCGAGGGGGTGCCGTCCGGCTTGGGTCGGCCCGGCGCCGGACCGCCCGCCCCGTAAAATCCCCGGTTTCCCCGATCGATCCGAAAGCCCCCCATGAGCCTCCAATGCGGCATCGTGGGCCTGCCCAATGTGGGCAAGTCCACCCTTTTCAACGCCCTGACCAAGGCCGGCATCGCCGCCGAGAACTACCCGTTCTGCACCATCGAGCCCAACACCGGCGTGGTGGAGGTGCCCGATCCGCGCCTGCAGCAGCTGGCCCAGATCATCACGCCCGAGCGCATCGTGCCGGCCATCGTGGAGTTCGTGGACATCGCTGGCCTGGTGGCCGGTGCCAGCACCGGTGAAGGCCTGGGCAACAAGTTCCTGGCCCACATCCGCGAGACCGACGCCATCGTCAACGTGGTGCGCTGCTTCGAAGACCCGAACGTGATCCACGTCGCCAACAAGGTCGACCCGATCGCCGACATCGAGGTGATCCAGACCGAGCTGTGCCTGGCCGACCTGGCCGCGGTGGAAAAAGCCATCCACCGCGTCAGCAAAGTGGCGCGCGCCGGTGACAAGGATGCGATCAAGCAGCTGGCCATCCTGGAGAAGTGCCAGACCGCGCTGAACGACACGCAGCCGGTGCGCACCATCGACTTCAGCAAGGAGGAAGCGGCCCAGCTCAAGCAGTTCTTCCTGATCACCGCCAAGCCCGCCATGTTCGTGGCCAACGTGTCGGAAGACGGTTTCGAGAACAACCCCTTCCTCGACCGCCTCAAGGCCTTTGCCGCCAAGCAGAACGCCCCCGTGGTCGCCATCTGCGCCAAGATCGAGGCCGAACTCTCCGAGATGGACGACGCCGACCGGCTCGAATTCCTCCAGGAACTGGGCCAGGACGAACCGGGCCTGAACCGCCTGATCCGCGCCGCCTACCAGCTGCTGGGCCTGCAGACCTACTTCACCGCCGGTGTGAAGGAAGTGCGCGCCTGGACCATCCACGTGGGCGACACCGGCCCGCAGGCGGCCGGCGTGATCCACACCGACTTCGAGAAGGGCTACATCCGCGCCCAGACGATTGCGTTCGAAGACTTCATTCAGTTCAAGGGCGAGCAGGGCGCCAAAGACGCGGGCAAGATGCGCGCCGAAGGCAAGGAATACGTCGTCAAGGATGGCGACGTGATGAACTTCCTGTTCTCGTCCTGACCCGCGCCATGTCCGACACCGGCCGGCCCGAACCGCAACGCCTGGCCAAACGCCTGGCCGCCCAGCTGCCCTGCTCGCGCAGCGACGCCGAGAACTACATCGCCGGCGGTTTTGTCCGGGTGGACGGTGTGGTGGTGGAGGAGCCGATGGCGCGCGTGCGCGACGAGCAGGCGGTCACGCTGGACCCCAAGGCCAAGCTGGAGTCGCTGGCCTCGGTGACGCTGATCTGGCACAAGCCGGCCGGCCATGCGCTGCCCGACCTGTCGCCGACCGCGCCCCACCTGCCGGATGCGCTGGCCGCCCAGTGGTTCGCGCCCGCCCACCGCTTCAAGGCCGACCGCTCGGGGGTGCGCCCGCTCAAGGCGCACCTGCACAAGCTGCTGCCCGTGGCGCCGTTGGGCGACCTGTCCAGCGGCCTGATGGTGTTCACGCAGAACCCCGGCGTGGCGCGCAAGATGACCGAAGACGCCCACCAGCTGGAGCACGAGTGGCTGGCCGATGTGGCGGCCGATCCCGCGCTGGACGACGAGGCCCGGCGCGAGGCGGTGTTGCAGTCGCTCGGTCAGGCGCTGTTTTTTGACGGCTGGGCCGTGCCCAAGGCGCGGGCCAGCTGGCAGAGCGAACACCGCGTGCGCCTGGCGATCAAGGGCAACCGGCCGGGGCAGGTGGCGCACCTGTGCGAACGCGCGGGCCTGCAGCTCACCGACCTGCGCCGCCTGCGCCTGGGCCGCATCTCACTGGCCGCGCTGCCGGTGGGGCAGTGGCGTTACCTGCTGGGTTACGAACGCTTCTGAGGCACCCGCAGAGGCACGGCAGGCCCCAGGCGCCTGCCCGGGGCCCGCACCCTTGCCGCTTCAGCTGACCGCGCAGCTGAAGCTGCTGGCCTGGGTGGTGTCGCCGCTGCCCTTGTACTTGGGAAAGCGGGGGAAGGGGCACAGCGGCCGCTCGAACGTGCCGGCGTCGGACGTGCCGGTGGCCACGAGCTGGTCGGGGGCGATGCCTTGCTCCACCCAGTCCACCAGGGCGGTGATCAGGTCGGCCCTGGCCGCGCCCGGGCCCGTCAGGTCGTGTCCCACACCCGGCGACGTGACAAAACGCGCGAAGCGATCAAACGTGGTGCTGCCGCTGTTCTGTCGCACCTGGTCCAGGTAGGCAGCGGTGCGGTAGACCGAGACGCAGGTGTCGGCCATGCCGTACCAGACCAGCAGCTTGCCGCGCTGGCCGAAGCGGCCCAGGTCGGTGGAGGGCTCCATGGTGTTGGCCAGGGCCTGCCACTGCGTGGGCATGCCCAGCGGGTCGTGGTTCATGGAATCGGCCGACCCGGAGCCCGTCAAAGCCTGGATCACGGAGGTCGGTGCGATGTAGCTGAAGCCCTTGCTCAGGAAACCGCCGTCGTACTCGAAGCCAAAGGCGTAGACCTGCCAGTCGCCGGTGGCCGCGCCGCCGCGACCGTAGCGCTCATAACCGGTCATGCCGTTGGCCAGGGTGAGGGGCACGGTCTTGTCGGCGTAGTTCAGCCGGATGGCTTCGATCTGGCCCGTGGTCAGGCAGCGGTCGTCCTGCGCGCCGGCCACATCGTCCGCGCATTGCAGATCGGTGGGCACGTAGGTGCAGGCCTCGACGTTGCCGATGATGCCGTCGGCCAGACCGTCCAGCCCGTCGCAGGCGGCGATCTCGGCGGCGGCGTACAGGGCCGACTTGCCGGGGCTGATCCAGTTCGCCTGCGTGGGCACACCGGTGTCCGGGCTGCCGTCGGCGTTGCGGCCGTAGATCCAGCGGTTGAACGGGCCCATGTTGACCTGGTGGGCCTGCTGGCTGATGGCCGGGGACATGGCCAGCACGCCGTCGTAATCGTGAGGGTAGCGGTCGGCGGCGATCAGGCCCGAGCGCCCGCCGTTGGAGTGGCCCACCATGTAGCGCCGCGTGGGCGCCTTGCCGTAGAACTGGGTGGCGATGTGCGTGCCCACCTGCAAGGCCAGGTGGTTGGCTTCCTGGGCGTGGTTCAGCAGGGCCGCGGGGTCGGTGCCCCAGGAGAAATCTTCCGTCTGGTGGCCCGAGTCGGAGCTGATGCGCACGAACGGCAACGCCGCGTCGCTCTGCACGTACTTCACGTGCCAGGGGTCGTCGGTGGGCATGAAGCCGTCAAAGCCCCCGCCGCCCAGCGTCATGGTCTTGCCGTTCCAGTCGGTGCCTTCCGGCAGTTCCACGGCCCAGTGGATGGTGGAGCCCGGGCCGGACACGATGGTGCCGCGCACGATGCAGGCCCGGGGCAGGGTGATGGCCTCCCCGGTGCCGTAGTGGGTTTCGGTCACGGTCTGGCGGTTCCGCAGCTCGGTGCGCTCGAACGTCGCGTTGACCGGCAGCTGGCTGGGCACATACGCCGCACACGACTGGGCCAGCGGCCGGGCGGCGGGCGGCGCCGGCGTGCCGTTGCCGCCGCAGGCGGCGAGCCCGAGGGTGCCGAGCAGAGCGGCGGTCAGGGTCCGGGAGCGGATGCCTTGGGGCGGGGCGGGGTTTATGCTGGACGGGTGTTTCATCAAAGTGCTTCCTTGCAAAGAGGTGATCGCTCGCGCACCGCCGGGCAGATCGCGTCATCTGACCCGGTGCGACGGGCGAGGCCCATGCTAGGAAGCGGGTGGGGCGGCGTCTTGTACGCCACGGGGAACCGGGGGTAATCACCGATGCAAGGCGGACATGCGATTCCCGGGGTGGTCTATCTGGGCCGCGACTGGCTGCTCTACGCCGATCCCGATCTGCGGTTCAACCTGTCCCAGAACGTGGCGCCGGCGCTGGTGTTCGGGCCGACGCAGGGACCCGCCACGCTCACCCTGCGCGACGGCGCTCAGGTCTGCGCCCCGGTGCTGTTGCACGCCTGTGGTGCCTGGAGTGGCATGGCCCGGCGCAGTGCGCTGGCCTTTCTGTACGTCGACCCCTTGTCCGATGTGGGTGCCGGCCTGCAGCAACGCGCACAGGCCAGCGTGGTGCCGTGGCCCGATGCCGACCTGATGCAACGCCACGGCATGGACCTGCAAGACCTGTGCGGCGGCCAGGTGTCCGCGGCCCAGGCCGGGCGCTGGGTGGCCGGGGTGCTGGCCGATGTGGCGGGCCTGTCCGGTGGTGCGGCCCGCATGGACCCGCGGCTGGCCGGCCTGCGGGAGCGCCTGCACCTGCGTGGCGAGGGGCGTGCGGACCCCGCGGTCCTGGCCGGTGCGCTGGGCTTGTCGGCCGAACATGTGCGCAAGCTGTTTCGGCAGCAGGTGGGCATGACCCTGTCGAGCTACCAGTCGTGGGTGAGGCTCTACCAGGTGGCGGCGAGCGCATGCGATGCCCACCACAGCGGCCTGCCGCACAACGCGTCGGAACTGGTCAGCGCCGGGGGCTTCTACGACGCCTCGCACGCCTCGCGGGCGATCCGGCGTTACTTCGATCTGTTGCCCACCGAGATGCTCGCGCCCAAAGCTTTCGTGGATTGCCGCGGGTCGGTCTGATGCGACCGCCTCAGGCGGGGTTCGGCCCTGCGGCGGGCGACGGCGAACGCTTCTGAACCCGCGCGGCGTGCCAGCTCAGCGCCATGGCCGCCAGCATCAGCACCAGACCGAACCAGTGCAGCTGGCGCATCAGCCCCTGCGCGATGAGGCCACCGCCCAGCGCCGCGCCCAGGGCCTGCCCGCCGTAGATGGCCGAGGTGTTGAGCGCGACCGTGGCCGGCGCCAGGGCCGGGGCCATGTGCACCAACCGCGCCTGCTGGGCCGAGTTGGCCGAGAAGCAGCCCAGCGCCCACGGAATGAGCACCAGCGCCTGCAGCCCGATCAGGCCGGCGCCCAGCGGCCAGAGCAGCAGGGTCAGCGCCATGCCGCCCAGGGTGATGAGCACGGCGCGCGGCGGGCCCAGCCGGTCGATGCGGCGCGAGACCAGCACATTGCCGGCGAGCCCGAACGCGCCGAACCACAGGAACAGCAGCGACAGCGCGCCCGCGCCCAGGCCCAGCACCTCCTGGTGGTAGGGCGCGAAATACGCAAACAGCGTGAACTGCCCGAAGGCCGAGAGCAGCGTCACCCCCACCGCCAGCATGAGCGCCGGTGAGCCCAGGGTCTGCGCCCAGGCCTGGCGCGACAGTGCGGCGGGGCGGATGCCGTCGGGCATGGCGCGCCAGACCCAGCCCGCCACGACCAGGGCCAGCACGGCCACCAGCGCAAAGGCCCAGCGCCAGCCGAACAGGCCGCCGATCCAGGCCGACAGCGGCATGCCCAGCACCGAGGCCACCGACCAGCCCAGGAACACGAAGGTGATGGCCCGACCTCGCTGCGCCGCGGGCACCAGCAGGCCCACGCAGGCCGCGGCCTGGGGCGTGAAGATGGCGGGCGGAATGACCGCCAGCACGCGCAGCGGCAGCAGCCAGCCGTAGCTGGGGGCGAAGGCGCTGATGCCCATGAACAGCGCGTACCAGAGCAGCGAGAGGGTGAGCAGGCGCCGCCGGTCCCAGCCCGCCACCAGGGTGGCGAACAGTGGCGCGCCCACGCCCATGAGGATGGCGGCCGCCGTGATGAGCAGGCCGGCCTGCGGAATGCTCACCTGCAGCGAGCGGCTGATGTCGTTGAGCGTGCCGGGCACCGCCATGACGCCGGTGCCGATGACGAAGTTGCCCACCATCAGCGCCCAGAGGCTGCGCGGCAGAGTGGAAGAGGTGGTTGGGTGGTCGGGCATGCGGTGTCCGTGGGGTGGCCGAGTATCCGTGCGGAAGCTCAGAGCGACAGTCCCCCCGGAAACACCCACAGCAAACCCCCGGTCATGGTGAGGTAGCGAGCGAACTTGCCGATGGCCATGTAGACCGCGCAGGGCCAGAGCGGGAACTTCAGCCAGCCGGCCACCGCGCACAAGGGGTCGCCCACCACGGGCAGCCAGGCCAGCAGGCAGGCCTTGGGGCCGAAACGTTCGAGCCAGTGCAGGGCGTGCAGCTCGGTGGGGCGGTGGCGTGCCCGGTCCACCGCGCGGTGGGCGCCGTAGCCGATGAACCAGCTGAACATGCCGCCCAGGGTGTTGCCGGCGGTGGCCACGAGGATGGCGGGCCAGAACAGATCGGGGTTGAGCTTGATCAGGGCAAACAGCGCGGGCTCGGAGCCCAGGGGCAACAGGGTGGCCGAGAGGAAGGCCACGACGAAGAGTGTGCCCAGACCGACCTCGGGCAGGGCGAGGGTGTGCAGCAGTGGGGTGATCCAGTCGGGCATCGGCAGGCGGTGGGGGTGAAGGTCTGAGCATATCGCCTGCTGAAAAAACAGGCAGATACAATGCCCCTCCCCGTTTCAGGTCTTGCCGCCGCACGGGGCCTCCCACTCCCTCCCCTCCACACCGAGTTCGACCGCGTCATGCAACTGGGTCCGTACACCCTGCCCAACGCCCTGTTTGTCGCCCCCATGGCGGGGGTGACGGATCGGCCGTTCCGCAAGCTGTGCAAGCGGCTGGGTGCGGGCTACGCGGTCAGCGAAATGGTGACCAGCCGGCCGGACCTGCAGGACAGCCTCAAGACCTCGCGCCGCGCCGACCACTCGGGCGAGCCGGGGCCCATCGCGGTGCAGATCGCGGGCACCGACGCGGCCATGATGGCCGACGCCGCGCGCTACAACATCGACCGCGGCGCGCAGATCATCGACATCAACATGGGCTGCCCGGCC
>NZ_JASJOY010000225.1:0-17461 GCF_031426985.1 Hydrogenophaga sp.
CATCTACTACTGGCTGCCCAAGTGGACCGGCGTGATGTACAGCGAAACCCGCGGCAAGCTGCATTTCTGGTGGTCGATGATCTCCTTCAACATCACCTTCTTCCCCATGCACTTCCTGGGGCTGGCCGGTATGCCGCGTCGTTATGCCGACTACCCGATGCAGTTCGCCGACTTCAACGCCATCGCATCGGTGGGCGGCTTCGCCTTCGGTCTGGCCCAGGTGTACTTCTTCGTGTTCGTCGTCATTCCGGCCATGCGTGGTCAGGGTCCCAAGGCCGTGCAGAAGCCCTGGGAAGGCGCTGAAGGTCTGGAGTGGGAAGTCCCGTCGCCGGCGCCTTTCCACACCTTTGAAAACCCGCCCAAGCTCAACGCCACCGCCACCAAGGTGATCGGCTGATTCCGACACAACGCCATCCGTATCGCCATGACACCTGAACAAAAGAAAAACAACCTGCGCCTGGGGCTGGTCCTTGCCTCGGTCGCGCTGGTCTTCTTCGCGGGTTTTGTGGGCAAGATGGTGTTGCTGGGCGGCTGAGCCGGCCCCGCACATCTGCAACAGACACGGAACCGCTTCGTTCATGGCGCTGCAACGCGAAAACCTCAAGATGGTCGGCAAGCTCGGCGTGATCACGCTGGGCATGTTCGCCTTCGGCTACGCGCTGGTGCCCATGTACAAGGCCATCTGCGAAGCCACTGGCATCAACGTGCTGGCCATCGGCGAGCGCCAGGTCCCGGGCATCGCGGCCCAGATGCCGGCCAACACCCAGGTGGACGCTTCGCGCACCATCACGGTGGAGTTCGACGTCAACGTGCGTGGTCCCTGGCACTTCAAACCCGAGGTGCGCAGCCTGCAGGTGCACCCTGGCCAGCTGACCACGGTGATGTACGAGTTCCAGAACGTGCAGGACCGGACCATGGCCGCGCAGGCCATCCCGAGCTACGCCCCCAAGCAGGCGATGGCGCATTTCAACAAGCTGGAGTGTTTCTGCTTCACGCAGTACACGCTGGCCCCGGGTGAAAAGAAAGCCTGGCCGGTGGCCTTCGTCATCGACCCCAAGCTGCCCAAGGATGTGACCACGATCACCTTGTCCTACACCTTCTTCGAGGTGGGGGGGCCGGTGCCGGCGGCGCCACAAGACGTGGCGACCCGTGTGGCCGAGCCGGTCGCGGCCAAGGGGGCGGTGTGAACCAGCCCGTCCACCAACGCCATGGAAGCCTGTGGGGCACCATCAAGGCCGTGCTCTGGGGCTTCCTCGGCGTTCGCCGCCGCAGCGACTTCCAGGACGATGTCGCCAAGCTCAATCCCCTGCACCTGATGGTGGTGGGCGTGGCCATGGCCCTGCTTTTTGTCTTTGGCCTGATCCTTCTGGTCAACTGGGTGGTGAGCTGATCCGCCGCCCCTTCAACCCTTTCTGAATTTCCATTCAAACAAGCGCAAGCACTTAGGAGTGAGCATGTCAGCAGCAACACACGGCACGACGCCCTACTACTTCGTCCCCGGACCTTCGCGGCACCCGGTGATGGCGGCCATCGGCCTGTTCTTCGTGATCCTGGGCGCCGGTCAATGGGTCAATGGTGCCGATTGGGGCATGTATTCGCTGGCCTTTGGCCTGGCGTTCTGGGGCGTGGTGCTCTTCCAGTGGTTCCGCGACTCGGTGGCCGAGAGCGAAGGCGGGCTGTATGGGCACAAGATCGACCTGTCCTACCGCTGGAGCATGAGCTGGTTCATCTTCTCGGAAGTGATGTTCTTCGGCGCCTTCTTCACCGCGCTCTGGTGGGCCCGCACCCACTCGGTGCCGGCCCTGGGCAGCATCGAAAACGCGCTGATCTGGCCGGACTTCTCGGCTGTGTGGCCCAGCCTGCAGGCCGGTGCCACCGCCTCTCCGGCCGGCATCGTCGAGCCGTTCAAGACCATGGGCCCGTTCTGGTTGCCCACGATCAACACCGCTTTGCTGCTGACCTCGGGCGTGACGCTGACCATTGCCCACCATGCCCTGCAGGCCGGCAACCGTGGCAAGACCATCGCCTTCATGTGGCTGACGGTCATCCTCGGCATCACTTTCCTTTGTGTGCAAGGCTACGAATACGCACATGCCTACAGCGAATACAACCTCAAGCTGACCTCGGGCATCTTCGGTTCCACCTTCTTCCTGCTCACGGGCTTCCACGGCTTCCACGTGTTCGTCGGCATGCTGATGCTGCTGTTCATCACCTTGCGTCTGCAGAAGGGGCACTTCACCGCGCAGCGCCACTTCGGTTTTGAAGGTGCCGCCTGGTACTGGCACTTCGTGGACGTGGTGTGGCTCGGCCTGTACATCCTGGTCTACTGGATGTGAGGTGTCCGCGCGCTGGCGGTCCGATGCGGCCGCCTGCGTCGCCCACAAAAAAAGCGCCGATCGGCGCTTTTTTTGTGGGTGGTCGGGACGGGATCAGGGCTGCAGCGGCAGGCCGGTCGGCTGGATCCAGCCCATGCGGTAGCTGACCAACACAACCACGAACAGCAGGATGGAAAACCCCACGCGAAACGCCAGGGCCTTTGCCATGGGGTTCTTGCGTGGAGCGGCCTGATCGGCGTCCGCGTCGCCCGGGCCGCGCATCATGAACACCAAAGCCGCGGCCAAGCTGCCGACGATGGCAATGAACCCCACAATCACAAGATATGTCATGCCGCAATTATCGGGGGAATGAGCCTGGACGCCCCCGCCGAACATCTGCTGTGCCGCTGCGCCGACGCGCGCGAAGAGGCGTGGCATGAGAGCCCCCGAGGGGCGGTCGGCCCGTTTCTGGACCGTCACGCTGGCCACGCTGCTGACCATGGCGTTGACGGCTTCGCTGGGGGCCTGGCAGCTCTCCCGTGCCGCACAGAAGCGGGCGTTGCAGGACGGCATCGCCACCCAGGGCGCGCAGCCCGCCTGGACCCAGCGCGAACTGCTGGACAGCGCCCGCCCGGCCGACGCGGTGCACCGCTCGGTGAACCTGACCGGGCACTGGGTGGCGGGGGCCAACGTCTTCCTCGACAACCGCCCCATGGGCGGGCGCACGGGTTTTGTGCTGCTCACGCCGTTGCGGCTGAGGGGCAGCGAGCGCGCGGTGCTGGTGCAGCGGGGCTGGGTGCCGCGCGACTTCCAGGATCGCAACAAGCTGCCCGCGGTGCCGACCCCCACGGAAGAGGTGCAGGTGCAGGGCCGTTTGGCCCCGCCACCGAGCCAGCTATTTGAGCTGGGTGCGGGATCTCCAGGGGCGATCCGGCAAAATGTGGACCTGCCTGCGCTGGCCGGGGAGTGGCGGGTGCCGTTGCTGGAGGGGGTATCCGTCCTCCAGACCGGCCCGCTCGACACCGGCCTGCAACGCGACTGGCCACGCTTCGTTGGCGACGCCCACAAACACTACGGTTACGCCGTGCAATGGTTCGCCATGTGCGCGGTGGCTGCGGCCCTTTACCTCTGGTTCCAGATCTTTCTTCCGCGCTCCCGGCGCCGTACCCATGGCACAGACCCCCGATGAACCGCTGACGCTGACCGTGCACAGCCTGCCCGCACCGGAGCAGGCCGGCGGCAGCTTTGACGCCGCCAAGACCCGCGCCGGCCGCTGGAAGATGATCGCGCTGTTGCTGG
The DNA here is from genome assembly GCF_031426985.1 of Hydrogenophaga sp. Taxonomy (GTDB): domain Bacteria; phylum Pseudomonadota; class Gammaproteobacteria; order Burkholderiales; family Burkholderiaceae_C; genus Hydrogenophaga. Next base: position 3,615 of record NZ_JASJOY010000225.1, read on the forward strand.
TCAGTGCCTCGCCCGTGATCGCCTCGTACTTCACCTACTACGTGGTCCGTCCCGAAGGGCGCCGCAACTACGGCGAACTGATCAACCCCCAGCGTCCCTTGCCTGCTTTGGCGGGTGTGGACGCGCAGGGCCGCAGCGCGCCATTGACCGGCCTGAAGGACCAGTGGCTGCTCATCAGCGTGGCGGACTCGGCCTGCGACGAGCTGTGCCAGAAACACCTGTACCTGCAGCACCAGCTGCGCGAGGGTCTGGGCAAAGAGCGGGACCGGCTGGACTGGGTCTGGCTGCGCACAGACGCCCTGCGGCTGACCGAGCCCCTGAAGGCCGCCACCGCGGCGGCCACGGTGTTGCAGGTCGATGCCCAGGCCCTGGCCGGCTGGTTGCAGCCGGCCGCCGGGCAACGCCTGCAAGACCACCTGTACGTGGTCGACCCGATCGGCAACTGGATGATGCGTTTCCCCGCCAACGCCGATCCCAAGCAGATCAAGCGCGACCTCGATCGCCTGTTGCGTGCGTCCGCCTTCTGGGACAAGCCGGGCCGTCTGCCCGACGCCGCCCCGGCCGTGAGCGGCTGACCGGTTTTCTCGCGTCATGGACACCGTACAGCCTCTTTACGACTTCGCGCCGCTCGCCCGCATGATGTTGCTGGGCGCGGTCATCGCGCTGGGCCCACTGGCCTGGGTGTGGCTGCGCAACCGCCAGGCCCCGGCCGCGCAGCGCCTGCGCGTGCTCACGCTGCTCACGCTGTTCCTCACCTTCGACCTGGTGCTGTTCGGCGCCTTCACGCGCCTGACCGATTCGGGCCTGGGCTGCCCCGACTGGCCGGGCTGTTACGGCAGCGCCAGTCCGCTCGGGGCGCACGCCGACATCAGCGCCGCGCAGGAGGCGATGCCCACCGGCCCGGTAACGCATTCCAAGGCCTGGGTCGAGATGATCCACCGCTACCTGGCCACCGCGGTGGGCGTGCTCATCCTGGTGCTGGCCAGCGTCAGCTGGGTCGAACGCAAACGCCTGTCGGTCTCGCACTGGTGGCCCCTGGTCACGCTGTTCTGGGTCTGCCTTCAAGGGGCGTTCGGCGCGCTCACGGTGACCATGAAGCTGTTTCCCGCCATCGTCACCCTGCACCTGCTCGGTGGTCTGGTGCTGCTGGCGCTGCTGCGCGCGCAGGCCGCGGCCTACGCGCTGGCCGCTCCGGGCAGCCCGGGGCCGGTGCACCTGCACAACGGCACCCGCTTCGCGCTGGGCCTGGTCTATGCCCTGCTGTGGTTGCAGATCGCCCTGGGCGGCTGGGTCAGCACCAACTACGCGGTGCTCGCCTGCAGCGAATTCCCCACCTGCCAGGGTGGCTGGTGGCCCGACATGGACCTGCGCCACGGCTTTGCGCTCTGGCGCGAGCTGGGCATGGCCCACACCGGTGACGCGCTGCCCTTTGCCGCGCTCACCGCCATCCACTATGTGCACCGCCTGAGCGCCTACGCGGTGTTCATCGCGCTGGGCTGGCTGGCCTGGCGCCTCTGGGCCGCGCGCGAGACGCGGCCCACGGCACGCTGGATCGTCGCGCTGGCGCTGTGGCAGTTCCTCAGCGGCCTGAGCAACGTGGTGCTCGACTGGCCCCTGGTGGCCGCCGTCGCCCACACCGGCGGCGCCGCCGCGCTGGTGATCGTCCTGACCGGCGCCATCTTCGGCACCCGCACCGCCTACGACACCGTGAGCGCCTCCAAATTCAACATCTCCCGCCTGACCTGATGAGCTCCGCGCCCACTTCCACCGCCTTGCCCGCACCGTTGCCGGTCTGGCGCCAGTTCTATGCGCTGACCAAGCCGCGCGTGATCCAGCTCATCGTCTTCTGTGCCCTCATCGGCATGGTGCTGGCGGTGCCCGGCCTGCCCAGCGCGGCGCAGCTGCAGCTGGCGGCCATCGCCTGTTTCGGCATCTGGCTGGTGTCGGGCGCGGCGGCCGCGTTCAACTGCGTGGTCGAACAGCAGATCGACGCCAAGATGAAGCGCACCGCCTGGCGCCCCACCGCCAAAGGCCAGCTCAGCAACGTGCAGACGCTCAGCTTCTCGGCCCTGCTCTGTGCCATGGGTTCGGCCATCCTCTACATCTGGGTCAACCCACTGACCATGTGGCTGACCTTCGCCACCTTCGTCGGCTATGCGGTGATCTACACCGTGATCCTCAAGCCGCTGACGCCGCAGAACATCGTGATCGGCGGGGCATCGGGCGCCATGCCGCCGGTGTTGGGCTGGGCCGCCATGACTGGCGTGGTCTCGCCCGAGGCGCTGATCCTGTTCTTGATCATCTTCCTCTGGACGCCGCCGCACTTCTGGGCGCTGGCGCTGTACCGGGTGGAGGACTACCGCAAGTCCGGCCTGCCCATGCTGCCGGTCACACACGGGTCCGAGTTCACGCGGCTGCAGATCCTGCTCTACACCTTCGTGCTGTTCGCGGCCTGCCTCATGCCCTTCATCATGCGCATGAGCGGCTACTTCTACCTGGCGGTGGCGGTGGCCTTGTCCATCGGGTTCTGCGGCTATGCGTTTGTGCTCTGGCGCCACTATTCCGATGGCCTGGCCCGCAAGACCTTCCGTTTCTCGCTCATCCACCTGTCGCTGCTGTTCGCGGCGCTGCTCATCGACCACTACCTGCCATGAACACACTGCGCCGACTCACCGTGCTCGGGGGGCTGTGTGCGGCCCTGCTGTCGGGCTGCTCCGACAAACCCGCCGACGCCACCGCGTCGGGCTTTGCCAGCATCGACATCACCGGGGCCGACTACGCCACCGGCTTCCAGCTGACCGACCACAACGGCCAGCAGCGCACCCTGGCCGACTTCAAAGGCAAGGTGGTGGTGGTCTTCTTCGGCTACACCCAGTGCCCGGACGTGTGCCCCACCTCGCTGGGCGAGCTGGCCGAAGCCAAGCGCCTGCTGGGCGCCGACGGTGACAAGCTGCAGGGGCTGTTCGTGAGCGTGGACCCGGCGCGCGACACGCCGGAGGTGATGAAGCAGTACATGGCCAGTTTCGACCCCAGCTTCCTCGCGCTCTACACCACGGCCGACGGCCTGCCCGAGCTGGCCAAGCGCTTTCGCGTGTACTACAAGAAGGTCGACGGCCAGACCGCCACCAGCTACACCATGGACCACTCGGCCGGCAGCTACGTGTACGACACGCAGGGCCGCGTGCGCCTGTACACGCGCTACGGCAGCGGCGCCCCGGCGCTGGCGGGGGATGTGAAGAAACTGCTGGCCGAGTGAGGCCGCGGGCACCTCAGCAAAAACGGCACCCGAGGGTGCCGTTTTTGCTGGTGCGGTGGAGACGCTCAGTCGACCTGAGCACCGCTGAGTTTGACCAGCCGTTCGTACTTGGTGCGTTCCTTCTGCAGGAAGGCGCCGAAAGCCTGCGGCGTGCTTGGCGCGGGCTCGGCCATCAGGCGTGCGAACTTCACCTTCACGTCGGGCGAGTTCAGCGCCGCCGCAAACGCGCTGTGGAGCTTGGCCAGCGCGGCGTCCGGCGTGCCCGCGGGGGCGATCAGGCCCCACCAGGTGTCCACCTCGAAGCCCGGCAGGGTTTCGGCCAGGGCCGGCACCTCGGGCAGCACGCCACTGCGCTGGGCCGTGGTCACGGCCAGCGCCTTGAGCTTGCCCGCGCGGATGTTGGCCGCCGCCGTCGCCAGGTTGTCGATGTTGAAGTCCACCTGGCCCGAGAGCAGGCCCAGCTGTGCCGGGGCGCCACCGTTGTAGGGGATGTGCACCGCAAAGATGCCGGCCTGGCTCTTGAGCAGTTCACCGGCCAGGTGGCCGGCGCTGCCGTTGCCGCCCGAGCCGTAGTTGAGCTTGCCCGGGTGGGCCTTGGCGTACTTCAGCAGGTCGGCCAGGGTCTGGATGCCCAGGCGCTGGGCGGTCTCGGCGTTCATCACCAGCACGTTGGGCACGCGCAGCATCTGTGTGACGGGGGCGAAGTCCTTCACCGGGTCGTAGGGCAGCTTGCTGAACAGCCAGGGGTTGATGCCGTGCGACGCGGTGGTGGCAATGCCCAGGGTCAGGCCGTCGGGTGCGGCCTTGGCCACCGCGCTCACGCCGATGTTGCCGCCCGCGCCGGGCCGGTTTTCCACGATCACCGTGCCCAGCGCCGGCTTGACCGCCTCGGCCAGGATGCGCGCCGTCTGGTCGATGGGGCCACCGGCGCCGAAGGGCACGACGATGCGCGTGACCTTGTCGGACTGGGCCAGGGCGGGGCCCACCAGCAGAGCGGTGGCGGCAAGGGCGATGAGTTGGCGGCGGATGTTCACAGTTTGTCCTTTGCACTGGTGAAGGAATCGGCGAAGAAGGCCTCTTCGGGCAGGCCGGCGGCGAGGTATTCGCGCCGCGCCGACTCGACCACGATGGGCGCGCCGCAGGCGTACACCTCGTGACCCGAGAGGTCGGCAATGTCCTGCAGCACGGCGCTGTGCACAAAGCCCGTGCGGCCGGTCCAGCCGTCTTCGGGCAGGGCGTCGCTGACCACCGGCACATAGCGCAGCAGGGGCATCACGCCCAGCTGCGCCTCGATCCAGGCGGCCTGGTACAGGTCGGCCGGGCGGCGGCCGCCCCAGTACAGCGTGACCGGGCGGGTGTTGCCCGTGTGCGCCATGTGTTCCAGGATGGCCTTGACCGGCGCGAAGCCCGTGCCCGAGGCCAGCAGCACGATGGGCTTGTCGCTGTCCTCGCGCAGGTAGAAGCTGCCGTACGGCCCTTCGATGCGCAGGATGTCCTTCTCCTTCATCGTGCCGAACACCTGGTCGGTGAACTTGCCGCCAGGCATGTGGCGGATGTGCAGCTCCATCTGCGGGCCGGCCGCCTGGGTGTGCGGCGCGTTCGCCATGGAATAGCTGCGGCGGTCGCCATCGCGCAGCAGGAACTCCACGTACTGGCCCGCGTGGTACTGGAAGGCGTCCGCCGCCGGCAGCTGCAGGCGCAGCACGATCACGTCGTGCGAAGCGCGCTCCAGGCCGCTCACGCGCACCGGCATCTTCTTGATCGGGAAGGCGCCGGCCTCGGTGACCTGGCGCGATTCGAGCACCACGTCGCTGTGCGCCGTGCCGCAACAGGTCAGCACATAGCCCGCGGCTTCCTCGGCCTCGCTCAGGGCCTTGGCCTGGTGCGGGCCGTGGCTCACGCTGCCGCTGACCAGCTTGCACTTGCAGGAGCCGCAAGCGCCGTCCTTGCAGCCATAGGGCAGGCCAATGCCCTGGCGGATGCCGGCGGCGAGCAGGGTTTCGGTGGTTTGTGCCTGGAACGCGCGCCCGCTGGGCTGCACGGTGATGGTGAATGTCATACTGGCTGGACGAGTGAAGATGGCCGCGAGAGTGGGCCCTGAGGTCCGCGACGGCGGACATCGATTGTCTCAAATCCCTTTCTGACATGAATCTGCTGGGTGCTTTGCCCGCGCGCTTCCGGCGCGAACGGGTGTTGATCGTGGGCTGTGGCGACGTCGGGCAGCGCGCCGCACGCGAACTGGGCGGCGGTCGCCGGGTGCGCCTGCTGGCGCTGACCTCCGACGCCGGGCGCCGCGCCGAACTGCGGGCGCAGGGCATCACGCCCCTGCTGGGCAACCTGGACGCGCCGGCCACGCTGCAGCGCCTGGCCGGTCTGGGCACGCGGGTGCTGCACCTGGCACCGCCGCCCTCGGGCGATGGCCAGGACTGGCGCCTGGACACCCGCACCCGCGCCCTGGTGCACGCGCTGTGGCGCCGCGGCGCGCCGGCCAGCCTGGTCTACGGCTCCACCAGCGGGGTCTACGGCGACTGTGGCGGTCGCTGGGTCAGCGAGGCCACCCCCACGCAACCGCTGACCCCGCGCGCCTGGCGCCGGGTCGATGCCGAAGCCACGCTGCGCTGGTTCGGGCGCATCACCGGCAGCCGCAGCACGGTGCTGCGCATTCCCGGCATCTACGCACCCGACCGCACCGGCGGCACGCCGCGCGACCGCCTGCAGCGCGGCACGCCGGTGCTGCGCAGCGAAGACGACGTCTACACCAACCACATCCACGCCGACGACCTGGCACGCGCCTGCGTGCTCGCGCTCTGGCGCGCGCGGCCGCAGCGCGTGGTCAACGTGACCGACGACACCGAACTCAAGATGGGCGACTACTTCGATCTGGCGGCCGACCTGTACGGCTTGCCGCGGCCGCCGCGCATCGCGCGCGACGCCGCGGGCGACCAGTTGCCCCTGGTGCTGCTGAGCTTCATGAGCGAATCGCGCCGCCTGCACAACCAGCGCATGAAAGCCGAGCTGGGCTTGCGCCTGCGCTACCCCACGGTGGCCGAGGGCCTGCGCGCCTGACCTGGAGCCGCGAGCCGCGTCAGCGGCGGATGCTTGGGGGCTCGGACAGGCCAGCCGCCGGGTCGCTCACAAGGCAGGCCCAGCCCCACGGACCCGGAAAGGACCGGGTCCCTTCCCGGTCCTGGGGCAGCGACCCGCGCAGCGGCGGAGCGTGGGGGCTCCAGCTCTTATCCAGGCCCCGAGGTGACGATGATCGCCAGCGCGTGCAGCAGGTACACCGCCACCAGCGCGCGGCCGGTGGTGTGGCCCAGGCGGGTGGGTTGGCGCTCGTCCCGGCCTCGCAGATAGAGCACCAGTGCCAGGCCCGCCATCACCGGCAGGTCGCGCCACAACACGGCGGTGTCCACGTCCAGCGGTTCGATCAGGCCGGCCAGGCCGGCCACCGCCAGCGTGTTGAACAGGCCCGCGCCCACCACATGGCCCAGCGCGATGTCGTCCTCACCCTTGCGGGCGGCGGCCACACAGGTGGCCAGGCTGGGCAGGGTGATGCCCAGGGCCACCACACCCAGGCCCAGGGTCAGGTCGCTGACGCCCAGGCCCAGGGCCACCTCCACTGCGCCCCACACCAGCAGCGCCGCGCCGGTGGCCAGCACCAGCAGGGCCAGCAGAATCCGCCGCACCGCGTGGCCGGTGCCCAGCGGGTGGGTGTGCAGTTCGAGCGCGGTTTCTTCCGCCAGGGCGTCGGGCTCGCTGCGGCGCGATTGCCGCCACGACCAGACCAGCAGCGCCACGAAGCCGGCCAGCAGCAGCGCCGCGTCCAGGCGCGAGAGCACGCCGTCCCACAGCAGCAGGCCGGTCAGCACCGTGGCGGCCAGCAGCAGGGGCAGTTCGCGGTGCAGCACCGGCGAGCGGGCGCTGATGGGGCGCACCAGCACCGTCACACCCAGCACCAGCGACAGGCCCACGATGTTGGCGCCCCAGGCGCTGCCCAGTGCCAGTGCCGGGTGGCCGTGCCAGGCGGCGGCGGTGGCCACCGCCAGCTCGGCCGACGAGGAGCCAAAGCCCACCACCACCAGCCCCACCAGCAGCGGCGAGAGTTGTGCATGGCGGGCCAGGGCCACCGCACCTTCGAGCAGCCGGTCGGCGGACCACACCAGCAGCAACAGACCGGTCAGCAGGGCGGGGAGGGCAAGCAGCATGGGACGCGGTGCGCGGGCGGCGTGTTGGACAATGCGGCCATTGTGTCAGCACCACGCTGTCCGTTTGCCGAGCCCCATGCCGCTGTCCCTGCCCACCGAAACGCCACCGCCGCCCAGTGCCTTCTGGGACTCGCCCTGGCGCGCCCGTGTGGCCCTGCCGCTGGTGGCCGTGCTGCTGATGTTGCTGCTGCTCTGGCTGTGGCGCCCCTGGCTGCTGCTGCCGGGCACCCAGCCCCTGGTGATGGGCGGTGGCGATCCCTACCTGCGCGCGCTCATGCGCACCATCTCGGCCAGTGAATCGAACGTGCTGCGGCCCTACCACGTGGTCTACGGCGGCGAATACGTGGGCACGCTGGAGCGGCACCCCAACCGCTGTGAAGCCATCGGCCAGGGGCCCAACCGGGGCAATTGCTCCACCGCTGCGGGCCGCTACCAGCTGCTCTACAGCACCTGGCTGGAACTGGCCGCGCGCTACCACCCGCAGCGCACTGGCGACGCGCTGGACGCCACGGGTCTGAGCTTTGCGCCGGTCTACCAGGACGCCGTGGTGCATGCCTGGCTGCAGGAAGGGCGCTGGGGCAATGTGTCGGCGCAGTTGCGGCAAGGGCGCGTCCAGCCGGTGCTGCGCCGCCTCTCGGGCACCTGGACCAGCCTGGGCTACGGCATCGAGAACAACAGCATGAGCCGCGAGTTGCCCAAGGTGTACCAGCGCTTGCTTCAGGAGGAGTTGCAGGCGGCCGGTGAACCAGCCGACGACACCAAAACAAAAGGCCGTGCAGCAGGTGCTGCACGGCCTTGAATGTGGTGCCCGGGGTCGGACTCGAACCGACACACCATCTCTGGCGGGGGATTTTGAATCCCCTGCGTCTACCGATTTCGCCACCCGGGCGGGTGTCTTGGAAGAGCTCGAAATTATGGCACAGTGGTGTGCATGAATTACCCGACCATTGAAGACGCCATCGGCCACACCCCGCTGGTGGCCCTGCAACGCATCGGTGCCGAGGCCAACCGCACGCGCGGCAACGTGGTGCTGGGCAAGCTCGAAGGCAACAACCCGGCCGGTTCGGTGAAAGACCGGCCCGCGCTGTCCATGATCCAGCGCGCGCAGGAGCGTGGCGACATCCGGCCCGGTGACACCCTGATCGAAGCGACCTCGGGCAACACCGGCATTGCGCTGGCGATGGCCGCGGCCATCAAGGGCTACCGCATGGTGCTGATCATGCCGGAGGACCTGTCCATCGAACGCGCCCAGACCATGAAGGCCTTCGGTGCCGAACTCATCCTCACGCCCAAGAGCGGGGGCATGGAGTACGCACGCGACCTGGCCGACAAGATGGAAAAAGAGGGCAAGGGCCGCGTGCTCGACCAGTTCGCCAACGCCGACAACCCGCGCATCCACTACGAAACCACGGGGCCGGAGCTGTGGGAGCAGACCGGCGGGCGCATCACCCACTTCGTCAGCGCCATGGGCACCACCGGCACCATCACCGGCGTCTCGCGTTTCCTCAAAGAGAAGAACCCGGCCATCCGCATCATCGGTGCCCAGCCCAGCGAGGGCTCGCGCATCCCCGGCATCCGCAAGTGGCCGCAGGAATACCTGCCCAAGATCTACGACCCGAGCGCGGTGGACGAGCTGGTCTATGTGAGCCAGTCCGATGCCGAGGACATGTGCCGCCGCCTGGCGCGCGAAGAGGGCATCTTCGGCGGGATTTCCGCCGCCGGCGCCTGCTGGGTGGCGCAGCAGATCGCCGCGCAGGTGGAGCACGCGACCATCGCCTTCGTCGTCTGCGACCGGGGCGATCGCTACCTGTCCACCGGCGTGTTTCCGGCCTGATCGCATGGCGGCCGACTACCGCTTCTGCCCCTGCTGCGCGGCGCCGCTGGCGCTGACCGTGGCGCAGGAGGACGGCGGGCCGAAGCAGCGCCTGCGCTGCACGGCCTGCGACTTCACCCACTGGAACAACCCCACGCCGGTGCTGGCCGCCATCGTCGAACTGGATGGGCGCGTGCTGCTGGCGCGCAACGCGGCCTGGCAGACCCGCATGTTCGGCCTGATCACCGGCTTCATGGAAGCGGGTGAGACGCCGGAGGAAGGCATCCGCCGCGAGATCGCCGAAGAAACCGGCCTGCGCACCACCGCGCTGAGCCTGGTGGGGGTGCACGATTTCCAGCGCATGAACCAGGTGCTCATCACCTACCACGCCCAGGCCGAGGGCACGGTGACCCTGTCGCCCGAACTACTGGAATACAAACTGTTCGAGCCGGCGCAGGTGCGGTGCTGGCGCGCGGGCACCGGCTTTGCGCTGGCCGACTGGCTGCGTTCGCGCGGCATCGAACCGACGTTCATGGACGCGCTGCCGTCCGACCCAGCGCCAGGTCCGGCCACCGCTTGAAGCGGCCGGGGTTTTCGTGGCGCGCATAGAATTCGGAACCAACAGGACACACCCCAACCCATGAACGCCGACAAAGAACTCGATTGCCGCGGCCTGAACTGCCCCCTGCCCATCCTCAAGGCCAAGAAGGCCCTGGCCGAGATGCACAGCGGTCAGACGCTGTGTGTGATTTCCACCGACGCCGGTTCGGTGCGCGATTTCCAGGCCTTTGCCAAGCAGACCGGCAACGAGCTGGTGTCGCAACAGACCGCGGGCAGCGAACACTTCACCGTTCTCAAGCGCCGCTGATGGCGGTGGCCGGCCGTCCGCACATCGCTTCGGCCGTTCGCGCTCCATGGAAGTCCTGCTGATCGATCCCCTGGTGCCCGAAGCCCTGCAGTGGCTGCAGGAGCGGCACGAGGTCACGTTCCGCCCCGAGCTGGGCGACGATCCGATCGAACTGCGCAAAGCCACCTACAAAACCCGCGCCATCGTGCTGCCGCCGCACGTGATCGTGTCGCAGGAGTTCCTGGACTTTTCGCCCAAGCTGGAACTGGTCGCGCGCATGCAGATCTCCAGCGACAACACCGACCTGGACGCCTGCGCCAAGCGCAACGTGCGTGTGGTGCAGGCGCGCAGCGCCACGGTGCGGTCCAACGCCGAATACCTGCTGTACGGCCTGCTCATGCTCTACCGCCGCGGCATGGTCAGCGCCCTGCTGGGGCGCAAGATCTCGCAGGTGCGCATGGGCCGCGAGCTGTGCGGCAGCACCGTGGGCCTGCTGGGGCTGGCGCCGGTGGCCCACACCCTGGCGCCCATGCTCAAGGGGCTGGGCGTGCGCCTGGTGGGCTACGACCCGGCGGTGCACCACGCCGCCCCCATCTGGGACAAGCTGGGTGTCGAGCCGGTGTCGCTGCACGAACTGCTGGGCCGTTCCGATGCGGTGTCGCTGCAGGTGGTCTACGCCTCGCGCTTCAAGGGCTGGCTCAACGAGCGGGTGCTCAACCATTGCAAGCCCGGCCAGCTGTGGGTGGGCGTGAGCCGCAGTTCGCTGTTTGAACCCGAGGCGCTGGCGCTGGCCCTGACCGATGGTCGCATCGACGCCTGCCTGCTCGACGGTGCGAGCCCGACCTTCGCCGCCGAAGGCACGCCCTTGTACGGCATTCCCAACCTGCACCTGACGCCGCGCCTGGGCTCGCACACCCGCGAGGCCAAGCTGCGCGCCAGCTGGTACGTGGCGCACCGCATCCACGAAACGCTGTCGCCCATGACCGCCCAGGCCGAGGCCAAAGTCAGCGACTTCTCGGTGCTCGACAGCCTGGAGTATTCGACCGATCAGGAAGACGACCCGCAGGCGCTCACCGCCTCGCAGTGGGGGGCGTTGTCGATGCGGCGGTGAAGTAGCCCCCCCCGGCGCCGCCTGCGGCGTCACCCCCCAGGGGGCGCCAGCAGCGGCCCGGCGGAGCCGGTTCCGCGCTGGCTCTGGACCGAGCGGCACGCTGGGCCGACGTGCAGCCCCCCGCGGCCTCTTGCTAGCGGATGACGTTCAGTTGCCCAGCCGCGCCAGCTGCTCGCGCACCTTGGCCAGGGTCGCGCCGAAGTCGGCCACACGCTTGCGTTCCTGCTCCAGCACCGCGGCCGGCGCCTTGGCCACAAAGGCTTCGTTGGCCAGCTTGGTGTTGGCCTTGGTGATCTCGCCTTCCAGGCGCGTGGCTTCCTTGCTCAGGCGGGCTTTTTCGGCGGCGACGTCGATTTCCATGAACAGGCACAGACGCGCCTCGCCGACCACCGCCACCGGGGCGGCTTGTGCCGCGGCGGCCCAGGCAGCCTCGTCGGTGAACACCTTCACTTCGCTCAGCTTGGCCAGGCCTTGCAGGGCCGCGGCGTTGGCCTGCATGAAGGCGGTGTCGCCCACCACGTAGAGCGGCAAACGGGTCGCGGGGGACACGTTCATCTCGCCGCGCAACGTGCGGCAGGCGTCGACCAGTCCCTTGAGCTTGGCGACCTGGGCCTCGGCGGCTTCGTCGATGCGCTCGGGCTGGCTCACCGGATAGGCGGCCACGCTCACCGACGGCCCCGCACGGCCGGCCACGGGGGCCACCTTCTGCCACAGCTCTTCGGTGATGAACGGGATGACCGGGTGGGCCAGGCGCAGGATGGTCTCCAGCGTGCGGATCAGGGTGCGGCGGGTGGCGCGCTGCTGCGCTTCGTTGCCGGTGTTGATCTGCACCTTGGCGATTTCCAGGTACCAGTCGCAGAACTCGTTCCAGACGAAGTCGTAGACCGTGTTGGCCACGTTGTCCAGCCGGTACTCGGCAAAGCCCTGGGCCACCTCGGCCTCGACGCGCTGCAGCTTGGAGACGATCCAGCGGTCGGCCTGGCTGAAGTCCAGGTAGCCGCCGCCGGGAACGCAGGCCGCCGCCGCGTGTTCGGACAGGCCGCAGTCCTGGCCTTCGCAGTTCATCAGCGTGAAGCGGGTGGCGTTCCAGAGCTTGTTGCAGAAGTTGCGGTAGCCCTCGCAGCGCTTGCTGTCGAAGTTGATGCTGCGGCCCAGTGAGGCCAGCGCCGCGAAGGTGAAGCGCAGCGCGTCGGCGCCGTAGGCCGGGATGCCGTCGGGGAATTCCTTCTCGGTCTGCTTGCGCACCTTGGGTGCTGTCTCGGGCTTGCGCAGGCCGGTGGTGCGCTTGTCCAGCAGCGGCGCGAGCGAGATGCCGTCGATCAGGTCCACCGGGTCGAGCACGTTGCCTTCGGACTTGCTCATCTTCTGGCCCTGCGCGTCGCGCACCAGGCCGTGGATGTAGACGTCCTTGAACGGCACGCGGCCGGTGAAGTGGGTGGTCATCATGATCATCCGGGCGACCCAGAAGAAGATGATGTCGTAGCCCGTGACCAGCACGCTGCTGGGCAGGTAGAGGCTGTAGTCGTCGGTGGCGGCGTCGGTCTGGTTCGGCCAGCCCATGGTGCTGAAGGGCACGAGCGCCGAGGAGTACCAGGTGTCGAGCACGTCGGGGTCGCGCGTGAGCGTCTTGCCGGCGCCGGCCAGGGCCTGTGCCTCGGCTTCGTTGCGCGCCACGTAGACCTGGCCCTGCTCGTCGTACCAGGCCGGGATCTGGTGGCCCCACCAGAGCTGGCGGCTGATGCACCAGTCCTGGATGTTGTTCATCCACTGGTTGTAGGTGTTGACCCAGTTCTCGGGCACGAACTTCACCTGGCCCGACTGCACGGCGGCGATCGCCTTGTCGGCGATCGAGATGCCGCTGGTGTTGTGCTCGTTGCCTTTGCTGGTCATGGCCACGAACCACTGGTCGGTCAGCATGGGCTCGATCACCTGGCCGGTGCGGGCGCAGCGCGGCACCATCAGCTTGTGCTTCTTGACTTCGACCAGCAGGCCGGCGGCTTCGAGGTCGGCCACGACCTGCTTGCGCGCGACGAAACGGTCCAGGCCGCGGTATTTTTCGGGCGCGTTGTCGTTGATGGTGGCGTTGAGGTGCAGCACGCCGATGATGGGCAGCTGGTGGCGCTGGCCAACGGCGTAGTCGTTCGCGTCGTGCGCGGGCGTGACCTTGACCACGCCGGTGCCGAAGGAGCGGTCCACGTACTCGTCGGCGATCACCGGGATCTCGCGGTCGCACAGCGGCAGCTTGACGTACTGGCCGATCAGCGCGCTGTAGCGTTCGTCCTCGGGGTGGACCATCACGGCCACGTCACCCAGCAGGGTTTCGGGGCGGGTGGTGGCCACGGTCAGGTGGCCGCTGCCGTTGACCAGCGGGTAGGCGATGTGCCAGAGCGAGCCGTCTTCTTCTTCGCTCTCCACTTCCAGGTCGGACACGGCCGACATCAGGATCGGGTCCCAGTTCACCAGGCGCTTGCCGCGGTAGATCAGCCCCTGCTGGAACAGCTTCACGAAGGTCTCGGTCACCACGGTCGACAGCTTCTCGTCCATGGTGAAGTACTCGCGCGTCCAGTCCACGCTGTCGCCCATGCGGCGCATCTGGGTGGTGATGGTGTTGCCGC
>NZ_JASJOY010000226.1:0-34309 GCF_031426985.1 Hydrogenophaga sp.
CATCGACATCAACATGGGCTGCCCGGCCAAGAAGGTCTGCAACAAGTGGGCCGGTTCGGCCCTGATGCAGGACGAGGCGCTGGCCATCGGGATCGTCGAGGCGGTGGTCGCCGCCGCGGCCCCGCACGGCGTGCCCGTCACGCTCAAGATGCGCACCGGCTGGTGCGCCGACGGCAAGAACGCCCCGGCCATCGCCCGGGCCGCTGAAGCGGCCGGCGTGCAGATGCTCACTGTGCACGGCCGCACCCGCGAACAGGGTTACAGCGGTGTGGCCGAGCACGACACGGTGGCGCTCATCAAGAGCCGGGTGCAGATCCCGGTGGTGGCCAACGGCGACATCGACAGCCCGCAGCAGGCGCTGCAGGTGCTGCGCCACACCGGCGCCGACGCGATCATGATCGGCCGCGCCGCGCAGGGGCGGCCCTGGATCTTCCGCGAGATCGCGCACTTCCTGGCCACGGGCGAGGCGCTGCCGCCGCCCGACCTGATGGAGGTCAAGGCCTGGTTGCTGGACCACCTGGAAGACCACTACGCGCTGTACGGCGAATACACCGGCGTGCGCAGCGCGCGCAAGCACCTGGGCTGGTACGCACGCGCATTGCCGGTGCCCGCATCGGAGGCCGAGGCTTTTCGCCGCCGCATCAACACCCTGTCCGGTTGCGAGGCGCAACTGGCCTGCGTGCGCGACACCCTGGACGCCTGGGCACAGTCCCTGGCCGACCCATCGACACAAGAAGAACACTGGAAACTGGCCGCATGAGCTCCAACCACAACCTGCACGACTGTGTGCGTGCCAGCCTCGAAGCGTATTTCCGCGACCTCGACGGCACCGACCCGGCCGACCTGCACGACATGCTGGTCAAGGCGGTCGAACGGCCCTTGCTCGAAGTCGTCATGGAGCAGTCGCAAAACAACCAGTCGCGCGCCGCGCAATGGCTGGGGCTGAACCGCAACACGCTGCGCAAGAAGCTGCTCGAACACAAGCTTCTTGACTGAACCCGATCCGAAACCCTCCCGAGAACCCCCCATGCGCGCACTTCTCTCCGTCTCCGACAAGACCGGCATCGTCGAATTCGCCCAGGCCCTGCACGGCCTCGGTGTGACCCTTCTGTCCACCGGCGGCACCGCCAAGCTGCTGGCCGACAAAGGCCTGCCGGTCACCGAAGTGGCCGAGGTCACCCACTTCCCCGAGATGCTGGACGGCCGCGTCAAGACCCTGCACCCCAAAGTGCACGGTGGCCTGCTGGCCCGCCGCGAGCTGCCCGAGCACATGGCCGCGCTGAAAGAGCACGGCATCGAGACCATCGACCTGCTGGTGGTCAACCTCTACCCGTTTGAAGCCACCGTGGCCAAGGCCGGCTGCACGCTGGCCGACGCGATCGAGAACATCGACATCGGCGGCCCGGCCATGGTGCGCAGCGCCGCCAAGAACTGGAAGGACGTGGGCGTGATCACCGACGCCGGCCAGTACGCCGCCGTGATCGCCGAACTCAAGGCCAGCGGCAAACTGAGCGACAAGCTGCGTTTCGCACTGTCGGTCGCTGCCTTCAATCGCATCGCCCAGTACGACGGCGCCATCAGCGACTACCTCTCGTCGGTGACGTTTGAAGAAGAGAAGCTGGCCGAGAGCTACGTGCCTTCGCGCAACCTGTTCCCCGGCCAGTCCAACGGCCAGTTCATCAAGGTGCAGGACCTGCGCTACGGCGAGAACAGCCACCAGCAGGCCGCGCTGTACCGCGACCTGTACCCGGCCCCTGGCTCGCTGGTCACCGGCGTGCAACTCCAGGGCAAGGAACTGTCTTACAACAACATCGCCGACGCCGACGCGGCCTGGGAATGCGTCAAGGGCTTCGAGGCGCCGGCCTGCGTGATCGTCAAGCACGCCAACCCCTGCGGCGTGGCCGTGGGCCAGGACGCGCACGAGGCCTACGCCAAGGCCTTCCAGACCGACCCCACCAGCGCCTTCGGCGGCATCATCGCCTTCAACCGCACGGTGGACAAGGCCGCGGCCGAGGCTGTGGTCAAGCAGTTCGTCGAGGTGCTGATGGCGCCGGACTTCACCGCTGAAGCGCTGGAAATCTTCAAACCCAAGGTCAATGTGCGCCTGATGAAGATCGCGCTGCCGGCCGGTGGCGCCAGCGCCTGGGACCAGGGCCGCAACGCCATGGACGCCAAGCGCGTGGGTTCGGGCCTGCTGCTGCAGACCGCCGACAACCACGAGCTGGCCCTGGCCGATCTGAAGGTGGTCACCGTCAAGCAGCCCACCCCCGCCGAACTGCAGGACCTGCTGTTCGCCTGGAAGGTGGCCAAGTACGTCAAGTCCAACGCCATCGTGTTCTGCAAGAACGGCATGACCATGGGTGTGGGCGCCGGCCAGATGAGCCGTCTGGACTCGGCCCGCATCGCCAGCATCAAGGCCGAGGCCGCCAAGCTGAGCCTGCAAGGCACGGTCGTCGCGAGCGACGCCTTCTTCCCGTTCCGCGACGGTCTGGACGTGGTGGTCGATGCGGGCGCAACCTGCGTGGCGCAGCCGGGTGGTTCGATGCGCGATCAGGAAGTGATCGACGCCGCGAACGAGCGTGGCGTGGCGATGGTGTTCACGGGCGTGCGCCACTTCCGTCACTGATCGGCGGTCGTTTCATTGAAAAGGGGCTCCTTCGGGAGCCCTTTTCTTTTTCTTGCCGGCTGTTGTGGGTGGGCTGGGGCTCGTGGCGCCCGTTCTCCGGCTCACGCTCGCGGGCGTCCGGCCGCCAGCTCCACCATCCACATTGCGCGAGGTCCATGGGCGAAACACCACGCGCACAAAACAAAACGGCCGGAGGAAACCCCCCGGCCGTTCAGACAAAAGTGAAATGGATCAAGCCAGCTGCTTGAACACCTCGCGCGCCGCCGCCACGGTGGCCGCGATGTCGTCAGCGGTGTGGGCCGCGCTCACGAACCCCGCTTCGTACAGCGCCGGCGCGATGTACACGCCGCGGTCCAGCAGGCCGTGGAACAGGGTGTTGAACTTCGCGCCTTCGGTCTTCATCACGGTGGCGTAGTTCTGCGGCAGCTCGGACATCAGGAAGAAGCCGAACATGCCGCCCTGGCAGTCCACGCTGAACGGCACACCTTCGGCATCTGCCGCGGCCTTCAGGCCGTCCACCAGCGAACGTGTGCTGGCCGACAGCGCTTCGAAGAAGCCGGGCTTCTGGATCTCTTTCAGCGTGGCCAGACCGCAGGCGGTGGCGACCGGGTTGCCCGACAGCGTGCCGGCCTGGTAGACGCCACCCAGCGGCGCCAGATGTTCCATCACCGCGCGTTTGCCACCGAAGGCCGCCAGCGGCATGCCGCCACCGATCACCTTGCCCATCACCGTCATGTCGGGCTCGAAGCCGGGGATCAGCGAAGCGTAGTGGCCCTGCGCGCTGCCCAGGCCGACGCGGAAGCCGGTCATCACCTCGTCGAAGATGAACAGACCGCCGTGCTGCGTGCACAGCTCGCGGATGCGCGTCACGAACGGCACGCTGGCGCGCACGAAGTTCATGTTGCCGGCGATCGGCTCGATGATCACGCAGGCGATGTCGGCGCCGTGTTCGGCGAAGGCCGCCTCGATCTGCGCCACGTTGTTGTATTCCAGCACCAGGGTGTGCTGCACCACTTCGGGCGGCACGCCGGCGCTGGTCGGGTTGCCGAAGGTGGCCAGGCCGGAACCGGCCTTGACCAGCAGCGCGTCGGCATGGCCGTGGTAGCAGCCCTCGAACTTGACGATGGTCTTGCGGCCGGTGGCGCCTCGCGCCAGGCGGATCGCACTCATGCCCGCTTCGGTGCCCGAGCTGACCAGGCGCACCATTTCCAGGCTGGGCACCAGCTTGATGATCTCTTCGGCCAGTTCCACTTCGCGCTCGGTGGGTGCGCCGAACGAGAAGCCGTCCAGAGCCGCCTTCTGCACCGCTTCGAGCACGGCGGGGTGGCCATGGCCCAGGATCATCGGACCCCAGGAGCCGATGTAGTCGATGTACTTCTGGTCGTTGGCGTCCCAGAAATACGCGCCCTGCGCGCGCTGCACGAAACGGGGTGTGCCGCCGACGGCGCGGAAGGCGCGCACGGGCGAGTTCACGCCGCCGGGGATCAGGCGCTTGGCGCGTTCGAACAGTTCAAGGTTGCGGTCGCTCATGGGGTGCTCAGTGTTTGGTGGTGTCGAGAGGGAAATCGCCGGCGTCCAGCGCGCTGTCGGGGGCGTCGTTGTCGGCTTCGGTCGGCTCGGTGTCGTCGTCGTCGCTGTGGGCCCAGAACAGGCGGTCCGGTATGGCGTGGCCCATGCCCGGCTGGAAGCCTGCGTCCAGGCACTGGTCGAGGTAGGTCAGGGCTTCGGCGCAGGCGGCCTGCAGGTCGTTGCCGCCCGCGATCAGGGCGGTGAGGGCGGCCGACAGCGTGTCGCCGGCGCCGCTGAAGGTGGCTTCAAAGCGCTCGTACCGTGCGGTGGCCAGCACGGTCTCGGGGCTGGCCAGGTGGCTTTCCAGGTACTGGTCGGCGGCGTTGAAGCCGGTGACCAGGGTGTAGGGCACACCGTGTACCGCGGCGGCGCGCGCCACTTCGCGGGCATTGGGCGCGCGGTCGCCTTCCCACTCGGGCAGCAGCCAGCGGCACAGGGTGCTGTGGTTGCCCACCAGCACCGTGGTCTGCGGCAGCATCAGTTCGGCGAACGCGTCCAGGTAGGTCTCGATGGCCACCTCGTCCCACCAGGACAGGTCGGGCATGTAGGCGATGACCGGCACCTCGGTGTAGTCGGTGGCGATCTCGGCGATGGCGCTGAGGTTCTCGGGGCTGCCGACGAAGCCGACCTTGAAGGCCTGCACCGGCATGTCTTCGAGCGCGGCGCGGGCCTGGTCGGCCACGGCTTCTTCATCGAAGGCGATGTGGTCGTGCACTTCCGAGGTGTCGCGCACATAGGTGCCGGTGACCACCGGCAGCACGTGGGCCGAGGCGCTGGACATGGCCGTGAGGTCCGCACTCAGGCCGCCGGCGCCGCTGGGGTCGTTGGCGTTGAACACCATCACGCAGGGCAGCGAGACCTGTTCGGCGGCGTCATCCGCCTCGGGTGTGCGGGTGTCGGTGGGGTGGGTCATGGGGGGGTGGGCAAGGGTGGTCGGTGCGCGTCGCGCGGGCTGTGGCGCACGCCTGTCGCCCTTGGGAACCGCCTGCGGATGGGCACCCTGGTGGGCGCACCGTGGCTCTATACAATGGCCGCATTCTAAGACAACACCCCTATAAAAGATGAGCGACGCCAAGACGTGGATGTGTCTGATCTGTGGCTGGATTTACGACGAAGCCACGGGCGACGCCGAGCATGGCATCGCACCCGGAACCCGGTGGGCCGACGTGCCGATGAACTGGACTTGCCCCGAGTGCGGCGCCCGCAAGGAAGACTTCGAAATGGTGCAGATCTGACGCGATGCGCGCCGCGCTCCTGCTGACGATTCCACCCCCTCTGTCACCCCCGACCTGATGCCTGGAGCCCCACTGCCGTGAGCACGACACCTGCCCTCAAAGTCCTGGTGGTTGACGACAGCAACACCATCCGCCGCAGTGCGGAAATCTTTCTCAAGCAGGGCGGTCACGACGTCCTGCTGGCCGAAGACGGCTTCGACGCCCTGGCCAAGATCAACGACTACCAGCCCGACCTGGTGTTCTGCGACATCCTGATGCCGCGCCTGGACGGCTACCAGACCTGCGCCATCATCAAGCGCAATGCCCGCTTCGCCAGCATTCCCGTGGTCATGCTGTCGTCCAAGGACGGCGTGTTCGACAAGGCCCGCGGGCGCATGGTCGGTTCGCAGGAACACCTGACCAAACCTTTCACCAAAGACCAGCTGCTGCAAGCCGTGCAGCAGTTTGGCGCACACCTCACCGGAGCCGCGTGATGACGATCAAAAACATCCTGGTTGTGGATGATTCCAAGACCGAGCTGATGGTGCTGTCGGATCTGCTGGGTAAAAACGGCTACAGCGTGCGCACCGCCGAGAATGCCGAAGAGGCCTTTCGTCGGCTTGGCGAGCAAAAGCCGGAACTCATTTTGATGGACGTGGTGATGCCCGGTCAGAATGGATTTCAGTTGACCCGGGCGATCGCACGCGATCCCCAGTATTCGAGCATTCCCATCATCATGTGCACCAGCAAGAACCAGGAAACCGATCGGGTCTGGGGCATGCGGCAGGGTGCACGCGATTACGTCACCAAGCCGGTGAACGCAGAAGAATTGCTCTCCAAGATTCGCGCGCTCGGCTGAGCGCGCCAGCCGCACACCGTCCACCCCGAGCATGGCCAACCGTCAGTCACTCAAAGAACTGCAAGAGCGCCTGGCGCAACGGTTGACCGCCGCCAAGACCGAAGCCACCACCGCGTCGTGGCTGGCGCTGGAAGCCGGAGGCGAACGCTTCCTGGTGCCGCTGGTGCAGTCGGGCGAAATCTTCCCGTGGACCACGGTGCAGGCCGTGCCCTACACCAAACCCTGGTACGCCGGCGTGGCCAGTCTGCGCGGCGGCCTGCACGGTGTGGTGGACCTGCCGGGCCTGATCGGTCGCACCCTGTTGACCACCGGGTCTGCCCTGGAACGGGTGACCTCGGAAACGCGCCTGGTCAGCTTGCATGCGGCGTTTGGCGTCAACGCCGTGCTCTGGATCGATCGCCTGCTGGGCCTGCGCAACCCGGCCATGTTCGGCGCCATCGCGCCCCGCCCGCCGCAAGCGCCCCCGTTTTTTGCCCGCTCCCTGATCGACCACCAGGGGCAGGCCTGGCAGGAGCTGGACCTGCAGGCCCTGGTCACGGATCCTGGCTTTCTGGCCATTGCGGCCTGACGAAAGCCGCAGCCGGGGCGCGGTGCTGCCCGGTCTGCGCCTCGTTTGACATTGCACGTTGCTCATCAGTTGGAAGGTTTTTTTCATGGCCATGCTTGATCGATTCCAGGGACTGTTCAAGAAAAACGGTGCCGACGAGCCCGACCTGAGTCAGGCCTCGAATCAGGCGCTCGCCGAACTGGCGGCCGCGCGTCTGGCGCCCGATGCGGCGGACCAGCAGTTCGCCGAAAGCCGCATGCACGGCGATGACAGCCTGCTCGCCGACGAGTCGGGTGCGGTGGCGGTGCCGCTGCTGGGGCGCAAGCCGGCCGACCAGCACCGCCGCCTGCTGACCATGCTGCTGGGCGTGTCCGTGCTGGTGCTGGCGGGCGTGATCTTCTATGTGCTGAGCCAGACCAACAAGGCCAGCCAGCAGCTGGCCGCCAGCGGTCAGGCGCTGATGCAGTCGCAACGCCTGGCCAAGAGCGTGTCGCAGGCCCTGGTGGGCAGCGTGTCGGCGTTCCCGGAAGTCAAGGACAGTGCCGAGGTGCTGACCCGCTCGGTGCGTGGCCTCAAGAACGGCGACGACAGTCTGGACATCCAGCCGCTGGGCGGGGCCTTCGACGCCGAGATCGACGCGCTGTTGCCCAAGGTGGATGCGGCCGAACGCCACGCCGCCTCCGTGCTGGCCCAGCAAAAGATCCTGACCCAGGTGGGCGATGCCCTGCGCCTGATCAACCGCCAGTCGTCCGACCTGCTGGAAATCGCCGAAACGGTGTCGTCGCTCAAGCTGCAGCAGAACGCGCCGGCCGCTGAAATTTCCGCCGCGGGCCAGCTCGTGATGCTGACCCAGCGCATCGGCAAGTCGGCCAACGAGTTCCTGACCATGGAAGGCGTCAGCCCCGAGGCCGTGTTCCTGCTGGGCAAGGACCTGAACACCTTCAAGGAAATCACCGACGGCCTGCTCAAGGGCAGCGCCGAACTGCGGCTGGCGCCCACCGCCGACGCGCAGGTGAAGGAGCGCCTGGAAGCTCTGCTCAAGCTCTACGAAGAAACGCGCACGCAGGCGGGCGCCATTCTGGGCAACCTGCAGGGTCTGGTGTCGGCGCGCGAAGCGCAGGCCGCCATCGTGACCGACAGCGAACCCTTGCGCCTGGGGCTGCAGCAGCTGCAGGACCAGCTCTCGGGCCGTGCCGGTCTGGCCGGTGGCCAGCTGGCGGCGCTGGTGCTGTCCACCCTGTTTGCCCTGGCCTGTGGTGCCGGCCTGGCCTACGTGCAGCTGCAGGACAGCCGCCAGCGCCAGCGCGTGGCGGAAAACCAGAAGCTCGCGGCCGAGTCGCTGGAGCAGGACGCCAAGCGCGTGAACGACGCCAACCAGGCGGCCATTCTGCGGCTGATGAACGAACTGCAGACGGTGGCCGAAGGCGACCTGACGCAGGAAGCCACCGTGACCGAGGACATCACCGGCGCCATCGCCGACTCGGTGAACTACACGGTCGAAGAACTGCGTTCGCTGGTGGGCAACGTGCAGGCCACGGCCACCCGCGTGGCGCAGACCACGTCGGCGGTGGAAAGCACCTCGACCGAACTGCTGGCCGCCTCCACCGAACAGCTGCGCGAGATCCGCGAAACCGGCCAGTCGGTGCTGGACATGGCGCAGCGCATCAACCAGGTGTCGGGCCAGGCGCAGGAATCGGCCCAGGTGGCCCGTGCCTCGCTGCAAGCCGCCGAATCCGGTCTGCAGGCGGTGGAAGACGCCATCGGCGGCATGAACGCCATCCGCGACCAGATCCAGGAAACCTCCAAGCGCATCAAGCGGCTGGGTGAGTCATCACAGGAGATCGGTGAAATCACCGAGCTGATTTCGGACATTACCGAGCAGACCAACGTGCTGGCCCTGAACGCCGCCATCCAGGCCGCGTCGGCCGGTGAAGCCGGTCGCGGCTTCTCGGTGGTGGCCGAAGAAGTGCAGCGTCTGGCCGAACGCTCGGCCGACGCGACGCGCCAGATCGCGGCACTGGTGAAGGCGATTCAGACCGACACGCAGGACGCGGTGGCCGCCATGGAGCGTTCCACCCAGGGTGTGGTTGAAGGGGCCAAGCTGTCGGACAACGCCGGCAACGCGCTGACCGAGATCGACCGCGTGTCGCGCCGCCTGGCCGAGCTGATCGAACAGATTTCCAGTGCCACGTCGCGCGAAGCCGAGTCGGCCAACGAAGTGGCCGGCAACATCCAGCACATTTTTGCGGTGACGGAGCAGACCGGAGAAGGTACCCGTTCGACGGCCCAGCAGGTGCGCGAACTCTCGGCCATGGCCGAAGAGCTGCGCCAGTCGGTGGCCCGTTTCAAGATCGCCTGACGTACCACGGCGCTGACCGTTCCACACCATGCTCGATACCCGCCCCGGCTCCCTGACCCCGGACGCGCCACTGGAAGACCTCGGGCCACTGGCCTGGGTGTTCGATGAGCTGCGCAAGTCGCTCGACGGTGCCACCAAGGCCATCAAGCGCTTTGTGCGCGAAACCGAACAGTCGCGCCACAACGATCTGGAGGCGGCCGATCCGGCCTCGCTGCGCATCGCGCGCCAGCAGCTGCACCAGGCCGTGGGGGCGCTGGAAATGGTGGGCCTGGTCGCCCCGGCGCAGGTGCTGCGCGCCATGGAGGCCGCGGTGCAGCGCTTCGTGCAGAAGCCGCAGCACTGCACCGAAGAGGCCGCCGGCAAGGTCGAGCGGGCGGGCTTTGCGTTGATCGAGTACCTGGAAGCCGTGCTCAACAACAAGCCGGTGCAGCCGGTGGCGCTGTTTCCGCAGTACCGCGAGGTGCAGGAGCTGGCCGCCGCCGAACGCGTGCACCCGGCCGACCTCTGGCCGTTTGAACAGCGGGGCCTGAACCTGGCCGCGCCGGCCGATGCCAAACCGCTGCAGCCCGAGGCCCCCCTGCGTTCCATGCTGGACCGTCTGGTGCTGTTGCTGGTCAAGACCCAGAGCCACGCCGCGGCCCAGCAGCTGGCGCGCCTGAGCGCCGGGCTGTCGGCCGGTGCCACTGTGCCCCGCGTGACCACGTTCTGGCGCGTGGCGGCGGCTTACTTTGAAGCGGTCTCGCTGGACCTGCTGCCCCCTGACGCCTACGTCAAACGCGCGGCCTCGCGCATCCTGCTGCAGTTCGCGGCGCTCAGCCAGCCCAAGACGGCGGGTGAGGTGTCCGAGACCCTGCTGCACGACCTGCTGTTCTTCTGCGCGCAGGCCCAGGCCGCGCCCGCGGGCAAAGCCTTGCAGCTGGCGGCGGTGCGCGCCGCCTTCGGGCTGGGCGACGCGCCGCCGGTGGACTACACGCAGGCGTCGCTCGGCCGTTTCGATCCGGCGCTGCTGGTGCAGGCGCGCAAGCGCATCAACGCGGCCAAGGAATCGTGGTCGCTGTTTTCGGGCGGCGACGCCAACCGCGCCCGCCAGGTGGTGGACCAGTTCGGCCTGATCGGCGATTCGCTGATCAAGCTGCACCCGGCCAGTGCCGTGCTGGCGCAGGCACTGGTGCGCGCCGTGGACCAGGCCGCGCGCGACCCCGGGTCGCTGCGGCCCGAGCTGTCGATGGAGGTGGCCACCACCACGCTGTACCTGGAGGCCGCGTTCGAGGACTTCGACCCGGGCCGCCACGAGCTGAAGGACCGCACGCAGGCCCTGGCCGCGCGGCTGGACCGGGTGATCGCGGGCGAGCCGGCGCAACCGCTGGACGCCTGGATGGAGCAGCTCTACCGCCGCGTGAGCGACCGCCAGACGCTGGGCAGCGTGGTGGGCGAACTCAAGGTGTCGCTGGGCGAGGCCGAGAAATCGCTGGACCAGTTCTTCCGCGCGCCGGCCGAAAAGGCCGGCCTGCACGTGGCCGTCTCGCAGCTGGCGCAGATGCGCGGCGTGCTCTCGGTGCTGGGGCTGGACCAGGCGGTGCAGACCGTCACGCGCATGCGCGCCACGGTCGAACAGATCCTGGACACCGAGGTGGACGAAGCGCTGGCCCGAGAGGCCGGCACCTTCCAGCACCTGGGCAACAGCCTCAGCGCGTTGAGCTTCCTGGTGGACATGCTCAGCTACCAGCCGTCGCTGGCCAAGAAGCTGTTCGTGTTCGACGACACGCTGGGCGAGCTGGTGCCGTTGATGGGGCGCACCGTGCAGGCCGGCGTCACGCCACAAGCGCCCGCCCACGAGGCCCAGGCCATCAGCGCCGATGTGCACCAGGTGGTGGAGGGGGCCCAGTCGGCGGTGGATCTGGCCGACCTCAGCGAGCAACTCGGTTCGCTGGCCGACCGCGCGTCGCTGGCCGAGCAGGACGGGGTGGCCAAGGCCGCCCGCGACGCCGCGCAGGCCCTGGTGCAGCACGACGTGGCGGCCGGTGCGCAAGCTCTGTTCGAGCTGTCGCAGACCGCCGCGCCGGTGGTGCCGGCGCCCGCGCCCGCTCCGGTTGCCGAGCCGGTGCCGGCCGATGAAGACGAAGAGCTGCTCGACATCTTCCTGGAGGAAGCCCGTGAAGTCGTGGCCAATGGCCGCAGCGCGGTGCGCCAGCTGCAGGAGCAGCCGGCCGATCTGGAACACCTGACCACGCTGCGCCGCGCCTTCCACACGCTCAAGGGCAGTTCCCGCATGGTCGGGCTGACCGAGTTCGGCGAAGCTGGCTGGGCCATGGAGCAGGTGCTCAACGCCGTGCTGGCCGAGCAGCGACCGGCCGCGCCGGGGTTGCTGCAGCTGTCCAACGATGCGCTGGACCGCTTTGGCCAGTGGGTGGAAGACATCGTCACCCACCAGGACGGCGCCTGGAAGGCCCAGCCCTTCCGCGCCAGTGGCGAGGCCTGGCGCAACGAGGCGCGCTACCAGCCCCTGGTGGCTGTGGCGTCCCCCGTCGAGACCGTTGCCGAGCCGTTGCCGGTGGTCGAGCCGCCGGCCCAGGTGCTGGCCGAGGAAGCGGTCGACGTGGCCCGGATCGCCGAGCCTTCGTTCCCGTCCATCGACGGAGCGGAGGCGGGCGAACCCGCTGACGTGGCCGAGCTGGTTGAGTTCACCGACATGGTCGAGGCGGAGCCCCGTCTGGAGCCCGACGCAGCCGACCAGCCGGTGTTTGCCGAAACCACACCGCTGGACATTGATTTCGACCTGGTGGAGGCCGAGCCCCTGCCGGACCTGCCGGTCGAGGCGCCGCCGCTGCTGGCCGACATCGATTTCCACAGCCTGGCCCAGGTCTCGAACGTGGCCCAGGCCGCCGCGGCCGAGGCGCCGCCGGACCGCACCGACACCCCCGAACGCACGCCCCCCGCCGACAGCCTGCCGTCGATGTTCGCCGACATCGCGCTGGACCTGGACGCCTTCCTGCCGCCGGCCACCGAGCCGGTGGACGTGCCGCCCGAACCGGCGCTGGACCTGGTGCTCAGCGAGTCCGCCCCGCTGGCGACCGACGCCGGGGAGCCGGTGCTGGGCGATGCGCCAGAGCGCGACGAGGTGGCTGCGGAAGAGGCCGTGCTGGATGCGCTTGCGACCGACGAGCTTGCCGCACCAGAGATTGTGGATGCCGTGGAGGCCGTGGAGGCCCCGATCGAGCCGGAGCCCGAAACCGCCGTCCCGCAGGTGCCAGCCGACACCTTCGAACCGCTGGAGGCCGAGCCGGACGGGTTCGACGACATGCCGGACGAGCAGACCAAGGTCATCGGTCCGCTGCGCATCGGCATCAAGCTCTACAACGTGTACCTCAACGAGGCCGATGAGTGGTCGCGCCGCCTGTGCAACGGGCTGGCCGAATGGGCGCTGGAAACGCACGAACCGGTGCACGACCAGGCCGAAGCGCTGGCGCATTCGCTCGCGGGGGCCTCGGCCACCGTCGGCTTCCAGCCGCTGTCCGACATCGCCCGTTCGCTGGAACACGCCATTGGCACCGTCAGCCTGCACCAGGAGGAGGGCCACCCGGCCAGTGCCGAACAGGCGCAGCTGTTTGTCGATGCGTCCGAAGACATCCGCCGCCTGCTGCACCAGTTCGCGGCCGGTTTCTACAAGGAACCCAACCCCGAGTTGCTGGCCGCGCTGGAGCGCGTGATCCACACGCCGGTGCCCATGCCCGACGAAACCGCCGAAGCGTCCGCGGCGGCGCCCGGTGACGGTCTGGACATCGTGCTCAACACCCAGTGGGGCGTGACGCCGGTACCCACGCCGCCCGAGACGGTGGCCGTGGTGGCGCCCGACGAAGTGCCGTCGGCCTTCGCGCCGCCCGACTTTGCGGCCTCCACCTTTGGCAGCGTGGCCACCGAGTTCGCGCCCTTGCCGCTGGCCCGCCAGACGCCGGTGCAGGACATCGACGACGACATCGACGCGCTGGACACCATCGACGTCGATCTGTTCCCGATTTTTGCCGACGAGGCCCAGGAACTGCTGCCGCAGCTGGCCGGCGCGCTGCGCCAGTGGGCCGCGCGCCCCGACAACACCAGTGCGCGTGCCGAGGTGCTGCGCAACCTGCACACGCTCAAGGGCAGTGCCCGCCTGGCCGGCGCCCTGCGCCTGGGCGAAATGGCCCACCGCATGGAGACCGACGCCGAGCGCCTGGGTTCGGAGAACCTCGTCAGCGCCGACATCGAACCCCTGACGGCGGCGTTCGACGCCATCGCCGCGCGCTTCGACCTGTTGCGCCACACCGACCCGGCCACACACGGTGTGCTGCAGACCGCGCCCGAACTGGCGCCCGCGGGCGTGGTGCCGCTGGCCGAGGTGTTGCAGCCCATGCCGGCGGCCGAGCCCGAACCGTCGGACGCTGCGACCGCGCCCGACACCGCCGCTGCAACACCGGACGCGGCGGCGGCGATGCCCGGCGCCGGCCTCACCGGCCTGGCCCTGTTGCAAGCGCCGGTGCCCGCGCCGACCCGCGCCGGCGCCGCCGTGCGCGTGCGGCCTGAGCTGCTGGACCGCCTGGTCAACCAGACCGGCGAGGTGATGATTTCGCGTTCGCGCATGGAGTCCGAACTGGTCACCTTGCGCGGCTCGCTCAAGGACCTGACCGGCAACCTGGACCGCCTGCGCCAGCAGCTGCGCGACCTGGAACTGCAGGCCGAAACCCAGATGCAGTCGCGCCTGGCGCAGGCCCGCGACGCCGACCAGTCGTTCGACCCGCTCGAATTCGACCGCTTCACCCGCGTGCAGGAACTCACCCGCATGATGGCCGAGTCGGTCAACGACGTGGCCACGGTGCAGCGCAACCTGCAGCGGGCGGTCGAATCGACCGAAGACGGGCTGGTGGCCCAGGCGCGCCAGACGCGCGAACTGCAACGCGATCTGCTGCGCACCCGCATGGTGGAGTTCGAAGGTATCTCCGAACGCCTGTACCGCGTGGTGCGCCAGGCGTCCAAGGAAACCGGCAAGCAGGTGCGGCTGGACATCTCCGGCGGCCACATCGAAATGGACCGCGGCGTGCTCGACCGCATGACCGCCGCGTTCGAACACCTGCTGCGCAACAGTGTGGTGCACGGCATCGAGGCGCCCGAAGCGCGCCTGGCCCAGGGCAAGCCGGCCGAAGGCCGCATCGACATCCGCCTGGCGCAGGAACTCAACGACGTGTCGGTGGTGTTCGAGGACGATGGCGCCGGCCTGGACCTGGAGCGCCTGCGCGAGAAGGCCCTGGCCCAGGGCTTTGCCGCGTCCGGCGAGGTGTTCAGCGACGAGGACGCCGCCCAGCTGGTCTTCACGCCCGGTCTGAGCACGGCCAGCGAGGTGTCGTCGCTGGCCGGCCGTGGCGTCGGCATGGACGTGGTGCGCACCGACGTGGTCGCGCTCGGTGGCCGCATCGAGACCGCTTCGCGCCCCGGCAAGGGGGCCAGCTTCAAGCTGGTGCTACCGCTGACCACCGCGGTGACGCAGGTGGTGATGGTGCGCGCCGGTGCGCTGACGCTGGGCGTGCCGTCCAACCTGGTGGAAGTGGTGCGCCGCCTGAGCGCGGCCGAGCTGGCCCAGGCCTATGCCCAGGGGCAGATTCTCGTGGCCGGTGAGGCGGTGCCGTTCTACTGGGCGGGCGCGCTGCTGCAGTCGTCGGCGCAGTCGCTGCAGGCGCAGGGCCGCACGCTGCCGGTGGTCATTTTCCGTTCGGCCGCGCAGCGCGTGGCCATGCACGTGGACGAGGTGCTGGGCAACCAGGAAGTGGTGGTCAAGAACCTGGGGCCGCAGCTCTCGCGCCTGCCCGGCCTGGCCGGCATGTCGGTGCTGGCCTCGGGCGCGGTTGCGCTGATCTACAACCCGGTGGCGCTGGCCACGGTGTACGGTGCGCAGGTGCCCGGCTGGGTGGCCTCGCAGGCCCACCGCGCCAGGCCCGTGGTGGCCGACGACGAGACGCCGGCGGTGGACCTGGCGGTCAGCGGCGTGCCGCTGGTGCTGGTGGTGGACGACTCCATCACCGTGCGCCGCGTCACGCAGCGCCTGCTGCAGCGCGAGGGCTACCGCGTGTCGATGGCGGCCGACGGCCTGCAGGCGCTGGAGCGGCTGCAGCAGGAGCGGCCGACGGTGGTGCTGTCCGACATCGAAATGCCGCGCATGGACGGTTTCGACCTGGTGCGCAACATCCGCAGCGACCCGCGCCTGGCCCAACTGCCGGTGATCATGATCACCTCGCGCATCGCCGAAAAGCACCGCGAGCACGCACGCGAACTGGGCGTGGACCACTACCTGGGCAAGCCGTATTCGGAAGACGAACTGCTGGCGCTGATCGCGCATTACGCGAAGCTGGCGGTGGACGCCTGAGCGTCCTTCCTTCCATCGCAAAAACCCCGGCCAGCGCGCCGGGGTTTTTCATTTCGGCGTTGCGCCGGGCTTCTTCACCACCGCATAGCGCAGCAGGGTGCGCTCGCGCGCTTCGGCGTGGTCCACGATGGGCTTGGGGTAGGTCTTGCCCAGCTCGACGCCGGCCGCGGCCAGTTCCAGTTCGCGCGCCTGCCAGGGCGCGTGCAGGCAGTTCTCGGGCAGGTCGGCCAGCTGCGGCAGGTAGCGCTTGATGAACTTGCCCTGCGGGTCGAACTTCTCGCTCTGGCTCACCGGGTTGAAGATGCGGAAGTAGGGCTGTGCGTCGCAGCCGCTGGAGCTGGCCCACTGCCAGCCGCCGTTGTTGGCGGCCAGGTCGAAGTCGATCAGGTGGTCGGCAAAGTGTTGCTCGCCGCGCCGCCAGTGCAGGCCCAGGTCTTTCACCAGAAAGCTCGCCACCACCATGCGCAGGCGGTTGTGCATGTAGCCGGTCTGGTGGATCTGCGCCATCGCCGCGTCCACCAGCGGGTAGCCGGTGCGGCCTTCGCACCAGGCGGCGAACAGGGCCTCGGCGTGTTTGCCGTGCTCGAATTTGATGTGGTCGTACTCGGGCTTGAACGCCTTGTCCGCCACGTGCGGGAAGTTGGCCAGGATCTGGTGGTAGAAGTCGCGCCAGATGAGTTCGCTCAGCCAGGTGCTGGCGCCCTGGATGCCTTGCAGGTGCATCGGGTAGGCCACGCGCGCGAGCTGGCGGACCGAGACGGTGCCGAATCGCAGGTGCACGCTCAGGTAGCTCGGCCCCTTGACGGCCGGGAAGTCGCGCGCCTCGTGGTAGCGGTCGATGCGCTCCACGAAGTCTTCCAGCAGCTGGGTGGCGCCACGGCTGCCGGTGGGCAGCGGCAGCTGCGACAGGTTGGTGGGCGCAAAGCCGATGTCGGCCAGCGTGGGCACCGGCGCGGCCAGCTCGGCGGGCACCGGTGCCAGCGCGCCCGCGTGGCGCCGCACCGGGTAGGCCTGGAGCTGGAAGTCGTCCAGCTGCCGCAGCCAGGCGTTCTTGTAGGGCGTGAACACGCCGTAGGCCTGGCCCATCTGGGTCAGCACCTCGCGCCGCTCGAAGATCACATGGTCTTTGTGGCCGTGGAACATGGCGCCGGCGTGGGCCAGGTCGCCGCGCACCTGTGCATCGCGCGCGTGGGCATGGGGCTCGTCGTCGTGGTTGGCGAACACCGCCTGCACGTGCAGTTGACGGGCCAGGGCCGGGATGACCTGCTGCGCCTTGCCGTGGCGCACGATCAGGCCCACGCCCTGCGCGCCGTGTTCCTGGCCCAGCGCCCGGAGCTGCTCGTCCAGTTCCACGAGCGATGCGCGGATGAACTCCACCCGGCGGTCGGCCTGCAGGCCGCGGGCCAGCAGCGGGTCCAGGATGTCGGTGTCGAAGACGAACACGCACCAGACGCGCCGGCAGGCCTTGAGGGCGTGGTGCAGGGCGGCGTTGTCCTGCGCGCGCAGGTCGCGGCGGAACCACATCAGGCCGTGGTCGTAGGTGTTCATGCGCGGCGTGGAGAATGGTCGAAGGTGGGTCTGGGCTCGGGGCCGCGGCTTAAAATCGCTGGATGTCCGCTGATTCTGCCTCCATCAACCTGACCAATCATTTCCTGATTGCGATGCCCGGCCTCAGCGACGAGCTTTTCGGCCGCAGCGTGGTCTACATGTGCGAACACAGCGACCGCGGCGCGCTGGGGCTGGTGATCAACAAGCCCAGCGACATCTTGCTGCCCCGCCTGTTTGAAAAAGTGGACCTGCCCCTGGGCCGAGACGATCTGGCGCAGCAGCCGGTGTTCCAGGGCGGCCCGGTGCAGACCGAACGCGGCTTTGTGCTGCACGACGCCATCGATGGCGGCACCGAAGGCGAATCGGTCTACGCCTCGACCATGACCATCCCCGGTGGGCTGGAAATGACCACCTCCAAAGACGTGCTCGAAGCCATGGCCTCGGGCGCCGGCCCGCGCCGCGTCTTCGTCACCCTGGGCTACGCGTCCTGGGGCAAGGGCCAGCTGGAGTCGGAAATCACCGAAAACAGCTGGCTGACCGTCGAGGCCGATCCGGCGCTGATCTTCGACACACCGGTGGCCGAGCGCTACGAAAAGGCCATGGCGCTGCTGGGCCTGCAGCCGTGGATGCTGTCGCCGGACGCGGGCCACGCATGAAGACGATGGACGTGCCCGCCTCGCAGCAGACCTTTCTGGCCTTCGACTACGGACTCAAGCGCACCGGCGTGGCCAGTGGCAACCGGCTGACCGGCACCGCCACGCCGCGCGGCACCATCGCGGCCGAAGGCGAGGCACGCTTTCCCAAGATCGCCGAACGCATCAAGGAATGGGCGCCCGACGCGCTGGTGGTGGGCGTGCCCTACCACCCCGACGGGGCGCCGCACGAGAACACGCTGCGCGCGCAGAAGTTCGCCCGCCAGCTGCGCGGCCGCCACGGCCTGCCGGTCTATGAGGTGGACGAGCGCTACAGCACCACCGAAGCCCACAGCCTGGGCGCGCAGGATGCGGACGCTGCGGCGGCCGCCATCATCCTGGAACAGTTTTTGAGGAGTCTGGATTGAGCCAACTGTCATTGGATGCGGAGCAGCTGTACGCCCAGCTGCTGCGCGGGGTGCGCGGCCTGGTGGCCACGCTGGGTGAACCGGTGTGCCTGGCGGGCGTCACCTCGGGCGGCGCCTGGCTGGCCGAGCGCCTGCAGCGCGACCTGGGCCTGCCCGGGGCCGCGGGCGTGGTGTCGTCTTCGATGCACCGCGACGACTTCGGCCGCCGCGGCCTGGCCGTGACGGCGCAGACGCAATTGCCCTTCGACGTGACCGGTGCCCATGTGCTGCTGGTCGACGACGTGCTCTACACCGGCCGCACCCTGCGCGCCGTCATCAATGAACTGTTCGACTACGGCCGCCCGGCTTGCGTGAAGCTGGCCGTGCTGGTGGACCGCGGCGGGCGCGAGCTGCCGATCCAGGCCGACGTGTGCGCCGCCACCGTGTCCCTGCCCGAACAGCAGACGCTGGAGCTGGCGCGCGCCGACGATGGCCGCCTGAGCTTCGTGGTCGAGAACAAGAAGGAGGCCTGACCCCATGGCCCGCAACCCGCAACTCAACAAGAACGGCGAGCTGATCCACCTGCTCTCCACCGAGGGCCTGCCCAAGGCCATCCTCACGCAGATCCTGGACACCGCCTCCAGCTTCGTCAGCGTGAGCGACCGCGAGGTCAAGAAGGTGCCGCTGCTGCGCGGCAAGAGCGTGTTCAACCTGTTCTTCGAGAACAGCACGCGCACCCGCACCACCTTCGACATCGCGGCCACGCGCCTGTCGGCCGACGTCTACACGCTGGACATCGCGCGCAGCTCGACAGCCAAGGGCGAGTCGCTGCTCGACACCATCGCCAACCTCTCGGCCATGGCGGCCGACATCTTCGTGGTGCGCCACAGCGAATCCGGCGCGCCCTACCTGATCTCGCAGCACGTGGCCCCGCACGTGCACGTGGTCAACGCCGGTGACGGCCGCCACGCGCACCCCACGCAGGGCCTGCTGGACATGTACACCATCCGGCACTACAAGCAGGACTTCAGCAACCTGTCGGTGGCCATCGTCGGCGACGTGCTGCACTCGCGCGTGGCGCGTTCCGACATCCACGCCCTGACCACGCTGGGTTGCCCCGACGTGCGCGTGGTCGGCCCGCGCACCCTGGTGCCCAGCGACCTGTCGCACCTGGGCGTGCGCGTCTGCCACACGCTCGAAGAGGGCATCAAGGACTGCGACGTGGTCATCACCCTGCGCCTGCAGAACGAGCGCATGAGCGGCGCGCTGCTGCCGTCGAGCCAGGAATATTTCAAGAGCTTCGGCCTGACGACCGAGCGCCTGCGCTGGGCCAAGCCCGACGCCATCGTGATGCACCCGGGCCCGATCAACCGCGGCGTCGAGATCGAGTCCGCCGTGGTCGACGGACCGCAGAGCGTGATCCTGCCGCAGGTCACTTTCGGCATCGCGGTCCGCATGGCCGTACTCGGCATCGTGGCCGGCAACGAGGCATAACCATGAAGATCCTGATCCAGAACGGCCGTGTCATGGACCCGGCCAGCGGCCGCGACGAGCTGGCCGACATCGCCATCGCGGCGGGCCGCATCATCGCCATCGGCAAGGTCGCGCCCGACTTCCACTCCAACCGCACCATCGACGCCACCGGCTGCGTGGTCGCGCCCGGTCTGGTCGACCTGGCCGTCCGCCTGCGCGAACCCGGCCAGGAACACGCCGGCATGCTCGAGAGCGAAATGTCCGCCGCCGTGGCCGGCGGCGTGACCTCGCTGGTCTGCCCGCCCGACACCGAACCTGTGCTCGACGAGCCCGGCCTGGTGGACATGCTCAAGTTCCGCGCCGAGAAGCTGCACCAGTCGCGCGTGTTCCCGCTCGGCGCGCTCACGCGCGGCCTCAAGGGTGAGGTGCTGACCGAAATGGCCGAGCTCACCGAGTCCGGCTGCATCGGCTTCGGCCAGGCCGAGGTGCCCGTCGTCAACCACCAGGTGCTGCAGCGCGCGCTGCAGTACGCCGCCACCTTCGGCTACACCGTGTGGCTGCGCCCGCAGGACTTCTGGCTCGGCAAGGGCGTGGCCGCCAGCGGCCCGCTGGCCACCCGCATGGGCCTGGCCGGTGTGCCGGTGGTGGCAGAAACCATCGCGCTGCACACCGTCATTGACCTGCTGCGCGGCGTGCACGGCGCGGCCCGCAGCGAGAGTGACAAAGGCGTGCGCGTGCACCTGTGCCGCATCAGCAGCGCCGCCGGGCTGGAACTGGTGCGCCAGGCCAAGGCCGAGGGCCTGCCCATCAGCTGCGACGTGAGCGTGCACAACCTGCACCTGACCGATGTGGACATCGGCTACTACGACAGCCGCCTGCGCCTGCAGCCGCCGGTGCGCCAGCAGCGCGACCGCGAAGCCCTGCGCGCCGGCCTGGCCGACGGCAGCATCGACGCCCTGGTGTCGGACCACAACCCGGTGGACGCCGACGCCAAGGTGCTGCCCTTTGCCGAAGCCGAACCGGGCGCCACCGGTGTGGAACTGCTGCTGGGCCTGGCCACCAAGTGGGCGCAGCAGGACGGCCTGGGCCTGATGCAGGCGCTGGCCGTGCTCACCACCGGTCCGCAGCGCGTGCTGGGCCACAGCCTGGGCACGCTGCAGCACAGCGTGGGGCAGATCAGCGTGGGCGGCCAGGCCGACCTGTGCATCTTCGACCCCGCCGGCAGCTGGCGCGTGGAGCCCGCCGGCCTGCGCAGCCAGGGCAAGCACACCCCGTTTGAGGGCCACGAACTGCCGGTGCGCGTGCGCGCCACGCTGGTGGCGGGCCAGGTGGCCTACGAGGCCCGCCGGACCGCTGCGTGAGCAGCGCCCGCCGTTCGCACGTGGCCGCGGCCTGGCGCCTGCTGCGCGGTCTGGGCCACGTGCTGCGCGGGCTGTGGGTGATCCGCACCGAGTTCGGCCGCCTCACGCCCGACGCCTGCGCGCTGCTGGTGCGCGAGTGGTCGCGCCAGATGCTGGCCATCCTGGGGGTGCAGCTGGTGCTGCGAGGCTCTGCGCCCGAGCGCGGCCCGCTGCTGCTGGTGGCCAACCACATCTCGTGGCTGGACATCGTGGTCATGAACGCGGCCCACCCGGCGCGCTTCGTGTCCAAGGCCGACGTCAGGCACTGGCCGGTGCTGGGCGCGCTCATCACCGGCGCGGGCACGCTCTACATCGAACGCGAAAGCCGGCGCGACGCCATGCGGGTGGTGCACCAGATGGCGGACGCCCTCCAGGCCGGTGACACGGTGGCCGTGTTCCCCGAGGGCACCACCGGCGACGGGCGCGAGCTGCTGCCCTTCCACGCCAACCTCATCCAGGCCGCCATCTCGGCCCACGCGCCGGTCATGCCGGTGGCGCTGGATTTTGTCGATGGCACCAGCGGCCAGCGCAGCGACGCGCCCCTGTTCATCGGCGACACCACCCTGCTGCAGTCCATCTGGTCGACCCTGCGCGCGGTCGGCCTGCAGGCGGTGGTGCACCACGGCGCGGCGCAGGCCGCCGATGGCCGCGACCGCCGCGCCTGGGCGCAGGACCTGCGCAGCGCGATCACCGATCTGCGTCAGCGCTGATCCGGGTCACTTCGCCCGCATGCGCTGCAGCATCAGTTCGGTGTTGGTCTTGCGGTCGGCGTTCACCTGCTGCACCGTCGGCCGCTCGCCCAGGCGTTTGAGGTAGTCGCGCACCGGCAGGCCGGCCAGGACGTCTTCGCCGTAGATGATCTTGCTGGCGCTGCTGACCAGCGGCAGGTGCACCGCGGCGGCGACATCGGCCAGGGTGAAGTCGGCGCCGCCGATGAAGGGCGAGAACCTGGCCAGCTGCGCGAACGCCGCCACGTTCTTCCGCAGCTGCTGGCCGGTCTTTTCCTTGGCCGCGTCGCTGACCTTGCCGCCAAAGAACGCCTCGGGGTAGAGGTTGCGCGCCACCAGTTCCAGGTGCAGTTCGATGAAGCGCAGCAGCTCGCGCGCCTTGGCCGCGGCAAACGGGTCGGCCGGCAGCAGCGGGTGTTCGGGGTAGTGGGCTTCCAGGTATTCCAGGATCACCGTCGATTCACACATCGGACCCGCGTCGGTCTTGAGGTAAGGCACCTTGCCCAGCGGGCTGGCGGCGGTGTCGACCTCGCCGACCCAGGCCAGTTCTTCGTCGAAGGGCAGGCCTTTTTCGAGCAGGGCGAGCTTGACCTTGTTGTAGTAGTTGCTGGCCGCGAAGCCGCAGAGGGTGAGCATGGGGTGTGTCTCCGGTGTTTGTGGGGAAAGGCCATTCTCGGGTGCCGCTCGCCCGTGGCGCGTCGCCCCGGCAACAGCGCTGCTGGGAGGGGAGGGGCGCTTCGGGGCGCACTGATAGACTGGCGGGATGTTCCTGTCGCGCCTGCACCGCCGCATCACCACCTGGGTCGCCCTGCTGACCCTGGTGCTGGGCGCGCTGGCGCCCACCGTGGCGCAGGCCCTGGTGGCCGGCGGTGACGCGGCCGACTGGCAGCAGGTCTGCAGCGTCAGCGGCATGGTCTGGGTGCAGGCCGACACCGGCGCGGTGCGCGACCAGCAGCCCGACGGCGGCGGCGCCATGGGCGACGCCAGCCTGCACTGCCCCTGGTGCACCCTGCACGGTGGCGCCGCCGGCCTGCCGGTGGCCCAGGCGCTGCCCGAACTGCCGCCGCGCCTGACCGATCTCCCGCCCGCGTTCTACCGCGCGCCCCTGGCCGCCACCGTCTGGGCCACCGCCCAATCGCGCGCGCCGCCCCTGGCCGCCTGAAACCCCACGCCGTGGTGCGCCCTGTGACGGGCGCACCGTGTGTTCCCCGTTTCAGGAGGCCCCATGCCTCGTCGATCCACCATCCCCGCGCTGGCCCCCGCCAGCTCCCCCGACCTGCCGCGCCGCCAGACCCTGGCCTGGCTGTTCGACCGGCAGGGCCGCATCCGCACCGTGCTGCGGCACGAACAGACCGCCGACGACCACACCGCCGACGTGCGCGCGTTGCTGGCCGAACCGCCGGTCTGATGGTTTCCGTTCCCCCTTTCCCTTTCCCCCACGTTCCATCACAGGAGTTCTCCATGAAAAAACTGCTCATCGCTTCGCTGCTCACCCTCACCGCCACCGCCTGGGCGCAAACCACCGTCAAGGTCGAAGACGCCTGGGTGCGCGGCACCGTGGCCACGCAAAAGGCCACCGGCGCCTTCATGCGGCTGACCCCGTCGGCCAGCGCGCGCTTGGTGTCGGTCCAGTCGCCGGTGGCCGGCGTGGTTGAAATCCACGAAATGGCGATGGAGAACGACGTCATGAAGATGCGCCAGGTGCCCGGCCTGGACCTGGCCGCCGGCCGCACGCTGGAACTCAAGCCCGGCGGTTACCACGTGATGCTGCTGGACCTCAAGCAGCCGCTCAAGGGCGGCGACAGCGTGCCCCTGACCCTGGTGTTTGAAGACGCGGCCAAGAAGCGCTTCACGCAGGAGATCCAGGCCCCCGTCACCGCGCTGGGCGGTGGCAACGCCCCCATGCCCATGAAGCCGGGCGCGGAACACAAGCACTGATCGAACGGACCGACCGACCACGCCCATGTCCCCCCGTCTGATGCGTGTGCTGGCACGCGGCCTGCTGGCCGCGATGCTGCTGGCCGTGCTCGCGCCCGCGGTCTCGCGTGCGCTGGCCCGCACGCGCGTGGCGGGCGACTGGGTCGAGCTTTGCAGCGCGCAGGGCCTGCGGTGGGTGCAGCTGACGGCCGAGGGGCCGTCCGCTCGGCCGCTCAGCGCCGACGAGCAGCCGCACACGCTGGACGACTGCGGCCATTGCGCCTTGTCCGCCGAACGGTTTGCGCCGCTGTTGCCGACGCCGCCGCAGTGGCCGCTGGCCGCCGGCCCCTGGGCCGTGCCGTGTCACCAGGATTCCGCTTCCCACGCCCGGGGTGCGCCCAGCCCCGGCGCACGCGGGCCCCCCGCTGCTGAGCCGAGCGCCTGAGCCCCCGACGCTCAGGCGCCGAACCCCTCGTGCGGCCCCTGTGGCGGGCCGCTGGTTCGATGGCCGGAGCGCGCTCGCTCCGGCCGTTCTCAGGAGCGTTTCATGACCTCAGCTGTCTTGTCTCTGGCGCAGGCCTGCGCCAGCAACCAGTCCATTTTTCTCGCCGGTGAATCCGGTCCCGTGTGGCGCGTGGTCGCTGGCGTCGTGCGCCTGGACCACGACCACGGCCCGATCCGCCAGCCGGTGCAACTGGCCCTGCCGGGCGACCTGATCGGCACCGAGGCCCTGTGCGGGCAGCCCTACCAGCTCAGCGCCAGTGCGTTCACCGACTGCCGGCTGGAGCCGGTGCGCCCCGCTGCCGATACCCCGCCGGCACCCCTGCTGCAACAAGCCCTGTTGCAGCAACTGGGGCGCAGCCAGGACATGGCCCTGCTGCGCACCGGCAGCGTGTTGCAGCGCCTGACCCACCTGCTGGGGCTGATGGGGCTGGACCGTGCGGTGCGCGAAGCGGGGCGCCTGGGGCAGGCCGACGCGGTGCGCCAGGCCCTGCCCACCTTGCGCGAGGTGGCCCTGCTGGTGGACGCCAAGACCGAAACCGTCTGCCGGGTCCTGGCCCAGCTGCTGCCCCCGCGCAGCCGCAAGAGCGGGCCGACGCGCCCGGCCACCCCCGCGCTGGTCGCAACGGTCCGGGCGCCGCACGGCCTCGCACTGGGCCAGTGACCGACGCCGCTGGTTCACCAGCGATCTGCACCGACACCAGGGCCGACTCCAGTACCGACATCTCCGCCGACACCTCCACCGACACCGACATGCGCACACCGACCGCCACCCCGTCCCCCGAGCCGACCGCCATCCCGACTGCCGGGCTGGGGCGCTTCCACCTGCTGGCCTGGCGCTGGCACTTCTACGCCGGCTTGTACGTCGTGCCGTTCCTGGCCATGCTGGTCCTCACCGGCCTGGTCATGGTGTTCTTCACCGGCTTCCAGAACCGGCTGGGCATGAACATCCCGGTGCTGCCGCAGGCGCAGACCGCCACCGTGACCGCCCAGGCCCAGGCGGTGCTGGCCCGCCGGCCGGGCGCGCAGCTCAAGGACTACGTGGCGCCCAAGAGCGCCACGCTGCCGGCCTGGTTCTCGGTCCAGGTCGACGGTCGCGTCGAGGCCGTGGCGGTCAACCCGTACACGGCCGAGGTGATCCGCTCGGTGGACAAGGAGAACACCGTGTTCGCCTGGGCCGAGAAGATCCACGGCAGCTTGCTGATCGGCGACCTGGGCGACCGGCTGATCGAGATCGCCGCCGGCCTGGGCATGGTGCTCCTCGTTACCGGCGTCTACATGGCCTGGCCGCGCGGCCCGAACGGCTGGCGCCGGGTGCTGCTGCCCGATCTGCGCGCCCGTGGCCGCGCCGGGTGGGCGTCGCTGCACGTGGGCGTGGCGTTCTGGATGGGCCTGGTGCTGGGGTTCTTCCTGCTCACCGGCCTGGCCTGGACCGGCATCTGGGGCGGCCAGTTCGTGCAGCCCTGGGGCAGCTTCCCGGCCAGCAAGTGGGACGAGGTGCCCACATCCGACGTCACCCACGCCGCGCTGTCAACGCCCGGCCTCAAGGAAGTGCCCTGGGGCCTGGAGCTGACGCCGCTGCCCGCCTCGGGTTCGGCCGCCGGCCAGCCCGGCATCGCGGCCGGCCAGCCGGTCAACCTGGAAACGGTCAACGCCTACGCGCGCCGCATCGGCTTTGCCGGCCAGTACCGCGTGGCCGTGCCGCAGGACGCAACCGGTGTCTACACCATCAGCGCCGACAGCATGGGCGGCGACCTCACCGACCCGACCGGCGACCGTTACGTGCACATCGACCGCCACACCGGCCGGGTGCTGGCCCAGGTGTCGTTTGCCGACTACTCGCCCATGGCGAAATTCATGGCCGTCGGCATTGCCCTGCACCAGGGCGACCTGGGCCGGTGGAGCGCCTGGCTCAACGTGGTGTTCTGTTTGGCGGTGCTGTTCCTGTGCGTCAGCGGCATCACCATGTGGTGGCAGCGCCGGCCGGCCCGGGCCGGCCGCCTGGTGGCGCCGCGTGCGCCGGCCAACGCCGCGCGGTGGAAGACGGGGGCGCTGGTCATGCTGGCGGTGGGGCTGGCCTTCCCGCTCTCGGGGGCGGTGCTGGTGGCCGCTTGGCTGGTGGATGCGCTGATGCTGCCCCGCCTGCCCGCGCTCAGGCGCTGGCTGAACTGAGGCACCGGGGCCTGGCCGGGCGCCGGGCCGCCGCTCAGGGCGCCGGGGGGTGCCCGCTGCGCTGGATGGCCGGGGCCGGCGGCGAGCCTGCGGCGCCGCCGCGCTCGAAGGTGACCACGTGGTCCACCTGGGGGCGGATGCCGATCCACTCGCCCACCGCGTGGTCGTGGTGCGAGGGCACGTGGGTCATCACCACCTCGCCACTGGCCAGGCGCAGGGTGTAGAGGAATTCGGAACCGCGGAAGGCTTTGCGCACGATCTGCGCCTTCACCGGCGCGGCGTCGTCGTGCACGATGTCGTCGGCGCGCAGCAGCACGTCGCACAGGCCGGCTTCGTAGGCGCCGGGCAGCGGGCATTCGTCCACGTCGGTCAGCGCGCCCAGCGGGGTCTGCACCACCACCTCGCCGTCCTGCTGGCGGATCTGCGCCGGCGCGAACACGCCGTGGCCGATGAACTCGGCCACGAAACGCGTGGCCGGGCGGTGGTAGAGCGCGTAGGCGTCGTCCCACTGGTGCAGGTGGCCCTGGTGCATGACGCCGATCACGTCGCCGATGGCGAAGGCTTCGAGCTGGTCGTGCGTGACGAAGAGGGCGGTGGCGCCGGCCGCCTTGAGGATGGCGCGCACCTCGTGCGCCAGGCGTTCGCGCAGGTCCACGTCGAGGTTGGAGAACGGTTCGTCCAGCAGCAGCAGGCGCGGCGCCGGCGCCAGCGCGCGGGCCAGGGCCACGCGCTGCTGCTGCCCGCCCGAGAGTTCGTGCGGGTAGCGCGACTGCATCCCGTCCAGGCCCACCAGCTGCAGCACCTCGGCCACGCGCGCGGCGCGTTCGGCCTTGGGCCGCTGGTGGATGCCGAAGCCCACGTTGCGGCCCACGTCCAGGTGCGGGAACAGCGCGTAGTCCTGGAACACCATGCCGATGCGCCGCTGCTCGGCCGGCACATGGTGCTGGCCGTCGCTGACCAGTTCGCCCTGCAGCGCGATGCTGCCGCTGCTGGCCCGCTCCAGCCCGGCCACCGCGCGCAGCAACGTGGTCTTGCCGCAGCCCGAGGGGCCGATCAGCACGCCGATGTCGCCGGCGCGCAGGCCCAGCGAGACACCGTCCACCGCCGCCTGGGCCTGGCCGGGGTACTGCACGCTGAGCTGGGTGACGTTGAGGAACATGGCCTCGATTGTAGATAACTACAATTCTCATTTGTGTTGGCTGGCCGGTGCCCGATGGGCGCCATCGCTGCCGCCACCTCCGCTCCACGGCCCCCAAGCCTTTTGCACTTCCCCCATGCCCCGCTGGTTGCCCCCGTTCCTGCTGATCGCGCTCGCCCTGCTGCTGACCTTGCCGGTGCTGGCGCTGGCCGCGTCCTGGCTGCAGCTGGACGCGGTGGCACTGGACATCCTGCGCGAAATGGCGCGGACCGTGTTGCCCGAATACACCGCCACCACGCTGGTGCTGTGCCTGAGCGTGGGGCTGGGCGTGGCCGTGGTGGGCATGGCCACGGCCAGTGCCGTGACCCTGTTCCAGTTCCCTGGCCGGCGGCATTTTGAATGGGCGCTGCTGCTGCCGCTGGCCATGCCGGCCTATGTGGTGGCCTACGCCTACACCGACTTCCTGCAGTTCAGCGGTCCGCTGCAGGTCTGGCTGCGCGAGACTTTTGAACTGCGGGGCCGCGTCTTCCCCGAGGTGCGCAACACGCCCGGCGCGGTCTGGGTGTTCATCTTCTCGCTCTATCCCTACGTCTACCTGCTGGCGCGCACCGCGCTGGCCGAACGCGCCGCGCAGCTGATGGAGGCCGCCCGCCTGCTGGGCGCGCCGCTGAGCCGCCGCATCCGCGAGGTCGCCCTGCCGCTGGCGCGCCCGGCGGTGGCCGCGGGCGTGGCGCTGGCGCTGATGGAGACCCTGGCCGACTTTGGCGTGGCCAGCTACTTCGGCATCCAGACCTTCACCGCCGGTGTCTACAAGGCCTGGCTGGTGATGGACAACCGCCTGGCCGCTGCCCAGATGGCCACCGTGCTGCTGGCCACCGTGGGCCTGCTGCTGTGGCTGGAACACCGCGCCCAGCGCCGCATGCGCTTTGCCGCCTTGCGCGGCCAGCGCGGCGGCAGCGCCGAGGCGCAGCCGGTGCCCCTGCACGGCGCCCGCGCGCTGCTGGCGGTGCTGGTGTGCGTGCTGCCCATCGTGTTCGGCTTCGTGCTGCCGGTGCTGTTCATGCTGCGGCCGCTGATTGGCGGCTGGGACGAACTGCCCTGGGACATGTTCGTCCAGTGGTCGAAGAACAGCGTCTGGCTGGCCGGCCTGTCGGCCCTGCTGGCCACCACTCTGGCGCTGGCCCTGGCCTTTGCCCTGCGCACCCGGCCCGGGCCGCTGACGCGCGGGGTGGTGCAGCTGACCGGGCTGGGCTACGCCGTGCCGGGCGCGGTCATCGTGGTCGGCATCCTGCTGCCGGTGGGCTGGGTGCAGGCGGTGCGGCCCGAAACCAGCG
The DNA here is from genome assembly GCF_031426985.1 of Hydrogenophaga sp. Classification (GTDB taxonomy): domain Bacteria; phylum Pseudomonadota; class Gammaproteobacteria; order Burkholderiales; family Burkholderiaceae_C; genus Hydrogenophaga. Next base: position 28,813 of record NZ_JASJOY010000226.1, read on the forward strand.
TGGGCTACTGGATCACGGCCACGGTGCTGGGCATCGTCTGGGCCTACCTGGTGCGCTTCACCGCGGTGGCGCTGCAGTCGGTGCAGAGCGGTTATGCCCGCGTGCCCGCGAGCCTGGACGATTCGGCCCGCATGCTGGGCACCACCGGCCTGGGTCTGGCCTGGCGGGTGCACGCCCCCTTGCTCAAACGCTCCACCGCCGCGGCGGCGCTGCTGGTGTTCGTGGACGTGATGAAGGAACTGCCCGCCACCCTGGTGCTGCGCCCCTTCAACAGCGACACCCTGGCCGTGGTGGCCTACCAGCTGGCGCGCGACGAACGCCTGGGCGAGGCCGCGCTGCCCGCCCTCACGCTGGTGCTGGTCGGGCTGTGGCCGGTCATCCTGCTCAGTCGCACGCTGCGCCAGCGCTGAGGGGGCGGGATGGGCAGGGTGGGCGCCTGGCCCGCTGCGCGGTGTTGCGTGATCTGCTCATCCAAGAGTGTTCACCTGTTGCGAAATAGTGCCGGGAATTGACCACTATTCCACTCAATGGGTGCCGACTGCCTGCCGATACTGAGGTGACATATCAAGGGAGTCTCAGATGAAGCGCAACGGGTTGAGGATGGTCAATTGGGGGGTGTGGTCGCCCGCGGCGGGGGTGATGCGCAAGCTGCGCTTCCCCGGCAAGATGGCCCTGATCGCCGTGGCTTTCACGGTGCCGCTGGCCTGGTTGCTGCTGAACTTTCTGACCGGTGCGCTGGGGGATCTGCGCGCCGTGGAACAAGAGCGGCAGGGGGTGGCCTACAACCGGGCCGTGGTCCATTTGCTGGACGCGTCCGACCAGTGGCGCCAGGTGGCCCGGGCGCAGGCCTACGGTGACAGCGGGCAAGACCCGGCCGGCGCCCGCCAGGCCTTTGACGAACGCCTGGCGAAAGTCCGCGAGCTCAGCGCACCGCTGACCGACGAATGGGCGCTCGTGCCTTTGTGGACGCGTATCGACCAGGATCTCGCCGCGGTGCAGAACGTGTCGCCCGCCACGCCGGCCACGGTCTACGACACCATGACCCAGCTCTCGCGCAGCATCGGGGCCCTGATGCCCGTGGCGGTGGACCGTTCCGGTCTGGCGCTCGACCCGGAGCTGCCGTCCTACTACCTGATGAGCGCGGCGCTGATGCGCGGGCCGGAGATCATCCGCGCCACGGCCGAACTGCGTGGTCTGGCCGGTGGCGCTTTGCGGGCCGGCAGCATCGATCCGGCAGAGCTCTCGCGCATGAACGCGCTGCGCGCGGTCATCGCGCACGAACTGGGCAAGGCCCAAGAGGACCTGGCCAAGGTGCGCGCAGCCGAGCCCGAGGCGTCCAAAGGCCTGGTGGTGGAGGCTCCGGCGGCCACCCAGGCGTTCACCCGCTCGATCGACGCCCTGTTCCCGCCCGGCGTCACCACGGTGCAGGGCGACGCCCGGGCACTGATCGAACAGGCCAACCAGACGCTGGCGGTGCAGTACCGCCAGGTCCAGGCCAACCTGGGCGTGCTGGACGGCTTGCTCGCGCACCGGCACAGCCGGTTGCTGACCCGGCTGTGGGCCAACCTGGCGGTGGTCGGTGCCTGCCTGCTGCTGGTGCTGTTCTTCACCATGGGCTTCTACCGCGCCACGTTCGGGGGCTTCAAGGCGCTGCGTCGCCACCTCATGGCCATCAGCATGGGCGACCTGCGCGCCCCGATCCACAGCAAGGGCCACGACGAAGTCAGCGATCTGCTGCGCGAGGTGGGGTACATGCAGGCCTCGCTGCGCGAAACCGTGCAGCAGGTGCAGGGCGCCAGCGATGCGGTGGTGACCGCCAGCATGGAGATCGCCAACGGCACGCGCGACCTGTCCTCGCGCACCGAGGCCGCTGCCGCCGCGCTGGAAGAGTCGTCCGCGGCGCTGGAAGAAACCACCTCGTCGGTGGAACACACCGCCGAGTCGGCCCGGCAGGCGGCGCAGATCGCCATGGACAACGCGCGCGTGGCCGAACGCGGCGGCGCCGTGATGCAGGACGTGGTGCAGACCATGGAGCGCATCCAGACCTCGTCGCGCAAGATCAACGACATCATCGGCGTCATCGACGGCATCGCGTTCCAGACCAACATCCTGGCGCTGAACGCCGCGGTGGAGGCGGCGCGGGCCGGCGAGCAGGGTCGCGGCTTTGCCGTGGTGGCCAGCGAGGTGCGCGCGCTCGCCCAGCGCAGCGCCGAAGCGGCCAAGGAAATCCGTGGCCTCATCGTCTCCAGCGTCGGCGACGTGGACGGTGGCATGCAGGTCGTGCGCAACGCGGGCACCACGATGCACGAGATCGTCAGCCACGCCGACCAGGTGCGCCAGCTGCTGGACGCGGTGGCCAACGGCACGCGCGAGCAGAGCATGGGCATTGGCCAGATCGGTCAGGCGGTGCAGGATCTGGACCGCAACACGCAGGCCAACGCCACGCTGGTGGACCAGACCGCGGTGGCCGCCGCGTCGCAACGCACGGCCGCCGTGCGCATGGCCGCGCAGGTGGACGAGTTCCGCCTGCCCGGCTCGGGCACCGGCCCCAAGACCCTGGTGGAAGGGGTGGACGTGGACGCCTACATCGACGCCCACCGCCAGTGGAAGGTCAAGCTGCGCGACGCCATCGAGAACCGCGACAAGGTGGACGCGGCCACCCTGGTGCGTGACGACTGCTGCGCGTTGGGCAAGTGGATTTACGGCGATGGCCAGCGCCTGTCCGGCCGAGCGACCTTCTCCGACCTGATCGAGCGGCACAAACGCTTCCACCAGGTGGCCGGCGGCGTGGCCGAACAAATCAACCGACGCCAGTACCGCGAAGCGGAAGATGCCCTGGCACCCGGCACCCCGTTCGCGGCCGCCACCAGCGCCGTCGTGCTCACGCTGTCATCGGCCAAGCGACTGGGCTTCTGACGCGACCCGCGCAGCGGCGGAGCTTGGGGGGCGACCAACGGGCCAGCCGCCGGGCCGCCCCAAGGCAGGCCCAGCCCCCTCGGGGGGCAGCGACCCGCGCAGCGGCGGAGCGTGGGGGTCAACGGATCTCTTCGATGGACAGCTTCTTGTCCATGACCACCGGCGTGATCAGCCCGTAGCCCTGGTTCTGCCAGTGCACCAGCTCGGTCATGGCCGACGGGGTCACTTCCACAAACGGCTGCATGTCGGCCGGGGTGTAGCCGAAGTCCCTGAGCGCCAGCCCGCAGACCTTGAACTTCACGCCATGGTCGGCGTAGTAGCGCATGCGCTGGACCACGTCCTCGTACTTCGTCTCGTTCTTGCGCGCCACCGTCACCAGCTCGGTGCCGTGCAGCACCACGATCACGTTCATGTCGTCGTTGAAGAAGCTGTAGGGCGCCTCCAGCAGCGGGTTCACGAACGAACGCAGCCAGTACAGCGCCGCGCCCATCTTGGCCGGGTGGTCCAGGTAGATGTCGAACAGCGCCTTGGGGTGCTGGTACGGGGTCTGCACCACCGTGGCCTGTGCCAGCGCCGCCGCGGGGGCGGCGGCCAGGCCCAGGGTCAGCAGCAGGGCGGGCAGGGTCGTGGTGTGCATGGCGTTTCCTCGCGGGTCGTTGTTCCGGCACTGTAGGTGCTGGTGTCTGGCCGGTCCATCGGGTGGGTGTCAGCCGGCATCGTGTTCGGGCAGGCCCTGGTCCAGGCGCTCGCGCAGCGCGCCCAGCTGTGCGTTCAGGCCGCTCAGCTCGGCCGCGCTCAGGTGGCCGAACAGCAGCCGCGCGACATCGACCTCGGCCTGTTCAAAGCGCGCCACCGCGGCCACGCCGGCGGCGGTGGGCAGCAGGTGGTGGCTGCGCCGGTCCTCGGGGTTGTCCTGCCGGCTCAGCAGGCCCAGGTCCAGCAACTCCCGGATCAGCCGGGCCACCTGCCCCTTGTCGCGCCCGGTGCGCTGGGCCAGCCCCTGCTGCGTGATGCCGGGGTGCCGCTGGCACAGCTGCAGCATGCGCAGCAGCATGGGGGCCACGGCGGGCTCGGCCTCGGTGTGCAGCTGGTGGCGCAGGGCTTTCTTGACCCCGCCGAACAGCGTCATCAGGTTTTCCAGCGCAGCCAGCTGGCGGGAGGTGGGGCGTGTGTTCATGGCCTTTTGGTTGATATGGTCAACCAGTTCTGTTATTGTGTTGACATTGTCAACCAAATACCGATCCATGAACACCTCTGTTGCTCTGTCCCCCGCTTTGGCGGTCTCGGCCCCGGCCCCGGCCGCGCTGCCCGTTGCGCGCTCTCGCTGGCGCCGCCTGCTGCCCCTGGTCACCGTCATGCCGGCCATCGCGCTGGTGCTCAGCGGGCTGATCACCTGGCTCAACCTCGGCGCCGGCGCCGGTTTCTTCGGCCGCTGGATGCAGGCCTTTGCCACCGCGCTGCCGGTCATGCCGCTGGGCATGCTCACCCTCATGGGGCTGGACCGCGTGCTCGGCCCGCGCCTGGCCGCCTGGCCGCGCGTGCCCGCCACGGTGCTGCTGGCGGTGTGCACCGCAGTGGTCATGGAGCTGCTGCTGTCCTGCGTGGTCACGCTCAGCAACCACGGCCTGGGTGCCGCGTTCCCGGCCCAGTGGGCGGTGGCGTTCGTGCGCTCCCTGCCGGCGGGCTTTGCCATCGGGCTGCTGATGGGTTTTGTGATCAAGCCGCGCCTGGCGCGCTGGATGGCCGCCGCATGAACGCCGCCCCACCCATGGCCGGCGCCAGCCGCGTGCAGCGCGTGCGGCACGAACTCAAACGCCGCTCGCTGCAGGTCCTGCGCGTGCAGGCCCCCAGCCCGCGGGTGCGCCGCATCACCTTCAGCGGCGACGAACTGGCCGACTTCGTCAGCCTCTCCTTCGACGACCACGTCAAGCTCTTCGTGCCGGCCAGCGATGGGGCCGCGTCGGTGGCACGCGACTACACGCCGCGGCACTTCGACACCGCGGCGCGCGAGCTGAGCATCGACTTCGCCCTGCACGGCGATGGGCCCGCAGCCCGCTGGGCGCAGCAGGCGCAGCCCGGGCAGGCGGTCATGATCGGCGGACCGAGAGGCTCGTTCATCGTGCCGCCCGACCTGGACTGGCACCTGCTGGTGGGCGATGCCAGCGCGCTGCCGGCGGTGGCGCGGCGGCTGGAGGAACTGCCCGCACACGCCACGGTGTTCGCCATCGTGCAGATGCCGCACGGGGCCGACCGCCTGCCGCTGCTCAACGCCGCCGGGCGCCAGCCGCTGTGGGTGGACAACCTGGCCCAGTGCCTGGACGCGCTGCGCGGATTGCCGCCGTTGACCGGAGAGGGCTTTGCCTGGTGCGCCGGCGAAGCGACCGACATGGTGGCCGTGCGCCGCGTGTTGCTGGAAGAAAGGGGGCTGGACCGCCGGGCGGTGCGCGCGGCCGCGTACTGGAAGCGCGGCGCCGAAGCCCACCACGAACACCTGGAGGACTGAGCGCTGCCAGGGGTGGTACCACCAACAGGAATCGAACCTGTATCTAGCGCTTAGGAGGCGCTCGTTCTATCCATTGAA
>NZ_JASJOY010000227.1:0-9517 GCF_031426985.1 Hydrogenophaga sp.
TGTCGTTGGGCAGGTGGCGGCTGGTCTTGGTTTCGCCGTGCACGTAGATCGGCACCTCGGCGTTCTTGCGGCGCACCTCGTCGATGAAGTTGCGCAGGTTCAGCACCGCGGGGTCCAGATCCGGACCAGGCGTGAACTCTTCGTCGTCGATGGACAGGATGAAGGCGCTGGCGCGCGACTGCTGCTGCGCGAACTGCGAGAGGTCGCCGTAGCTGGTCACGCCGACGACTTCAAAGCCCTCGGTTTCAATGGCCTGCGCGAGCGCGCGAATGCCCAGGCCGGAGGTGTTCTCCGAGCGGAAGTCCTCGTCGATGATGACGATGGGGAAGCGGAATTTCATGATGTTCTCCGGGCTGGTACCGACGTCGCCAAGCCAAATGGCTCCAAGGCAGGCGCGAAGTGTACGGAAAACCCATGACGCCCGAGCCGATACGATCGGCCCATGGCGCAGAATGTGGCAAGGGTCCTACAGATGCGCGGACCCGACCCGAAAAGAGAGGACTTTCTCATGGCCGATTCCACCCTGTGGTGGCTGCTGGCCGGTGCCCTGGTGGCACTGGAACTGCTGACCGGAACCTTCTACCTGCTGATGCTGGCCCTGGGCGCCGCTGCAGGCGCACTGGTGGCGCACGCGGGCGCGGCCCACACGGCGCAGATCGTGGTGGCCGCTCTGGTGGGCCTGGGCGCCGTGCTGGGCTGGACCTGGCTCAAGCGCCGCCGGCCCGGCGATCCGTCCGTGCGCGCACAGCGCAGCGTCAACCTGGACGTGGGCGAACTGGTGCAGGTGGATGCCTGGCAAACCGATGGCACTGCGCAGGTGAAATACCGCGGCGCGGTGTGGACCGCCGTCCTGCCCGCTGGCGCCACGCCCGAACCCGGCACCCACCGCGTCACCGAACTGGTGGGCAGCCGCCTGCTGGTCGAAAAAGTCTGAACCCAAGAAGGAAACCCACATGGAAATCGCTGTCCTGCTGTTCGTCGTCGCGGCCATCTTCGTGGTGCGCGCCATCAAAGTCGTGCCCCAGCAAAATGCCTGGGTGGTCGAGCGCCTGGGCAAGTACCACGCCTCGCTTGCGCCCGGTCTGAACTTCCTCGTGCCCTTCATCGACAAGGTCGCCTACAAGCACAGCCTCAAGGAAATTCCGCTGGACGTCCCCAGCCAGGTCTGCATCACGCGCGACAACACGCAGCTGCAAGTGGACGGCATCCTGTACTTCCAGGTGACCGACCCCATGCGCGCCAGCTACGGATCGTCCAACTACATCGTGGCCGTCACGCAGCTGGCGCAGACGTCGCTGCGCTCGGTGATCGGCAAGCTTGAACTCGACAAAACCTTCGAAGAGCGCGACATCATCAACGCCCAGGTGGTGCAAGCCATCGACGAAGCCGCGCTCAACTGGGGTGTGAAGGTGCTGCGCTACGAGATCAAGGACCTGACGCCCCCGAAGGAAATCCTGCACGCCATGCAGCAGCAGATCACGGCCGAGCGTGAAAAGCGCGCGCTGATCGCCGCGTCCGAAGGCCGGCGCCAGGAGCAGATCAACATCGCCACCGGCGAACGCGAAGCGTTCATCGCCCGCTCCGAAGGTGAGAAGCAGGCCGCCATCAACTCCGCGCAAGGTGAAGCGGCCGCCATCACGGCGGTGGCCGACGCCACGGCCCAGGCCATCGAACGCATCGCCGCCGCCATCCGCCAGCCGGGCGGTGAGCAAGCGGTGCAGCTCAAAGTGGCCGAGCGCGCCGTGGACGCCTACGGCAAGGTGGCCGCAGACGCAACCACCACCCTGATCGTCCCAGGCAACATGACCGAGGTGTCCGCCCTCATCGCTTCGGCCATGAAGATGGTTGGCGCCACCAGCGCAACACCGCGCTGACGCACCAAAAGAAAAAGCCACCGCAAGGGTGGCTTTTGTGTTTCGTGGCGAGTCGGTCAGGGCCATGTTTACCCCCGTTGGTAGCGGAAATACCCCCAGACAGTGGGGTGCGCCCCCCCAAAGGTACCCCCAAAAATCCTGGGCTGGCAAGAACCGTTACGGGACGGCTAGAAACAAAAAAGCCCCGGAACACTAGGTAAACCGGGGCTTTCAGGTGTCTTTGGGAGACGTTTTGGGACGCTCTGAGACAAATCACTGGCGGAGAGGGCGGGATTCGAACCCGCGGTGGGGATTAGCCCACACACGCTTTCCAGGCGTGCGACTTAAACCGCTCATCCACCTCTCCGCGAAGCCTTACATTGTAGCAGGCTGCGCAGGGTGATTTGGACCGTTCGCCACAGGAACCGCCACGCGTGCAACAAAAAAGCCACCCGAAGGTGGCCTTTTGCGTGCGGGCTGAAGATCAGCGGATCACAGCGATTTCCGAGCGCTTGCCACCCTTGTAGGTGTACAGCGTCAGAGCACCGTTCTTGATGTCGCCCTTTTCGTCGAAGGCGATCGTGCCGGTCACACCCTTGTAGTTGCTTTCTTTCAGCTTGGGCAGGTACTTGGCCGGGTCGGAAGAGTCGGCGGCCTTCATGGCTTCGACCATCACCTTCACGGAGTCGTACACGTACGGGGCATAAACCTGGACGTCGGCGTTGAACTTGGCCTTGAAGTCGGCCTTGAACTTCTCCATGCCGACCTTGGCTTCGCCTTCCACACCACCGGCTTCAGCGCAGTACACCTGCTCGTCGGCCATGCCGTCGCCGGCCAGATCCACCAGGCCGGACGAGCAGATGCCGTCACCGCCCATGAACTTGGCCTTGATGCCCAGAGCCTTCATCTGCTTGAGCATCGGGCCAGCCACGGCGTCCATGCCGCCGAAGAACACGACGTCGGGCTTTTTGGCCTTCAGGGTGGTCAGGATGGCGTTGAAGTCGGTGGCCTTGTCGTTGGTGAACTCACGACCGACAACCTTGCCGCCGGCGGCCGTCACACCCTTTTCGAACTCGTCGGCAACGCCTTGGCCGTAGGCCGTGCGGTCATCGATGACGGCGATGTTCTTGCCCTTGAGCGACTCCACGGCGTACTTGCCGAGGGTGCCACCCAGGTGCACGTCGTCCGCCACCACGCGGAACACGCCCGCGTAACCCTGACGGGTGTACTTGGGGTTGGTGGCCGAGGGGGAGATCTGGGGGATGCCAGCGTCGTTGTAGATCTGCGAGGCGGGGATGGTGGTGCCGGAGTTCAGGTGACCGATCACGCCGTTGACCTTGGCGTCGACCAGCTTCTGGGCTGCCGCGGTACCTTGCTTCGGATCGCCTGCGTCGTCTTCGGCCAGCAGCTCGAACTTGGCGGGCTTGCCACCGATGGTCAGGTTGGCGGCGTTCAACTCTTCGATGGCCATGCGGGCACCGTTTTCGTTGTCCTTGCCGAGGTGGGCAATACCACCGCTGGTGGGACCGACGTGACCGATCTTGATGACGCCGTCAGCAGCCGGAGCAGGAGCAGCCGCAGGAGCGGGTGCGGCTTCCGGAGCGGCAGCGGGTGCAGCCTCTTCTTTTTTGCCGCAAGCGGCCAGGGCGACAGCCGCTGCGATGACGGCCAGTTTCAGGTTCAGTTGCATAGATATCCTCGGAAAGGAATGAAGTTTGAATTGCGGAGGGAACTTTTTTTCTCCACGGCCGTAAAGATACTCCAAAAACGCAGCAGACCATGCGCCAGCCCCCGTCCAGAGGCGGTGGAGCAAGGGTTTGCCTGTAGCAGTATCAGTGCAGCGAATGCGCCATTAGCCCTGCAGCAGAAGCCCCGGCGCGGGGCATGCCAGCGGGGCTCAGTTTCGGCTTGGATGGAGCGCGCTCAGGTCCAGATGCTGGGGCTCATGGCCGGCGGCCTTGTACTGTTTCCAGCGGTCGCGGGCGCGTGCACGGGCGGGCGGGTCGGCTGTCACGACCTCGATCACGCGGGCAAAGCGTTGGAAGCCCTCGGGCAGTTCATCGCTGAGGTTCACCAGCACCTGGTCGTCCCCGGACGTGTCGGCCAGATGGCTGCTGATCACGATGGGCGAGCGGGCTTGCAGCGGCGCGGGCGCATCGCTGCGGCAGTGCGGCACGAACTCCACCCCGGCCAGCAGCCAGAGCTGCTGGTCCAGCGCGGCGGCCAGTGGCGGATCGGCCAGCACCTGCAGCCGCGCGCCCTTGAGGTAGGCCTTGCGCAGCAACCGGCAGGCGTAGCCCAGCCGGTCGGGCGCGTTGAAATGAAAGGCCACCTCGGTCATATGTCGGTCATGTCGGTCTGGCGGCTGCCCACTTCAACTTCAAGCCTTGGCCTTGCGCGCGGCAGCCGTCCTGGCGGCACGCGGCTGCGTGGACTGGTCCAGCAGGTACTGCACCAGCAGGGGCACCGGCCGACCGGTGGAGCCTTTGGCGGCGCCGCTTTTCCAGGCAGAACCAGCGATGTCCAGATGGGCCCAGGCCAGTTCGCCGGTGAACTTTTGCAGGAACTTGGCGGCGGTGATGGCTCCACCGGCGCGACCGGCGACGTTGCCCATGTCGGCGAAGTTGGACTTCAGTCCTTCGGCGTAATCGTCGTCCAGCGGCATGCGCCAGCACAGGTCTTGGGACTGTTCGCCCGCAGTGTGCAGCGCCTGGGCCAGCATGTCGTCGGCCGAGAACAGCCCGGAGCGGATGGCCCCCAGCGCGATGACGCAAGCACCGGTGAGGGTGGCGATGTCCACCACGGCACGGGGTTTGAAACGCGCGGCATAGGTCAGCGCATCGCACAGGATGAGGCGGCCTTCGGCGTCGGTGTTGAGGATTTCGATGGTCTGGCCGCTCATGCTGGTGACCACGTCGCCGGGCTTGACGGCCAGGCCATCGGGCATGTTTTCGCAGCTGGGAATCAGGCCGACCACGTTGATAGCCGGTTGCAGCTCTGCCAGCGCGGCAAAGGTGCCCAGCACGCTGGCCGCGCCCCCCATGTCGAACTTCATTTCGTCCATCTCGGCCGCGGGCTTGATGGAGATGCCGCCGGTGTCAAAGGTGATGCCCTTGCCCACCAGCACCACCGGCGCGTCGGTCTTGGCGGCGCCGTTGTAGCGCAGCACGATGAAGCGCAGCGGTTCGGCCGAGCCCTGGGCCACGGCCATGAAGGCGCCCATCTTGAGCGCGGCAACTTCTTTGGGACCGAGCACTTCGATCTTGATATTGGGCTTGCGGCCCAGCGCGCGCGCCGCGTCGGCCAGCAGGCTGGGCGTGGCGTGGTTGGCCGGGCGGTTGGCCCATTCCTTGGCCATTTCCACCCCGGCGACCATGGCCTTGCCCGCGGCGAAGCCCGGGCGCACCGCGTCCGGCTGGGTCACGCCCACCGTCACACGTTGCAAGTGGCGCGACTTGGCGGTCGGCTTGGTGTGGGTGTAGACGTAGGTCGCGTCGGCGCAGGCCATCAGCGCGGCTTGCACGGCGCTGCCGTTGTCGGGCAGCAGGCCCATCACCAGACCCAGCTTCTTGACCTGGGGCAGCTTGAGGCCGCTCATGGCCGCCGCCACCGCCTTGCGCACCGACGCCGCAGAACCGTCGCCCGCACGCGCCAGCACCACGCGAGCGGCCTTGAAGCCGGCTGGCCGGTAGCAGGCCAGGCACTTGCCCGTACCGGCCTCCAGGTCACCGTGCTGCACCGCGTTGGCGATCAGCTCGTGCAGCGCCGAAGCGGCTTTGCCGGTGGTCTTGGGCAGGGTGTCGGGCACGAGCACCAGCAGGGCATCGACCGCCAGCTGGGCGGCCTGTTCGGCGGTCAGGGATTTGAGTTCGAAGTCCATAATTGCGGTTTCCGAATAAGTGCAGTCGATGTTATTCCATTCTTCCATTCGCAGAGAGCTGGCACGCAGCTTCGGCGCGACCCTGGTGGTGCTGTTCACCATCGTGCTGACCATGCTGCTGATCCGCACGCTGGGGCTGGCTTCGCGCGGTAGCGTCAACCCGGAAGAGATCATGCTGGTGCTGGGCTACACGGTGCTCGGCCGCATGCCCACCATCCTCACGCTGGCGCTGTTCATTGCCATCGTGTTCACGCTCGCGCGCATGTACCGCGACAGCGAGATGATCATCTGGCTGGCCAGCGGCCGCTCGCTGGGCGGTTTTCTGGGGCCGGTGTTGCGCTTTGCCTGGCCCATCCTGCTGGTGATCACGCTCATGACCCTCTTCGTCTGGCCCTGGGCCAACCAGCAGACCGACGAGCTGCGCGGGCGCTTCGAGCGCCGGGGCGATCTGGAGCGGGTGGCGCCCGGGCAGTTCCAGGAATCGTCCAGCGGACGTCGGGTGTTCTTCATCGACAAGGACACCGCCGACGGCACCGAGGGCCGCAACATCTTCATTTCCAGCCAGGAGTCCGACGGCCGCGAGACCATCACATCGGCGCGTTCGGGCCGCATCGAATGGAAGGGCGACCAGCAGATGCTGATGCTCAACAACGGCCAGCGCCTGGAAACCGCGGCCGACGGCCACAGCCTGAAAGTCAGCGAGTTCGAGGCCTACGCCACGCAGGTCGGCTCCACGGCGCTGGTCACGGGTGTGCGACCGGGCCTGAAGTCCAAGTCCAGCTGGGAGCTGGTCCAGCAGCCGACCAATGCCAACCTCAGCGAGCTGGGCTGGCGCATCGGCATGGCCCTCACCGCCATCAATTTCGTGCTCATCGCCCTGGCCACCACCACCGGCAACCCGCGTGCGGGGCGCGGTGGCAACCTGTTCTTCACCCTGTTTGCCTTCGTGTTCTATTACAACCTGCTGAACCTGGGGCAAAGCTGGGTCGCCTCGGGCCTGGTGGGCCTGCTGCCTTTCATGCTGATGCTGCACGGCAGTGTGTTTGTGCTGTCCCTGCTGTGGCTGGCCAAGCGGCACCACAACCTGAGCCTGCGCGGCTGGTGGGCCGCACGGCGCCACCGCAGCCACAGCCTGCAAGCGAGCGCCACATGAAGACCATCCGCCGGCTGATCTATGGCGAGGTGTTTGTGGCCGTCGGCTTCGTGCTGCTGGCCTTTCTCTCGCTGTTCTTTTTCTTCGATTTCGTGGACGAACTGCCCGCGCTGGGCAGGGCCTCGCCGCTGGACAAGTCGCTGGTCTACGGTCTTCCCCAGGCGCTGATGTACGTGGGCCTGCTCATGCCCAGCCGCATTTACGAACTGCTGCCGATCTCGGTGCTGATCGGCTCGGTGTTCGTGCTGGCGCGGCTGGCCCAGGGGTCGGAATACACCATCCTGCGCACCAGTGGCCTGGGGCCCTGGCGCGCGCTGCGCAGCCTGCTGGGGCTGGGCGCCATTTTTGTGCTGTTGACCTTCGCACTGGGCGACTATGTGGCCCCGCTGGCCGACAAGACCGGGCAATTGCTCAAGGCGCGCTACCAGGGCCACATCAGCCTGGGCCAGACCGGCGCCTGGCTCAAGGAGCGCCAGACCTACAGCAACTTTTCGGTCAATGTGGGCGCGCTCACGCCGCAGGGCGGGTTGAGCCAGGTGCGCGTGTTCGAGTTCGACAACCAGGGTTTTCTGGTGTCCACCCTGCAGGCCCAGGGCGGCCAGATCGAGGACGACGAGTCCTGGACGCTGACCCAGGTGCAGCGCCGCGAGTTCGACACCGCGGGGATCGAAAAGGCCCGCATCGTCAGCAGCCAGATCGAACGCCTGCGCTGGCCCAGCAGCATCACCACCGAGATGGTGTCGGCCGCCCTGCTCAAACCCGACCGCATGCGCACCGCCGACCTGTACGGCTACATCCGCCACCTCGAAGCCAACGGCCAGACCGCACAGCGCTACGAAATCGAGTTCTGGCGCAAGGTGTTCTACCCGCTGAGCTGCCTGGTGATGGTGGTGCTGGCCCTGCCCTTTGCCTACCTGCATTTCCGTTCGGGCAGCATCACCGCGTATGTGTTTGGCGGTGTCATGGCCGGCATCAGCTTCTTCCTTCTCAACAACGTGTTCGGCTACATCGGCAACCTGAACCAGTGGCAGCCCTGGCTGGCGGCGGCGTCGCCGGCCCTGATCTATTCGGTGGTTTCGCTGGGCGCTTTCGGGTGGCTGGTGCTCAGGAGATGACAACATGCTCGGTGTGATCGTTTTTGCGCACGGCTCGCGCGACCCGCTCTGGCGCCAGCCGGTGGAGGCCGTGGCCCGCTGCATCGCGCAGGCCGACCCGCAGGCCCGCGTGGCCTGCGCCTACCTGGAACTGAGCGAGCCGGACCTGCCCAGCGCCGCGGCGGCCCTGATCGCAGGTGGTGCCACCCACCTGCGTGTGCTGCCCCTGTTTTTTGGCATGGGCAAACACGCGCGCGAAGACCTGCCGGTGCTCATGCAGCAACTGGCCGGGCAGCACCCGGGTGTGCACTGCGAATGCCTGCCCACCGCCGGTGAAGACCAGCGCCTGGTCGAACTGCTGGCGCAGATCGCACTGGAAAAGACCCCCGCATGAACCTGCACCAGTTCCGATTCGTCCAGGAGGCGGTGCGCCGCAACCTCAACCTGACCGAGGCCGCCAAGGCCCTGCACACCTCGCAGCCGGGGGTGTCCAAAGCCATCATCGAACTCGAAGACGAGCTGGGCATCGAGATCTTTGCCCGCCACGGCAAGCGCATCAAACGCGTGACCGAGCCCGGCCAGCAGGTGCTCAAGAGCATCGAAGTCATCCTGCGCGAGGTCAACAACCTCAAGCGCATCGGCGAGCAGTATTCGGCGCAGGACAGCGGAACGCTCTCCATCGCCACCACCCACACCCAGGCGCGCTACGTGCTGCCCGGCCCGGTGGCCGCGCTGCGGCAGGCCTACCCCAAGGTGGCCGTCAGTCTGCACCAGGGCTCGCCCGATCAGGTGGCCAAGATGCTGATCGAAGAGACCGCCGAGATCGGCATGGCCACCGAATCGCTGCTGAACTACCCAGAACTGGTCACCCTGCCCTGCTACGAATGGCAGCACGTGCTGGTGCTGCCATTCGACCACCCGCTGGCGCAGCGCGAACGCATTTCGCTGGAAGACCTGGCCCAGGTGCCGCTGGTGACCTACCACCCCAGTTTCACCGGGCGCACCCGCATCGACCAGGCGTTCGCCCTGCGCCACCTGCAACCCAACATCGTGCTCGAAGCCATCGACTCGGACGTCATCAAGACCTACGTCAAGCTGGGCATGGGCGTGGGCATCGTGGCCGAAATGGCCATGCAGGGCGAGAACGCCACGCCCGACCTGGTGGCCCGCCCGGCGGCCCAGCTGTTCGGTCACAACCTGGCGCGCGTGGCCTTCAAGCGCGGCACCTACCTGCGCCATTTCGTGCTGCGTTTTGCAGAACTGTTGAGCGACCGCCTCTCACGCGACCTGATCCTGCAGGCCATGGCCGGTGAAGGCCATCATTTCGACATCTGACATGCCACAACAGCCCCGCACCCCTGCCCTCACCTCCCGCCTGCCCGCGGTCGGCACCACCATCTTCACCGTCATGTCGGCGCTGGCGGCCGAGGTCGGCGCGGTCAACCTCGGTCAGGGCTTCCCGGACTTCGACTGCGACCCGGCACTGGTCAACGCCGTCACCCGCGCCATGCAGGCCGGCCACAACCAGTACCCGCCC
>NZ_JASJOY010000228.1:0-450 GCF_031426985.1 Hydrogenophaga sp.
CGAGCGCCATGACCGTTCAGGACATCCCGGAATCGGTCCGGCGCCAAGCCCGCCTCTGCATCTTGGACACGGTGGGCTGTGCACTGGCCGGAACCCGCACCGAGGAGGCACGCCTGGCCCTCGCGTGTGAGCCGGCTTCCGCCGACGAGGCCGCCACGGTCTTCGGCACGCCGCACCGGCGTTCGCTTCAAGGCGCGGTGCGCATCAATGGCTATCTGGGCGACGTGCTCGAACTGAATGACCTGATCGGCGGCCACGCCAGCATCGGAAACGTCACCGCGGCTCTGGCGCTGGGTGAGGTGTTAGGTGCGCCCAGTACGCGCGTGCTGGAGGCTGTGGTGCGTGGCATCGAGGTGACCACGCGCGTCTACGAAGCCGTCTATCCGACGCTGCGCCGCTACACGGAGATGGCGCTGGTTCCGGTTGGCATACCGTCCTGCATCGGCTCGG
>NZ_JASJOY010000228.1:488-1560 GCF_031426985.1 Hydrogenophaga sp.
TCTTCGGCAACGGCGGCTCCGTCAAACCACTCCTGTTCGGCGCCCAGCCCGCCGACGTCGGCATCACCGCAGCGCATTACGCACGCGCCGGCATGACAGGGCCGGTGGATCTGCTGGACAGCAAGTTGGGCTATTTCGCCACCGCGTCAACCGCCGGCGGCTTCGATGCAGCCGCCTGGAACGGCCGCTGGGCGCTGGCACAGCCGCGCCGCAAGCTCCACGCCTGCTGCGGCTACTTGCACGCTCCTGCCGACGCCCTCGGAAAACTGCGCGCAAGCGGCGGAGCGCTGCAGGACATGCGCATCGCGCTTCGCGTGGCACCGTACGTGGCCGACGTAGTAAGCAAGGACCGCCTGCCGATTTCGCCCAACGATGCGCGCTTCCATCTGCAGTACTGCCTCGCCCTTGTGGCCTGCGGCGCCGATGTGATCTTGCCGGAGCACAGCATCGCCCTGGGTGAGCAACTGCAGCGGCCGGAGGTGCTCGCGATGATGGAACGGATCCGCGTGGTGCCGGACACGGCGCTGACGCACTACCACCAATGCAGCATCGAGATCACGGATTGCGCCGGGCGGGTGACTGAGCAGGCGGCATCGGCGCCGCGAGGTTCGCCGCAGGAGCCGCTTCGGGACGAGGAGGTGGTGCTGAAGTTCCACTCGCTGGCCGAGCCCGTGCTGGGGAGTGCGCGCGCCGGGCGAAGGCTGGTACTACGAGGACCTCGGTGCGGTGGCGACTGGGTCGTGCGCTGGCAAGCAGCGCATCGGCTTCACGCCGGGCACGCTGCCGCCGAACGGCGTTGAGGTCGTGGACGGCGTGCGCGCGGGGATCGCGCTGCTGCGGACCTGAGAGCCGCGCCGCGGCAACCCCCAAACGAAATGGCCTGCCGGTTTCCCGGCAGGCCATTTTTTATGTGCGCTCCTCGCAGATCACAGGGCCATCTGCTTGGCGATGATGTTGCGCTGGATCTCGCTGGTGCCGCCGCCAATGGGTCCGACGCGCGAGTCGCGGAAGAACATCTGCATGTCGTACTCGTTGGAGTAGCCGGCACCACCCATGATCTGCATGCCGATGT
>NZ_JASJOY010000229.1:0-31124 GCF_031426985.1 Hydrogenophaga sp.
GTGTCGGTGGTCTCGGGCCACATCCGCGGCCAGACCAACACCATGCCGCTGCACATCGAGGTGCTCTACAACGAATACCAGTCGGTCGCTGCCTTCGCCGTGGCCTCGCTGCTGGCCCTGCTGGCCCTGGTCACCCTGGCCATCAAGAGCGTGGTCGAGTGGCGCCACCAGCGCGAGATGAAGGCCATCGCCGAACTGCCGCCCGAGAACCCGAACGCACGCGCCGCGCCAGCCGCCGTGGCCACCGCCTGACCCGAACGAGGACGACAACATGAGCATCCAGATCCGCGACGTCAACAAGCACTTCGGCAGCTTCCACGCGCTGAAGAACCTCAACCTCGACATCGACTCCGGCGAACTGCTGGCCCTGCTGGGCCCCTCGGGCTGCGGCAAGACCACGCTGCTGCGCATCATCGCCGGCCTGGAAACGCCGGACACCGGCAGCATCCACTTCAGCGGCGAAGACACGACCGGCGTGCACGTGCGCGAGCGCAACGTGGGCTTCGTGTTCCAGCACTACGCGCTGTTCCGCCACATGACAGTGTTCGAGAACGTGGCCTTCGGCCTGCGCGTCAAGCCGCGCGGCGAGCGGCCGAGCGAAGCGCAGATCCGTCAGAAGGTGACCGACCTGCTCAAGCTGGTGCAGCTCGACTGGATCGCGGACCGCTACCCCTCACAGCTCTCGGGCGGCCAGCGCCAGCGCATCGCCCTGGCGCGCGCGCTCGCGGTGGAACCCAAGGTGCTGCTGCTCGACGAACCTTTCGGCGCACTCGACGCCCAGGTGCGCAAGGAACTGCGCCGCTGGCTGCGCCGCCTGCACGACGAGCTGCACGTCACGTCCATCTTCGTCACGCACGACCAGGAAGAGGCGCTGGAGGTGGCCGACCGCGTGGTCCTGATGAACCGGGGCGTGGTGGAGCAGGTTGGCTCGCCGCAGGACGTGTGGGACCACCCGGCCAGTCCCTTTGTGTATGGCTTCCTGGGCGACGTGAACCTGTTCCACGGCCGCGCCCACGAAGGCCACATCTTCCTGGGGGAGCACCTGGACGGCGTCGCCATCCAGACGCCCGAACACGCCAGCGCCCAGAACGCCCAGGCCTTTGCCTATGTGCGCCCGCACGACCTCGACGTGCACCGCTATCAGGCGGGCGCCGAACTGGACGCCGCCGGCCGCCCGCAGGGCATCGTGGCCCGGCTGGACCGCGCCATCGTCGTCGGCCCCATCGCGCGCCTGGAGCTGATGCCGGTGGACGCCGCGCGGCGCGAAGGCCACGACCCGCTGATCGAGGCGCAGATCCCGGCGCAGCAGTTCCGTGAACTCGGCTTCCAGGAGGGTGAGACCCTGGTGGTCTCGCCGCGCAAGGCGCGCGTGTTCCTGCAGCCGACCGTCTGATCATCGATACTCGGGCGCTCACCCAGCCCGACCCATGCGATTCAAGAAGCTCGACCTGAACCTGCTGGTGGCGCTCGATGCGCTGCTGACCGAACGCAACGTCACGCGGGCGGGCGAACGCATTTACCTGAGCCAGTCGGCCATGAGCAATGCGCTGTCTCGCCTGCGCCAGTATTTCGACGACGAACTGCTGGTGCCCGTGGGGGGCAAGCTGGAGCTGACCCCACGCGCCGAGGTGCTGCACGAAGCGGTCAAGGACGTGCTGTTGCGCATCGACACCACGGTCGCGGCCCAGCCGGAGTTCGACCCCCGGGCGTCCGATCGCGAGTTCACGATGTTCGTGTCGGACTATTCGATGGAGGTGCTGATTCCGCGCCTGCTGGCGCTGGCCTCGCAGCAGGGCAGCCGCGTCCGCCTGCGCCTCAAGAACCAGGTGGCCCACCCGTATCGCAGCCTGGAGCGGGGCGCCGCCGATCTGCTGATCATCCCGGACATCTTCTGCTCGCCCGACCACCCGCAGGAACGGCTGTTCGAGGACCACTTCGTGTGCGCGGTCTGGCGGGACAGCCCGCTGGCCGAAGGCGAGATGACCCTCGAGCGCTACATGGGCGCCTCGCACGTCGTCATGAACCCCACCGACGACCAGCTGCCGGTGCTGGACCGGTGGTTCACCAACATCCAGGGCCTGGAGCGGCGGATCGCCGTCTCGACCTACAGCTTCGGCTCCATCCCGTTCATGGTCGTGGGCACGGACCTGATCGGCACCGTGCACTCGCGGCTGGTGCGGCGCGTGCTGCCGGCTGTGCCGGTGGTGCTCAAGCCGGTGCCGCTGCCGGCCGTGCACTTCCACCAGGCCATGCAGTGGCACAAGTACCGCACGCGCGACCCCGGTCTGGTGTGGCTGCGCAGCCTGCTGCACGAAGCCGCCGCCCGCATCGACGATCCACTGTACGCCGGCGCGGTCTGACGGCCGCGGTGCGGCCGGCTCAGGCCGGTGCCAGCGAGCGCCGCACCAGGGTCGGCAGGTCGCCGTCGGGCGCGAACCCGGCGGCGGCCGCTGCCGGGGTCTGCAGGGCCGGGAAGCGGCCGAACAGGCGCTCGATGTGCGCGTCTGGCGCCCAGCGCACCAGCGCCTGCGCCGGCGTGCCGAAGACCTGCTCCACGGCGGCCACCAGCCCGGCCATGGCAAAGCGTTGCGTGGGCAGCAGCAGCGCGCGCGATGCCGGCAGGCGGTCGGCGGCGACAACGGCCGCGTGCAGCAGGTTGTCCAGCACGTTGTGGATCGACGAGGCCCAGGTGGTCGCGTCGGGGCCGGTCGGGCAGGTGAAAGCGCGGCCCTGCGAGAGTTCGCGCAGCAGGTCGCTCATGAAGGCCGAGAGCTGGCCGGTGGGCGCGGGCGGGCGGGCCAGCACGCCGGGCAGGCGCAGCGACACGCCATCGGCCCAGCCACGGCGGCTCGCATCGGCCAGGGCGATCTCGCCCATCCATTTCTGCGCGCCGTAGCTCATCTGGGGCGAACACGGTGTGGTGTCGTCCACCATCGCAGGCATGGGCAGGCCATAGACTGCGATGGTGCTGGCGAACACCACGCGCGGCACCGCGCCGCCGGCTTCCACCTGCTGGCGGCTGCGGTCGAACAGGTCCAGCGTGGCGTCGAGGTTGACGCGGCGCGCCAGCGCGGGCTGCGCCTCGGCCGTGCCGCCCGGCACGCTGGCCAGGTGGAACACCACGTCCAGCGGAGCGGCAAAGAGCGCGTCCTGCGTGGCGGCCTGAGACAGATCCCCGGCCACCGCCTGCAGGCGCGCATCACTGGGCAGTCCATCGAGCCGCAGGTCGGTGGCGACCAGTTCGCCCAGCGTCCGCCCGGCGATCTGGCCGTCGGCCAGCAGGCGCCGCACCAGGGCGCCGCCCACGTAGCCGCCGGCGCCGGTGACCAGCACCCGCATCAGGCGCCCCCGGCACGGACCACGCGCTGGTCGATGGCCCCGAATGGGCCATCGCGGCCGTCGTCAAAACGCGCCGCCATGCGCACGTGGTCGCCAAAGGCCATGTAGGGAGTGCGGGCCGCGCCTTCGTCCAGCATCTCGATGGCGCGGCGCTCGGCGATGCAGGACGAACCCACCTCGCGGTAGTCCGGGTTGGACACGGTGCCCGAGCCCACCAGGGTGCCGGGCACCAGGTCGCGGCTGTAGGCGGCGTGGGCCACCAGGTCGTCGAAGCCGAAGGCCATGGCGCCACCGTGCGCGGCGCCAAAGCGCCGCCCGTTCCAGTCCACCTCCAGCCGCATCCGCACCCGGCCGTGCTGCCAGGCGTCGCCCAGTTCGTCGGGCGTGACGGCGATGGGCGCCACGCTGCACGCGGGTTTGGCCTGGATCCAGCCGAAGCCGGTCTTCATTTCCACCGGCGCGATGCGGCGCAGCGACCAGTCGTTGATCAGCACCACCAGGCGGATGTGGGTCGCCGCTTGGGCTTTGGAGGCGCCCATGGGCACGGCGTCGGTGAGCACGCCGAACTCGCCCTCGAAGTCGATGCCGTCCTGCTCGCTGGGCACGGGCACGTCGGCGTGGCCGGGCAGGAAGCGGTCGGACAGGCCCTGGTACATCAGCGGGCGTTCGTCGTAGGCGTGGGGTTCGGTGCCGAACACGGTGGACATCAGGTCGCCGTGCGACTGGAAGGCCGAACCGTCCAGCCACTGCCAGGCGCGCGGCAGCGGGGCCAGCGCCTGCGCCGGGTCGAAGGGGCGGGCGTTTGCGCAGCGGCCGGCGTCCAGGTCCTGGGCCAGCTGGCGCAGGGCGGGTTCGACGCGGGTCCAGTGCTCCAGCGCGGCCTGCAGGGTGGGGGCGATGCCGTCGGCGATCGCGCAGTGCCGCAGGTCGGCCGAGAGCACGGCCAGCTGGCCGTCGGGGGTGCCGTTGGAGAGGGTGCAGAGTTTCATGGCATCAGGAGTGGGTGGTCAGGGTGGGGGCGATGGCCGGGTCGTAGCGCCCGTCGACGAGCACGAACAGCATGCGGCAGGGCCGGCCCGAGCGGTTGGCCCAGGCGTGGTTGGTGCCGCGTTGCACCACCACGCTGCCGGGCTTGAGCAGCACCTCGCCATCGTCGAGCACCAGGGTCATCTCGCCTTCGATCACGATGCCGTAGTCCACGCTCTCGGTGCGGTGCATCAGCGGGTGCGGCGAATGCGCCTGCACGGTCGACGCCTTCTCGTCGCCAATCTGGCTGAACGCCGCCTGCATGTTGGCCGCGCCGTGCGCCAGGAACTCGGCCGTGTCGGGCGGGATGTCGACAAAGCGCATGCGCGTGCCCAGCTGGGGCGGCGGCAGCATCAGCGGGCCCAGCGTCGGGTCGGCGCCGTTGCCCACCGGGGCGGGGGCGCCGGTGGTGCTCCAGACCTCGTGGAACACCGTGCCCGGGATCGCGGCGATCTCGACCACGGTGGGCAGCGGGCCGTTGTGCGCGACGATGGCGTTGCCGTCGGCATCGTGGCCGGTGACGACGCGGTGGATCGCAGGAAATGAGGGGTTCGCATGCATGGGCAGTCCAGGCCTTCGGCAACGGGTTGATCAGAACGACATCAGGTCGCGCGCCACCGTGATCGGGCCGTCGAAGTGTTTGCGGGCCGGATCCAGGTAGACGCTGTCGGGCTCGTCCTTGCCCGGCGTGACATGGTTGAACACCAGCTGTTTCACGCCCGCCGCCTTGGCGATGCGGCCGACGTCCTCGGCGGTGGTGTGTTCGTCCCGCATGTGGCGCATCAGGGCCTGGACCGCCGGCGCCGGCAGCTGGGCCATCATCGACTTCTCGATCAGGTCCAGGTCGATCACCTCGTGGACCATCAGGTCGGCACCCTGGGCCAGGGCCTGCACCTGCGCGCAGTTGCCGGTGTCGCCACTGAAGACGATCACCTTGTCGGGCGTCTGGAAGCGCAGGGAATAGGAATGGTCCAGGCCGCTGTCGCCGGCGCCGCCCTTGCCGAAGTGGCAGTTTTCGGCCGCGGTGACGGTGATCAGGTCGTCGCGGTAGACCTCGCCATTGCCGGCGTAGTCGTGGGCCATGAACAGCTTGTCCGGCGGCGTCATGCCTTTCGAGTCGGCCATGCGGATGCGGGCGTTGGGTTTGAAGTACGCCAGGAAGCCCTGCAGCATGGCTTCGGTGCCGGCGGGGCCGTACACATGGGTGGGCTGGCGGCGGCCGGTGGCCCACTGTTGGCCCATCAGCGTGCCCCAGTCGGCGTTGTGGTCGTCGTGGTTGTGGGTGATGAAGATCTGCCCGACCTTTCGGTGGTCCAGGCCCGCCTTCACCAGCTGCTGGCTCACGCCGTTGCCGGCGTCGATCAGGTAGACCCGGTCTTTGACCACCAGCGCGCTGGCGGGCTGTGAGCGGGTGGCGCTCGGGAAGGGGCCACCCTGCGTGCCCAGGGTGATCACCCGGGTCTGCGCCTGCGCGCCGCCCAGCATCAACAGGCCCAGCGCTGCCGCCGCCATACGGTTCAGAAATGTCATGGTGTGTCTCCTGTTGTTTGAGGTTCAGTCGAGGCTGATCTGGTTGTTGCGGATGACCTGCGACCAGGCCTTGGCGTCGTCGGCCAGGAACTGGTGGAAGCTGGCGGGGTTGCCCGCCACCGGCACCAGGCCGTAGCCGTGCAGGGTCTGGCGGAAGTCGGCCTCGCCGACGATGCTTTGCGCATGCGCGCTGATCGTGGCGACGATGTCGTCTGGCGTGCCTTTGGGCGCGAACACGCCGTGCCACGATTCGCCGACGAAGCCGGGGTAGGTGTCGGCGATGGGCGCAACGTCCTTGAGGGCCTCGACCCGCGTGGCGCTGGAGATGCCCAGCGCGCGCACCTTGCCGCCCTTGATCTGGGCGATGGCGGTGGTGGAGGCGTCGAACGCGGCGTCGATGCGCTGCGCGATCACGTCCGGCACGTAGTAGTCCTTGTAGGGCACGTGCGTCATCTGCACACCGGCTGCGTTGAGCAGCCGTGCCATCACGACGTGCAGGGAGGTGCCGACGCCCGCGCTGGCGTAGGTCAGCTTGCCCGGCGCGGCCTTGGCCGCGGCCACCAGGTCGGCCAGGCTGCGGATCTTCGACTCGGCCGAGACCAGCAGCACGAAGGGAACGGACAGCACGCGCGTGACCGGCATGAAATCGTCCAGGCTGTAGGGCAGCTTCTTGTAGACGAAAGGGTTGATCGAGAAGGTGTTGTTCACCGTCCAGAACAGGCTGTGGCCATCGGGCGCGGCGCCCGCCATGGCCTGCGCCGCGATGATGGTGCCAGCGCCTGGCTTGTTCTCCACCACCACGGGCTGGCCGGCGAGCTTGGCGAAGCGCTCGCCCCACAGCCGCGCAATCACGTCCGGCGAGGTGCCGGCGGGGAAGGGTACGACCAGCTTGACCGGGCGCGAGGGATACCGCGCCTGGGCGCGCACCATGGGGACGGTGGCCAACGCACCGGTGCCGGCGAGGGCGGCCAGCAGCTGGCGGCGTGAGAGGGTGTTCAGCGTCATGGCGGGCTCCGGGGTCAGAGGGTGTCGTCGAAGATGGCCACCGCCCGTGTCCAGCCTGCGGACGCGCCGCGGATCTTGTGCGGGAAGCAGCTGATGGTGAAGCCGGTGGGCGGCAGGGCTTCGAGGTTGTGCAGCTTCTCCAGGTGGCAGTAGCCGATGTCGCGGCCGGCCTTGTGGCCTTCCCAGATCAGGGCCTTGTTGCCGGTCTCGGCCACCTTCTTCGCGGTGTACGAGAACGGCGCGTCCCAGCTCCAGGCGTCGGTGCCGGTCAGGCGCACACCGCGTTCGAGCAGGTACATGGTGGCCTCGTAACCCATGCCGCAACCCGCGCCCAGAAAGTCGTTGTGGCCGTAGCGCGAACCGGCGCGGGTGTTGACCACCACGATGTCCAGCGGCTCCAGCGTGTGGCCGATGCGCGCCAGCTCGGCTTCGACATCGGCCGCGGTGGCCACGTAGCCGTCGGGGAAATGCCGGAAGTCCAGCTTCACGCCGTTCTGGAAGCACCATTCCAGCGGCACCTGGTCGATGGTGATGCTGGGGCGGCTGCCGCCGTTCTTCGCGTCCTGCGTGGAATGGAAATGCCAGGGCGCGTCCAGGTGCGTGCCGTTGTGCGTGGTCAGCGTCACCCACTCGGCCGCGGCGGCTTCGCCGTCGGGGTAGTCCTCGGGCTGGGTGCCCGGGATCATGGCCATGAACTCCGGCAGGGTGTCGGCGTGTTTCTGGTAGGTGATCCTGGGCGCCAGCGGGGGCGGGTCCGAGAGCACGTCGTTTTCCAGGTAGATCGACAGGTCGACAAAGCGGCGTGTGGGTTTCATGTGGCCTCCTGAGCCAGGGGTGTGGTGGGCTGTTCGCGCAGGCGGGACATGCAGAACACGGCCAGGGTGCCGATCAGCAGTGCGACCAGTCCCAGGCTGCCGTAGCCGGCGGTTTTGACCAGCGTGCCCCCCAGCACCGGCCCGATGGCGGCGCCCGCCATCAGCATCGCGGGGGTCGCCGCCATGGCGCGGCCGCTGGGTTCGAGCCGCGCCATCAGCCCGAAGGCGAAGGTGTGGGTGAAGATCATCACGGCGGCGAACACCGAGGCCGCACCGGCGTAGGCGTAGAAGCTGGGCGCGTTCATGATGGTGACGGCCAGCAGCGCCTGGATGACCGGGCCGGCCAGCAGCACGCGGCGCGCGCTCCAGCGCTTTTCCAGCACGGCCGCCAGCGCGGCCGGCAGCAGGTTGACCATGCCCAGCGCCACCAGCACCCCGGTGATGTGGGCCAGGCTGAAGCCGCGGTCGTGGCCCACGCGTTCGAGGAAGCTGAAGGTCATGGACTGCACCAGGGCCATGGCGCTGATGCCCACGATGCCGAACCAGACCACGCGCGGGATGGGGGCTGCGGTGGTGGTGGCGCTGCCGGCCTCGCGCTCGGGTTCGGGAAAGCCGATGGCGCAGACGAGGGCGGCCACCAGCATCACCGCGCCGAACAGGGTGAACAGCATCGCACCGCCAGCCTCTGCGATGAGCTTGGGCGAGGCCCCCAGGAACAGCACGGCGAAGACGCCCAGGCCGATGCCGACCATGGCGAACTTCAGGTGCGGGTTGTGGCTGCGGGCGATGGTGCCGTGGGTGATGCTCAGTGACGCCCCGGCGGCCAGGCCGGCGACCGCGTGCAGCGCCGCCATGGTGGGGTAGTCCTGTGGTTGCGACAGCAGGCCGAAGCAGGCCGCCGCCAGCGCGTACCCGCTGGCCGCGATCCAGCGCCCCTTGAGGTGCTGGAAGCGCGAGGCCAGGAAGACGCTGGAGAGCACCGCGCCGATCAGGAACAGGGTGGCCAGGCCACCGGCCTGCTGGGGGTCGAGCTGGTGGTGCTGGATCAGGGTGCCGACCCAGACGGGCAGGGCGACCAGATCGACCATGCCGGCGCAGTGGGCGACGATCAGGGCCCCCTGGCCCAGGGTGCTGGTGGAACGTGTGTTCATTGCGGGTCGGCCTCAGATCGGCTGCGCCAGGGCCATCAGCGACTCGCGCATGATGCGGCCGTGTTCCTGCTTGTCGCCGCCTTCGATCTCGATGCGGCACAGGGCTTCGCTGTTGCGGATCACCAGCTCGCAGCGCGCAAAACGGCGTGCGTGGAACCGGTCCAGCGCGGTCTGCAGGTCGGCCGTGCTGGACAGCTCCTGGGCCAGCACGATGCCGCTTTCGATGCCGATGCCCGCGCCCGAGGCCAGGTGCGGTGTGGTCGCGGCCACGGTGTCACCGATCAGCACCACGCGGCCCCGGTTCCAGGGCGCGGGCACCAGCAGGTTGGCCAGCGGGCGGTAGTCGATGGCGGCCTCGGCGGCCAGCGCGTGCGGGATCAGGGCCTCGATCAGCGGGTCGGGGAAGCCCTTCATCAGCCCGGCAAACACCTGTGGCCAGGTGGCGGGGTCGATGTGCTCCTTGGTCGGCCGGTCTTCGGTGATGAACATGTACATGTGCGTCTGCGACACCGGGTTGACGCCCACCTTGATGTGATGGCCCAGCCACATGCGCGGGCGGACGATGGCGTCGGGTCTGGGCATCACCGCGCGCCAGACACCCTGGCCGATGTACTCGGGCGCCCTGACCTCGGGGAAGTAGGTCTCGCGCAGTCTGGAATGCACGCCGTCGGCGCCGATCACCAGGTCGTAGCGGCCGGTGCTGCCGTCGTCGAAGCGCACGTCCGCGCCCTCGGCGTCCTGTTCGATCGTGGTCCAGGTGCAGCCCAGGCGCACGTCGACCCCGGCCCGCCGCGTGGCTTGCGCGAGGATGCGCGCCAGCACCGGCCGCATGATGCCGCCGCCACCCGCGACGTTCGACCCCACCGGCGTGGGGGTGGGCAGCTCGGCCACCGTGTGACCGTTGGGCAGGCAGATGTCGACACCGTTGGTCACGCATCCCTGCTCGACCACCTCCTCGTACACCCCCAGCACCTGCAGGGCGCGCAGCGTCGGGCCCCCGATCGTGATGCCCGCGCCCAGTGGGCACCAGTGCGGGTCCTGCTCGACCAGATTCACCGCGACGCCGGCCTTGCGCAGCTCGATGGCCGCCGCCATGCCGGAGAAACCGCCCCCGACCACCAATACCTTGTTCACTGCTGTCATGTCTCCACCTCTTTGTGTTGATGTTTCAAAACTGGTTCTACGCCGCCAGGACCCGCACCTGGCCGTGGTCGTCGACCCGCAGCTCGCGCCGCTGCAGCGACTGTCCCAGGCACGGGCCCTGCACGCACAGCCCGCTGGCCATGTCGAACAGCGCGCCGTGTGCGTGGCACTGCACATGGGTGCTGGCCGCGTTCAGGTGCGCGTGCCGGCGCCAGGCCATGGGCACGCCCATGTGCGGGCACACGTTGGCCCAGGCGTGCAGCCGGCCCTGGTGCCGCAGCACGAACAGGCTGTCCTGCCCCGTCCCCCCGGGGTCGAAGCCGCGCACCTGGCCTTCGGCCAGTTCGGCGGTGTGGAACAGGGGGCGTGTCATGGCGTTCAGGCGTAGTCGCCTTCGTGCGGGGTGCCCGGGCCGGGCATCCACTTGTCGCGGTAGCGCAGCAAAAAGGCCTGCGAAGCGTCGGCGCTCATCGCCACCTCGCGCGCCGTCCAGGCGTTGTCGTGCAGGTCCATGTCCGCGTCCATCTCCACGTGGCAGGCGAACGGGCTGTTGAAGTACCAGAACCAGTTCGAACCGAGCTGGTGGCGGCCCGGGCCCCAGAAGGCCTGGTAGCCCTTGTCGATGAAGCGGTGGCCGTTCTGCAGCACCTCGGTCGGGCCGCTGAAGTGGAAGGTGAAGTGCTCCACGCCCTTCATGAACTCGGGGGCCCCGATCAGGAAATGCGAGTGGTGCTCCAGCGAACCGCCGGGCTGCAGGAAGGGGCCGACACCGGTGAAGCGGTCGGTGCACCGAAAGCCCAGGCGCTTGACGTAGAAGGCTTCTGCCTGGGCCACGTCGGGCACGAAGTAGACGATGTGCGAGAGCGTGCGCGGGCGGATCTGGCCCGCGGCGCCGTTCACACCCAGGTGGTTGGCGGGGCGCTGAAAAGGCGAGCCCGGCACGTTGGCGATTTCGCCGGGCAGGCCCGGGTCGCGCTTGCGCGAGACCTGGAAGCCCAGCGTGAAGCCGGCGTCGTCCATCGATTCGAGGCCACCGTCGGCCAGGCGTTTGACGGCGCGGTCCGTGCCCAGCTCGGCCGCAATCGCGTCCAGTGTGGCGGCGTCGGCCACGCCCAGCACGGTCTTGCGCAGCAGGCAGCCGTTGGGCATGGCCGGGGGCAGGGCGCTGTCGCTGGCCAGGGCCAGTTCGACCGCCGAGCCGTCCAGCGCTTCGTAGCGGCCGCCGGTGGCGTCTTCGCGCACGGCGATCAGGCCGTAGTCCTTGAGGTACTGGGCGCAGCCGGCGAGGTCTTCGACGCCGAAGACCAGGGTTTCGAGTCCGGTGATTTTCATGAGGGGTTCCTTGCTGATGAAGCGGTTCAGGCGGTGCGCGCGCCCAGGGTGGCGGCCACCCAGTCGGCGATGTAATGGCCGGCGTTGATGCTGTTGTCGAAGCTCGCGTGCTGCACGCCGCCCTCGCGGTCGGTGAAGATCTTGAGTTCGCGCTTGGGGCTGTTGACCAGCTGCTCGTAGGTGCGGTGCGCCCACTTCAGCGGGATCTGCGAATCGCGCTCGCCATGGGTGACGAGGAAGGGCACCTTGATCTTCTCGATCACGCCGTCCAGGTGCACGTCTTCGGCGATGCGCATGAAATCTTCGACGTCCTTGGCGCCCCAGACCCAGCAGACATGGGCCCAGTAGTGCGGCACCGGGAAGTCGCCTTCCTTCTCCAGGCGGCGCTTCTGCACGTCTCGCCAGTCGTGGTTGGCGCCCCAGGCCACGCCGCAGGCAAAACGCGGCTCCATGGCCACCGCGCGCGGGCAGTAGTAACCGCCCAGCGACACGCCTTCGCAGCCGATGCGCTGGGGGTCGACCTGCGGGTGCTGTTCCAGCCAGTCCACCACGCGGCTGGCCCAGTGCTCGGCGTCGTAGCGCGCCGTCAGGCCTTGCAGGCGCAGGGCCTCGCCGGTGCCGGGCTGATCGACCATCAGCGAGGACACGCCGCGCTTGGACAGCCACCACGACAGGCCCACCAGGTATTTCATCTCCTTGGTCGAGTCGAGGCCGTTGAGCTGCACCAGCACCGGTGCGCGCTCACCCGGCTGCAGGCCTTCGGCGGGGAAGTACAGCGCCGACAGATGGGAGCCGCCGTAAGGAATCTCGACCCGCTGGACCCGGTCGCGCATCAGGCCGGCACCTTTGTGGAACAGCGCCAGCTCGCGGCGGTACAGGTCCAGGCGACCCGGTGCGTCGTGGGCCTGCAGGCGCTCGGCGGTGATCAGGTAGGCCGCGGCGCGGCGGTACTTTTCCCCGGCGGAGAACAGGCGGCCCCTGGCCTCGTCTTCGGCGGCCAGTTCGCACAGCTGGTCGGCCATCTTCACCCAGGTCTGGCGAAAGGCCTGGGTGCCGGCGGCGTCGGGCGCCTTGGCCGCTTCCTGCAGCGGTGCGCACATGGTTTCGATCTCGCCGATCCGTGCGCCCATCTCGATGGCCAGATTGACCGAGAGGTTCCAGACGTAGTTGGTGGGGAAGTACTTGAACATGGTGGTGGGTGGTGACAGAACAGAGGGGTGGATGAAACGGAGGGCTCAGCCCCGGCGGGCCAGGTCGAGCAGACGGGAGGCGAGGCGGTCGAACGAGCCGCCGTCGCCCAGGCGCGGATCGGCGTTGGCTTCGAAGGCGTCGGCAATGGCGCGCCAGTCCGCCGGCAACAGGTGCTCGCTGGCGGCGGGCAGCACGACCTTTTCTTCGTGGTCCATGTGGCGCCACTGCTGCTGCGCGAAGGCCTGCACCTGCGCCGCGAAGCCCGCCGCGTCGCCGGCCTTCAGGCGGCCTTGCAAGGCGGTGAAGGTGGCCGTGCCCTGTGCGTGCTGGGCTTGCAGCTCGGCCAGCAGCCCGTCGAAGGCCGGGGTGCGCTGGCGCAGGCGTGCAAACAGCTGGGACTCTTCCTTGGGGTGGTGCAGGCGCTCGGGAAACTGCTCGATGTAGAACAGCATCGCGCTCAGCAGGGCCGGGTCCTGCGCCGCGGCCGGGCGCTGCACCTCGGCCAGCAGGGCGTTTAGCACGGCCGCCAGCGAGCGGTGCTCTTCGCGCAGCACGGCCAGTGCCCGCTGTTCGTCGCTGCGTTCGGTCAGGTGGGTTTCCACCGCCATCACCAGCACCGGCAGGCCGGCCGTCTCCAGCACCTGGCGCGTGACCGAACCGATGAGCGCCGCCTTCAAGCCCTTGCGCCGGCCGTGCGACGCCAGCGCGATCAGGTCGGCTCCCTGGGCGTGCGCCGCCTGCACGATGGCTTCGGCCGGCCGGCTGCTGGTGACCACCAGGGCCTCGGCCGGCACGCCCGCGGCGCGCGCCGCTGCCTCGGCCCGGGCCACCAGGATGCGGGCGTTGCCCGAGGCCGCCTGGTCAAACAGGGCGGGCGAGAGCGCGTGCAGCAGCGCACCGTCGCCCTGGCTGCTCAGGTCGCCACGCACGTGCAGAAAGCTGATGCGGGCGGCGGTGGCCTTGGCGTAGCCCACGGCGCGCTCGGTCAGCACGGCGGCCAGCGGACTCGCGTCCAGGGGAACCAGCAGGTGTTGGTACATGGTGGTCTCCCTTCAGCGAATGGCCGGTTGTGCACCGAAGGCTTCGGCCACCAGGTCTGGTGCCGCGGTCCGGGGCTTGAGCAGGAAATGCGCGAGCGCGGGCAGCAGCACCAGGGCGCCGAGCATGTTCCACAGGAACATGAAGGCCAGCAGCAAGCCCATGTCGGCCTGGAACTTGATGGGCGAAGCCACCCAGGTGATGACGCCCACGGCCAGCGTGATGCCGGTGAGCATCACCACCTTGCCGGTGAACAGCAGCGCGCGGTAGTAGGCGTCGGACAGGCTCTTGCCTTCGCGCAGCTGGGCCAGCGTGATGGACAGGATGTAGAGCGCGTAGTCCACGCCGATGCCCACGCCCAGCGCGATCACCGGCAGCGTGGCCACCTTCACGCCCATGCCCAGGGCGACCATCAAAGCCTCGGCCAGGAACGAGGTCACCACCAGCGGCAGCACCGCCACCACCACCGCGCGCCAGGAGCGGAAGGTGATGAAGCACAGCAGCACCACGGCGCCGTAGACCAGCAGCAGCATGGTGCGCCACGCGTCCTTGACGACAATGTTGGTGGCCGCCTCGATGCCGGCCGAGCCGGCGGCCAGCAGGAACTGCGTGTCGGCGGTGTTGTTGACCCGGGCGAAGGCTTCAACATGGTCCACCACTTGGCCGAGCGTGGCGGCCTTGTGGTCGCGCAGGTAGACGTAGACCGTGAGCAGGCCGCAGGCGTCGTTGTAGAGCCCGCGCGGCGCGCCGGCCGTCACCGTGTTGAGCATGTCCTGGTTGGGCAGGAACTCGTACCAGCGCGGGTTGCCTTCGTTCAGGCCCGAGAGCACGCGACGGTTGAGCAGCGCCAGCGTGTTGGTGCTTTCCACGCCGTCGATCTGGCGCAGCTCCCATTCCAGTGCGTCGACCTTGTTGAGCGTGTCGTAGGCCGAGCACTGGCCTTCGGGCGTCTTGACCATCACGGCCAGCACGTCGCTGCCGGCGCCGTAGGCCGCGTTCATGAAGGCCACGTCGCGGTTGTAGCGGCTGTCGGCGCGCAGCTCGGGCGCGCCCGGGTCCAGGTCGCCGATCTGCAGCTGCGTGCTGGCCGCGAAGCCGCCCAGCCCCATCAACAGCCCGGCCACCACGGCCCCCGTGGCCCAGGGGCGCCGGGTGAAACGGTCGAGAAAGGCCCACATCGGGTGCTTGTCGGCGCCCGCCGCGTCGGCCTGTTCCGAACGCAGGCTGCGCGCCGCGGCGCTCGCGCTCACGCCGGTGTAGCTCAGCAGAATCGGCAGCAGGATCAGGTTGGTGAAGATCAGCACCGCCACGCCGAGGGACGCCGCGATGGCCAGCTCGCGGATGACCTGGATGTCAATCACCAGCAGCACCGCAAAACCCACCGCGTCGGCCAGCAGGGCCGTGAGCCCGGCCAGGAACAGGCGGCGGAAGGTGAAGCGCGCGGCCACCAGCTGGTCCACGCCGCGGCCCACGTCCTGCATGATGCCGTTCATCTTCTGCGCGCCGTGGCTCATGCCGATGGCGAACACCAGGAAGGGCACGAGGATGGAGTACGGGTCCAGCGCATAGCCCAGCAGCGGCAGCAGGCCCAGCTGCCAGACCACCGCGATCAGCGAGGCCAGCACCACCAGCAGCGTCGAGCGCACGCAGCGCGTGTACCAGAACACCATGGCGGTGGCGATGGCCACGGCGATGGCGAAGAACACCAGCACCGCTTTCACGCCATCGATCAGGTCGCCCACGATCTTGGCGAAGCCGGTGATGTGCAGCGCAACGCCTTCGGCTTCGTACTTCGCACGCAGGCCGTCCAGCCGGGCGGACAGCTGGGCGTAGTCGATGGCCCGGCCCTCGGCGTCCTTGGCCAGCAGCGGCACGAAGATCACCGACGACTGTGCATCGCGCGCCACGGTCTGGCCGATTTCGCCCGAGCGCGCCACGTTGGCGGCCAGCTCTTGCAGCTTGGCCGGCGAACCGTCGAAGCCATCGGGAATCACCGGCCCGCCTTCCAGACCGTCTTCGGTCACGCCGACCCAGCGGGTGGTGGGTGTCCAGAGCGACTTCATGCGCGCGCGGTCCACACCGGGCAGCAGGAACACCTCGTCGGAGAGGCGGCGCAGGGTGTCGAGGTGCTTCGCGTCGTAGATGCTGCCTTTTGATGGCGCCACCGCGATGCGCACCGCATTGCCCAGGCCGCTCAGTTCGGCCTGCTGCGCGAGGTAGTTCTGGATGTAGGGGTGGCTGGTGGGGATGGTCTTCTCGAAGCTGGCGTTGAGCTGCAGGCGCGTGGCCTGCCAGCCCAGCAGCAGCGTGACCAGGGCGCACAGCAGCACGACCACGGCGCGGTGGTTGAACAGCGCGCGCTCGATCAGCGAGCCCGAGCGGGGGTCGAAAGCGCGGGCGTTCATGGCCGTGCCTCCGGTGCCGCGACCGGCACCACGCCGGCCACGCCCAGCGACAGCAAGGGCCCGCCGCGCAGCGGCAGCAGGGCCGAGGGCATGGGCACGGGGGCCGCCTTCAGCGGGGCCAGGGTCTCGCCCGCCAGCCGCAACACCACGCCGGCCTGGCTGGCCAGCAGCAGGCCGCCTTCGGGTGCCACCGCCATGGCGGTGATGGTCGCGGGCACCGGCGAGGGCAGGGCGGTCCATTGCGCGCCACGGTCGCCCGAGCGCCACACCTGGCCGCGCAGACCGCCCACCACAAAGTGGCCGCTGACCTGGATCTCGGCCGCAAACCAGCTGCCCTTGTAGGGGGTGGTCAAGGGCTCAAAGTGCTGGCCGCCGTCGTCCGAACGGGCCAGCAGGCCCTGCTCGCCGGCGAGCAGCAGCGTGTCGCCCACGCGGCGCGCGGCGTACCAGTGCAGGGCTTTGGGATTGGGCAGGCGGTCCATCCAGGGCGCCCAGCTCACGCCGCCGTCGGCGCTGTAGAAGGCCAGCCCGTAAGCGCCCACGGCCAGCAGGCGCTTAGCGTCCCACAGCAGCACGTCCAGAAACGGCTTGTCCGGGCCGTCGGCGATCAGGCGCTCGGCGTCCTGCTGGGCGGCGGGTGTGGCCGCGGCGGCCTTGGCCACCGCGGCCAGGCGCCGACCATCCAGCCGCAGCGTCCAGCTCGCCCCTGCGTCGGCGGTGGTCAGCACCGTGCCGCCGTGGCCCACGGCCACGCCGTTCGACGCGTCGGCAAAGCGCACCGTGGTCAGCGTCACGCTGACCGGCGACGGCGCCTGCCGCCAGCTGGCGCCGCGGTCGTCGCTCAGGACCACCAGGCCCCGCTCGCCCACCGCGACGATGCGCTGGCCCGCCTCGGCCGCCGACAGCAGCACGCTGCGCTGCGGCGCCTTGACGCTCAGCGCCGGGCGCAGCAGGGCATCGCCCACCGGGGCGGCGGCGCAGGTCACCCCGGCCGCGGCGAGCGCCGCAGCCATGAAGATCGGAACACGCATCGGGTGGCCTCTTCAGCGCACGCCTTCGCCGGCCATGGCGTCGGGTGTGAAGAAACTCTCGTTCCGGCGCGGCACGATCTTGTAGTGCTGGTTGCGTTCGTTGACCACGCCGCTGGCGTACCAGGCGCCCGAGATCAGGTCGTTGAAGCCCCACTGCTGTTGCGGCGTGGTGGCCGGCAGGTCGGGCATGACCACCGGGTGCGACCACACGGTCTTCCAGAGCTGGCCCTTGGCGTCCCAGCGGTCACCCAGCACGGCCACCCAGGTGTCTTCGTCCACGTAGTAGCGGCTCTTGGGCGCCTGGTGGCGCTGGCCGGCCTTGAGCGTGGCCTCCACCACGTAGACGCGGTGCAGCTCCCAGCGCACGTGGTCCGGGTTCAGGTGGTTGGCCAGCAGCACATCGCTGTCTTTGGCAGGCGTGTGCAGGCGGTTGCTGTTGTAGGGGATCAGCATCTCCTGCTTGCCCACGATCTTCCAGTCGAAGCGGTCACCGCGGCCGCCGAAGACGTCGACTTCGTCGAAGCTGGCGACCCCGGCGCTGGCCGGCGTGGGGGTGTCGCAGCAGGCGTTGGGCAGCTTGCGCACGCGGCGCTGGCCGGTCAGGTAGACCCACGAAGCGGTCTTGTCCTGGTCCAGGTTCTGGCGGCCGGTGACGGCTTCACCCGCGCGCACCGGCGGGCCGCTGTTGACCAGGCGGATCTGCCAGTGCTCGCCGTTGAAACTGGCGGCCTCACCGTTGGCGTAGTAGGGCATCTGGAAGTCGCCCCGGCCCTCGACCGAGAGCACGCGCTGGCCGCTGGCGGTTCCCAGGTAGCCGCGGAAGTCGGCCTGCCAGGCCTCGCCACGCCAGTGCAGTTCGTGGTTGGCCATGACCTCTTCGCCGTTCTTGGGAATGGGGAAGGGGATGCCGCCGAAGGCGCCCTTGACCACCTCGTTTTCGATCTTGGCGTTGGTGGCGTTCTTGAACGTGTTGTCGTACACCCATTGCGGCGCGGCCGCGGTGCGGTGGGTCTTGTAGACGTCGATGCGGAAGGTCTGCGGGTACTTCTTGAGCAGCGCCACGGTGCCTTCGGTCAGCTTGCTGGCGTGTTCGGCCAGGTTGGCGGACGTGACGCTGTAGAGCGGCTTTTCGTTCGCAAACGGATCGCCGCGGCGGCCGCCGTTCTTGAAGCCGGGGATGGCGGTGGTGTAGCCGCCGGTCCAGGCCGGGATGCTGCCGTCTTTGTTGCCGGCGCGTTCGCCGCCGAGCGGGGTGAGGTCGGTCTTCAGGCGGGCGGCTTCCTGCGCGGTCACGCCGGCCTGGGCGCCAGAGGTTGCGACCAGGGGCAGCAGCAGCGCGGCGGCCCAGAGGGTGGTGTGTTTCATGGGGGGTCCTCGATCAGAAGGTGGTGCGCAGCGACACCGTCAGGTAGTTGCGGTCTTTGAGCGACTGCTGGAAAACCGCGTTGTTGTTGGCGTCCACCGTGGGGGCGGCCTTGCCCAGGTAATGCACGTAGTTCACGCCCAGGTTCCAGGCCCCGAGGTAGACCGCGTTCAGGCCCAGGCTCAGGTCACCACCGCCGTCCACACCAAAGCCCGGGCCGATGGCCGAGGACTTGCCTTTGGTGTAGCCCAGGCCGATGGAGGGCGAGAGGTCCAGGCCCGGCAGCACCTGGCGGTAGCTGGGCGAAAACACCATGCGGGTGGCCACGGCCGACTTGTCGGCATTGGGGTTGAGCATGTGGGCGTTGCGGGTGACTTTCAGCCGCGTGTTCCACGCCACCTCGCCCACGAACGACGCTTCATTCGACAGGAACGAGGGCCCGAGCGACGCGATCCACGAGAGCTGTGCGTGCGCCGTTTCGCCCACGGCGTAACCGGGGTTGCTGTTGTTGTTCAGCCCGGCGTTGACGCCGATGTTGGCCAGCGTGGACTGGCCCGAACTGGCCAGCGGCGTGTTCTGGCGCACCGACACCTCACCCGCCAGGCCCCATTCCCCGATCGACTTGGCGAAGCTGGCGCCATAGGCGCGCACGCCCTCGTGGTAGAGCCAGCGGTAGCTGCTGGGCGTGAGCGCGGGCGGGAAGCCGGTGAGCACCGTGTTGACGTTGCTGGGCGTGGTGGCGTGGTAGCGGATCGCGTAGAGGCCGAAGTCGGTGTCGATCGACGGTGCGCGCCAGCGCAGTTGCACGCCGCCCTGGCCGCTGTCCTTCGCGTCCAGATCGGGCTGGCGCTCAAAGGAGGCGGTCGGCCCGGCCAGGATGCGTTCGGCGCCCGGGCCCATCGAGTCGCTGGATGAGAGGTAGGCCCCCGCCGGCATCAGCCGGGTCTTGTCCCACTCGTAGGCCAGGTAGGCGGCCACCGACACATCGGGCGTGAGCTGCACCTGGCCCGAAACCTTGCCGGTGGGGCGCGCCACTTCCTTGAAGGTGGCGTTGGGCACCGACAGCAGCTTGGTCAGGTCCAGCGGCGCCTGGCCGCCCGCGATGCCGTTGGCACCGAAGAACAGGCTCTCGCCCCACAGCAGGGTGTGACGCCCGGCGCGCACCGAGGCGCGGCGCTCGCCGATCTCGAAGTTGCTGTACACGAACGCGTCCAGCAGCTCGACCTTGCGGCCCATCAGGTCGCGCGTCTCGGTGGCGAAGGCCTGGCCGGGCCGGTGGTTGGCGGTGAAGCCGGCGTTGTCGGTGGAGCGGTTGTAGACGCTGTCGTACCAGGCGGCGCCACTGACCCGCGCGCCGTAGCTCGGGCCGGTCAGGTCGATCTCGGTCAGCAGATCGAGCCGGCTGGACACCAGACCTTTCTTGAAGTTGTTGTCGCCGTCGTCCTGGTTGACGGTCAGCGGCGGCTGGGCGGACAGCGTGGGCGACGCGTCCTTCAGGCGCTGCATCAGGCTGACCTTGACCGTGTTGTCCCAGCGCAGTTTCCAGTCCGGGTTGCCGGTGTCGATCTCGATCGCGACCGCCGACTGCGCGGCCAGCACGCCGATCACCAGTGAACAGAGTGTGCGAAGCCGGCCGGGCGGCAGCGCAGGGGCTGCCCCGACATGAAGTCGAACTTTCATGGGTTGTCTCCGAAGTTGTTGTGCTCGTCATCCGGCCCGGCGCGGGGGCCTGGCTCGGATGAGGCGCAACTCTACGGAGACGGTCGGTATCCGGGAAATGGATTGTGCGGATTCAACGAATCGATGACATCAATATCAGGGCAAACCCGGGCCCTGGTGCGCATCAGGGGTGCCCCCCCCGCAGCGCCCAAAAAAAACCACCCGGCGGGGTGGTTTTTTGGGGGCGGCGTGCGGTTACAGCGGATTGCAGCCGCAGACGTCGGAGTTCGGCGAGGCCGGGGTGCCCCAGATCTGGTGGGCGGCGCCGGGACGCACGTTGTTCTCGGCACGGTTGTGGGGCAGCGAGCCACCGGGGGCGTCGTCGTCGAGGTTGCCCCAACCGTTGTCGCGGTGGCAGTTCTCGCCGTCCGATTGGCCGCCGGCCACTGCGAAGAGCTCTTGGGATGTCAGTGTGCGCATGTGGTGTCTCCAGTTTGGACTGCAACAAAAGGTATTGCATTGGTGAGAAATTGTAGTTCTTATGAACTGGTTCTGGACGCGAGACGCACCCGGCCGACCGGCAAACGGCCCGCCGGCGTGTGGCTTGTCACGCTCGGCGGCGTCTCAGACCAGCTGCGCGCTCAGCGTCTGCACCTGCTGGCGCAGCTCGGCGTTTTCGGCTTCCAGCTGGGCCACGCGCTGGCGCAGGGTGTGCACCTCGTCGCTGGCCGGGGTGTCGGCCGGTGCCTGTTGCTCGGCGGGGGCGGCCTCTTCGTCGCGCGGTTTGCGGCGCGCTTCGCGCACCCGCTTGGCGGCCTGTTTGAGTTCGTCCTTGCCGGCCAGGGCGGCGGCGCGCTGTTCGTCTTCAGGCAGCGTGGCCACCACGGCGGCCGCGTTGAGCGAAATGTCGCCCGAGCGCACGGCGGCCACCACCTCGGGCGTGGCCTGCTTCTGGATCTTCTCGATCATGCCCACCTGGCTGCTGCTCAGGCGCGCGGCGCGGGCAATGTCTTCGCGGCTTTGCAGGGGCTTGGGTTCGAGCACGGCGGCCAGGGCCGCGGAGGGGGCATCGCCTTCCCACGGGGCGTCGCCCGTTGGTGCTTCGGGCACCGGCTCGGTGGCCTTCTGGGCGTGGGCCTTGGCGCGCCGCTCGGCCACGATCTCGCGTTTGCGCAGCGCCAGCACGCCGCGCTGGTAGTCCGACACGCTGCGCCGGCCCAGGTGCTGGTCGATCATCCACAGGTGCACGTCTTCCATCGACTGGAAGTTCGGGTTCTGCACCGTCTGGAACGGCAGGCCGTGTTTCTGGCAGATGCCGTGGCGGTTGTGCCCGTCCACCAGGATGTCACCCCAGAGCACCAGCGCGTCGCGGCAGCCTTCGGCCAGCAGGCTGCGTTCCAGCGCGTCGTGCTCATCGGGCGTGAGCGGGTCGATGTAGGCCTTGAGTTCTTCCAGGACGACGATGTTCACGGTGCGCGCTTCCTCGGGCAAAAGGGCGCGATTGTAGAGGCCCGCGTGGCGGGCCTGGCGCCAGTTCAGAAGCCCACGGCCTGGCCGTCGCGCCGCGGGTCGCTGGCGGCCACATAGCCCTCGGCGCCGGGGTCGCCGAGCCGCCAGATGAACTGGCCGGCGCCGAAGTCCTGGTAGGGGTCGTCGATGCTGCGGGTCTGGTGGCCCAGCGCCTGCAGGCCCTGCACCGTGGCCGGGTCCATCACCGACTCGACGTTGATGTGCAGTCCGGCGTCGAAGCGCCAGCGCGGCGCGTCGCAGGCCGCCTGCAGGCCCTGGCCGTGATCGAGCAGGCGCACCAGCGTCTGCACGTGGCCCTGCGGCTGCATGTTGGCGCCCATCACGCCGTAGCTCATCACCGGCTGGCCGTCTTTGGTGAGGAAGGCGGGGACGATGGTGTGGAAGGGCCGCTTGCCCGGTGCCACCAGGTTGGCCGTGTTGCGGCCCGGGCCGGTGTTCAGGTTGAAGCCGTGGCCGCGGTTCTGCAGGCTGATGCCAAACGTCGGCTCGACCGTGCCGGAGCCAAAGCCCATGTAGTTGCTCTGGATGAAGCTGACCATCATCCCGTTCTCGTCGGCGGTGCTGAGGTACACCGTGCCGCCCTTGGCGGGGTTGCCGGCACCGAAGTCCTGCGCTTTGTTCATGTCGATCAGTGCGGCGCGCTGCTTCAGGTAGGCCGGGTCCAGCATCTGCGCGGCCGTCAGGTCCATCGCGCCGGGTTCGGCGACATACCGGTACACATCGGCAAAGGCCAGCTTCATCGCCTCGATCTGCAGATGCTGGGCGGCCACGCTGTCGACCTTCAGGGCGGCCAGGTCGAAGTTCGAGAGGATGCCCAGCGCGATCAGCGCCGCAATGCCCTGGCCATTGGGCGGGATCTCGTGCAGCGTGTAACCCCGGTAGTCCTGGCCGATCGGTTCGACCCACTCGGGCCGGTAGGCGGCGAGGTCGGCTTCGGTCAGCGCGCCGCCGTGCTGTGTCGCGAAGCGCGCCAGCGCCTGCGCGATGGGGCCGCGGTAGAAGGCCTCGCCCTTGCTGTCGGCAATGGCGCGCAGGCCGCGCGCCGCGGCCGGAAAGCGGAACAGCTCGCCCAGCTGCGGTGCGCGGCCCCAGGGCAGGAAGGCGTCGGCAAAGCCCGGCAGCGATTGCAGCTCGGGCGTGGCGGCGGCCCACTTCTGCCGCACCACCACCGGCACCGCGTAACCGCGCTCGGCCAGCTCGATCGCGGGCTGCATCAGGTCGGCGAACGGCAACTTGCCAAAGCGCTCGCTCAGCGCCACCCAGCCCGCCACGGCGCCGGGCACGGTCACCGCGTCCAGCCCGCGTTTGGGCGGCGTCAGCGCGTCGGCGCCGTGTTTGCGGTGGAAGTAGCCGGGTGTCCAGGCCATGGGCGCCGGGCCGCTGGCGTTCAGGCCGTGCAGGCGCTGCCCGTCCCAGAGGATGCAGAACGCATCCGAACCCAGGCCGTTGCTGACCGGCTCGGTGATGGTCAGCGCCGCGGCGGCGGCGATCGCCGCGTCCACCGCGTTGCCGCCGGCCAGCAGCATGCGCAACCCGGCCTGCGCGGCCAGCGGGTGCGAGGTGCTGACGACGTTGCGCGCGAACAGCGGCAGGCGGGTGCTGGGGTAGGGGTTGGCGTGCTGGAGGTTCATGGTCGTGTGTCGTCAACGGGCCGTGCCCGTGGGTTCACGGGATGGCCCTTCGTGCTGCGCACTGCGGGGCGAGCGCCCTGCGCAACGGCCGGCCGGGCGGGCGCTCATGCGTAGTCGTATTCGCCGCCCTTCGCCAGGGCCGCCTGGTAGGCCGGCCGGGCGTGGATCTTCTGCAGCCAGGCCATGGTGGCGGGGCGCGACGGGCCCAGGCCGGCGCGCGAGACCGCGGCTTCGAGCGGGAAGCTCATCATGATGTCGGCGGCCGTCATGGCCTTGCCGGCGAACCAGGGGCGCGAGGCCAGTTCGTGCTCGATGTAGTCCAGGTGCACGTCCACCATGGGCTGCACCTTCCCGACCGCGATCCGGCCCACCAGCGGCACTTTGGACATGGCCAGCATGAGCAGCAGCGTGGGCATGACCGAGCCTTCGGCGTAGTGCAGGAACTGGCGGTAGCGGCGCAGGCCCTCGCCCTGGTCGGTCGGGCCGAGGCGGCCGGTCTTGTCGACCAGGTATTCGCAGATGGCGCCGGTTTCCACCAGCTTGAGCTTGCCGTCTTCGAGCACGGGGGACTTGCCCAGCGGATGCACCGCTTTCAGTTCGGGCGGGGCGAGCATGGTGCGCCGGTCGCGCTCGTAGAAATGGATCTTGTAGGGCAGTTCCAGCTCTTCGAGCATCCAGAGCAGGCGCTGCGAGCGGGAGTTGTTCAGGTGGTGGACGATGAGGGCCATGGTCGCGTCGTGTGGGGAGTGATGCGCCGGATTGTGGCGGCTGGGCCAGAAATCTGCAGCCTACGTGCTTGGCCGGGGGGGGTGCGGGGTGGGGGCCGGCTGCGCCAGCAGGCGCGCTCTGGAGAGCGCCCGCGACAGCGCCGAGACATTGCCATACCCCGCGGCCCGCGCCGCCTCTTTGAGACCTTTGCCCAGCTCGACCGCGCGCTGGGCCGTGGCGAGCCGGATCGCCGAGAGGTACTTGCCAGGCGTTCGTTGCATCACCTGCCGGAACGCCGAGGCGAAGGCGGTGCGCGACATGCCGGCTTCGTCGGCCAGGCGCTCCAGCGACCAGTCGGCCCCGGGGCGCTGGTGCATGGCCACCAGGGCCCGGGCGATTCGCGGGTCTGCCAGACCGTTGAAGAGCCCCGCCCCATTCGGGCTCGGGTGGGCGACCAGGTAGCGGAGCAGGCCGATGAACAGAATGTCGCCCGCCCGGTTGAGCAGGGCGGGCTGGCCGCAGCGGGGAGCGTCCAGCTCCAGTTCGATCATGCTCATGGCCAGGCGCACCGCCGGCTCGTCGTCCACCAGCGACAGCACGCGGGGCTGCACGAACGCCTCCAGAAACAGCGGTGCCACCGGACCGGGCAGGTGGGTGTGGGCACAGATCAGGCGGCCCTGGTCCGGCGGGGGAAGGTCTTCCAGGCTGTGCGCTTGCCGGGCCCGCAAAGCGACCAGCGCCGGGCCGTGGACCACCGCCGACCCGCCCGCCCAGCGCAGGCGCATGGAACCCCCGCTCAACAGGTACACGGTCAGGTCCCGTTCGGTGGGTGGGCCCGATCGAACAGGGGCGCCGACCGGATCGTCGGCGGCGGTGAGCGACACCACCGGCGCCAGGCCGTCGAGCAAGGCAGAAAGCCGGTCCAGTCGTGGTGGGTTCATGTGTACGAAATGCAATGAAAACGGATTTTTTGGTTGCCCATAGTTCATCACACTGCCACCATCCCGTCCATCAAGCTGATGGCGGGCCTTTCACAAGGAGCACCTGATGACCCCCACCGCATTGACCCCACGCTGGCCCGTCCCGGCCCTGAACCTGCCCCTGACCGACGGCGAGCGTTTTGTTCTGGGAGCGCCGCCCTCGGAGCGCTTCGACCTCGTCGTGTTCTACCGGGGGCTGCACTGCCCGATCTGTGCCAAGTACCTGATGGAGCTGGCGCGGCTGGCGCCGGCATTCGCCCAAAGAGGGGTGGGCGTCGTGGCTGTCAGCAGCGACGGCGCCGAACGGGCGCAGGGCATGGCGGACAAGATCCAAGCCAGCGCGCTGAGATTCGCGTACGGGCTGAGCCTGCGCAGCGCGCGGCAATGGGGCCTGTACATCAGCACCGCCCGCGGCAAGACCTCCATCGGGATCGAAGAGCCCGAGCTGTTCAGCGAGCCGGGCGTGTTCCTGGTCCGACCCGATGGCACGCTCTATTACGGATCGACGCAGACCATGCCGTTTGCGCGCCCGTCGTTCCAGGACCTGCTGGGCGCCATCGACTTCGCCATCGCCAACGACTACCCCGCGCGGGGCGAATACACCGGCGCCCTGTAGCCGCGAACGCGATTGGGGGTGGCGGCGGTGGAGGAGCCGCGGTGGACGATGGGCCGCCCCCGACGGGCTGATGCCCAGGCCCAGGCCCAGGCCCAGGCTCAGCCGCGCAGCGTCGCCCGCGCGGGCGACAGCATGTCGGCCGTCAGCCCGGCGTCGGCCATGCGCGCGGGCAACGGCAGGCCGCGCGCCAGCGCCGCACACGCCTCGCCCATGGCGGCGCTGGTCTGGATGCCGTAGCCGCCCTGCGCCGCGCACCAGAAGAAGCCTGGTGCGGCCGGGTCAAACCCGCCCACCAGCTCGCCATCGGCCACGAAAGACCGCAGCCCCGCCCAGGTGTGCGTGGGGCGCGGCGTGAGCGTGGTCCAGGTTTCGATGGCGTGCAGGCCCAGCGCGATGTCCAGCTCCTCGGGTTGCACGTCCTGCGGCACGGTCGGGTCGGCGTTCACCGGCGAGGCGAGCAGGGCGCCGGCGTCGGGCTTCATGTAGAAGCTCTCGTCGGCGGCCAGCAGCAGCGGCCAGTGCGCCGTGTCGGCACCGGCCGGTGACGCGAAGGTGAACGCGGTGCGGCGCTTGGGCACCAGGCCGATGGGCGCCACGCCCGCCAGCTGGGCCACCGCGTCGCACCACGCGCCCGCCGCGTTGACGAGCACCGGTGCTGCGTATTCGGCACCCGCGGCGGTGCGCACCCGCCACAGCTCACCCACACGTTCGATGGCCACCACCTCCGCGTCGCACATCAGCGTGCCGCCCGCGTGCCGGAACCCGCGCAGGTAACCCTGGTGGATGGCGTGCACGTCCATGTCGAAACTGTCGGGTTCGTAGAGGGCGGCACCCACCTTCTCGGGCCGCAGCGCGGGCACCATGGCCAGGGCTTCGGCAGCGGTCAGGCGCTGGCCGCGCGGACTGGTCTGCTGCAGCGTGGCCCAGGCCTCGTCCAGGTGGGGCATCTCGTCCGGCCCGGCCACCGTCAACAGACCGCGCGGCGTGAGCAGCGGCGCCTCGGCAAAGCCGGTCGGCGGCTGCTTGAAGAAGGGCTCGCTCGCCCGCGACAGCGCCCGCACCTGCGCCGGCCCGTAGCTGGCGATGAACTGCGCGGCCGAACGCCCGGTGCTGTGGTAGCCCGGCTGGCTCTCGCGTTCGAGCATCAGGCAGCGGCCGTGCGGCGCCAGGAAGTGGCCGATGGACGCGCCCGCGATGCCGGCGCCGAGGATGAGGAAGTCGTGGGTGTCGTGGCTCATGGCAGGATATTGACATGTCTACCCGCCACTACCTCTTCCTCGTCGCCTCCACCCGCGAAGCCGGCCACGTCGGCAACACCGAATGGCTGGCCCGCCAGGCCGCCGTCAGCCTGCCACCTGACACCCCCCAGACCTGGGTGCACCTGGCCCGCGCCGGCGTCCCCGAATTCATCGACCAGCGCCACACCGTGGGCAGCTACCCCATGCCAGAAGACGGCAGCGTGATGCGCCAGCTG
This sequence comes from Hydrogenophaga sp., assembly GCF_031426985.1. GTDB lineage: Bacteria > Pseudomonadota > Gammaproteobacteria > Burkholderiales > Burkholderiaceae_C > Hydrogenophaga. The sequence goes on from NZ_JASJOY010000229.1 coordinate 26,968, forward strand.
CTGGACCAGACCCTGGCCTGTACCGACATCGTGTTTGTCGCGCCGGTCTACTGGTTCAGCTTCCCCGCCACGCTCAAGGCCTACCTCGACCACTGGAGCGCCTGGCTGCGAGTGCCGGGGCTGGAGTTCAAGGCCCAGATGAGCCGCAAGCGCCTGTGGCTGATCACCACCAACGGCGACCGCGCCAAGGCGCAGCCCATGATCGACTCGACGGCCCTGTGCGCGAAGTTTCTGGACATGCCGCTGGCGGGGGTGTTGTGGGGCAAGGGTGGGGCGCCTGAGGCGGTGAGGGGGGATTTGGAGGCTTTAGGGGCAGCGGACAACTTTCTTGCGTCTTTTTCTGTTTCGAGTGGTTCTTGATTTGGTGAGTTTTGATGACGTTTCGTTATTATTTTTTCGTGGAGCAGGCTTTTCTATCTCAGGTGAAGCAGTTTATTGATTTGCCTGCGTCGGGGGATGATGATGAAATGGAAAAGTCTGCGATGCATGTCATTGTGCTTGCTGCGGCAATAGAGGCGTTGGTTAACTCTCTTGTTATAAAACACCAGATTTCTGTCGATATTTCAAAGACAGAGCTGTTTGTGAAAATTGAGAGAGTCCTTGGCTGCAATGATGAAAATCTGGATAAAGGCTCTGCACCATGGCAATACATCCACTCCCTTATAAGGGCTAGAAATTGGTTGATGCACTATAAGAATAGCAGTGTGGGTCTGCTTGGAGCAGGTGGTAAGTGGTTGGAGGATGACGTTAATAGGATCCCCAAAATTGATCCTGATCGATTCTTGTCAAAGTCAAATGTTCGAGAGCTCTATGTTGCGATTTTGGGTGCAATGAAGCGGTTGGTGCTTGCGTGTCAGTCTGAACTGGATGAGTATGAGTATTTGGATTCGCAGGATTACCAATCTGTATTGGTTGGGTAGTTGCTTCGAATCATCCGCTCGAGAGGTCGGAAAAAAGGGGCGACGGTCACCCGTCGCCCCTTCGCATTTCCGAACCCTTCAGCGCAAAAAATCAACTGAAGAAATCCTTCGCCTTCTCAAACCACCCCTTGTCGTTCGGGCTGTGCTTGTGGCCGCCTTTCTTGAACGACTCGTCGAGTTCCTTGAGCAGTTTGCGCTGGTGTTCGGTCAGCTTGACTGGCGTCTCCACCGCCACGTGGCAGTACAGGTCGCCGGGGTAGCTGCTGCGCACGCCCTTGACGCCCTTGCCGCGCAGGCGGAAGGTCTTGCCGCTTTGCGTGCCTTCGGGCAGGTCGATGGTGGCCTTGCCTTGCAGGGTGGGCACGTCGATTTCGCCGCCCAGGGCCGCCGTGGTCATGCTCACCGGCACCTGGCAGTGCAGGTCGTCGCCCTCGCGCTCGAAGATGTCGTGCTTGCGCAGCCGGATTTCGATGTAGAGGTCGCCGGCCGGGCCGCCGTTCTGGCCCGGTTCGCCGTTGCCGCTGGAGCGGATGCGCTGGCCGTCGTCGATGCCCGCGGGGATCTTGATCTCCAGCGTCTTCTGCTTCTTGATCTTGCCCTGGCCGCTGCAGGCGGTGCAGGGCTCGGGGATGATCTTGCCGGTGCCGTGGCAGTGCGGGCAGGTCTGCTGCACGCTGAAGAAGCCCTGGCGCATCTGCACCTGGCCCTGGCCGTGGCAGGTGGTGCAGGTCTTGACGCTGGTGCCTGGCTTGGCACCCGTGCCTTTGCAGGTCTCGCAGTCGTCCCAGCTGGGGATGCGGATCTGCGTGTCCTTGCCATGGGCCGCCTCTTCGAGGCTGATCTCCATCGCGTAGGACAGGTCGGCCCCGCGGTACACCTGCCGGCCGCCACCGCCGCGGCGGGCGCCGCCGAAGATGTCGCCGAAGATGTCGCCGAAGGCGTCGCCGAAGCCGGCGAAACCTTCCGCACCGCCAGCGCCGCCGGGGCCGCGCATGTTCGGGTCCACGCCGGCGTGGCCGTACTGGTCGTACGCCGCCTTCTTCTGCGGGTCCGACAGCATCTCGTAGGCCTCTTTGGCCTCCTTGAATTTCTCTTCGGCGGCCTTGGCGCTGTCACCCTGGTTGCGGTCCGGGTGGTGCTTCATCGCCAGCTTGCGATACGCCTTCTTGATCTCGTCGTCCGAGGCGTTCTTGGGCACGCCCAGCACTTCGTAAAAATCGCGTTTTGCCATGGTGTGGATGCGGTTCGCGCGGGATTGCTGTTGAACAGAAACGCCGCGTCAGGTTGCCCTGACGCGGCGATGGGTTGAGCGCAGGGGCCCGGCGATCAGCCCTTCTTCACTTCCTTGACTTCGGCGTCGACGATGTCGTCGTCCTTGGCGTTGGACGAGGCACCCGCGCTGCCGGCCTGCTGCTCGGCACCACCGGCGGCACCCGCTGCGGCGGCGGCTTCGGCCTGCGAGGCGGCGTACACCTTCTCGCCCAGCTTCTGGCTGACGGTCATCAGGGCTTCGGTCTTGGCGTCGATGGCGGCCTTGTCGTCGCCCTTGATGGCTTCTTCCAGGTCCTTGACCGCGGCTTCAATCGCTTCCTTCTCGGCGGCTTCGAGCTTGTCGCCGTGCTCGCCCAGGCTCTTCTTGACGCTGTGCGCCGAGGCTTCGGCCTGGTTGCGGGCCTGCACCAGCTCGACCTTCTTGTGGTCTTCGGCGGCGTTCAGTTCGGCGTCCTTGACCATCTGCTGGATCTCGGCTTCGGACAGGCCCGAGTTCGCCTTGATGGTGATCTTGTTTTCCTTGCCGGTGCCCTTGTCCTTGGCGCCCACGTGCAGGATGCCGTTGGCGTCGATGTCGAAGGTCACTTCGATCTGCGGCATGCCGCGCGGTGCGCTGGGGATGCCTTCGAGGTTGAACTCGCCCAGCGCCTTGTTGCCGGCGGCGATTTCGCGCTCGCCCTGGAACACCTTGATGGTCACGGCCGGCTGGTTGTCTTCGGCGGTGGAGAACACCTGGCTGAATTTGGTCGGGATCGTGGTGTTCTTCTGGATCATCTTGGTCATGACGCCGCCCATGGTCTCGATGCCCAGGCTCAGCGGGGTCACGTCCAGCAGCAGCACGTCCTTGCGGTCACCCGAGAGCACCTGGCCCTGGATGGCGGCGCCCACGGCCACGGCTTCGTCGGGGTTCACGTCCTTGCGCGGCTCCTTGCCGAAGAACTCCTTGACCTTCTCCTGCACCTTGGGCATGCGGGTCATGCCGCCGACCAGGATCACGTCGTGGATGTCGCCCACAGCGATGCCGGCGTCCTTGATGGCGGTGCGGCAGGGCGCGATGGTGCGCTCGATCAGCTCTTCCACCAGGGCTTCGAGCTTGGCGCGGGTCAGCTTGATGTTCAGGTGCTTCGGGCCCGACGCGTCTGCCGTGATGTAGGGCAGGTTGATGTCGGTCGCGGCCGAGCTGGACAGCTCGATCTTGGCCTTTTCGGCGGATTCTTTCAGGCGCTGAAGGGCCAGCACGTCCTTGCTCAGGTCAACGCCGGACTCTTTCTTGAACTCGGTGATGATGAAGTCGATGATGCGCTGGTCGAAGTCTTCACCGCCCAGGAAGGTGTCGCCGTTGGTGGACAGCACTTCGAACTGCTTCTCGCCATCGACGTCGGCGATTTCGATGATGGACACGTCGAAGGTGCCGCCACCCAAGTCATAAACCGCGATCTTGCGGTCGCCCTTTTCCTGCTTGTCCAGGCCGAAGGCCAGGGCCGCAGCGGTGGGCTCGTTGATGATGCGCTTGACGTCGAGGCCGGCGATGCGGCCGGCGTCCTTGGTGGCCTGGCGCTGGGCGTCGTTGAAGTAGGCCGGCACGGTGATGACGGCTTCGGTCACGGGCTCGCCCAGGTAGTCCTCGGCGGTCTTCTTCATCTTGCGCAGGATGTCGGCGCTGACCTGCTGGGCCGAGATCTGCTTGCCGCGCACTTCCACCCAGGCGTCGCCGTTGTCGGCGGCCACGATGGAGTAGGGCATCAGGTCGATGTCCTTCTGCACTTCCTTCTCGGTGAACTTGCGGCCGATCAGGCGCTTGATCGCGTACAGCGTGTTCCTGGGGTTGGTCACGGCCTGGCGCTTGGCAGACGCGCCGACCAGCACTTCACCGTCTTCCTGGTAGGCCACGATCGACGGCGTGGTGCGCGCACCTTCCGAGTTCTCGATCACCTTGGTGGTGTTGCCTTCCATGATGGACACGCA
>NZ_JASJOY010000230.1:0-20206 GCF_031426985.1 Hydrogenophaga sp.
TCTTCCACGAGTTCGGCATCACCATGGTGGCGGCGGTGCTGATCTCCATGTTCGTCAGCTTCACGCTGGACCCGATGCTCTCGTCCGTCTGGCACGACCCGGAGATTGAAAAACACGGCCAGCACGCCGCCCCGGTGAGCCTGTACGACAAAACCATCGGCCGCGTGACCGGCTGGTTCGACCGCGTGCAGGACGACCTGGCTGAGGTCTACCAGGGCGCGCTGCGCTGGTCGCTGGCGCACAAACTGGCCACCATGGGGCTGGCGGTGGCGGTGTTCGCCAGCAGCATTGCCCTGCTGCCGCTGCTGGGCACCGAATTCGTGCCCAAGGCCGACTTCTCGGAAACGCAGGTCAGTTTTCACACGCCGGTCGGTTCGTCGCTGGCAGCGACCGAGGCCAAGACGCGCCAGGTGGAAGCCGTGCTGCGCGAGTTCCCTGAAGTCAAGTACACGCTCTCGACCATCAACACCGGCAACGCGCAGGGCAAGATGTACGCGAGCGTCTATGTGCGCCTGTTGGACCGCAAGGAACGCAGCCTGAACGCCGACGCCATGGCCGCCAAGCTGCGCGAGCGCCTGCGCAGCGTACCGGGCATCAACGTCACCCACGCCGGCCTGCTCGACCCGGTGGGCGGCAACAAGCAGATCGAGTTTTCGCTGCAGGGCGACGACCTCACCGAACTCGCCCGGCTGAACGCGCTGGTGCTGGACAAGATCCGCGGCATCCCCGGTCTGGTGGACCTGGACTCCAGCCTCAAGCCCAACAAACCCACGGTGGACGTGGCGCTGCGGCGCGACATCGCGTCCGACGCCGGGCTGAACGCCGCCGCCGTGGCCAGCAGCCTGCGCACCCTGGTGGCCGGGCAGACGGTGGGCAACTGGCGCGCGGCCGACGGCGAAAGCTACGACGTCAACGTGCGCCTGGCCCCCGAGCAGCGCGCGCGCACCGCCGACCTGGCGGCCCTGCCCTTCGTGGTCGGCAACAACGCCGACGGCAGCGCCCGCGTGGTGCGCCTGGGCCAGGTGGCGCAGGTGGTGGAAGGCACGGGCCCGAACCAGATCAACCGCCGCAACCTCAACCGCGAAGTGGCCATCAACGCCAACGTCTACGGCCGCTCGGCCGGCGAGGTCTCGGCCGAGATCAAGCAGGTGCTGGACACCATCGCCCTGCCGCCGGGCTACCGGGCGGAGTTCGGCGGCTCCACCAAAAACATGCAGGAGAGTTTTGGCTACGCCGTCTCGGCGCTGGCCATGGCCATCATCTTCATCTACATGATCCTGGCCAGCCAGTTCCAGAGCTTCCTGCAACCGCTGGCGCTCATGACCTCGTTGCCGCTCACGCTGATCGGCGTGGCGCTGGCGCTGCTGATGTTCGGCTCCACCATGAGCATGTTCTCGGTCATCGGCATCGTGCTGCTGATGGGCCTGGTGACCAAGAACGCCATCCTGCTGGTGGATTTTGCGATCCGCGCCCGCCAGGGCTTTGAAGGCCAGCCGCCGCTGGACCGCGACAACGCCCTGCTGCTGGCCGCCCAGGTGCGGCTGCGCCCCATCCTCATGACCACCCTGGCCATGGTCTTCGGCATGGTGCCGCTGGCCTTTGCGCTGACCGAAGGTTCCGAGCAACGCGCCCCCATGGGCCAGGCCGTCATCGGCGGCGTCATCACCTCGTCCATCCTCACCCTGGTGGTGGTGCCTGTGGTGTACTGCTACATGGACGATCTGGCGGCCTGGTTCCGCCGCGTGCTGGGGCCCCGCAGCCATGGCCCGCAAACCCCTGCTCGGTAAAATGGTTCTGAATCGGCTAACATACCCACCGGAGTATCTGAAATGACTTCCCCGAACACCCTGAGCCTGGACAAGGCCCGCTTCAACATGATCGAGCAGCAGGTCCGCCCCTGGGACGTGCTGGACCCGACCGTGCTGGCCCTGCTGGACACGGTGCCGCGCGACCTGTTCGTGTCCGCTGCGCACAAGGCCATGGCCTATGTCGACATGGAGCTGCCCCTGGGCGACGGCGCCGACCAGGTCATGCTGGCCCCGCGCGTGCAGGCCCGCCTGGTGCAGGACCTGGCCGTGCAAACCACCGACAAGGTGCTGGTCATCGGCACCGGCAGCGGCTTCACCACCGCCCTGCTGGCCAAGCTGGCCCAGCGCGTCGTGTCGCTGGAGATCGACGAGACCATCGCCCGCGCCGCGCGCGCGCACCTGCAGGCCGCCGGCATCGCCAACGCCGACGTGCGCGTGGCCGACGCGGCCGCCAACGGTTTTGCCGCCTGCGCCGCCGAAGCGCCCTGGGACGCGATCCTGGTCGCGGGCTCGGTGGCCGAAGTGCCGCAGGCCCTACTCGCGCTGCTCGCCCCGGGTGGCCGCCTGGCCGTCATCGCCGGGCAGGAACCCATGATGCGCGCCACCTTCGTCACCCGCGTGGCCGACGCCAGCTTCCGCACCGCCCAGCCCTGGGACACCATCGCCCCGCGCTTGCGGAACTTTCCCGAGCCCTCGCGCTTCAGCTTCTGACCATGCAATCCATCCGTCCCTCGCAATGGGGTGACTGGCTCCAGCAGCTGGCCACCGAACAACCCGGCGTCAAGCCGGTGCTGCTGGACGTGCGCGAACCCTGGGAATGCCAGACCGCCAGCGTGAAGGCCGACGACGGCTTCACGCTGGTGCAGATGCCCATGCGCACCGTGCCCGCGCGCTACATGGAAATGGACCGCGACCTCCCGATCGCCTGCCTGTGCCACCACGGTGCCCGCAGCGCGCAGGTGGTGCACTTCCTGATGCAGCAGGGCTTTTCCCACGTGGTCAATGTCCATGGCGGCATCAACGCCTGGTCGCACGAGCGCGACCCGGGCGTGCCCACGTACTGACCCCCCGAATCCGCCACGCCACCCGCGCCCGCCCCACCAGGAACCGCAATGAACGCCCACATCACCACCCCGTCCAGCGCCGTCGCCCCTCGGTTCACCGTGAGCCGCGTCGCGCTGGGTGCGCTGCTGGCCCTGGGGTGCGCATCGGCGGCACAGGCGCAGAACCTGGTCGAGCTGTACGAATCGGCTCGCGGTTACGACGCGGGCTTCCTCTCGGCCCGTTCGGCCTACGAGGCCAGCCTGGCCAAGGCCGAGCAGGCGCGTGCCGGCCTGCGGCCCCAGGCCGGCCTGGCGGCCGGTGCGAACTGGAACAACCGCGACAGCTCGGCCAACCCGCTGGACAGCACCTACAACAGCCAGAACGTGACGCTGTCGGCCAGCCAGCCGCTGTACCGCCCGGCCAACGCCGCGGCCGACCAGCAGGGCCAACTGTCCATCGACATCGCCAAAGCGCAGCTGCAAAGCGCCGAGCAGGACCTGATCGTGCGCACCACGCAGGCCTACTTCGACGTGCTGGCCGCGCAGGACACGCTGACCTTCGTCCAGGCCCAGAAAAAGGCCGTGAGCGAACAGCTCGCCGCCGCCAAGCGCAACTTCGAAGTGGGCACCACCACGGTGACCGACTCGCGCGAAGCCCAGGCCCGCTACGACCTGGTGATCGCCCAGGAAATCGCGGCCGAGAACGACCTGCGCGTCAAGAAGCTGGCGCTGGACCAACTGGTGGGCAAACCCGATGTGTCGCCCAAACCCCTGGCCGCGCCCGTGACGCTGCCGGCGCTGTCGCCCGCCGACCCACAGGCCTGGGTGGCACAAGCCGAGACCGGTCACCCGGCGGTGCTGCAGGCCGGCAAGGCCTTGGAGATCGCCCGGCTGGAAACCCGGAAGGCCGAAGCCGGCCACAAGCCCACCCTGGACCTGGTGGGCCAGTACCAGGTCGCGCGCGCGCCGTCGAGCAGCGCTGCCATCCCCGGCTACGTGCGCAACAACACCGCCACGGTGGGCGTGCAGTTCAACCTGCCCCTGTACGCCGGGGGTGCGATCCAGAACCGCGTGAAAGAAACCCTGGCCCTGGAAGACAAGGCCCGCACCGACCTGGAAGGCGCGAAGCGCGGGGTGAGCCAGGCCACGCGCAGCGCCTACTTCGGCGTGCTGTCGGGCCAGGGCCAGGTCAAGGCGCTGGAAGCGGCGGAGGCATCGAGCCAGAGCGCACTGGACGCCAACAAACTGGGCTACCAGGTGGGCGTGCGGATCAACATCGACGTGCTCAACGCCCAGAGCCAGCTGTTCCAGACCAAGCGCGACCTGGCGGTGGCGCGCTACAACGTGCTCATCGGCGGCCTGCGCCTGAAGCAAGCCAGCGGCCAGCTCAAGGCCGAAGACTTGCAGGGCGTGAACGCGCTGCTGGCACGCTGAGCCAGCCCATCATTCATCATGGCGCCGGATCTGCCGCCGGCGAGGGCACCCGGTCTTCTGCCGCGAGGTTGGCGTACACGCCCTGCAAAGCCATCAGTTCCTGGTGGCTGCCCTGCTCCACCAGTCTCCCCCGGCTGAGCACGATGATCTTGTCGACACCGCGAATGGTGTTGAGCCGGTGCGTGATGATCAGCGTGGTCCGGTTGGCCGACAGGCGCTCCAATGCGTCCTTGATGTAGGCCTCGGAATCCGGGTCCAGCGCAGACGTGGCCTCGTCCAGCACGATGATGGGCGCGTCCTTCAGGAACGCCCTGGCGATGGCAATGCGCTGGCGCTGCCCCCCCGACAGCAACGAACCGTTGTCGCCCACCAGCGCGTCCAGCCCCAGCGGTAGCTTGTTCACAAACTCGGTCACATGGGCCAGGCGGACCGCCTCGTTCAAGGCCTGGTCCGAGACATCTTTCAAACCAAAGCAGATGTTTTCCCGGATGGAGCCCGACATCAGGAAGTTGTCTTGCGACACAAAGGAAATCTGTGAGCGCAAGGTCTTGAGCGGCATCGAGCGGATGTCCCGACCATCCATCAGGATGGCACCAGCCGTCACATCGTAGAACCGGGGCAAGAGTTTCGCGATGGTGGACTTGCCCTCACCCGATCGGCCGACCAGCGCGACCATCTGGCCCTGCTGAACGTCGAAACTCACGTCATCAAGCACCAGCGAACCCTCGTCCTTGTAGCGGAACGAGACGCGGTCGAAACGGATGTCGGTCCTGTTCGGCGCCGATGCATCGGTTCCCTCATCCACCTCAGGGGCGAGATCCAGATAGGCGAACAGCACCTCGGCCGACCCGATGCCCTTCTGCAGCGAACTGTTGACCTCCGTCAGATCCTTGATCGGCTTCACCAGCATGGACACGGCCAGCAAGAAGGCGATGAAGTCGCCTGACGACATGGAGCCACCCGTGACCGGATTGAGGGCCAGCCAGACCAGAAAGGCGAGCGCGACCGAGACCATCATCTGCACCAGCGGCGAACTGATGGTTCGCGTCAGATCCATCTTGCGCGACTGCTTGCGATACAGATCACTTGCGCCACGGAACTTCTCGCGCATCGTCTGCTGTGTGCCAAAGATGCGAATCTCCCGATAGCCTTTGATGGCCTCAGTAGCCGCCTGGATGATCTGGGTCTGTGAACTGATCATCCCCTTGGCAATTTTTCGGAACCGCTTTCCCGTGAGGGCGGCCAGCCAGGCGATGAGGGGAGACACCACAATGAAGACACTGGCCAGCCGCCAGTTGAGCCAGAAGATGTAGCCCAGCAGGCCAATCACGTAGAGCCCCTCCTGCAACACCGTCTTCAGGGACGTGGTCACCGATTCCGCCACACTCAGAACACCGTACGTGACTTTGGAAATCAGCGCGCTTGAGTCCATCTCGTCATAGCGCCGCGCGGGCATGGCGACGAAGGTGTCGTACAGCTTGAGCTGCAAATCGTGCACCAACTCCTTGGCCACACTGGAGAGGGAGTAAGACCCCATGAAGCTGCCAATGCCACGAGCCGCAAACAGGCCAACGATCAACAAAGGGAAGAAGACCTCACGCCGCTCGCCTGCCTGGATGGAGTCGATGAGCAACTTCATGATGTGCGCGAAGGCCGCGTTGCTCGCACCGTAGATCACGAACCCCACGAAGGACAACGCGAACAGCAGCCAATGCCGCCTCGTCAACGCCAACAGGCGAAAGTAAGTGTCCATCGTGGACATCTGCCCAGACGCGACGAATTCCTTGGTCAAGCAACAACCCGTAAAAAGTAGACAAAGAACAATTGTCGCAGGCCTCGATCCCCAGCCCTCCTAGAGAGACGAGCGCCTACGCGGACACCAAGGAAACTGAGAAAAAGTCTTCAGGCCTGCACTTGTGCAACTGCGCGCTGGGGATGCCCTCCGTCGTGACACGACCTCAAACCGACCGGTCAGGATCTCTGCTCGATTTCCTCGAAAACAAGAAAGTCCGGGCGAGGGAGATTGCCCTCTCTTACAGCAAGAACATATTGCTTTCTCATTCGGATCTGCAGTTCACCATTGTTTTTCTTCAGAAGCGGAATACCTAACAAGCCAATAGTTGCGTAGCAAAAAGAAGAATGGAAGTTGCGTTTTGCGACGACTGAACGTATGTGTGCAAGCACTTGTATTCGCCACGCATCGCTCCGTTCCTCCTGCGCCAACAACCGGTCTCTTTGCTGCTCAAACGACACATCCGTATACGCGGCGTAGCGCAACGTCAACGCCAAGACGGGGGACGGCAGGGTCTCTATGCACCGTAAGAATCGGTCGCGGGAATAGAGGCCTTCGCTGGACACACCTGCCGAAAAAAGTGCTCGCGAAAAGCCCCGCTCACCACGTCGCACCGTGAGGTATTTGTTGCTGGTGGATACGTAGTTTTTCCAGTAGTCAATGAACACTTGCGACGACAGCACAGGCCGTTTGATCAAGAAAAAGTACGACAGAAAAATGCCGGCGTGCTCGCTGTCCTCATCTGGCTCGTCAACGTGTCGCAATGCACCCAGGAAATCTGCGGGCGAGCACTCCATGGCATCTAACATGGCCTCGCCGGACGTCAGCGGAAACCACACACTATCATTTAATACAACAAGGGTTTCGGGCGAAATAGACCAAGACCAGAGCAACCGAATTCCGTCTCGATACCCGCCGAAGTCATAACCAAAATTTTTGCGCTCGACATAACGCCATATGTAAGCACCCAGAGACTCCCGATCCTGTTCCTGAATAGGTGAATTGCTCACCATCAACACCGCATAGCCCTTGCTGGAAAGGTGCCGGCAGGTCGCAAGCACAGAAGCAGGGATACCGTGCGGTTGGTACACCAGAAAAATGGCAATCTTGTCCGTGAGTGGTGATGCACCATCTACCAGACGGAACCCAGTAGGAAAGCGTCTATCTAGCCAACGTTGCCGCAACGGTCCAATCAGCACTTCAGGCACAGCTTGCAACTGTTGGCGCAACGTCTCCAATTCACGTTTTACTTTCCAAGACGGAATCATGGCGTGCTCGTTTTCAAAGATGCCGCATCCGAGACATTCTCCGTGCAACGGTCATCAGACCGCCAATTCGCCATCAGCAAGGGCAGGATGGATGCAAACAGATGCCTCTCGGTGGTGACCCACAAAGGGCCATTAATGAAGCTGTCCACGAACAAGATTGTCATGAACGCAACCATCATCAGACGCTCACGACGACCTCTCTGGAGCCCATAGACAAACGGACGCCACAGGAAAAATGCATAAGTAAACAGCCCCAGCAGTCCGTACTCCACCCCAAAGAACAGGAACTGGTTATGAGGATGGATACAGGAAGTAGCGCAGACAACCCGATCTGTGTAAATCTGCTCGGCTAACAAGCGGTATGAACCTGTACCGTGCCCCCACAACGGACTGTCTGCCATCATCTGAAAGGATATTTTCCACATATCCAACCGGGCGCCGATGGATGTCAGCGCCGTGTCTCCCGACATGTAGCGGCCGATTTCCTGCAAAGCCAAGTCCACACGACCACGCAGCAGGGGTGAGCTGAAGAACACAATGCACACCAACACCCCCAGCAAGGCAAGTGCAGCCCAGCGACGAGCTGCAGGCAGTGACACAAAGGCCATCGACGCCAACATGGCCGCAATCACCACCTGCCCCGTGCGACTGGCCAGTAAATGGGTGATGCTGAACACGGTCAGCACTGTGATGAATACCCACAACGCTTTGGCGCGTCGGTCGATCGCATCCAATGCATACACCACCGACACGATGACAAACACCGACATGGCCAACGCTTGCGCGATGTAGTCATTGAACACGTTGTGACTCACCCCGAAGCCCTGGTTGTGGGTTTCGGACCACGGCACATCAAACCAAATGTTGATGTAGGTGGAAATGAGGGTAATGAGCGATCCAAGAGCGAATGCAGCCAGCGCCCGCCGTTGCCAGAGGGTTTCGTGGAGTACGGTGAGCAGCATCAGCATCAATGGCAATTTGCTGTACACATAAAGATGTTTTCCCAAGTACGCGGAAGGGGCGCCTGAATACAAACAGCCCAACAATACGAGTGCAGACAGCAATACACATGGCAGAGTGATCGGGTTGCCTTTGATCAGATTCCACTTTGCACGGTACCTTCCGGACAGCATCCATCCCACGATGACCAGCAAGATTCCTATATTGACCAACGCAATGCTGGTCGGCACACCCAACATGAGTGCGACGGTTCCCCAGCAAGCCATCAGACCCATGAAATTCATGAACCTGCTGGCAACTCTGTGTATATGAACCATGATGAGTGAGGGAGGGATGCAGGCGCATCACGGGCAGAACCGAGCCAATACACAAAAACCACGAGCCAATCAATCGCTGGCAAAAGCTTTCTGCAAAGGCCTGACCCAAAACTGAGTTCGGCTCAAAATATCAACAAAGCGTCCAGCCGCGTCACCCGCCCCGAACGTGGTGTCAGCAAGGAACCGTCGACCCCACACGCGCGTCAAAAACTCCTTGATCACCTCGACATCAAAAGCTGAACTGGCCGTTATCGATGGTCCGCTGGCCCGGTTGGTCTGCCGCGTACCCACATCCAGACTCGGCACTCCCAAAAACGGCGCCTCGCGCACCCCCGCGCTGCTGTTGCCCACCATCACCGCAGCGTTCTTCATCAGCTCGCTGAAGTAGTTGAAGCGCATCGACGGGATGAGGCGGAAGCGTTCCTTCGGCAGGCGTTCAAGCACGGCAAAGATGCCTTCGGTGCCGGGGTCGTTGTTGGGGGCAATGACGACAAAACACTTGCCGCTGGCCTCAAGCCGGCCGAACAGCGACGCGGCCTGGGCGCCAATGGTGTCGGCCTCGGAAGTGACGGGGTGGAAGACGGCGATGCCGTATTCGTCGAACGGAATGGCGTAGCGCGTCTTCACCTCATCGATGCTCACGCCCGATGGCCGGGCGTGCGTGTCGAGCTCGGGCGAGCCGATGTTGTAAACGCTGTCGGGCGACTCACCGAGCGCCAGCACACGTTGCCGCGCCGCTTCGGAACTGACGAAGTGCGTGGCGCACAGCTTGGTGTTGCAGTGGCGGATGCTCTCGTCGATGGTGCCCGAGACTTCGCCGCCTTCGATGTGCGCCGAAGGAATGTATTTCATGGCGCAGACGATGGAGGCGGCCAGTGCCTCGACCCGATCGCCGTGGATGATCACGAGGTCGGGCCGGTGCTCGTGCACGAAATCCGAGAAGCCCAGAATGGTCTTGGAGAGGATGAAGTCCTGCGCATCGCCTTCGCGCTGGTTCACGAACTCAAAGAACTCGGCGCCCGGAAAGCGCTTGACCTCCAGCCGCGTCTCACCGTAGCGGCGCATCATGTGCATGCCGGTGATGAAGAAGCTGATGGCAAAACCGGCCTGCTGCGCAGCCACCGCCAGCGGCTCCAGCTTGCCGTAGTCGGCCCGGGTGCCGGTGATGAACAGCAGTTTTTTGGGCATCGCCATCAGGTGTTGGCCGTGGGCGCCACGCCGTCCAGGTCGGTCCACAGCAGTTGCTGGTTGCGCTGGACGGCGCGTGTGAGCTTGGCGCCAATCAGGCGGTCAAAGTGCTGCACCGAGATTTCGCCCGAGCCCGGGCGGCGCGCCCAGATGTCTTTCTCGCCAATGACATGGCCTGCCGGCAGGTCCTGGTCGGCCACGATGGAGCCCCGTGCGAAGCGGTACACGTCTTCTTCCGGACCGGTACGCACCTTGGGGTTGTTCAGCGCGGTGTGGATTTCCTTGGAGCGGTCGATCAGGAAGCGCAGCTCGGCCGGGTCCATGGAACACGGAATGTCCGGGCCCTTGCGGTAGCGCGTGTCGGTGAAGTGGCGCTCCAGGATGCAGGCACCCAGTGCCACCGACGCGATGGCCATTTCGGGGCCGATGCTGTGGTCCGAGAAACCGATGACCGCCTTCGGGAAGGCCTTGCGCAGCTCGGTGATACCCTGCAGGCTCACGATCTCGGGCGGCGAGGGGTACAGGTTGGTGCATTCCAGCAGCGCGTATTCGATGCCAGCGTCGTCCAGCGCCTGCACCGAGGGGCGCAGCGACTCGATGGTCTGCATGCCGGTGCTCAGGATCACCGGCTTGCCAAAACCGGCGATGTGGCGGATCAGCGGCACGTGGTTGGCCTCGCCGGACCCAATCTTGAAACCGGCCACGCCGATCTCGGCCAGGAAGTCGGCCGCCGCGCGCGAGAACGGCGTGGAGATGTAGATCATGCCCAGCGATTCGGCGTGGGCCTTCAGCGCGATCTCGTCGTCTTTGCTCAGGGCGCAGCGCTGCATCACTTCCCAGATCGACACGTCGGCGTTGGGCGGGAAGATGGCCTTGGCCTCGTCGGTCATTTCGTCTTCGACGAAGTGCGTCTGGTGCTTGACCATTTCGCAGCCGGCCTTGTGCGCGGCGCTGACCATGGCCTTGGCCACCTCCAGACTGCCGCCGTGGTTGATGCCGATTTCGGCGATCACCAGGGGCGGTTGCTGGGGGCCGATCTCGCGGTGGGCGATTTTCATATGCTTCAAAGATAAGTTTTGTCGGAGCTGAAAGGGTCAGAGCTGACCCTCGTAGTACTGGCGAATCTGTGCTTGCATGGTACCGAGCGTGTGGGGGCTCCAGATCAACACACGGCCTTTTTCATCCGTGATACGCCCGCCGTCCTGCAGTTCGAGCAGCTTCTCCGGCTTGATCAGCAAGCCGTTGAGCGTGACCGCCGCCAGCCGCCGCCGACGCGCACGCACCCAAGGCAGGCAGGCGCGCACATACAGCCACCAGCCCCAAAAGAACATGAACTCACCAGGGAACTTGACCGCAAACGACTTGGGGATCGCCTTCATGTGGGGCTGGGCGACCCAGCTGATGAAGCGTTCGTCCGCAATCATGGGCCGGAAATCGAAGTTCGGATGCTTTGCAAACAGCCCCCGAAATCGCGCGGCAATGAAGTGGTTGTGTGCCGGATGGAAAACCACAAACGAAGAGTTTCCGCGCGCGTAGTGCCTGCCTCCGCTCACGCGATGGCGCCACCGCCCGATGGGACCAAAAGGAATGATGGCGCTCTGCAGAATCGCGACCGACTGGGGGGTGTCCATCAACGCCAACCCCTGCTGCAGGTCCCCCAGGATGATCGTGTCCAAGTCCACATAGATGGCCGGCAGGTCCTCCGACAGGATGCCCTTTTCGAACATCACCAGCTTGGCCTGGCAGCCAGATCGCTTGAGCGGAGCCTGCAACCAGAAGTCGGGAAAACGGACCGTTTGGACCCCGTCTATTAGGTCGGGTTTCTCGGCATCGGTGATGAGCACAAATCGCGGGACGCTCGCGGCCTTATCCGCGATGTGACGGACCAGGTTGTTGATCAGTGACGTGCTGTATTTCGTCCCCCAGCAGATCAGGATGCACTGCCAATGGGGTTGCGGGTTGCGTACCGATGAAATATCGACAGGACTCATGTGATGGTTTCCATGCTTGGCGCAGTTGCCGCATCCGATAAAACGGCTTCACACCGTTCAAAGTCCTGCAAATTGTCGATGTCCTGGCTGAGCTCCGCGCTCATTTCGATGAGTCCGATGCGATCGGTCACGAAGCTGCCGCGCACCACGAACCCGGCCGCGTCGACCACGTACACCGCGCCATTGGGCCGCACCACCGGTGGCAGGCTCTGGCGGTTGGAAAAGCAGTAGGCCGGGTCGGACACCGGGCGAAAACGGTCGCCGTCAAGGATGCCCCACTTGAGCACACCGCGATCGGCCGGGGTGACCGACATGACCAGTTCGTGGGCGCCGCTGGCGAACACATCGAGAGCGGCCCGGATGTCGTGCGCGCGGCGCAGCGGTGAGGTGGCTTGCAGCAGCACCACGGTGCCTTGCACGCCCGCGGTCTGGATCGCATGAACGAGCACCGGTGCCATCGGCACCGTGTCTCCGGCCAATTCGGCGGGACGCTGGACCAGCGCCACGCCCGCCGGCTGCGGCGCCTGCAACACCTCGGTGATGTCGGTGGTGATGAGCACTCGGCTCGCGCCAGCGGCCAGGGCCTCGTCCACCGCGTGGCGGTACAGCGGTTTGCCCGCCAGCAGGCGCGTGTTCTTGCCCGGCAAGCCTTTGGAGCCGGCGCGCAGCGGAATGACCGCGGTCCAGTCCGGGGATGTGAGGGGCATGTGAGGTGAATCCTGAAGCGGGGCCAGCCACCCGGCTGAGCCCCCGTAACTATACTGGCTGCCCTCACCGATATGACCGCCCACACCCCGCCCCGCCCCTTCCCTCCGACCTGGCGCCTGTCGCTGATGATCGGCCTGTACGAGCTGCTCTGGCACCTGCTGATGCCGGTGTTTCTGCTCTTCCTGTGGCGGCGCGGCAAAAAAGAACCGCTGTACCGCGCCTTCTGGAACGAACGCTGGGGCCGCACCGCCACGGACTTGCAGCGCCCGCTGTGGGTGCACTCGGCCTCGATGGGCGAGATCCGCGGTGCGGCGCCGCTGGTGCGCGCGCTGCTGGCACAGGGCTACCCGGTGCTGGTGACCACGCTCACACCGGCCGGCCGCACTGCTGCCCAGAAGCTGTTCGAGGCCGACATCGCCGCCGGCCGGGCGCAGGTGGCCTATGTGCCGTTCGAACTGGGATCGGCCGTGCGCCGCTTCATCCGCCAGGTGCGGCCCCGTGCCGCGGTCATGACCGAGATCGACACCTGGCCGGTGCTGCTGGCCACCATCCGCCGCCAGGGGGTGCCGCTGGCCATGGCCAACGCCCAGTACCCGGGCAAGAGCATCGTGCGCGATCGCAAGTGGTTCGGTTTCCGGGCCGGCCTGTTCCAGGCCTACCAGCTGGTGCTGTGCAAGTCGCAAACCCATGCCCAGCGCTTTCGCGACGTGGGCTGCGGGCGGATCGAGATCGCAGGCGAGACGCGTTTTGACCTGCCGGTGTCGCCCCAGCAGATCGCCGCCGCGCAGACACGCGTGGGGCAGTGGGCGCTGGCCACCGGTGTGCCGGGCGGACGCCCCGTGGTGTGTTTCGCCAGCGCCATCGTGGGTGAAGACGAGCAGTTCGCACAGGCCATGCAACAGGTGCGGGCGGGCGTGGCAGCCGCCAGCCTGCCGCCGCCGCTGTTTGTGTACGTGCCGCGCAGCCCGCAGCGCTTTGACACCGTGGCGCAACTGCTGGAAGGCGCCGGCCTGCGCGTGGCACGCCGCAGCCGCATGCTGGACGCCCAGTTCGCGCCCACGGCCGACGCGCCCGACATGACCACCATCGACGTGCTGCTGGGCGACTCGCTGGGCGAGATGTATTTCTACCTCGCGCTGTCGCAGGTGGTGGTGGTCGGCGCCTCGTTTGTGCCCATGGGCGCGCACAACATCATCGAGCCGCTGGCGCTCAAGAAGCCGGTGATGGTCGGTCACAGCATCTGGGGCATCGAATACCCGGGCGTCGAAGCACTGGCGGCCGGCGTGCTGCAGCAACACATGACCATCCCCAGCCTGTCGCAGGCCCTGCTGCACCTGCTGATCGACGCGCAGGCCTATGCGCAGGCCATCGCCGGCGCCGAGGCCTTCTACGCCGAACACGGCGGCGCGACCGAGAAGCACATGGCGGTGCTGGTGCCGTGGCTGGAGGGGACTTGATAGCCCCCCTGCGCCGCTTCGGATATTCCCCCCGGCAGGGGGACGCGCCCTGCGGCCCGGCCAGAGCTTGTCGAAGGGCGGCTCCACGGGCGCCCTGGACGCGACACGGGCGTCCTCTGGCATCACAACGATGAGCAAACCCTTCGCCCTCCTGGCCTACGGCCTGCTGGCCCGCGCACTGGCGCCGGTCTGGCGCATAGGTCTGCAGCGCCGGCTGAGGCGTGGCAAGGAAACCCCCGCGAGCGTGCAGCAAAAGCTGGGGCTGGCCTACGCCGCGCGCCCCGCCGGCCCCCTGGTCTGGGGCCATGCGGTGGGCGTGGGCGAGTCGCTGGCGCTGGCCGGGCTGTTCGCGCGCCTGGGCGAGCGCCGGCCCGACCTGCACTTTCTCATCACCACCACGGCGCGCACCTCGGGCGACGCGCTCAAGGGCCGGCATGGCCAGTCCATCCTGCCGCCGCGCTGCCAGCACCAGTTCGCGCCGGTGGACACCCCCGATGCGGTGGCACGCTTTCTGGACCACTGGCAACCGTCGCTGGCGGTGTGGTGCGAGATGGACCTGTGGCCCGCGCTGATGGACGCCACCGATCAGCGCGGCATCCCGCGCGTGCTGGTCAATGCGCGGTTGTCCGCCGCCTCGCTGGCCAAGCGCCGCTGGGGCCGCTGGATCTACGCCGCGCTGCTGCCGGGGTTCCGCGCGCTGTACGCGCAGAACGACGCATCGGTGGACGCGCTGGTGGCGCTGGGCGCTCCGCGTGATCGCTGCACCGTAACCGGCACCATCAAGACCTTATCCCCCCCCCTGCCCTGCGACGCCGACGCCCTGCAACGCTGGCAGGCCGCACTGGCCGGCCGGCCGCTCTGGCTGGCAGCCTCCAGCCACCCGGGCGAAGAGGCCCTGGCGCTGCAGGCCCATGCGCGGCTGCGCGAACAGCACCCCAACGCCCTGCTGCTGATCGCGCCGCGCGTGCCAACACGCGGCGCCGAGGTGCTGGCCCTGTGCCCGGCCGGCACGCTGCAGCGCAGCGCCGACCCGGCCAGGTTGCCGGGCGCTCAGGCCAGCGTCTACCTGGCCGACACCATCGGCGAACTGGGCCTGTGGTACCGGCTGGCGCCGGTGGCGCTGGTTGGCGGATCCATCGCCGAAGTCGGCGGCCACAACCCGCACGAACCCCTGGCGCTGGGCTGCGCCGTGCTGCACGGGCCCAACGTGTGGAACTTCAGCGAGAGCTACGCCGAACTCGATGAGCAGGGCCTGAGCCGGCCCATCGGCAACGCCGACGAACTGGCGGCCGCCGTGCGTGCGAGCTGGCAGACCGCCCAGGCCCGTACACCGCACCGCCCGCGCGATCCGAAGATCGAGGCGATGGTCGAACAACTGGACACGCTGCTTCAGACCTGAATCCGGCGCGCGCGGACCCAGCGCAAGACACCCCGTGGAACCGGCTCCGCCGGCCCGCAGGGGTGGTCCACTCTCCGCAGCAGGGGGAAAACCGCGTCAGCGGCGCAGGGGGGGATTTCCTTCAGTGCGCCGAGGTGCCCACCACCGCGTCCGGCTTCACCTGTTTGAGCAAAGCCAACATTTCGCCCTCAATGCGGTGCAGCGCCTCGGGCGTGTGGCCCTCAAAGCGCAGCACCAGCACTGGTGTGGTGTTGGACGCGCGGATCAGGCCGAAGCCGTCCGGCCAGTCGACCCGCAGGCCATCGATGGTGGACACCCTGGCGGGCGCCGCAAAGCGTGCGGTCGCCACCAGCCGGTCCACCACCGCGTGCGGCTCGCCTTCGGCGCAGGCCACGTTCAGCTCGGGCGTGCTGTGGCTGGTCGGCAGGTTCTCCAGCACCGCGTTCGCATCGGGGCTGCGGCTCACAATTTCCAGCAGGCGGGCGCCCGCATACGTGCCGTCGTCAAAGCCGAACCAGCGCTCCTTGAAGAAGATGTGGCCGCTCATCTCGCCGCCCAGCGGGCTGTCCAGTTCCTTCATGCGCGCCTTGATCAGCGAGTGGCCGGTCTTGTAGATCACGGGCACGCCACCGGCGGCCTCGATGGCCGGCGCCAGGCGCTGCGAGCACTTCACGTCGAACAGGATCTGGCCGCCCGGCACGCGCGAAAGCACGTCCTGCGCGAACAGGATCATCTGGCGGTCGGGGTAGATGTTCTCGCCGCTCTGGGTGACGATGCCCAGGCGGTCGCCGTCGCCGTCGAAGGCCAGGCCGAGCTCGGCCCCCGTCTCGCGCAAGGCCTTCTGCAGGTCCAGCAGGTTCTCGGGCTTGCTCGGGTCCGGGTGGTGGTTGGGGAAGTTGCCGTCCACTTCGCTGAACAGTTCCACCACCTCGCAGCCCAGGGCGCGGAACAGCGCCGGCGCCGATGCCCCGGCGATGCCGTTGCCGCAGTCCACCACCAGCTTCATGGGGCGCGCCAGCTTCACGTCGCCCACGATGCGGGCGGTGTAGTCGGCCAGCACGTCGACCGAGCGCACGCGGCCCCCCGGCTGGTGCACACCGGCGTCGGCCTCGATGCAGCGGCGCAGGGCCTGGATCTCTTCGCCGTAGATGGCCTTGCCGGCCATCACCATCTTGAAACCGTTGTAGTCCTTGGGGTTGTGGCTGCCCGTGACCTGGATGCCGCTCTGGCACAGGGTGGCGGCCGCGAAGTACAGCATGGGCGTGGTCGCTGGGCCGATGTCGATCACCTCGATGCCCGCCGCCACCAGGCCGCGGATCAACGCCGCCGCCAGACCCGGCCCGCTCAGGCGCCCGTCGCGCCCCACGGCCACGGTCTTCTCGCCCTGGCGCTGCGCCTCGGTGCCGAAGGCCAGGCCCAGGGCCTCGGCCACCGCTTCATTCAGCGTGCTGGGCACGATGCCCCGGATGTCGTAGGCCTTGAAGATGGATGCGGCGACTTGCAAGCGGGGCTCCCGTGGGGTGGTTGGAATGCAGGGCATTGTAGGCAGCACGTGCGACATCCACAGGTCCGGAAACGGCCAGTCAAAGGGCGTCGGGCGCCGTACCATCACCCGCATGGACACCCCGCCCCGCCCCGACGACGACGCCCGTTACCGCGCCCTGTGCTCGCACGACGCACGGTTCGACGGCCGCCTGTTCGTGGGCGTCACCTCCACCGGCATCTACTGCCGGCCGGTGTGCCGCGTGCGCACCCCGCGCCGCGAGAACTGCCGCTTCTTCGACCACGCCGCCCAAGCCGAACAGGCCGGCTTTCGCCCCTGCCTGCGCTGCCGGCCCGAGTTGGCGCCGCTGCAACGCCACTGGTCACACGAAGACGCCAGCGCCATCCTGGCCCAACAGGCCACGCGCTGGCTGGACGACCCCGCGCACTGGTCCGACGACGGCGATGCGGCGCCGACGATGGAGCGGCTGTCGGCCCGCCTGGGCGTGAGCGCCCGGCACCTGCGCCGCGTGTTCGACACCCAGCTCGGCGTTTCGCCGCTGCAGTACCTGCTCACGCGCAAGCTGCTCACCGCCAAACAGCTGCTGGCCGACACCGGCCTGCCCATCGCCCAGGTGGCGCAGTCCAGTGGCTTCGCCAGCCTGCGCCGCTTCAACGCCGCCGTGGCCGAACACTACGGCCTGAGCCCCAGCCAGATGCGGCGGCGGACCGAAGCCGATCCATCCCGAGACCGCCCTCTGCGCCCCGTGGCGCTGACCTGGCGCCCGCCCTACGACCCCGCCGCCATACTGCGTTTTCTGGGCGATCGGCACCTGCCCGGCATCGAATGCGTGGACAACGGGCCCGCGCTCACCCTGCAGCGCACGGTGCGGCTCGCGCACGCGGGCCGAGTGCACACCGGCTGGTTCACGGCCCGGCTGGAACCCGACGCCCACCGCCTGTGGCTGGGCGTAAGCGACGGCCTGCACCCGGCGCTGCCGGTCCTCATCTGGCGGGTGCGGGCCCTGTTCGACCTCGACGCCGATCCCCAAGCCATCAACGCGCAGCTGCACACCGACTTCCCGGCCGGTGACGGGCTGCGCGTGCCGGGCGCGCTGGATGGTTTTGAACTCGCGGTGCGCGCCGTGCTGGGCCAGCAAATCACCGTCGCGGCAGCGCGCACGCTGGCGGGGCGGCTGGCCGACCACCTGGGCGAGCCGATCACCACCGGCCACCCGCAGCTCACACGGCTGTTCCCCGACGCCGAAGCCATCGCCCGGGTGGACCCGCAGGTGCTCGGCGAATTGGGCATCGTGCGGCAGCGCCAGGCCGCGCTGCAGGCCCTGGCCCGCGCGGTGCTGGCCGGCACGCTGGACCTCGATTCACACGCCGACCCCGAACACACCATCCAGGCCCTGGTCGCGCTGCCCGGCATCGGCCCCTGGACCGCCCAGTACATCGCCATGCGCGCGCTGCGCTGGCCCGACGCCTGGCCGGTGGGCGATGTCGCCCTCACCCAGGCCCTGGGCCTGCCCGACCACCGCAGCGCGGCTGCGCACCGGGCGGCCGCGCTGTGGTCGCAGCGCTGGCAGCCCTGGCGCAGCTACGCCGTCATCCGCGCCTGGTCTGGCGCCCATGTTGCACAGGAGACATCCGAATGAACATCCCCCCCGCCTGGCGCTCAGCCACCCACAGCACACCGCTGGGCCCCGTGCTGCTGCTGGCCAGCCCGCAGGGACTGGCCGGTCTCTGGTTTGATGGACAACGCCACCACCCGACGAGCGAGCGCATCGCTCAATGGACGGTGACCCCCAACGATCCGCTGTTGCGCGAGGCCGCGCGCCAACTAGACGCCTACTTCGACGCGGACCTCGGTGCGGACCTCAGCGCGGACTTCGGTGCGACGGGCCGCACCTTCGACCTGCCGCTGGACCTTGGTGCCGGCACCGAT
Source organism: Hydrogenophaga sp. (assembly GCF_031426985.1). Taxonomy (GTDB): domain Bacteria; phylum Pseudomonadota; class Gammaproteobacteria; order Burkholderiales; family Burkholderiaceae_C; genus Hydrogenophaga. Next base: position 18,799 of record NZ_JASJOY010000230.1, read on the forward strand.
TTCCAGCAAGCTGTCTGGCGCGCCCTACTGAGCATCCCGGTTGGGCACACCTGCAGCTACCAAGCGCTCGCACAGCAGATCGGCCGGCCGCTGGCGGTGCGGGCGGTGGGCGCCGCCGTCGGACGCAACCCGCTGAGCATCGTCGTGCCCTGCCACCGTGTGGTGGGCAGCGACGGCGGCCTCACCGGCTACGCCGGCGGGCTGGACCGCAAACGCGCCCTGCTGCGGCTGGAATCCGCATTGATCGTCGCCCCGCATCAATCGGACCGCAAAAGAACATCAACACCCGACCAGCCCGTCCCGGGTTTGGCGCCACACTGATCCCATGTCACCTGCCCTCGGTCTGGAATTCCTGCTGCTCGCTGCCCTCTGGGGCGCGTCGTTCCTGTTCATGCGCCTGGGCGCGGCCGAATTTGGCCCGCTGCCCACCGCCGGCTTGCGTGTCGCGCTGGCGGCGCTGTTCCTGCTGCCCGTCTTCCTGGTGCGTGGCGTGTGGGCCGACTTCCGCCAGCGCGCCCGCGCCATCCTCTTCGTGGGGCTGCTGAACTCCGGCATCCCCTTTGTGCTGTTCGCGTTTGCGGTCATGCACATCCCCACCGGGGTGACCGCCATCCTGAACGCCACCGTGCCGCTGACCGGGGCCGTGGTCGCCTGGCTCTGGCTGGGTGACCGGCCGGGCGCCTCGCGCATGCTGGGTCTGGCGATCGGCTTTGCGGGTGTGAGCCTGCTGGTGATCGGCAAGTCCGGTTTCGCGGCGCTGACCGGCGGCGGCGCCAACGCCGGCACCACACTGTTGGCCATGGGTGCCTGCCTGCTGGCCACCCTGTGTTACGGCATCGCCGCCAGTTTCACCAAGCGCCACCTGACCGGCGCCCACCCGCTGGCCACGGCCACCGGCAGCCAGATCGGCGCGGCCCTCGGTCTGGCCCTGCCCACCTGGTGGCTCTGGCCCGCGCAGCCCGCCAGCGGCATCGCCTGGGGCGCTGTCGCCGCGGTGGCCCTGCTGTGCACCGCCATCGCGTACATCCTGTTCTTCCGCATCATTGCGCAGGCTGGGCCATCCAAAGCGCTGACGGTCACCTTCCTGGTGCCGGTTTTTGCGCTGGGCTACGGCGTGTGGTTCCTGGGAGAGTCCATCACCGCCTGGATGCTGCTGTGTGGCGTGGTCATCATTTGTGGCACCGCACTGTCCACCGGACTGTTGCGCCTGAAGGGCGCTGGAGCGGCGTAGCTGAGCCGCTGCCGGCAGCGGTGGCCGCCGGCCCGCCTTTGCGGCACCACCGGCCAACCGGACGCACAAAGAAAAACCGCCCAGACCTTGCAATCTGGGCGGTTTTCAAATACTGGCGGAGTGGACGGGGCTCGAACCCGCGACCCCCGGCGTGACAGGCCGGTATTCTAACCAACT
>NZ_JASJOY010000231.1:0-2136 GCF_031426985.1 Hydrogenophaga sp.
CCAGGACGGCCACGACCGCGGCGCCAAGGTGGTGGCCACGGCCTTTGCCGACCTGGGCTTTGACGTCGACATGGGCCCGCTGTTCCAGACGCCGGAAGAATGCGCCCGCCAGGCCATCGAGAACGACGTGCACGCCGTGGGCGTCTCGACGCTGGCCGCCGGTCACAAGACCCTGGTGCCGGCCATCATCGCCGAGCTCAAGAAACAAGGCGCCGACGACATCGTGGTGTTCGTGGGCGGCGTGATCCCGCGCCAGGACTACGAGATGCTGTACGAAGCGGGCGTCAAGGGCGTCTACGGTCCCGGTACACCCATCCCGGCCAGCGCCAAGGACGTGCTGGAACAGATCCGGAAAGCGGTGGCGTGACGCCTGAGCAGATCCAGGCCGGCATCGTTTCGGGCGGTGCGGCCGTCCAGCGCCGTGCGATGGCCAAGGCCATCACGCTGCTGGAGTCCACCCGCGCCGACCACCGCCAGCAGGCCGATGCGCTGCTGACGGGGCTGCTGCCCCATTCCGGTGGCGCGTTCCGCCTGGGCATCAGCGGCGTGCCGGGCGTGGGCAAGAGCACCTTCATCGAGGCGCTGGGCCTGTACCTGATCGGCCAGGGCCACCGGGTCGCGGTGCTGGCGGTCGATCCTTCTTCTTCTGTCTCGGGCGGTTCCATCCTGGGCGACAAGACGCGCATGGAACACCTGAGCGTGCACGAGAAGGCCTACATCCGGCCCAGCCCGTCCAGCGGCACGCTGGGCGGCGTGGCCGAGAAGACGCGCGAGGCCATGCTGGTCTGCGAAGCGGCGGGTTACGACGTGGTGATCGTCGAGACCGTGGGCGTGGGCCAGAGTGAGACGGCGGTGCACGGCATGAGCGACATGTTCTGCCTGCTGCAGCTGCCCAACGCGGGCGACGATCTGCAGGCGATCAAGAAAGGTGTGATGGAGCTGGCCGACCTCGTGGTCATCAACAAGGCCGACATCGACCCCGACGCCGCCACCCGCGCCCGCGCGCAAATCACTTCCTCATTGCGGCTGCTCGGCCTGCACGGCAACACCGACCATGTCCACCACGACCAGCAGATCTGGCACCCGCAGGTGATCCAGATCAGCGCGCTGCACGGGCAGGGCGTGGACACGTTCTGGTCGTCGGTCAGCGAATTCAAACAGTTGCAGACCGCCAACGGCCGCCTGGCCGCGCGCCGCCAGCAGCAGGCCACGGCCTGGATGTGGGAGCGCATCGACGCCGGGCTCAAACAGCGCTTTCGCGCGCACCCCGAGGTGCGCGAGAAGCTCGACCTTTTCACGCAGCAGGTGCAGGCCGGTCAGCTGGCCGCATCGACCGCTGCACGGCAGTTGCTCGACCTGTTCGAGTAAGGCCCCTTCCTGATTTCACCGGAGAGACCACCATGCAAGACATCCTGGACCAACTGGAAAAGAAGCGCGCCGCGGCGCGCCTGGGCGGCGGCGAAAAGCGCATCGCCGCCCAGCACAGCAAGGGCAAGCTGACGGCGCGTGAGCGCCTGGAAGTGCTGCTCGACGAAGGCACCTTCGAAGAGTGGGACATGTTCGTGGAACACCGCTGCGTGGACTTCGGCATGCAGGACCAGAAGGTCCCCGGCGACGGCGTGGTCACCGGCTACGGCATGATCAACGGTCGCCTGGTGTTCGTGTTCAGCCAGGACTTCACCGTCTTCGGCGGCGCGCTGTCCGAAGCGCACGCCGAGAAGATCTGCAAGGTGATGGACCAGGCCATGAAGGTCGGCGCACCGGTGATCGGCCTCAACGATTCGGGCGGCGCCCGCATCCAGGAAGGCGTGGCCTCGCTCGGCGGTTACGCCGACGTGTTCCAGCGCAACGTGATGGCCAGCGGCGTGATCCCGCAGATCAGCATGATCATGGGCCCCTCGGCCGGTGGCGCGGTGTATTCGCCCGCCATGACCGACTTCATCTTCATGGTCAAGGATTCGAGCTACATGTTCGTGACCGGCCCCGAGGTGGTGAAGACTGTGACGCACGAAGAAGTGACCGCCGAAGAACTGGGCGGCGCCGTGACCCACACCACCAAGAGCGGCGTGGCCGACCTGGCCTTCGAGAACGACGTGGAAGCGCTGCTGATGCTGCGCCGCCTCTACAACTACCTGC
>NZ_JASJOY010000232.1:0-21341 GCF_031426985.1 Hydrogenophaga sp.
TCGACGACTGCCTCGCGAAAGCGATGCGAGGCGAACTCAGTGCCGAGGTCGGTGCGATGTGCAAGCTCATGGGCTCCGAGATGCAGGGAAAAATCCTCGACGAGCTGCTGCAGCTGCACGGCGGCTATGGCTTCATGAGCGAGTACATGATCAGCCGCGCCTGGGTCGATGCCCGGGTGGCCCGCATCTATGGCGGCACGAGCGAGATCATGAAAGAGATCATCAGCCGATCGCTGTGACCCCCTCCCTCTATTTAAGGAAACACCCATGCCCAACATCATCTGCGTCACCCCCGACGGCAAACGAACCGAGCTGCAGGTCACCGAAGGCACCAGCGTGATGCAAGCCGCGCTGGCCAACGGTCTTCCGGGCCTCAACGCCGACTGTGGCGGGGCCTGCCAGTGCGCGACCTGCCACGTGTATGTCGAACAACCCTGGGCCGATCAACTGGCCGCCGTCGGTGACACCGAAGACGCCATGCTGGACTGCACGGGCGAGCCCCGTCAGCCCAACAGCCGACTGTCCTGCCAGTTGATGGTTACTGCTGCGCTGGACGGCATGGTGGTGCGGTTGCCCGCCGTGCAATAGTCTCCGATCACACCTCGCCCGATCAGGGTTCGGTCGCGGCCCAGGCCCCCACATGAGCGAACCTGCGGCAACGCCTGGGCGGATCAACCTCGGGATCGTTTCCATTGTCTGTTTCAACTTCGCGTCCTACGTCTGCAACGGGCTGCCGCTCGCGGTGCTGCCCGGTTATGTGCTGAGCGACCTGGACCTGGGTCCCGTGTTTGCCGGGCTGGTGATCGGCGTGCAGTACATGGCCACTTTGTTGTCGCGCCCGCTGGGCGGCCAGCTGGCCGACCGATGGGGTTCCAAACGCGTGGTGCTGTACGGGCTCGGCGGACTGGTTCTCAGCGGGGTGTTGACCAGCCTCGCGATCTTCCTACATGCCCCACTCTGGCTCGGCACAGGGCTGCTGCTGGCGGGACGCGTGGTTCTGGGCGTCTCCTCTGCCCTGGTATCGACACCGTGCTGCACCTGGGCCATCGGCCTGTACGGCACCCAGAACACGGCCCGCGTGATGTCGTGGAACGGCATCGCCGCCTACGGAGGTACCGCGCTGGGTGCCCCTCTGGGCGTGCTCGTTCGCGATGGAACACACCTGATCGGCATCGGACTGTGCACCGCCCTTCTCGGCTTTGCGGCCTTGCTGTTCGCATCGACCCGGCCAGCGGCAACCATCGTGTCGGGCGCCCGTCAACCCTTCCGCCATGTGTTCCTGGCGGTCATGCCCAACGGCGTCGCCATGGCCTGCAGTTCGGTGGGTTTTGGCAGCCTCACCGCCTTCATCGCGCTCTATTTCAACAGCCTCGGGTGGGATAACGCCGCCTACTGCCTGAGCAGTTTCGGTGTGGCGTTCATCGTCGCCCGACTGGTTTCCCCGAACTTGCTGCCACGGTTCGGTGGCTACCGGGTGGTCGCGGCGTGCATGCTCGTCCAGAGCCTGGGCTTGCTGCTGATATGGCAGGCCCCCTCACCCGAACTGGTGATGCTCGGTGCCGGGCTGACCGGTATCGGTGTTTCATGGGTCTACCCGGGGCTGGGGGTGGAAACCCTGGAGCGCACACCCCCTGCCAATCGGGGTGCATCACTCAGTGCCTTGTCGCTGTTCTTTGATCTGGCGGTGGGCCTGGCCGGACCTTTGATGGGCTTGATCGCCTCGGGTTGGGGTTACGCCGAGGTGTTCCTGGTCTCGGGGCTGCTGGGCATCGCGGGCTTCCTGCTGGTGATGCAGCTTCGTCGAACCGTCCACCGTTCCAGCGCCTGAAGGCACCCCACCCGTTCCACCCCGCGTGACCGAACCGGCGAGAGCCAAGGAGTCTGTTGTGATCCAGCGACCCGACCATTTCACCATCGTGACCGACCAACTGGAGGCCACCCGCAGCTTCTATGTCGACCTGCTGGGCATGCGCGAGGGACCGCGACCTCCGTTCCCGGTCCCGGGTCTGTGGCTCTATGTGCACGAGCACCCTGTCCTGCATGTGGTGGCCGTGGAGCAGATGCCCACGCCCCGACGGGGTGCGCTCGACCACATGGCCTATTGGGCCGAGGGCATGACCGACACCATCGCCGGCTTGCGTGCGCACGATGTGAATCTGCGCTTGATCCGTTCGCCGGGCGCGAACAGGACATGGCAGCTGTTTTTCAACGACCCCAACGGCGTTGAAGTTGAACTGGATTTTGCAGAAACCGAAACGCCTCCCGAAAACTGGAAAACGCTCTCTGCTCCGCTTCGTTAAATCAGGCCTTCGTAGCTGCCGCCATCCACCTGAAGGTTCTGGCCACTGATGTACCCCGCCTGCGCCGAACACAAAAAGGCACAGGCATCGGCCAGCTCCTCGGGTCGGCCAAACCGCCTGGCGGCGACCGGCTTGAGCAATTCGGCACGGGCCTGCTCCAGCGTGAGCTGCCGACGCTCGGCCAGCTGCCCGGTCATGTACCGAATGCGATCGGTCTCGATGCGCTCGGGCAGCAGGTTGTTGATGGTGACGTTGTCGCGCACCACCTCGTTGGACATCGCTTTCGAGAAAGCGGTCAGGCCCGCGCGCGAAGCGGTGGAAAGACCAAGCATCAACTTGGGTGACTTCACCATCGCCGAGGTGATGTTGACGATGCGCCCGAAGCGGCGCGCCCGCATCCCGGGCACCACCGCCTGAATCAGCAGAATGCCGCTGAGCATGTTGCTCTCAACGGCGGCGATCCAGGTGGCGTGGTCCCATTGCCCGGCCTCACCGGGCGCCGGCCCCCCGTTGTTGGTCACCAGGATGTCGGGGGCCGGGCAGGCGGCCAGCAACGCCGTGCGCCCTGCATCGGTGCTCACATCCGCCACCACCACAACGGGAGAGCGTCCCGAGATGGCAGCGATCTCCGCAGCGGTCGCATGCAGCGTGTCCGCGTGGCGACCATTGATCACCACCAGGCAGCCTTCGCGCGCGAGCGCCACGGCACAGGCCTTTCCGAGCCCCCGCGATGAAGCGCAGACGATGGCCTTGCGGCCCGCAATGCCCAGGTCCATCGTGGCCGCCTATTCGAGCTTGCCCATGCGCCGGACCGCCTGGGTCAGGCGTGCGGCATCCTGGTCCCAAAAGGTCCGGAACTCGGCCGCGTCCAGGTAGGCCGGGCCGCCCTCTGCCTTGAGCAACGCCTGCTTGAACTCGGCATTCTCTGTGGCCATCCGAAACGCAGAGCGCAGCCGGTCCACCACGGCAGCAGGGGTGTCCAGGGGAACAAACGCGCCCGTCCAGGGCTGCACATCCACATTCAGACCCAAAGCCGCGGTGTTTGGAACCGAAGGAAACTGCGGCCACGCTTCAGCGCCCACGGTTGCCAGGATGCGCAGCTTGCCGGCACGGACCTGGGACGTGATCGACGAGCGAGGCAGCATGGTGAAGTCCACCTGACCACCCAGCAGCCCCACCATCAAGGGACCGCCGCCCGCATAAGGAATGTGGTTGAGCTTCAGCTGCGCTTCATGGGCAAAGATCTCGATCGGCACGTGCACGGTGCCGTAGTTGCCCGACGAGCCGTAGCTCACCTCACCCGGCTTTGAGCGCGCCTGGACCATCATTTCGCCCAAGGATTTGAAAGGGCTCTCGGCCCTGACCACGATGGCCAGGGGGTCGGTGCTGATGCGTGCGATCGGCCTGAGCTGGCTCAACAAGAAAGCCGGCTTCTGCTGGTTGACCAATGCCTGCTCAGGCAAGGTGGACAAACTCGACAACGTGAAGAGGACCGAGTAGCCATCGGGCTTGCCAGTGGCCACCGCCGCCGCACCGATCGCACCCGCCGCACCGGCCCGGTTCAACACCACCACGGGTTGTCCGATCGCCCGTTCCAGCGAGGGTGCGAGCATTCGCGCCACGCTGTCGGCCAGACCACCAGGCGGAAATGGCACCACCAGATTCACGGCCCTGGCCGGATAGATTTCCTGGGCCATCAGCACGCTGGACAACCCACAGGCGGCACTGGCCAGCAGCATCTGGCGACGCGAGAGGGGGAATGGGTATTTCATACAGTGAAGCCCCTCAGTCCCACACCACATGCACTTCGTGCGGTCCACGCAGCTGTGCGCCGGTGATCTGGGGAGCAGGCTTCGTGGGATCCAGGCGCAGATGGGGCAACAAATCGAGCACCGCGTTCAGCGCCACCTGTATCTCGGTCTTGGCGATGAACTGGCCGATGCACATGTGCGGGCCAAAGCCAAATCCAAACGACGGCTTGGGTTTGCGGTCGATGTCGAACCGGTCCGCATGCTCGAAGGCTTCCTCATCGCGATTGGCCGACATCACGATGGCCTGCACCATGGCACCTTTGGGGATCTTCACCCCATCGATCTCCAGATCCTGCGCGGCTTGACGCACCTTGAACGTGGCCACGGGCTCGAATCGAACCGCTTCATCGATCGCTTTGCTGACCAGCGCGCGGTCGTTGCGAACACGCTCCAGCAATTCCGGACGCTCCAGCAGCAACACCAGCAGCGAACCGAACGTGCGCGTGGTGGTTTCTCCGGCGGCTGGCAACAGCGAACGAACAAAAGTGGTGATCTCGTGGTCGTCCAGTTGGCGGCCTTCATATTCCGCACGAATCAGCCGGCTGATCAGGTCCTCGCCCGTTGCACCCGCGGCTCGCACCTGAACCACCGCTTCCTTGACAGCATCGTAGAGCTGCTTGGCGGCTTCCATGGCCGCCCCACGTGCCTGGGCCGCCTTTTCCGGGTCGACCTGAGGGCCTGCCAGGATCGCAAGTGCCCAGGCCGCAACCTGTTTGACACGTTCAGGCTCGTTCTCCGGGAAGCCGATCAGCGAATAGATCAGGCGGATCGGGAAGTGCAACGCAAAGTCCATCAGATCGGCACGCTTGCTGGCCACCAGGGGCTGCAGGTACTCGCTGCGGATGATGGCGTCCATCTTCGGCTTCCACCGATTGACCACGTCGGGCATGAAGATCGGCTGCAGCAATGCACGGGCCTTGCGGTGCTCTTCTCCATCCATGCCGGTCAGGATCAGACCGTCAAAAAAAGCGCCCAAGCCTTCCGCAATGAAACCGCTGGTGAAGTTGGTCGCATCCCGAAGCACCGCCATCACCTCGCGGTACTTGAAGACGGTGAACGTCGGGCGGTTCGCGTCCAGCCCCGCAATGTTGGGAACACCGAGACCCGCCATGAAGTTCTCCGCGATCACTGGCGAGTCGCGGCGCATGACCGCGTAGACCGCGTTGAGATCGACATCGGAACCGCGGTAGTTATCTGCGACGCCCGCAAATGCCCGCTCAAGACTGCTGGTACTGGTGGTGGAGTTGGTCATTTCAGGTTTCATGCCCGGCACTCACATGGGTGCGTAGCATCGGTTTATTTATGAACAGTTTTTTAAATTCTGCATTACTTAACACGAAATCACAAGCGGGTAAACCTGCCTGAAATCATAGTAAACACCTATGTCACTTTGAATTTATATGATCACAATGTCGACAACTGTTCAACATTTGATCGACTTACTCCAGCAGGAATCGAACCTGGTTCTGCTCAACGACATCCGCCTCGTCACCTGAAGACCATGAACGCCCGCCAGGTCCACCTAGAACCGCCTGAAGATGAACAGCCTGAGGCCAATCATCGCCACCGAGTGGCGCGCGAGCGGCGTGCCCGCATGCGCGAACGCCTGATCGCGGCGACCATGGACGTCTACAGCCAGAGCCCCGGAGGACGCCGCCCCGTGATCGACGACGTGATCCGTGTGGCCGATGTGTCACGCGGCACTTTCTACAAGTACTTCGACACGTTGGACGAGGTGCTGGTCGAAATCGGCCGCAGCGCGGCGAGCGAGATGCTGCTCAGCTACGACCGCCTGTTCGGCCCCCTGGACGATAGCGCGGTGATGCTGGCCACAGGCCCGCTGATGGCACTAGCCCGAGCGGCGATGGACCCCCCTCACGGTGCCATCATTTCGCACGCAGACATGATCGACCGCACCAGCGGCGAGGACCCCCGACGCCAACTGGTTTACCGCAGCCTGAACCATGGACGCGATCAAGGCGTCTTCAAGTTCGACGCCATCGAGGCCGCCTTTGACCTGGTGATCGGCACCAGTGTCGAGGGAGCCAGGCGCATCTCCCGAACGGGCCAACTTGACGGCGCCGGCATCCGCGAGACCGTGGTCATGATCCTGCTGGGCCTGGGCATGCAGCGCCCCGCAGCTCGCCGGGCCGTCGACACCGCCTGGCAACTGCTGCAAGGCGCCTCCGAACACCTGCACTGGTGGAAACCGGTCAACCCGGTCTGAATCTGCCCCTCCCCGAATCTGCCCTTTTCCTTGCTGGAACCTTCTACTGGAACCCGAATGAGCACAAGCACACCTTACGACGCCATCGTCATTGGCGGAGGCCACAACGGACTGGCCTCCGCCTGCTACCTCGCCGCCGAGGGCCGCAAGGTCGTCGTGCTCGAATCCCTCGCCAAAGTCGGCGGCATGGCCTCGTCCGGCTACCTCATCCCCGAGGCGCCGAACCATCTGGTGCACCCCTGTGCGCTGGACCTGATGTCCCTGCGAGTGCATCCCATGATGCCGCAGGAACTGCAGCTGGAACGGCATGGCTTTCGCCAGACCGAAATGGACCCCGGCTATGTCTATCTGCACCCGGACGGCAGTTCGCTGGTGTTCGGCCGCAGTGCGGAGCAGACCGCCGCCGAGATCCGCCGCTTCAGTGCAGCGGATGCCACGGAATTCCTGGCCCTGATGAAACTGGTGAACACCTTCATCGACCTGGCCATCCCCATGATGCGGGTCGATCCGGCGCAGAAAAATCTGGGGGCGAAATGGCAGGCGCTCAAGGTCTTGATCAAGAACCGCCACATGAAGCCGGAGCTCATGGGCTTGATCGGGAGCCCCGCCTACACCTCCATCATGGAACGGTTCGAGCACCCGGTCACGCAGTCCGCCCTGTGCTGCCTGCTGGGTGCCGCCGGCCCCATCACCGGTGAAGCCACCGGCGTGTATTTCGCATTGCTGGGCTTCATCCAGCGCTTTGGCCTGGGCCGCGCCGTGGGGGGCATGCAGACGCTGTCCAATGCACTGGCGGCCCGCCTGACCGAGCTCGGGGGCGAGATACGACTCAACGCGCCTGTGGCCGAGATCGTGGCCCATAACGGGGAGGCTCAAGGCGTCCGTCTCGCCAGTGGTGAGGTGCTGACGTCGCGCAGCGTGATCGCTGCGGTGCACCCCAGGGTAGCGCTGCACATGGTGACGCCTGGCGCCGTCGAACGCCGCTACCTGACACGGGTCGATCTGGCACCGGCCAACGGCCATGGCGGTTCGCCCATGAAAATCGACATCGCGCTCAGCGGCCAGGTGCGCGCGAGCCGCCACGAAGCCCTGCGCAGCGACGGACTGAGCCTGCGCAAGAGCGTGCTGCTGATCGGCACCGTCGAAGCCGTGCTCGACAACTTCAAATGCGCGGCGCGCGGTGAAGTGTCCCAGCTGCCCTATTTGTGGGCCACGGCGCCGAGCGCGGTCGATCCCACTCAGGCCCCTGAGGGCCAGGACATTGCGTACCTGTACCCGATCGCCATGCCCCTGGAACCGCGCCAAGGATGGGATGCCATCCGGGCCCAGGTGACACAGACGGTCATCGATCAGACGGATGCGTACCTCCCCGGCCTCAAAGCGCTGGAGATCGGTCGCCGCGCAGAGGCTGCCCCTGACTTCGCCGCCCGGTTGAACGTTCCCAACGGCTGTGTGGTGCACATCGACACCGGGGCCTCGCGCACGGGACTCATGCGGCCTGCCTTTGGGCTGGGTGGCGAGACACTGCCCGTCAAGGGTCTGTTTTTCGGCGGCGCAGGCATCCATCCTGGTGGCGGTATCAACGGGCTGCCAGGTCGCATCGCAGCGGGCCGCGTGAAACGTTATCTGAAGTAAGTCCGTTATCCCAGCCTAGAAACCCACTTCCAACCCTGAAGGAGACACTCCATGACCACCCCCACCAAAGCCAGTACCGAAAACGCCCAGAAGCTGGAAGCAGCCTACGCCAGCGTGTCCGACCTCTACCGCGGCAAGACGGACGACCTCTATGCCGCTTGCCGCGAGATGCGCCAGACCACACGCGTCTACGAAGGTGACTTCATCGCCAAGTTCCTGGGGGTTCCGACCAACGCCGGACTGCAGACGAAACCGACCTACGCGGTGTTCCAGTACCAGGACGTGATGAACGTGCTCAAGGACGCCAACACCTTCACCAGCGGCTTCATCCTTGAAGGCATGGGCAAGGTATGGGACGGCCTGATGATCCTCGGCATGGACGGCGAGGCCCACCGCAAGGTCCGTGCCCTGCTTCAGCCGGCCTTCATGCCCGAAAACGTGAACAAGTGGCGCCCGAAGATCGATCGGGTCGTGCGTGAAGATTTCCTTCAGCCCTTGCTGCCCAACAAAAAAGCCGACCTCATGGAGATGGGCCTGCACTTTCCCGTGCGCGCCATGTACGCCCTGGTCGGATTCCCGGAAGACAACCCCGACCAGTACAACCAATACGCCACCTGGGCGCTGTCCATGTTGGCGGCGAACCAGCTGGACAAAGCCAAGGCCGAAGAAGGTCGCCGGATCGCGGCCATTGCCGTCAAGAGCCTGTACGACGCGCTGATGGAACAGGTGAAACGGCGCCGCGCCGAGGGTGCCACGGGTGACGACCTGATCACCCGCCTGATGAACGCCGAATACGAAGGTCACAAGCTGGATGACCACGAGGTCGCCACCTTCGCCCGCTCCTTGCTGCCCGCAGCCGGCGAGACCACCACGCGAACCTTCAGTGCCGCCATGACGTTCCTGCTGACGATCCCCGGCCTGCTCGAGCGTGTGCGCAACGACCGCAACCTGGTGCCCAAGCTGATTGACGAAGCCGTGCGCTTCGAACCCTCTTCCACCTTCAAGGTGCGCGAGACCTCGGCCGACGTGCAGATCGGCGACGTCCTGATCCCCAAGGGCTCCTTCGTGCAATGCATGGTCGCCTCGGCCAACCGCGACGAAAGCGCCTTCGAGAACCCGGACGTGTTTGACATCGACCGCCGCCAGAAACCGTCATTCGGCTTCGGCTTCGGACCGCACATGTGCATTGGCCAGTTTGTGGCCAAGCTCGAACTGAACTGCGCGATCAACGGCATCCTGGACCTCTTCCCCAATGTGCGGCTCGATCCCGAACAACCCGCACCCAAAATTGAAGGCGCCCACCTGCGCGGTGCCAAGCACGTGCACGTGATCTGGGACTGAGCAAGTAGCCACCGACCATGCGAACCTTCGACACCATCCCAGAACGCGCCGACTTCGGCTACCAGTGCCTGGTTGGCCCGCAAAAGGTCAGCGGCGCCCAGCTGGCCGACCTGCGTGACCACTTTGGCCTCAAGCTCACCAAACACATGCCATTTGGCAGCGTGCGCGACGAAGAAGGCCACATCTACTCCATGGTGCGCGCCCTCAACGCACCGGGCAGCACGCCCAACCCCACCAAGTTCATCTACCAGAGCACCCGCCTGGACGGAAAGAACATCCGTGTCGACAAGGAAAAGATCGCCCCCCGGGCGCTCACCATGTTCCCGGCGCGCGGACTCGACGGCGACACCGCCTGGTGGTCCAGCCACCCGGAAGACCCCGGCCAACCCTGGCGGCTGACCGCCTCGGGCACCGACTTTAGCTGGAAGGAAGAAGGCCTTTTCGACCTCACGGGCAAGCTCATCGGCAATGGCATGCAGTGGTACCTGCCCGGGGTGGACTGGGGCACCTTCTACGTCGCGCAGCTCTACGACGTGCAGGGCACCTGCGAGGGCAAAAAGGTCAAGGGCATCATTTCCCTGGACCAGGCCTGGATGGCCGAAGGCGCCGCCATCCACATGCACAAAGACCTGGTGGTCAACAACAAGATGCACGTCATCTGGTGGAACTTCGCCACGATCTACAAGGACGGGAGTTGGGACGTCGGCTCCTTCCTGGTCGGTCACGACAAACTGGGCTACGCCATTTTCCAGAACGAAAAGGGTGAGGTCCGCTGCACCACGGACACCGAGGGCACGGTGCGCCATGAAGCCGATGGCTGGTTTGCCGAAGAGGCTCGCATCGTGCTGGAAGGCAAGGAGGAGTGGGAATTCCTGCCCGACCCGAGGGGCCGGATGATCGATTTCGTGGGCGGCTTCCCCATCACCGCCCAGCAGGAGGGTCGCTGGCGCAAGGTGGGTGACACCCGTGAGCCCGACCGCTGGATGGCCTGGGGCGAAAGCGACAAACGAAACGGCACGGCACGCAATGTCCGTGGCACCGAAACCTGAACCGGAGACCACGCCATGGACACATCCACCATCGAACACTTTCTGCACACCCAGGTGCAGGCCTGGAACCGGGGCGACAAGGAGGGCTTCTTCGCCGCCTACCGCACAGCAGCACCCGAGGGCTTGCAGATCGAGTACGTGGGCCGCGGGCCTGCGGGTGAGGGCTGGCCGGTGCTGGAGGGCATGTGGGCCCAACAGAGCGCCAAGATCGAGATCGAAGAAGTCGCCCTGATCGTCAACGGCAACGAGGCCGCGTGTCACAACCGGAACAAAGTGCGCGGCAGCACGTTGGCCATCGAGACCATCGAGCTCTACAGCTTTGACAACGGCAAGCTCACCGTGCGCTATTTCGTTCGCCAACCTTGAGTGCCTGCACCGAAAGAAAACACCATGTCCCAGATCAACCCCGAGCAGATTCAACGTTTCATGACCGGCCAGGTTCGCTGTTGGAACCACCACGACAAGGCCGGTCTGCTGGCGCTTTACCGTGAAATGGCCCCTGCCGAACTGAACATCGAATACGTGGGCCGTGCCCAGCAGGCCGATGGCTGGCTCGTCATCGAAGAGATGTTCGACAAACACAACCACCAGTTTCGCCTGGAGGTGGTGAACACCATCATCAATGGCAACGAAGCCGCCGTTCACCACCGCAACTGCATCGTGGGCAGCAGCCAGGTGATCGAGAGCATCGAGACCTACCAGTTTGGCCCCGGCACGCTACACGTGCGCTACTTCCTGCAACCGCCCCAGGATGCCAGTGTGAATCTCGAACAGTTCCGCGGCTTCGCCGCCGCCGCCACACCGGAGACACCATGAGCAAGCCCGCACTCCCCGGCCCGCACGAGGGTCGGTTCAAAGGCCAGATCGCCATCGTCACGGGGGGTGCTTCCGGTATCGGTGAAGCCACCTGCCGGCGGCTCGTCGCCGAAGGCGCCACCGTGGTGGTGGCCGACGTCAACGCCGAACGTGCCGCGACACTGGCCTCAGAACTGGGCCCGCGTGCCAGTGCACAGGTCTTTGACGCTGCCGACGTGCGCAGCATCCAGCAACTGGTACAAGGAACGGTGGATCGTTTCGGCCATCTGGACGTGCTGCACAACAACGCCGCGTTGAGCTCTCCGGCCATTCACGCCAAAGACAAGAACGCCATCGACATCGAGTTCGAGGTCTGGGACCAGGTGATGGCGGTGAACCTGCGCGGCTACCTGGCGGGCTGCAAGTACGCCTTGCCGACCATGATCGCCCAGGGCGGCGGAGCGATCGTGAACACCGCATCCACCGGCGGGTTTTCGGGCGACATCACGCGCATGGCCTACAGCGTGTCCAAGGCCGCCATCATCGGCCTCACGCGCCAAATCGCCACCCACCATGGCACCCAGGGCGTGCGCTGCAATGCCGTTGCCCCGGGCCTGGTGCTGACACCGGGCACGCGCGGTGCGGCGGCCAGCGTGATCGACGTGATGCAGCGCCATTTGCTGGTGCCTGAATTCGGTGAACCCGAAGACATCGCCGCGCTGGTGTGCTTCCTGGCATCGAGTGAAGCGCGCTACATCAACGGCCAGACCTACATCGCCGACGGCGGCATGCTGGCCCACAACCCGACCATGGCCGACCTCGTCGACATGGCCAAATCCAAGAGCCATGGAACCCGGTGAACCTCTCCCGTTGCGGACGGCGCCAGCCGTTGGGCAGGCCGACCTGATGCCACACACGCCCTCCAACTCGCTGCTCGAACCCTTCCGAGGTTCGGGCTTTCGTTATTTGTGGCTGGCCTGGTTATCCGGCAACATGACCATGTGGATGCACGAGGTGACGGCCGCCTGGCGCATGACCCAGCTCACCGAAAGCCCCGTCTGGGTGGCCTGGGTGCAGGCGGCCGGCACACTGCCCCTGTTTGTGCTGGGTCTGGCCAGCGGCGCCCTGGCCGATCTGCTCAACCGCAGACGTTTTCTGGCCGTGGCACAAGCCTGGATCGCTGTGGTGGCGGCGGTTCTGGCGGTCCTCGCCGGCAGCAATGCCCTGACGCCAGGCACGCTGTTGCTGCTGTGCCTGCTCAATGGCATCGGCTTGGCGTTCCGGTTCCCGGTGTTTTCGGCCCTGGTGCCCGACCTGGTCGAGCGGCGCCTGCTCTCGTCGGCCCTGACCCTGAACGCGCTGGCCATCAACCTGACACGTGTGCTGGGTCCGATCGTCGCGGGCATCGTGCTGGCCTGGCAAGGGTCGGCGATGGTGTTTGCGCTCAATGCCGTGCTGTCAATTCTGGCTGGCGTGCTGATCTGGCGTGCCCCTATTCCCCCGCACACGCCCCCCACCGAGCGCACCCGGTTGCTGCAGGCCATGCGCGATGGCGTGGGCCACGCACGGGCCTCGCCCATCCTCCGGGCGGTGTTGTTCCGCGCTTTCGTGTTTTTCGCCCAGGCCGTGGCCTTGGTGGCCTTGCTGCCTCTGGTCGCCAAAGGTCTTGGTGCCAACGAAGCCACCTACACCGCCCTGCTCGCGGCCATGGGCGCGGGCGCCGTGCTCGCAGCCATGGCCCTGCCCCGTCTGCCAGCCATGGCGGCGCGCAACCGCATCATCGATGCCGGCGTCTGGCTGCACGCGCTGGCCACGCTGGGCGCTGTCTGGGCGCCCAACGCGTGGACGCTGGCACCCGCGCTGGCGCTCTCGGGTGCGGTCTGGCTGTGTGTGGCCAACACGCTCACCATGTCGGCCCAGCTGGTGCTGCCCACCAAGCTGCGCGCCCGCGGCATGGCAATCTACCAGATGAGCATCATGGGCGGCAGCGCCGGAGGAGCTGTTCTGTGGGGCGTGGTGGCCGAGCACACCTCGGTGAGTTCATCCCTGGTGGTCTCCGCGGTGTTCAGCGTGCTGCTGCTGCTGTGGACCCATGGCACCAGCCTGGAAGAGCGCACCCCTCACTGAGTCTGCTGTGCCTGAACGCCCAGGGGGTGCTGCCTGGCGTCTTTGAATCCAAACACCTCCACCCCGACCGCTTCGCAGTCGGGGTAGACATCGGGCTTTTCGGTCGAGACCCTTGCGGCCACCACCTGGGGATGGGCCAGCAACACGCGCAGCAGATCATCGGCCAGCGTTTCCTGCAGCCGGATGTGCCCTCGATCCACCCGTTCACGAACGATCTCACGCACAAAGTCGTAGTCCACCACCTCATCCAGCGCATCGCCCACAGGCGTGCTGCAAGCAAGTGGCACGTACAGATCCACATTGATCCGAACGCGTTGCCGGCGCCCCTGTTCAAAGGCATGCGCCCCGATGCCGATATCCACCTCATGGTTACGCAGGAACAGACGCCTGCATTGCGCCAGTTCGGAAATCAGGAGCGCGTGGGGCATGTCAGTGGGCTTCCATTTCGCGTGCCAGAAACATCACGTCGCGCGTTTGGCGAGACAGGTGCTGGCCACCGTCCACCAGGATCGTGGAGCCGGTCGTGGCGGGCGAGGTCAGCAAGAAGCGCACGGCACTGGCGATGTCCTCCGGTGGCGAACTTCGTTCCAGTGGATTGAGCCGCTGGCCCACATCAAACTCCTGTTCGCTCATCGGGCCCGACAGCAGGGTGAGACCCGGGGCCACGCCACTCACACGCAGCTGCGGCGCCATGGCCATGGCCAGCATCTTGGTGGCCGCCTCCAGCGCCGCCTTGGACAGGGTGTAGGAGAAGTAGTCAGGGTTGGGATTCCACAACTTCTGATCGAGCAGATTCACCACGCACCCCGTGCGTCCGGTGTCTTTCAGGTGCTGGTACAGACCTTGGGCCAGCAAAATGGCGGGCGCGGTGTTGGCCTTCCAGTGCCGCTCCATGGCTGCCAGTCCGCAGGTCTCGGCGTTGTCGTACTCAAAGGTGGATGCGTTGTTCACCACCGCATCGATGCGGCCGAATCGCTTCACCACCTCGGGCACCAGCGCACAGCAACTGGCCTCGTCACTCAAATCGGCAAAGAGGGCTTCCGCCTGCCCTGGGTGGCGGCGCAGTTCCCGCAAGGTGTCTTGCGCTTCGGCCGACGAATGGCGGTAGCTGAACGCGACGCTCCATCCGGCGGTAGCCAGGTCGAGCGCGATGGCCCGCCCGATGCGGCGTGCGCCGCCGGTGACAAGTACGACAGAACGGGACATCAATGTGCGCTCCAGATAACGAATGGGGATCGGGCGAGGAAACGGTTGACTACCGTGCGGCGACTCAGCGGTCCAGGGCCAAAGCACGGCGCCGCGCGGGGCGGTCGGCACGTGCGAGGTAGGCGTCGACGACCGGACAGTCGCCCAGCAGCGGCCGAGCCATCTCGAACAGGCTCATGAACAGGATGTCGGCAGCGGTGAAACGTCGGCCGAGCAGGTAGGGGCCGCGTTGCAAGGTGTGCCTGATGTGCCGCATCATTGATTCGTTGAGGCCGCCCATCGCCGGGTCCTGCGCCAGCAGACCCTGCCCCTTCATGTAGACCAGCGGTTCGGTCAAGCCCACCTGATAGAACAGCCAGGTGAGGTAGGCGCCGCGCAGCGCATGGCCCACCGGCACACCGACTTCCGCATCGGGATACAGATCGGTCAGGTACAGAGCAATGGCAGCCGTTTCCGACACCAGATGACCCTCGTGTTCCAGTGCCGGCGTGAATCCGTGCGGATGCGGGTTGCGAGGATCAGCCTCGCTTCCGTCGGCGCGCGGGTACTTCACCACCACAATCTCCCGGTCGGCGCCCAGCTCCTCCAGCAGCCACAGGATGCGCGTTGAATTGGAACCGGGTGAGTGATACAGCTTCAGCATCGTGTTTCCTTGCGGTGGTTTGACCAGAGTGATTGACGTGGGTGCACAGTGGTGTGCTGGACCCGTCAGGCGTGCCTGGCCCGGGAAGGCAAGCCGAATGCGGCCCAGGCGCCCGCAGACAGCGCCGCCCCGGTCATCCAGAACACCGGCGCGACACCCAGCACGGCGCCCACGGCGCCGAAACTCAAGGGCATCACCAGGGTGGAGAAGTGGATGACGGTGGACCGAAGCCCCAGCGCCTCACCCTGGCGCTCGGGCTGTGTGAAGCTGTGCAGGCTGGACATGACCGCGGGCTGGATGGCACCCAGTCCCAGGCCCATGGTGCCGGCACAGACGGCCATGGCCCACGCACTGTCCAGCCAGGGGTAGAGCAGAAACACCGACGCCGTCAGGGCCAGCGCGCCGGTCATCACCCACCGGGGTTGCAAACGCTCCGCCATGAATGGAATCGCCAGTCGCACGGAGGCCGACGTGACGGCGTAGCTGGCCAGCACCATGGCAATGGCGGATGCGCTCAATCCCCGCTCATGGCCCAGGATCGGCAAGGCAAATGCGTGTGCGTCCCAGCAAGCGGCAATCAGCCAGTTGATGAAGAACAGCCGCCGAAGATCACTGTTCCCCAGCAGGTCCCAGGCCTTCTGTGGCGCGGCCACCGGTTTGGTCGGCGCCCGGGGTGCTTCAGCAGGCACCCGGGTGGTGGCAAGCAGCGTCCCCAAGGGAAACAGCGCCAAACCGACAAACGCGGCGCGGTAGCTCACTTGGTCGATCAGCGCGCCCGCCAGCAAGGGGCCGACAAAGGTGGCGATGGACGGAGCGAGGGCCACCCAGCTGAAAATTTTCAGGCGTTCGGCCTCGCCACGGGCCAGCCGGCCGGCGGTGCGCTGGAGCGAAATCATGCCCATCGCGGAGCCGGCACCCACCATGGCAGCAGCGGCTCCCAGTGCCCACACATGGGAACTCAACGCAGCGAGCATCGCACCCACCAGGGCCAGCAAGGCGCCGATGCGCGTCGCCAGGTGGTACCCCCGCCGGTCCACCAGGCGACCGGCGGGAATGGCCAGCAAAAAGGGGAACACGGCAAACAGGGCCATCAGCAGCCCGATCACGGCCGCGCCACGCGACTCGTTCACCGCCAGCAAGGGGATGGTCATGCGCATGCCGTTGAGGCAACCATGCAAACCGACCTGGGCAGCGACCAGCGTCAGCAGCGTCCACCCGAACCGGGAACGCTCGCTGCGGGTCGCCGGATCAACTGAGGGCATCCTCGATGGCCGAAATCAGCCGTGCGTCGTTGGGTGTCACATCGGGGGCAAAACGGGCCACCACGGTACCGTTGCGGTCGATCAGGAATTTTTCAAAATTCCACATCACATCGGTGTCGCCCTTGGGCAGCAGTTGGTGCTTGCTCAAGGTGTCGCGCAGCAGCGAATCACCAGACGCCAGGGCTTGTGGCTGCGCGGCAATAAGCGCGGCGTACAGTGGATGGCGGGGTTCGCTGTTGATGCGCAGTTTGGAGAACAACGGAAAGTTCACGTGGTACTCGGTGTCGCAGAAGTCGCGAATCTCGCCCTCGCTTCCCGGCTCCTGACCGGCAAAGTCGTTGCACGGAAATCCCGTGACTTGCAGCCCACGGTGGTGAAACCGGTCGTACAGGGCCTGCAGGCCGGCGTACTGCGGGGTCAGGCCACATTTGGACGCCACATTGACGACCAGAATCACCTGCCCCTTGAATGGAGCGAGGCTGGTATCGGAACCGTCCAGGGCTTGAAGGGGGATGTCGAAAATCGATGAGCTCATCGGGGTGTTTCCTCGTAGGCTTGTTGAACCAAAGTCATGCGACCACCCGCCAGCATCAACGCGCAGAACATCTGCAGCTCCACGGTTTCGGCGGTCGAAAAGTGCGCCGCCAGCGCGGCAAAATGGGGTTCATCAATGGCGTGTGCGTCGGCCGCGAACAGCTCGGCATAGATCAGCGCCGCGCGCTCGGCCGGCGTGAAGTGCTCGCTGCCGGGTTGCAGGCAGTTGAGGGCTTCAATGTCTTGCGCGTCCACACGATCACTTTTGCGCGCCAGTTGGCAGGCCTGGCACTGCGTGATGCTGGCGATGCGCAGGCGCACCAGCTCCCGCAGGCGCGCGTCCAGCACCCCATGGTTGTGGAACTGGTCCAGCAGCGCCAGCCAAGCCAGCGCCGCCTGCGGCCGGTGGGCCCACACCTGGACTGGCACGGTGGAGCTGAGCATGCGGGTGTCCACACCCCGCTGCACGGCCTCACCCAGTGGCCTCGGAAAATCGGCCAGCGGAACCAGCGGCAGGCGCGCCACGGCTACAGACGCTCGATCAGCGTGGCGGTGGCCATGCCACCAGCGCAACAGATGGCCTGCAGCGCGTAGCGGCCACTGCGGCGCTCCAGCTCGTGCAGCATCGAGGTCATGATGCGCGCACCACTGGCCCCCAGGGGGTGGCCCAGCGCGATGGCGCCGCCATTGACATTCAACCGCTCGGCGGACACACCCAGCTCCTTCATCCACACCATCGGCACCGGCGCGAACGCTTCGTTGATCTCAAAGAGGTCAATGTCGTCCAGCGTGAGGCCCGCCTGTGCCAGCACTTTGCGGGTGGCCGCGATCGGCCCCGTCAGCATCAGCGTGGGGTCGGAGCCCACCGTGGTCATGGCGCAAATGCGGGCGCGGGGTTTGAGACCCAGCGACTCGGCCTTGGCCGAGGACATCAGCAGCAACGCGGCCGCACCATCGGAAATCTGTGACGAGTTTCCGGCGGTCAGGCGCCCGTCTGGGCGAAAACTGGTCTTGAGGGTCGCCAGCTTTTCAGCCGCCGTACCCGGGCGGATCGTTTCATCCGCAGAGAACAGCTGCGCCTCGCCCTCGGCGCTCTTCTCACGCACTTGCGCCACAGGCACCGACACGATTTCTTTCTGGAAATGGCCGGCCAGCGCAGCGGCGGCCGCACGGCGGTGGCTTTCCACCGCGAACGCATCGAGTTCCTCGCGCACCAGTCCCCATTGATCGCACAGACGTTCAGCGGCTTCGCCTTGTCCGGTCATTTCGTAGCGGTCGGCCGCCATCCAGCCAAAGGCCTCGCCGTGGATGCTGCGGTTGCTGCCCATGGGCACCCGGCTCATGTTTTCGGCACCGCCGGCCACGACCACATCGGCCGAGCCGAAGGCAATCAGGCCTGCGGCCACGTGCACGGCCTCCTCACCCGAACCGCATTTGCGATCAATCGTCAGGCCGGGAATCGAGCAAGGCCAGCCGGCACCCAGCAGTGCGGTGCGTGCAATGTTGGCCGACTGTTCGCCCACTTGCGTGACGCAGCCGAAAATGACGTCGTCCACGACTTCCGGTTCAAGCCCGGCGCGGGTGATGAGTTCGTCCAGAACCACGGCCCCCAGGTGATCGGCACGAACGCCCGCCAGGCTGCCCTTGAATTTTCCGACGGGCGTGCGAACCGCACCGACGATCACGACATCAGCGCGGCTCACAGAACGCTCGCTTTCAGGCCGGAGCCAGGAACACGTTGGCCCTTGTCGTCGTACTGGTAGACGCCCGCGCCGGTCTTTCGGCCGTGGCGACCGGAGGCCACCATCTTGATGATCAGCGGGCACGGGCGGAACTTGTCACCCAAGGTGGAATGCAGGTAGCGGAGCACCGACAGCCGGGTGTCCCATCCAGTCAAATCGCCCAGCTCCAGCGGTCCCATCGGATGGTTGAAACCCATGCGCAGCGCGGTGTCGATGTCTTCGGCCGTGGCCACGCCCTCCTGCAGCATCCACATCGCTTCGTTGCCCAGCATGGCCGACATGCGGCTGGTGGTCAGGCCGGGGGACTCGTTGACGATGATCGACGTCTTGCCCAAGGCATCGCTGTACTCACGGGACTTGGCCACCGTTTCGTCGCTGGTAGCGATGCCGCGCACCAGTTCGACCAGTTTCATTTTGTGCACCGGGTTGAAGAAGTGCATGCCCACCACGCGCTCGGGGTTGGGCACGGCCGTGGCGATCTCGGTCACGCTCAGCGCAGAGGTGTTGCTGGCGATGATGGCGTGGGGCAGCATGTGGGCGGCGGCCGTGGCCACCACCTGCTTCTTCACCACGATGTTTTCGGTCACGGTTTCGACCAGCAACGCCGCCCCTGCGGATGCCGTGGCCAGATCCACTTGCGTGGTGAGACGAGCCTTGGCGGCCTCGGCCACCGCAGCATCGAGTTTGCCGAGGCGAACGCCGTCGTCCAGGATCTTGGCCACGGCGGCGAGCGCCTTGGCGGCCGCGGCCTCGTTGCTGTCCACCAGCACGGTGGAGAACCCCGAACTGGCGAAGGCATGGGCAATGCCCGTTCCCATCAGGCCGCCACCGACGACGACCACTTTGTTTTGCGTGATGCTCATTTGATTTCTTTCTGAATGTTTATTGCTTCGCCGTGACGGTGTTGCGCAGGACACCAATGCCCGGGATTTCAGCTTCCACCACGTCACCCACCTGGAGGAATTTGCCGGAACCCTGCCCCGTGCCGGCTGGCGAACCGGTGAACATGACATCGCCGCTTTCGAAGCTCGAACGTTCGTCCACAAACTTCACCAGCTCCGCCACATCCCAGGTCATCTCGGCGGTGTCGCCGTCCTGCCGAAGCTCGCCATTCACGCGCAGCAAAAGACGGAGCGACAACTTGCCTGCAGAGGGAAATTCATCGCGGGTCACGATCCAGGGTCCGAGTCCCGTGGTCTGGTCGCCGCTTTTGGCTGCAAACAGGTCCATCCCCACACCGGGCGGACCACTGCGCTGCAGATCGCGCGAACTCACGTCGTTGCCCACGGTATACCCCAACACACTGGCGATCGGGTCCTGGCGATTGACCACATCACCGATCACCGCCACCAGCTCCACCTCGTGGTCCAGCTCCTGGGTCAAGGGGGGGTAACGCAGCGCGTCGTTGGCCCCGATGAGTGCGCCGTAGGCCTTCAGGAAGGCGATGGGCTGGCTGTGGCTTTTGATGCCGAAGTCTGCTGCGAGGTGCTTGGCGTAGTTGGCGCCCGCCACCACCACCCGGTTGCTCTTCTCGATCGGGGGCAGAAGTCTCACCGAAGCCATGGGCAGCACCGCCCCGGTGAACCGCAGTGCGGACACCCCCTCACCACGGGTGACCGATGGCCCCCAATCGGGCACGCCGCCCTCGATCGGGCGAAGCTCCCCTCGTTCGGTATCCACCAGCGCCCAGAACGGTGCGCCGCCATCGGAGCAGCGTGCGAGTTTCATGCGACGACTTTGGTGGCAGGTTTGCCCAGCTTGGCCGGATCGAGATGCAGCAGTTCACACGCGTTTTTCCAGCGGATTTTCTGCAGATCGTCATCCGACAGACGAAGGCCATCGGTCAGGTCGTGGCGAACGGCGTCACTGCCACCAAAGTTGCTGCCATACAGCACGCGGTCGGCGCCGATGATGTCGACCAGGGCCTGGCGCATCGGCACTTCGTGCAGCTCCACGTCAAACCAGAAATTCTTCAGGTATTCCTCGACGGGCTTCTTGTTGAATTTCACATCCAGATTGCGGTTGGTCTGGGCCAGACGACCGAGCTGGTAGGGGATGTATCCGCCACCGTGCGTGATGTAGACCTTCAGTTCGGGGAAGCGATCCAGCACGCCACCGTTGATGAGGTACCAGAAGAAACGCGTTTCGTCGTAGTTCATGCCCACGATGGCCGTGGTCTCGTACTTGTCGTGGTCGGCCTGCATGCCCCAGGTGACCGACTGGTTGTAGCCGTGAATGAAGATCGGCAGATCCAGGTCACACATCGTTTTCCAGACCACATCGAGTTGCGGCGAATCGGCTTCCAGGCCGCCGAAGTTCGCGCCACCAGCCACCAGTCCTTTGGCACCCAGCTCGGTGCAGGCACGGCGAATTTCCTTCGCCGCATCGTGCGGTGCATTCAGCGGCGCATGGGCCCAGAACATCAGGCGATCTGGCGCTGCTGAGCAGTAGTCAGCCAGGATGTCGTTGACCTTGGTGGCAAAACGGACCGAGAACTCGGGGTCGGCCCAGTACATGTAGCAATGCGAAGGGACCGACAGCACTTGCGCGTTCTGGCCCGCGGCGTCCATGCCGTTCAGGCGGTTTTTCGGATCTGCCCACCGCGCCATGTATTCCTCGACGCTCGGACCATTGCCGGCGCGCACAGCCGCCTTGCGCTCGGGCGAGCC
>NZ_JASJOY010000233.1:0-8585 GCF_031426985.1 Hydrogenophaga sp.
GCGTCCGGCTGCCGCATCCTGGTGACGCTGCTGCACGAGATGCAGCGCAGCGGCGCCAAGAAGGGCCTGGCCGCGCTGTGCATCGGCGGCGGCATGGGCGTTTCTCTGGCCGTCGAGCGCTGAATTTGAATCTCCCGCGCGCCGCCTGCGGCGTCACCCCCTCAAGGGGGCGGTGCGAGTGGCCCGTCCTGAGCTTGTCGAAGGGCGGTTCCACCGCACCTCTTGCAAAAACACTTCGTTCGATTGATTTTTTCTGCCATGTCGGCAACACCTAGAGGAGTACATAACATGAGTCAAAAAGTAGCCTACGTCACCGGCGGCATGGGTGGCATCGGTACCGCCATCTGCCAGCGCCTGCACAAGGAAGGGTTCAAGGTCATCGCTGGCTGCGGCCCGACGCGCGATTTCACCAAGTGGCTGGACGAGCAGAAGGCCCTGGGCTACACGTTCTACGCCTCCGTCGGCAACGTGGGTGACTGGGACTCCACGGTCGAGGCCTTTTCCAAGACCAAGGCCGAGCACGGCACCATCGACGTGCTGGTCAACAACGCCGGCATCACCAAGGACCGCATGTTCCTGAAGATGTCGCGCGAGGACTGGGACGCGGTGATGAACACCAACCTGGATTCCATGTTCAATGTGACCAAGCAGGTCGTGGGCGACATGGTCGAAAAGGGCTGGGGCCGCATCATCAACATCTCGTCGGTCAACGGTGAGAAGGGCCAGGCCGGCCAGACCAACTACTCGGCCGCCAAGGCCGGCATGCACGGTTTCTCGATGGCGCTGGCGCAGGAACTGGCCACCAAGGGCGTGACGGTCAACACCGTGAGCCCGGGCTACATCGGCACCGACATGGTCAACGCCATCCGCCCCGACGTGCTGGAAAAAATCGTCGCCACCGTGCCGGTCAAGCGCCTGGGCAAGCCCAGCGAAATCGCTTCCATCATCGCCTGGCTGGCCAGCGAAGAGGGCGGTTACGCCACCGGCGCGGACTTCTCGGTCAACGGCGGTCTGCACATGGGGTGATGGCTCCCCCCGCGCCGCGCCTGCGGTGCGTCACCCCCCAGGGGGCGACATCTGCGGCCTGGCAAAGCCAGTTCCGCGATGTCCTGGACGAAGACCCTTCGTTCTCCCAGACCCGCTTCGGCGGGTTTTCTTTTTTTCAGGTCTCGATGTCGGGCCAGTGCGGGGCGGGCGGGGGGCTGGTGAACTCCCTGTCGCGTGGCGGAAGGGGCAGGGTGAAGTAGATGGTGGCGCCGGCGTCGACCTGGCCTTGCGCCCAGATGCGACCACCGTGGCGCATGACGATGCGGCGGACCGTGGCCAGACCGATGCCGTCGCCGGGAAACTCTTTGGCCGAGTGCAGCCGGGTGAAGGGCTGGAACAGCTGGCTGGCGCGGGCCATGTCAAAACCCGCGCCGTTGTCGCGCACGTGGACGACCAGCGCGCCGTCGGGCTGCGACTGGCAGCCGATCTCGACCAGGGCCGGCTCGCGGTGCGCGCTGTACTTGACGGCGTTGTTGATCAGGTTTTGCAGCAGGCTGCGCAGCAGGTGCTCGTCGGCCCAGACCGTCATGCCCGGCTCCACGTGGCACTGCAGGCGGTGGTCGCCGCGGTCGATCTCGAAGGCCTGGCAGATGTCGCTGGCCATGGCCGACAGGTCCAGCCAGCTCGGTTGCAGCGGGATCTCGCCGATGCGCGAGAGGTTCAGCAGGCTCTCGACCATGTGGGCCAGCTGGTGGGCCGACTTGCGTGCGCGTTCGAGCAGATCGCGTGCCGCCGGGTTGAGCGAGTCGCCGGCTTCTTCCACCGCCAGCGCGGTGTAGGCCTCGACCGCCCGCAGCGGCGCGCGCAGGTCGTGCGAGACGGTGTAGTTGAAGCGCCGCAATTCGTCGGCCGCGTCGTGCAGCTCGCTCGTGCGTTCGGCCACGCGCTGCTCCAGTTCGTCGTTGAGCTGGCGCAGCTGCTGTTCGGTCTGGATGCGGCCGGTCACGTCGCGCGAGAGCCAGATCACCTGCTCGGCCGCGTCTTCAGGCGCCTGCTCGTGTCCCCCTGGCGCGCCGGCTGCGGGGCGTTCGATCACGGCCACCCGCGCCTCGAACCAGTGCTTCTCGCCACGCACGTCGTCCAGCTCGGTCTCCAGGGTCTGCACCTCGCGGGTGGAGATGGCGCGGTGGATGGTCTGCATGTAGGTGTGGACCATCTCCGGCGGGCGGTGGTCCTGCAGGCGGGCGCCGACGGGGATGGTCATGGGCCGGTCGCTGCGGGCGGTGGGCCGGCCCATGATTTCCAGTACCTGGCCGCTGGCGTCGAGCACATAGGCCGTGTCGGGCACGGCGTCGGCGTAGGCCCGCAGCCGCGCCTCGCTGGTCTGCACCTGGGTGAAGGCGCTGCGCACGCGCGACCACATCCAGAACAGCGTGACCACCGTGGCCGCCATGAGCACGCCGGTGGACGCCACGGCCAGCAGGTCCAGCCAGTGTTTGGAGCGAAAGTCTTGCTGCAGCTGGGCCAGCACCAACTGTTCGAGGTGGTGGGCCTGGTTGTTGGCGTCCAGCAGGCCGCGCTGGAGCTGCAACAGCGTTTGCGCGTCGGGGGCGTTTTGCAGGTCGGACAGGGGCAGCAGTTCCTGCGCCTTGTCGCGCAGGGTCAGGGCCACGGTGCGGGCCTCGCCGTCCAGGGCGCGCGAGCGGGGCAGCCCCGTGAGGCCGCCTTCGCCATCGAGCAGGCGCTGGGCCGACGCGGCGATGTTCTGCAAGAGCAGCGGCACTTCGCAGGCTTCGTCCTGAGCCTGGGCGCTGCAGCGTGCGCGTTGCGACACATCCTGCTGCCTGACCATCTGCAGTGCCTGCGCCGCCTGGCGCTGGATCAGCAACAGTTCCTGCATGGGCGCCACGCCCCGGTCGATGGTGCGTTCGGCCATGGTCACCCCCACGATCAGCAGGGCCTGCATGAACAGGCCGAAGCCGAGCACGGTGGCCACCGCGATGCGGAACGGGCGCGAGAGGGGGGCGGTCGACCGGGCGGGCGGGGGCGGTGCGTTCATGGTGGGCTCAGGCGCTCATGGCAGGTCCGGCGGCATTTCTTCGCTGGTGAAGCCGAAGCCCCTGACCAGCGCCCGGTGCTCCTCGGACCCCAGATAGGTCTGCAGCGCCTGGTCCATGGCGTCGCGCAGTGCCCGGTCGTCGTGGCGGAACACGAAGGCCGGGAAGCCGGCCGGTGCGTCGCTCAGGGTGCGCACCTCCAGCGGCCACTGCGGATGGGTGGACACCAGGTGCCAGGCGGTCACGGCCGAGATCGCCAGGGCGTCGGCATGGCCTTCGGCCACCGAACGCAGACCGCGGTCGGCCCTGGGCACGGTGGTGATGCGCCCGGGCAACACGCCGGCCTGGATCAGCAGATCGTTTTCGACCGCCTCATGCACCGTCACCCAGAGCATGGCCGACGCCCGTTCGAGATCGGCCGTCACGGGCCGGAGCGGCACCTGCTGCTCGCCCTGGCGCACGATCACGGCGGCCCGCACGCTGGCGGTGGGGCGGGTGAAAGCGGCCAGGCGCTGGCGTTCGGAGGTGATGAACATGCCCGCTGCGATGGCGTCGATGCGGCCGAGCTGCAGTTCGGGCAGCAGGCTGGCGAAGTCCATGCGCACCCAGTCGATGCGTTCGATGCCCAGGCGCTGGGCCATCAGGCGAAAAATCTCGGGGGCTTCGCCCGTGACCTTGCCCTGCGCGTCCACGTAGGCGTAGGGCACCTCCACCGCAAAACCCACGCGCAGACCGCCGCCGTGTTGCAGCTGGCTGGACACGCTGGGCGGCACGCTGATGTGCACCAACCAGAGCGACAGGCCGGTGAGCACCGCGATGAACAGCAGTGCCGCATGGAGCAGGTGTTTGTGCGGCTTCAACCCTGAAAGTCCCTCTGATATGGCTCAGCAATATAGGCCGACTGGGCCGGTTTGGTGGAAGCATGGGTGACAAAAGCAATGCTCCTGGTGCATTTCGGCAGCCAGCGCCCAGCCCTGAGCCCGGGGATAATCCCCGGCATGTCTTTTGATGGTTCTACCTGCGCGCAGCCGGTGGGTGTTCACTCGCCATGGCGCCTCTCGGTGGCGCCCATGATGGGCTGGACCGACCGGCACTGCCGCTACTTCCACCGCCTGCTCACGCGCCACACGCTGCTCTATACCGAGATGGTGACCAGCGGGGCGCTGATCCACGGCAACACCGCGCAGCTGCTGCGCTTCAACCCCGAGGAACACCCGGTGGCGCTGCAGCTGGGTGGCAGCGACCCGGGCGACCTGGCCCGCGCCGCGTGCCTGGGGCAGGAGCGCGGCTACGGCGAGGTCAACCTCAACTGCGGCTGCCCCAGCGAGCGCGTGCTCAAAGGGGCCTTTGGTGCCTGCCTGATGGGCGAGGCGCCGCTGGTGCGCGATTGCGTCAAGGCCATGGTGGATGTGGTGGATGTGCCGGTCACGGTCAAACACCGCATCGGCATCGACAAGGTCGAGAGCTACGACTTCGTGCGCGACTTCGTGGGCACGGTGGCCGAGGGCGGTTGCTCGGTGTTTCTGGTCCATGCGCGCAACGCCTGGCTCAAAGGCCTGTCGCCCAAAGAAAACCGCGAAATCCCGCCGCTGCGCTACGAACTGGCGCACCGCCTCAAACGCGACTTCCCGCAGCTGACCATCGCGGTCAACGGGGGCATCACCCGCAACGACCAGATCGCCGAACACCTGGCCCTGGTCGATGGCGTGATGATCGGCCGTGAGGCGTACCACAACCCCTGGCTGATGGCCGACTGGGACGCGCGCTTCTATGGCGACGCCCACCGCCCGGCGCCCACGCGCGACGCCGTGGAGCTGGCCATGGTGGACTACATGGAGCGCGCCCATGCCGAAGACGGTGTGAACTGGTATTCCATCGCCTGCCACATGCTGGGCCTGCGCCATGGCCTGCACGGCGCGCGCAAGTGGCGCCAGGTCTGGAGCGACCACCGCCTCAAACCCCTGCCACCGCGCGAGGTCTGGGCGCTGGCCCAGGCCCATGTGGTGGCGGACGGCGAAGCAGCGGCCGCCGCGGCCTGATTCTTGACAATTCGGCTGAACTTTTCCGAAACGGCTTCCTCAGACGCACAGGCCTGGCCGTGACATGAGAATTCGGACACGGCAGGGCCTGGCCGGGTGCAGGCTGCCAGCCGCCCGGCATCGGCGTCAGTGGGGAGCGGGGCTGTACGTCGGTGTATCCATCGGTTAGCGACCGCTCCGCGAAGGAGGTCGTATGGACGTCGTCCGTCATTTCCTGGACCGCTACGAGCAGGCGCGCGAGGAGGAGCTGTCGATCGAGGACTACCTCGAAGCCTGCAAACGCGATCCCCTGGTGTATGCCACCGCGGCCGAGCGCATGCTGGTCGCGATCGGCGAGCCGGAGCTGTTCGACACCCACCACGACCAGCGGATGTCGCGCATCTTCGGCAACAAGGTCATCAAGATCTACCCGGCGTTCCGGGACTTCTATGGCCTGGAGGAGCCGATCGAGCAGGTCGTGTCTTACTTCCGCCACGGTGCCCAGGGGCTGGAGGAGCGCAAACAGATCCTGTACCTGCTGGGGCCGGTGGGCGGCGGCAAGTCGTCGATCGCCGAGCGGCTCAAGCAGCTGATGGAGCAGGTGCCGTTTTATGCGCTCAAGGACTCGCCGGTCAACGAGTCGCCGCTGGGGCTTTTCAACATGGCCGAAGACGGGGCCCTGCTGGAATCGCAATACGGCATCGCCCAGCGCTATCTGGGACGGGTGATGTCGCCCTGGGCCGTCAAGCGGCTGGAAGAGTACGGCGGTGACATCCGGCGCTTCCGGGTCGTCAAGCGCTTCCCCTCGGTGCTGCGACAGTGCGGCATCGCCAAAACCGAGCCGGGCGACGAGAACAACCAGGACATTTCCTCGCTGGTGGGCAAGATCGACATCCGCAAGCTCGAAACCTTTGCCCAAGACGACCCGGACGCCTACAGCTATTCCGGCGGGCTGTGCCTGGCCAACCAGGGGCTGCTGGAGTTCGTGGAGATGTTCAAGGCGCCGATCAAGGTGCTGCACCCGCTGCTGACCGCGACCCAGGAAGGCAACTTCAAGGGCACCGAGGGCTTCGGCGCGATCCCGTTCGACGGCATCGTGATGGCGCACTCCAACGAGAGCGAGTGGAAGGCGTTTCGCAACAACAAGAACAACGAGGCCTTCCTCGACCGCATCTACATCGTCAAGGTGCCGTACTGCCTGCGGGTGTCCGAAGAGGTCAAGATCTACGAGAAGCTGATCCGCAATTCGTCGCTGGCCCGGGCCATCTGCTCGCCCGGCACGCTCAAGATGCTGGCGCAGTTTGCGGTCTTCACCCGGCTCAAGGAACCCGAGAACTCCAGCATCTTCAGCAAGCTGCAGGTGTACGACGGCGACAACCTCAAGGACACCGATCCCAAGGCCAAGAGCTACCAGGAATACCGCGACTACGCCGGCGTGGACGAGGGCATGAGCGGCATCTCGACCCGGTTCGCGTTCAAGATCCTGTCCAAGGTGTTCAACTTCGACAGCACCGAGGTGGCGGCCAACCCGGTGCACCTGATGTATGTGCTGGAGCAGCAGATCGAGCGCGAGCAGTTCCAGGCCGAGACCGAACAGCGGTACCTCGCGTTCATCAAGGAAACGCTGGCGGTGCGCTACGCCGAATTCATCGGCAAGGAGATCCAGACCGCCTACCTGGAGAGCTACAGCGAATACGGCCAGAACATCTTTGACCGCTACGTGACCTACGCCGACTTCTGGATCCAGGACCAGGAGTACCGCGACACCGACACCGGCGAAATCTTCGACCGTTCCTCGCTCAACGCCGAGCTGGAGAAGATCGAAAAGCCCGCCGGTATCAGCAACCCGAAGGATTTCCGCAACGAAATCGTCAACTTCGTGCTGCGGGCCCGCGCCAACAACGCCGGCAAGAACCCGCTGTGGACCAGCTACGAAAAGCTGCGCGCGGTGATCGAGAAGAAGATGTTCTCCAACACCGAGGACCTGTTGCCGGTGATCTCGTTCAACGCCAAGGCCAGCGCCGACGAACAGAAGAAGCACGAAGACTTTGTCAACCGCATGGTCGACAAGGGCTACACCACGCGCCAGGTGCGCCTGCTGTGCGACTGGTACCTGCGGGTGCGCAAGAGTTCGTGAACGCGGCCGCCGCCGCCGAGACGGCCGCAGTGCAGAAAGCAGGACACCATGCTCCAGCAGATCGTCGATCGCCGGATGTCGGGCAAGAACAAGTCCATCGGCAACCGCGAACGTTTCCTGCGCCGCTACCGCGAGCAGATCCGCGGCGCGGTGCGCAAGGCCGTCTCGGGCCGCAGCATCCAGGACATCGAACAGGGCGAAGACATTTCGCTGCCGCGGCGCGACGTGTCGGAGCCGGTGTTCGGCCATGGCCAGGGCGGGGTGCGCGAGTCGGTGCATCCGGGCAACCGCGAGCATGTCCGGGGTGACCGCATCGCGCGCCCGTCCGGCGGGCGCGGCGGTGCTGGACAGGGCGAAGGCAGCCCGGACGGCTCGGGCGAAGACGACTTTGTGTTCCACCTCTCGCGCGAAGAGTTCATGCAGGTCTTTTTCGACGACCTGGCGCTGCCACACCTGGTGCGCACCCAGCTGCTGCCCGACGCGGTGGAGTGGCGCTCGCAGCGCGCCGGCTTC
Source organism: Hydrogenophaga sp. (assembly GCF_031426985.1). Classification (GTDB taxonomy): domain Bacteria; phylum Pseudomonadota; class Gammaproteobacteria; order Burkholderiales; family Burkholderiaceae_C; genus Hydrogenophaga. The sequence continues at coordinate 7,713 of NZ_JASJOY010000233.1, forward strand.
GTCTCGGCCGGCAACCCTGCCAGCCTGCACGTGGTGCGTTCGGTGCGCACCGCGCTCGGGCGCCGGATTGCGATGGGCGGCGACCTGCGGCACCGGCTGGACGAACTGCAGGCCCAGCTGTTGTGGGCCGAACGCGATGGCGTGAGTGCCCGGGTGGTCGACGGCCTGCGCGAGCGCATCGAGGCCCTGCAGCGGCGGCTGCGTCAGATCCCCTTCCTCGACCCCCTGGACCTGCGGTTTCGCAACCGGGTCCACATCCCGCTGCCCACGGCCAAGGCGGTGATGTTCTGCCTGATGGACGTCTCGGGTTCGATGGACGAGGCGCGCAAGGACATCGCCAAGCGCTTCTTCATCCTGCTCTACCTGTTCCTGATGCGCCACTACGAAAAGACCGAGGTGGTGTTCATCCGCCACCACACCCAGGCCGCCGAGGTGGGGGAATCCGAGTTCTTCCAGGCCACGGAGTCGGGCGGCACGGTGGTCTCCAGCGCGCTGAGCCTGATGCACGAGATCATCGTGGCGCGCTACCCGTCGGGCGAATGGAACATCTATGGCGCCCAGGCCTCGGACGGTGAAAACTGGTTCAAGGACTCGGCCCTGTGCAGCGAACTGCTGCTGGGCAAGCTGCTGCCGCTGCTGCGCTACTTTGCCTATGTGCAGGTGGCGGACGACGAGCAGAACCTCTGGGAGGAATACGCCCGGGTGCGGGAGCAGTCGCCGAACTTCGCGATGCGCAAGGTCACCGGTGCCGCCGACATCTACCCGGTGTTTCGCGACCTGTTCAAGAAAGCAGGTGTGACATGAACCCCCACGCTCCACCGCTGCGCGGGTCGCTGCCCCCCGAGGGGGCTGGGCCTGCCTTGGGGCGGCCCG
>NZ_JASJOY010000234.1:0-1893 GCF_031426985.1 Hydrogenophaga sp.
CGTTGTTGTATTCCACGCTGCCGCCGGGCTGCAGGATCTCGTAGGGGCTCATGGTCGCGTCGCCCACGAAGATCAGCTTGTAGTCCTTGTTGTACTTGCGGATGATGTCCAGCGTCGGGAACTTCTCGGCGTAGCGGCGCTTGTTGTTCTTCCACATGTAGTCGTAGACACAGTTGTGGAAGTAATAGAACTCCAGGTGCTTGAACTCGCTCTTGACGGCACTGAACAGCTCCTCGACGCGCTGGATGTGCTCGTCCATCGTGCCGCCCACGTCCATCAGCAGCAGCACCTTCACGTTGTTGTGCCGCTCCGGAATCATCTTGATGTCCAGCCAGCCGGCGTTGGCCGCGGTCGAGCGGATGGTGTCGGGCAGGTCCAGTTCCAGCTCGTGGCCCTCGCGCGCGAACTTGCGCAGGCGGCGCAGCGCGACCTTGATGTTGCGCGTGCCCAGCTCCTGCGTGTCGTCGTAGTCGCGGTAGGCGCGCTGGTCCCAGACCTTGACTGCCGACTTGTTGCCGCCCTTGCCGCCGATGCGGATGCCCTGCGGGTTCTTGCCGCCGTGGCCGAAGGGTGATGTGCCGCCCGTGCCGATCCACTTGCTGCCGCCCTCGTGGCGTTCTTTCTGTTCTTCGAGCCGCTTCTTCAGCGTCTCCATCAGCTCGTCCCAGTCCATCTTGGGCGCATTGGCGATCTGCTCGGCCGAGAGGATGCGCTCCATCTCCTGGCGCAGCCAGTCGGCCGGGATCGGCTTGGTGAAGTCCGCGATCAGCTCCACGCCCTTGAAGTAGGCGGCGAAGGCGCGGTCGAACTTGTCGTAGTGCTTCTCGTCCTTGACCAGCGCCGTGCGGGCCAGGAAGTAGAAGTCGTCCATGGTGCAGGCGTCGGGGTTGGTCGGGCCTACCACGTCTGCTTTGAGCGCTTCGAGCAGCGTGAGGTATTCCTTGACCGAGACCGGCAGCTTGGCCGAACGCAGGGTGTAGAAGAAGTCGATCAGCATGGTGATCTCCCTGGGGCCGCAGCCCTGTCAGTCCTTGGACACGTTGGCCGCACGCCAGCGGCGTGCCAGCTGCAACCCCAGGCCACCACCCAGCCCCACGGCCACGATGCCGGTGATGCTGTTGCTGTCGTAGCCCTCGGTGAACAGATCGAAACCCAGCCAGCGCGCCACCCAGTAGCCCGCCAGCGCGCCGCCGACGAAACCGACGGCGTCGGACAGGCCTTCTTTCAACAGTTTTTGTGTGTCACTCATTGCAATGGTCCAAACGGGAGCCGGCGCCGGGCCGCCCCAAGCCGGCTCAGCCCCCTCGGGGGGCAGCGACCCATGAAACGGAGGAGCGTGGGGGTCAACGGTTCCTCTGGTTCATGAAGACCAGCTTTTCAAACAGCGTGGTGTCCTGCTCATTCTTGAGCAATGCGCCCACCAGCGGCGGCACGGCCACCTTGCTGTCGGCGCTCTGCAGTGCTTCAAGCGGGATGTCTTCGGCCATCAGCAGCTTGAGCCAGTCGATCAGTTCGCTGGTGCTGGGCTTTTTCTTCAGGCCGGGCAGGTTGCGCACGTCGTAGAAGGTCTTCATCGCCGCGGTCAGCAGGTCCTGCTTGAGGTCGGGGAAGTGCACGTCCACGATGCGCTTCATGGTCTCGGCGTCGGGGAACTTGATGTAGTGGAAGAAGCAGCGGCGCAGGAAGGCGTCGGGCAGTTCCTTTTCGTTGTTGGAGGTGATGAACACAAGCGGCCGGTGCTTGGCCTTGATCAGCTCGCGCGTCTCGTAGCAATAGAACTCCATGCGGTCGATTTCGCGCAGCAGGTCGTTCGGGAACTCGATGTCGGCCTTGTCGATTTCGTCGATCAGCAGCGCCACCGGCCGGTCGGCGGTGAAGGCCTGCCACAGCACG
>NZ_JASJOY010000235.1:0-7857 GCF_031426985.1 Hydrogenophaga sp.
TCCGTGCTGCGCACTGCGGGGCGAGCGCCCTTCGGAGCGGCCGGGCGGGCGCTCACTGGACTACCCTCCGTGCTGCGCACTGCGGGGCGAGCGCCCTTCGGAGCGGCCGGGCGGGCGCTCATGCGGGCACCTTGAGTGCCTGCTCCAGCGCATCCACAAACATCGCCGGCACATCAAACCCGGTCTGGTCGTGGATCTCCTGGAAGCAGGTCGGGCTGGTGACGTTGATCTCGGTCACCTGGTTGCCGATCATGTCCAGACCCACCAGCAGCAGGCCGCGCGCGGCCAGCACCGGCGCGATGGCTTCGGCCACGGCGCGGTTCTCGTCGCTCAGCGGCTGGGCCACGCCTTTGCCACCGGCCGCGAGGTTGCCGCGCACCTCGTTGCCCTGCGGGATGCGCGCCAGCACGAAGGGCGCGACCTGGCCGCCGATCAGCAGCAGGCGCTTGTCACCGGCCACGATCTCGGGCAGGTAGCGCTGCACCATCACGCTGGTGGCGCCGCCCTGGTTGAGCGTCTCGATGATGGAGCCGAGGTTCATGCCATCGGCGCCGACGCGGAAGATGCCCATGCCGCCCATGCCGTCGAGCGGCTTGAGGATGATGTCTTTGTGCTCGGCGTGGAAGGCGCGGATGTGGTCGGCCGAGCGCGTCACCAGCGTGGGCGGCGCGAACTGCGCGAACTCCATGAGCGCGAGCTTTTCCGGGTGGTCGCGCAGCGCGCTCGGGCGGTTGAACACGCGCGCGCCTTCGCGCTCGGCCTGCTCCAGCAGGTGGGTGGCGTAGAAGAACTCGCTGTCGAACGGCGGGTCTTTGCGCATCAGCACGGCGTCGAAACTGTGCAGCGGATCGATGGCTTCGCGGGTGACCTCGAACCAGGCCTCGGCGGCGCCGGTGAGGACGATGTGGCGCACCTTGGCCGTGACCGGCTGGCCACTGCGCCAGGCCATGTGCTGCGGCTCGGTCGCGGCAATGGTGTGGCCGCGTTTCTGCAGCTCGCGCATCATGGCGAAGGTGGTGTCCTTGTAGGTCTTGAAGGACGCCAGGGGATCGGCGACGAAGAGGATGTTCATGGGGTCAGATTCTCATATGGCATCACGGTGGCCGCAATGCGTGGGGTTGAGGCGCCCAAAGGCCAGTCGCACCACGGAACCGGCTCAGCCTGGCCGTGGGTGCGGTCCCCCTCCAAGCCGAAGGCGCCAGAGAGGGGGATGACGCGAAGCGGCGCAGGGGGTGTCATCGCCTGCTCACAAACAGCGCCAGCGCGCCGGCGACCACGCCCCAGAAGGCCGAGCCGATGCCGGCAATGACCACGCCGCTGAGCGTGACGAGGAAGGTGATGAGGGCGGCTTCGCGGTGATCTTCCTCGCGCAAGGCCATGTGCAGGCCGCCGCCGATGCTGCCCAGCAGGGCCAGGCCGGCGATGGCCAGCACCAGCTCTTTGGGAAAGGCCAGCAGCAGGCCGGTGACCGCCGCCCCCACCAGGCCGATGGCGATGTAGATCAGCCCGCAGGCCACGGCCGCGGTGTAGCGCTTGGCCTTGTCGGCGTGCGCCTCTTCGCCCATGCAGATGGCGGCGGTGATGGCGCTGAGGTTGAGCGCAAAGGCGCCGAAGGGCGCGAGCAGCAAGGTGGCCACGCCGGTCATGGTGATGATCTTCGAGATCGGCATCTGGTAGCCGGCCGAACGGATCGCCGCCACACCCGGCAGGTTCTGCGACGCCATGGTCACCACGAACAGCGGCAGGGCCAGGCTGACAAAGGCGCTGAACGTGAATTCGGGCGCGGTGAACACCGGCACGGCCCATTGCAGCGTGAGCGCGCCCGCGTTGAACTGCCCGTTGACGATCACGTAGCCCACCGCCGCCGCCAGGGTGAGCGGCACGGCGTAGCGCGGCAGCCAGCGGCGCCCCAGCAGGTAGGCCAGCAGCATGCTCAGCACCAGCGGCAGCGCGGTCTGTGCCGCGGCAAAGGCCTGCAGGCCGAAACGCGCCAGCACGCCGGCCAGCAGCGCCGAGGCGATGGCGACCGGGATGCGGTTCATGACCCGCTCAAACCAGCCGGTGGCCCCGGCCAGCACGATGAGCACCGCGCAGGCCATGAAGGCGCCCACGGCCTGCGCCATGGTGAAACCACCGGCCAGCCCCGCGGTGGCGAGCACGGCGGCACCCGGCGTGCTCCAGGCCACCATGACGGGTTTTTTCAGGATCAGCGACGGGATGGCCGAGCACAGGCCCATGCCCAGGCCCAGCGCCCACATCCACGAGGTGATGAGTTCGGGCGTGGCGCCGAAGGCCTGCGCGGCCTGGAAGACGATGGCGACCGAACTGGTGAACCCCACCAGCACCGCCACGAAACCGGCCGTGGCGGCCGAAAGGTTCAGATCACGGAAAAAAGACATCCGGTGATTGTGCCGACTGCCGGCCCGCCCCACCGCGGCAGGGCCAAGGGGCCGGCCCTGCAACACGCCGTCACGGCACCGCCGCCCAGAAGGCCTCGGGCGCGCGGCCCAGCGCGCGCAGATCGCGGAACAGGCGGATGTCCAGCACCAGGTCCCAGTCGGCAGGCGCCGCCCTCTGCAGCCGCCCCTGCGCCAGTTCGCCGGCCACCAGCGTTACCGGCAGCCAGGCGATGCCGCGCCCATCGAGCGCCATGGTCTTGAGCACCGAGGCCAGGTGCGCCGTGAAGAGCACCGGCAGGTGCAGGGCCGCGATGCGCTCGCCCATCACCTGCAGCAGCAGGTGGCCCAGACCCGACTCCGCGCTGTAGGCCAGCAAGGGGGCGCTGCCGGATGCCAGCGTGTGCAGGGCATGGCCCCGCGCGTCGGCCGCGGACACGGGCACCAGCGTGTCATGCCCCACGGTGATCGAGGGGTAGCCCGCTGCGTCCAGAGCACCGGGCGTGCCCGCATGCGCATGGCTGAGGACGAAGTGCACCTTGCTGGCCTGCAGCAAGGCTTCGCAGCGCGGCATCACGTCGGACACCAGCTGCACCGGCCCCACCGGCAGGCGCGACTCCAGGCCCCGCAGCCAGCCCGGTAGGAAGGTGAACGACAGCGCATGGGTGGCGGCGAATTTGAGGGTGCTCGCGCCGGCTTCCGCAATGGTCTGCGCCTCGCCGGGCAGCCGGGCCACCTGGGCCAGCAACCCCTGCGCCACCTGCCGGAACCATTCGCCGGCCTCGGTCAGCCGCGCCGGCTGGGAGCTGCGGTCGAACAGCTCGGCACCCAGCCATTCTTCCAGCGCGCGGATGCGGCGGCTGAACGCGGGCTGCGTCATGTGCCGGTCTTCGGCGGCGCGCGAGAAGTTGCCGGTGGCCGCCAGGGCCTGGAAATCGTCCAGCCAGGAGAGGTTCATGGGCGGTGCTTTGAAAGCATGGAAGAAGAGAAAAACAGCATTGGTCAAGCGCTGGCCCGAAACCGATCATCCGGTCCCTCAACCACAGGAGACCTCCCTCATGAAAATCGTCGAGATCCGCGAGAAGACCATCCCGATCAGCTCGTCCATCCGCAATGCCTACATCGACTTTAGCAAGATGAACCTCAGCCTCGTGGCGGTGATCACCGACGTGATCCGCGACGGCAAACCGGTGGTGGGCTACGGCTTCAACAGCAACGGCCGCTACGGCCAGGGCAACATGATGCGCGAGCGCTTCATCCCGCGCATCCTGGAAACCGCGCCCGACGACCTGATCGACGCGACCGGCAACAACCTCGATCCGCACAAGATCTGGGCCGCCATGTTCAAGAACGAGAAGCCGGGTGGCCACGGCGAGCGCTCGGTGGCCATCGGCACCATCGACATGGCCGTGTGGGACGCGGTGGCCAAGATCGAGGGCAAGCCGCTGTTCCAGCTGCTGGCCGACCGCTACGGCAACGGCCAGGCCAACCGCCGGATCTTTGTCTACGCCGCCGGCGGCTATTACTACCCCGGCCAGGACGACAAGAAGCTGCAGGACGAGATGCGCAGCTACATCGACCGCGGCTACACGGTGGTCAAGAAGAAGATCGGCGGAGCCTCGCTCGAAGAAGACCTGCGCCGCATCGACGCCATCATGGAAGTGCTGCAGGACGGCCAGAAGCTGTGCGTGGACGCCAACGGCCGCTTCGACCTGGAGACCGCCGTCGCCTATGCCAAGGCCCTCAGCCAGTACGACCTGTTCTGGTACGAGGAGCCGGGCGACCCGCTGGACTTCGAGCTGCAGGCCACGCTGCGCCAGTACTACAAGAACCCGATGGCCACCGGCGAAGACCTGTTCTCGATGCAGGACGCGCGCAACCTCATCCGCTACGGCGGCATGCGCCCCGACCGCGACTGGCTGCAGTTCGACTGCGCGCTGAGCTACGGCCTCGTCGAGTACCTGCGCACGCTGGAGATGCTCAAGGAACACGGTTGGTCGCCCAGCCGCTGCATCCCGCACGGTGGCCATCAGATGTCGCTGAACATCGCCGCCGGCCTGGGCCTGGGTGGCAACGAGAGCTACCCAGACCTGTTCCAGCCCTTTGGCGGGTTCCCGGACAGCGTGAAGGTCGAGAACGGCCACGTCACCCTGCCCGACCACCTGCCCGGCATCGGCTTCGAAGGCAAGGCCGATCTGTTCAAGGAAATGCAGGCCTTGTCGGCCTGATCCGATGCGATCCACCCGTAGGAGACAAACCATGAAGATTCAGCAACTGTGTGCCGTCGCCGTGCTGGCGACCCTGTCCAACGCCGCCCTGGCCGAGTTCCCCGACAAGCCGGTGGTGCTGGTGGTGCCCTTCGCCGCCGGCGGCCCCAGCGACAAGATCGCGCGGGACCTGGCCGAGGCCCTGCGCAAGAGCCTGCCGCAACCCGTGGTCGTGGAAAACGCGGCCGGTGCGGGCGGCACGATTGGCGCGGCCAAGGTGGCGAAAGCCACAGCCGACGGGTACACCCTGCTGGTGCACCACATCGGCATGGCGACCGCGCCCGCGCTGTACCGCAAGCTCAGCTACAAGATGCCGGACGACTTCGAGTACCTGGGCCTGATCAACGAGTCGCCGTCGACCGTGATCACACGCCCGACCATGGAGGCCAGGAACTTCGGCGAACTGCGCCAGTGGATCGCCGCCCACCCCGGCCAGGTGAACCTGGCGCACGCGGGCCTGGGATCGGCCTCGCACCTGTGCGGCCTGATGCTGCAAAGCGCCCTCAAGGCGGACATGACCACCATCGCCTACAAGGGCACGGCACCGGCCATGACGGACCTGCTGGGTGGACAAGTGGACATCATGTGCGACCAGGCCACCAACGCGGTCCCTCAGATCGCGGCCGGCAAGGTGAAGCTGTACGCCGTGACCAGCGCGCAACGCTCGAAGCAGGCCGCCATCGCCCACGCGCCCACGCTGAACGAAGCGGGTCTGCCCGGGTTCAACGTCTCGATCTGGCACGGCCTCTACGCGCCCAAGGGCACACCCGCGGCGGTGCTGGGCAAACTCAACGGCGCGCTGCGCGCGGCCCTGAAAGACCTCGACTTCATCAAGAAGCAGGAGGCGCTGGGCGTGTCCGTGGTGAACGACGGCCGGCTGGACGCCGCGGGACACAAGCGGTACGTGGAGGACGAAATGAACCGCTGGTCGGTCGTCATCCAGGCGGCGGGGCAATACGCCGACTGACGAGGAAAAGCCCTTCGACGTGAGGGCTTTCCCCTTCTAGATTTCCAGCTTCGAACCCAGCTCGATGACCGCGTTGTTCGGCAGGTTCAGGAACTCGGCTGCGGCGCCCGCGTTGTGGTGCATCTGCGCGAACAGTTTTTCGCGCCACAGCGCCATGCCATCGCCCAGCGTCGGCACCACCAGGTCGCGCGAGAGGAAGTAGCTGGTGGTCATGGGCTCCAGGTCACAGCCACGGCCGCGCATCGACTCCAGCGCCTTGGGCACGTCGGGGTCGTTCTTGAAGCCGTAGTGGATGACGACCTGCCAGCAATCGTGGCCCAGGGGTTCGATTTCCAGCCGCTTGTCCAGGCCGATCCACGGTACCTCGTGGTTGCGCACCGTGACAAACAGGTTCTGCGCGTGCAGCACCTTGTTGTGCTTGAGGTTGTGCAGCAAGGCGTTGGGCACCGTGCCGGTCTCGCCGGTGAGGAAGACGGCGGTGCCCTCCACGCGGGCGGGCGGCGCCATGAACACGGCTTCCAGGAAACTGTCGAGTTCGATGGCTTCGGCGTGCTGGGCCTTGGCCATCAGGGCGCGCCCCTGCTTCCAGGTCATCATCAGGGTGAACACCACGCCACCGATCACCAGCGGGAACCAGCCGCCCGCGAACAGCTTGAGCAGGTTGGAGCTGAAGAAGGCCAGGTCGACGATGAAGAACCAGCCCGTGGCCAGCAGGCACAGCGCCAGCGGGTACTTCCAGCCGTAGCGGATGACGAAGAACGTCAGCACCGTGGTGATGAGCATGTCCAGCGTCACGGCGATGCCGTAGGCCGCGGCCAGGTTGGACGAGGACTTGAACATCACCACCGCCAGCACGATGGCGGCGAACAGACCCCAGTTGACGAAGGGAATGTAGATCTGCCCGGTGTCGTGCACGCTGGTGTGGCGGATGTTCAGGCGCGGCAGGTAGCCGAGCTGGATCGCCTGTTTGGTGACGCTGAAAGCACCGGAGATCAGGGCCTGCGACGCGATCACCGTGGCCATGGTGGCCAGGCCCACCAGGGGCACCAGGGCCCAGTCGGGCGCCATGTTGAAGAAGGGGTTCTTGACCGCGTCGGGGTTGTCCAGCAGCAGCGCACCCTGCCCGAAGTAATTGAGCGTGAGGCAGGGCATGACGATGCCGAACCAGGCCACGCGGATCGGCTTTTTGCCGAAGTGGCCCATGTCGGCGTAGAGCGCTTCGCCCCCGGTCACGCACAGCACCACGGCGCCGAGGATGATGAAGGTGGTGCCGGGCTGCTCCCACATGAAGCGCAGTGCGTGGTGCGGGCTGAGCGCACCCAGGATCTCCGGGTGGCCAACGATGTGCGATATGCCCAGCACGGCGATGGAGAGAAACCACAGCACGGTGATGGGGCCGAAGAACTTGCCGATGCCACCGGTGCCGCGCTTTTGCACGAAGAACAGCGCGAACAGCACGACCAGGGTCAGCGGCATCACGTACTGCTTGAAGGCGGGCGAGACCACTTCCAGGCCCTCCACGGCGGAGAGCACCGAGATGGCCGGGGTGATCACGCCGTCACCATAGAACAGCGAGGTGCCGAAGATGCCCACCGCCAGCAGCCACTTGCGCAGTTCGGGCCGGTCTTTCACCGCCTGCGAGGCCAGCGCCAGCATGGCGATCAGGCCGCCTTCGCCGTGGTTGTCGGCGCGCAGCACCAACGTCACGTACTTGAGCGAGACGATGACCGTCAAGGTCCAGAAGACGATGGACAGCACGCCATAGACGTTGGCGTGCGTGAAGGGAACATGGCCGGAACCGAAAATTTCCTTGATGGCGTACAGCACCGAGGTGCCAATATCGCCATAGACCACACCAATGGCGCCCAGGGTGAGTGCGGCGAGCGAGGATTTGTTCTGCGACACAAAAATACCCGGGACTTGTCGGCCCGGGTTCGGCTGTCAGGATGCGCCGATTCTGCGCTCGCGGCGGACACACCGCCAGTGGGGGTCCGTGCCTAAATGAACCCCGGCGCGAACGATGTTGCAATGCAACAACTGACACCTCAGCGGCGGAGCGCGGGGCCTCCGGGCCGCCCCGAGGCAGGCCCAGCCCCCCTTGGGGGCAGCGACCCGCGTCAGCGGCGGAGCGTGGGGGCCATCGACCGCAGCGAAGGGCCGCCCCGAGCAAGGTCAGCCCCCTTGTATGCTTTTAGCGCGTTCATCGTGTTGATTGGTTTGCAGGAAC
>NZ_JASJOY010000236.1:0-3719 GCF_031426985.1 Hydrogenophaga sp.
CTCGTTGGGCTCATAACCCAAAGGTCGCAAGTTCAAATCTTGCCTCCGCAACCAACAAAATCAAGCACTTAGCTTGTCATCAAGGCCCACCAATCGGTGGGCTTTTTTGTTTGTGACGAGGTTTGTGACGAGGTCTGTGCCGTCACAAAAACTCAGAGTGCCGTTTGTGACCGTTGGGCATTTTTTAGTCTCGGGGACCATCATCCTTCCCCATTCGAGCACTCAAGGGCCCTGCAGTCGACGTCGGGCTCAATTCGCAGTCCACAGTCGTCCGCTCTTCCATCTAATTCCGTGCTGGTGCCGGAGCGGCGTAGTCGGCAGTGACTGACGACTTGGGTATCTCACTCGCAGCTGTGCTGAAGGGCGGTTGTTGATTTCCCCGCAATCCTGACCTCTGGAGGTGGGGATTTATGTGGAAATCAACAACCATATCAACCCGTCAGTGCATTAGCGGCACTTCGGGCGGATGCCGCACCTGTTTCCGGGTTGGACACGCAAGGACTTGCTGCTCGTGATTGGGGCGGGCGGTCCAGCAAAGCGCCTGGCTTTGCAGAAACTTGAAGCGCAACGTTGACGGTACGCCCATCCATGAGGTGACTGAAGCCTTTCCCGCGAGAAAGGCATCGCTGCATCTACATTAGTGCCCCATGTCCCGCACCGACGACGACCTGTCTCCCATCGCGCCGCTCCGCCTGCCGGTGTTCCGCATGTTGTGGATCACCTGGCTCGTGGCCAACGTGTGCATGTGGATGAACGATGTGGCGGCGGCCTGGCTGATGACCTCGCTCACCACGACGCCACTGTGGGTCGCGCTGGTGCAGACGGCGTCAACATTGCCGGTGTTCCTGCTGGGCCTGCCCAGCGGCGCACTGGCCGACGGCCTGGACCGCAAGCGCTACTTCCTCGTCACCCAGCTGTGGGTGGCGGTGGTCGCGGCCATCCTGAGCGCCTTCATTTTTCTGGGCACGATGTCGCCGGCCCTGCTGCTGGCGCTGACCTTCGCCAACGGCATTGGCCTGGCGATGCGCTGGCCTGTGTTTTCGGCCATCGTGCCCACCCTCGTGCCCAGGCTCCAGTTGCCGGCAGCGCTGGCGCTCAACGGGGTGTCGATGAACGCCTCGCGCATCATCGGTCCGCTGCTGGCCGGCGCACTCATTGCCAGCGCCGGCAGCGCCTGGGTGTTTCTGCTCAACGCAGTGCTGTCGCTGGTGGCCGCAGTCATCATCAGCCGCTGGAAGCACGAACACCAGCCGCATCCGCTGGGGCGCGAGCGCCTGACCACCGCGATGCGCGTGGGTCTGCAGTACGTGGCGCAGTCCTACCACCTGAAGGGCGTGCTGCTGCGCATCTCGATCTTCTTCTTCCACTCCACCGCGTTGCTGGCGCTGCTGGCGCTGCTGGCGCGCGGCATGCAGGGCGGTGGCGCGGGCACTTTCACCCTGCTGCTGGCCGCCATGGGCGCGGGCGCCATCGCCTCCACGGCGTTCCTGCCCGGCTTGCGCCGCCGCTATTCGCGCGACCGTCTCGTCCTGCGGGGCGCCGTCTTGCAGGCGAGCGCCATGGCGACCATGGCCTGGACCGACCAGGTCTGGCTGGCGGTGCCCGCGATGTTCTTCGGTGGCGCGGCCTGGATCACCTCGGCCAACACGCTCAGCGTTTCGATCCAGATGGGCCTGCCCGACTGGGTACGCGCGCGCGGCATGTCGATGTACCAGATGGCGATCATGGGCGCCAGCGCACTGGGCGCCGCGATCTGGGGGCAGGTGGCGACCTGGACCAGTGTGCCGATCAGCCTGGGCATTGCCGCCGTGACCGGGCTGATGGCCATGTTTCTGGCCAACCGTCTGATGCCCGATGCCGGGCTGGAAGACGACCTCACGCCCAAGCGCATTTTCCCGGCGCCACAGATCGAGGCGCCGCCGCCGCAGGGGCAGGTGATGGTGATGGTCGAGTACCTCGTCGATCCGGCGCGAGCGGCCGAATTCAGGGATCTGATGCTGGGGGAGGGGCGGCGCAGCCGACTGCGCCACGGCGCGTTGTCGTGGGAGTTGCTGCACGACATCCATGAATCCAATCGCTTTGTCGAGGTCATCATCGACGAATCTTGGACCGATCACCTGCGGCGTTTTGATCGCGTCACCGCCGCCGACGTGGCGTTGCGCGACCGAAAGCTGGCCTTTCACCTCGGTCAGGAGCCGCCGCGTGTCACCCGAAGTCTGATGGAAACGACGGTGAATGCATCCTGAACGGTAAAACGTGTTCACCGGAGGTGTTCGAGAGCGGCATTGGCCGGCGGCGTCGCGCCGATCGATAGGTGAAAGCTGTATGACCGTCACACCTCACACGGCCGTCGCAAATCCCTGAGGTGTGTCCGGTCTACTCCCGGTGCCAGGCGGTCATCGAACACGCTTGGCCATTCGGAGATTGGCGACAACGATCGCTTGCGCCGTTGTGCGATCGCCGACGCCTATGTGTCCTGGCAGCCCCTCACATGGTTTCCCAGCCCCGCACGGCGGCACTGCTCGATGGCTGTCATGACCTTGAGCTGACCCAGGCTCAGATCGGAGTGCTGGGTTGGCTGCCAGGCCAGCCCGTGAATGCGGAAGATGTCCGCCACATCCAGCGAGGCGGTGCCCGTGTTGGGGCCACGCTGTGCGCAGTTGCTCCAGCTCACTGACCACATCGTGCGGGATGTTGGTGGCCACCCGCTTGGACATGGCCGTGGTCTCCAGCGTGTCGCACCCGAGCAGGACCCCGAGCTCACGGATGTTCACCTTCCTTTGCGAAGGGCTGTCGCCTGCGTGGGCGCGCCTGCTTCGTCGTTCTCCGAGTGATGTGGTGCAAAAACCGCATGCGAACGGATGCAATGTGCAATCTGTGCGGTATGCAACAGGGTTTTTGGCGGATGCGTGTGGTTTTCCTTGTGTTTGGCATGTCACTGGCTGTCACAGTTCTTGCCAGGTCTTTACAATGCCGATAGTAATACTTGTTGACTATTTATTGTCGATGGGTGCCCTTGTATACCTAGAAAAACGGCTGGAACCACCTTGCTGGCGCTGACACGATTTCCCCGCATGCTTTCCCCTCACTGGTTGAGGGGTGCCCTCAGCGTCAGAGCGACTTGGCTGTTGGTTCTGATGTTGCTGCTGTCGCCATGGGCGATGGCTCAGACCTCGGTGCGGAACGTGGTGAGCGTGGCGCCGCCCGTCGGCTTTACAAACACCAACCCAAATGCTTCTTGTACGGCTGCGGGTGTGTGCTCGGCTGCAGATACCGATGTGGTCACGCCAAGTGCAGACGTGGCGCTGACCAAAACCAGCAGTGCCCCGACCGTGGCGGTGGGGCAAACGGTCACCTTTACCCTGGTGATCAGCAATGCTGGGCCGAGCCCTGTGGTGGGCGCCACCTTCCAGGATGTGGTTCCGGCCAATTTTGTTGGCGTGAGCGCGCAGGTCATCAGTGGGTCTGTGACCTTTGGTGTCGCGGGCAATACCGTCAGCGGGACCACCACCCTTGCATCTGGCGCAAGCGCCAGCGTTCTGGTGACAGCCGTAGCGTCGAGCTCGGGGGCTTACACCAACTCAGCCACCGTCACGCCTCCCGCGGGAACCTCGGATCCGGTTCCTGCCAACAACACGGGGAGTCAGGCAGGAGCCGTGCAGGTCGCGGACGTGAGCACGACGGTGGACCTGCCGGCCAGCGCGCCGGTGGGCTCGGTG
>NZ_JASJOY010000237.1:0-18009 GCF_031426985.1 Hydrogenophaga sp.
GTGCAGCACGGGCAGCAGGAAGGCGGCGGTCTTGCCGCTGCCGGTCTGGCTGGACACCATCAGGTCGGCGTGGCGCGCTTCGCCCTTGCCCAGCAAGGCCTTGGGAATGACGTTGTTCTGCACCTGGGTGGGTTGCACGTAGCCCAGGTCGACGCAGGCCTGCACCAGCTCGGGCGCCAGGCCCAGCAGCTCGAAGCCGTTGGGTTCTGCGGGCGCGGCGGTCTCAGCGACATCAGCGGCCTCGATGGATTCGACGGCCTGCGTGGTTTCGAGGGCGGCGTCGCCTTCGTTGGAGAGGATTTCGGGCGTGAAGTCGCCGCGGGATTCAAAAGAGTCGCTCATGTTCAGTCCTTGCGCGGTGTGCGCAATTGATCGAAAAAAGACGCTCAGGGGGCCGCTCAAAAGGCTCCAGGGCGCTTGATCCGTTCGTGGTTACAAAACATCAACCATCAAACGTTCAACGCGCCGGAGATCGCAGCCTTCGTAAAAATGAAGCCGCAAGCGGGGTGCGAATGGCCCATCCCGCGTTGCCGATGCCTGAGGGGCAGTGGCTGGGCCGGGTCCGCCGCAGGGGGCTGCGGGCCGGCTTTCACGTTCGGGGGGCCTGTGTAAGAGGCAGATGCACAAAATGCGCGGTGTTTTCCGCGCAGCCTGCGATTATGGCATGCGTTTCGGGTTTTCACCTAGCCTTTTCGACACATCAGGTCTTCAGACGGCCGAACACCGGGTGTCGCGCACCGGGGGCCACGGGTAAGATTCACGGGTTTGACGCTTGTTTGCAAGCGTTTTGTCATGTTCGACCCAGGAGTCACGATGTTCTTTGCCAAGCTGTTGCCCCGCGAAGGCAATTTTTTTGAATTGTTCAACCAGCACGCGGAGCACATCGTGGAGGCCGCGCACGCGTTCTCCAAGCTGGTGCAGAACTACGGCGACGCCCACCTGCGCGAGAAGTACAACCAGGACGTGGACAACGCCGAGCGCGCAGCCGACCGCGTGACGCAGGAAGTCAACCGCCTGATCCACACCACCTTCATCACGCCGATCGACCGCGAGCAGATCCATTCGCTGATCAACGGCATGGACGACGTGGCCGACCTGATCCAGGACTCGGCCGAGACGATGGCGCTGTACGACGTGCGCCACATGACCGAAGAGATCACCCGCCTGACGGATCTGAGCGTCAAGTGCTGCGAACGCCTCAAGCATGCGGTCAGCCTGCTGGAGAAAGTCAACGAGCCTAAGACCGCCGAGGCCGCGCTGAAGACCTGCGAAGAGATCGACCGTCTCGAATCGGACGCCGACCGCGTGATGCGTTCGGCCATGAGCAAGCTGTTCCGCGAAGAGCCCGAGGTGCGCGAGCTGATCAAGCTCAAGGCCATCTACGAGCTGCTGGAGACCATCACCGACAAGTGCGAGGATGTGGCCAACCTGATCGAGGGCGTGGTCCTCGAAAACTCCTGATCGCGGGGAGCCTGTCATGACGACCGTTCAGACGGCCCTGTGGGTCGTGGTCATGCTGGTCATGCTCGCGTTGGTGTTCGACTTCATGAACGGGTTTCATGATGCCGCCAACTCGATCGCGACCGTCGTCTCCACCGGGGTGCTCAAGCCTGGCCAGGCGGTGGTGTTCGCCGCCTTCTTCAACTTCATCGCCATCTTCATCTTCCACCTCAGCGTGGCGGCGACGGTGGGCAAGGGCATCGCCGATCCGAGTGTGGTGGACCCGCACGTGGTGTTCGGCGCGCTTTCGGGCGCCATCACCTGGAACCTGATCACCTGGTACTACGGCATCCCCAGCAGCTCGTCGCACGCGCTCATCGGTGGCATCGTCGGCGCCGTGATCGCCAAGGCCGGCACCGGCGCGCTGGTGGCCTCCGGCATCCTGCGCACCGTGGCCTTCATCTTCGTCTCGCCGTTCCTGGGCTTCCTGCTCGGCTCGCTGATGATGGTGCTGGTCGCCTGGATCTTCCGCCGTGCCCGCCCGCTGCGGGTGGATGGCTGGTTCCGCCGGCTGCAGCTGGTCTCGGCCGCGGCCTACAGCCTGGGCCACGGCGGCAACGACGCGCAGAAGACCATCGGCATCATCTGGATGCTGCTGATCGCCACCGGCTACGCCGCTGCGGCCGACAAGTCGCCGCCCACCTGGGTCATCATCTGCTGCTACATGGCGATCGGCCTGGGCACGATGTTCGGCGGCTGGCGCATCGTCAAGACCATGGGCCAGAAGATCACCAAGCTCAAGCCGGTGGGCGGTTTCTGCGCCGAAACCGGTGGTGCCATGACCCTGTTCCTGGCCACGGCCCTGGGCATCCCGGTGTCCACCACCCACACCATCACCGGCGCCATCGTGGGCGTGGGCTCGGTGCAGCGTGCCAGCGCCGTGCGCTGGGGTGTGGCGGGCAACATCATCTGGGCCTGGGTGCTGACCATCCCGGCCTCCGCCTTCGTGGCCGCGGTCGCCTACTGGGTGTCGATGCAGCTGTTCTGACCGAGAACAGCCATCCATGAAAAACGGGGCCCTGTGGCCCCGTTTTTCATTTCAGCAAGTGCTGGCGGTAGTGTTCAAGTTCGTCGATCGACTCGTGCACATCGGCCAGCGCGGTGTGCTTCTGGTGTTTCTTGAAGCTGTCGTACACCGCCGGACTCCAGCGCTTGGCCAGCTCCTTGAGCGTGCTCACATCCAGGTTGCGGTAGTGGAAGTAGGCCTCCAGCTTGGGCATGTACTTGACCAGGAAGCGCCGGTCCTGGCCAATGCTGTTGCCGCACATGGGCGAACCGTTCTTGGGCACGTACTTGCCGATGAACGCGATCAACTCGGCCTGGGCCTGCTCTTCGTCCACGGTGCTGGCCTTGACCTTGTCGATCAGGCCGCTCTTGCCGTGGGTGCCCTTGTTCCAGTTGTCCATGGCGTTCAGCACGGCGTCGCTCTGGTGGATCACCAGCACCGGGCCTTCGACGCGCGGCGTCAGTTGCGGGCCGGTGATCACCACGGCGATTTCCAGCAGGCGTTCTTTTTCAGGGTCGAGGCCGCTCATTTCACAGTCGAGCCAGACCAGGTTCTGGTCGCTCTTGCTCAGGGGGGCGGCGGGTTTGGGGTGGGTGGTGTCGGTCATGCTGCGATTTTCGCCCATCGGCCGCACCGGCCCGACCACCCCGCCGCCGCTGTGTGCATCGCGGCTTCGATAGACTCGCCCCCATGGATGCCACCGCCCTCACCTTCACCTCTCTGGTCTGCGCCCTGCTTGTGGCCGGCCTGATCGTGCGCACCGTGCTGCTGAGCCGGCAGATCCGCCATGTGGCGCGCCACCGCAGCAGCGTGCCCGCCGCCTTTGCCCAGACCATCAGCACCGAGGCGCACCACAAAGCCGCGGACTACACCCTCGCCAAAGCCCGCTTCGCGCAGCTGGAGACGGCGGTGGAAGCCGCCCTGCTGCTGGGCTGGACGCTGCTGGGCGGCCTGAACGCCCTCAACCAGGCCCTGCTCGCGCTCATGGGCGGTGGCCTGTGGCAGCAGCTGGCACTGATCGGCGCCTTCGTGCTCATCGGCGGTCTGCTCACCCTGCCGCTGGCCTGGTGGTCCACCTTCCGCATCGAAGAACGTTTTGGCTTCAACAAGATGAGCCTGGGCCTGTGGCTGGGCGACCTGCTCAAGAACGCCTTGGTCGGCGCGCTGATCGGCCTGCCCATCGTGGCCCTGGTGCTGTGGCTGATGGGCGCCGCCGGCCCCACCTGGTGGCTCTGGGCCTGGGGCGTGTGGATGGGGTTCAACCTGCTGCTGCTGGTGCTCTACCCCACGCTGATCGCGCCGCTGTTCAACAAGTTCGAGCCGCTGCAGGACGAAAGCCTCAAGGCCCGCGTCAACGCGCTCATGCAGCGTTGCGGCTTCGCGGCCAAGGGCCTGTTCGTCATGGACGGCAGCAAGCGCAGCGCGCACGCCAACGCCTACTTCACCGGCTTCGGCGCCGCCAAGCGCGTGGTGTTTTTCGACACCTTGCTGCAGCAGCTGAGCCCACCCGAGATCGACGCCGTGCTGGCGCACGAACTGGGCCACTACAAGCGCCGCCACATCGTGCAGCGCGTGGTGCTGATGTTCGCGCTCAGCCTGGTCGGCTTTGCGCTGCTGGGCTGGTTGTCGAACCAGATCTGGTTCTACACCGGCCTGGGCGTGACGCCCGCGCTCGACGCGCCCAACCACGCGGTGGCCCTGCTGCTGTTCATGCTGGTGGTGCCGCTGCTGACCTACTTCCTCTCGCCGCTGATGGCCCAGCTCTCGCGCCGGCACGAGTTTGAAGCCGATGCCTACGCGGTGGCCCACACCGACGGCCGCGACCTCGCCAGCGCCCTGCTCAAGCTCTACAAGGACAACGCCAGCACGCTCACGCCCGACCCGGTGTACGCGCGCTTTTACTACTCGCACCCGCCGGCCAGCGAACGACTGGCCCGCCTGCAAACCGCCACCGCCTGAGCCACCCGATGAACCCGATCCACCAGAACCGCAAGGCCCTCTCGGCCACCCAGATCGTCACGCAGCTGACCCAGCTCAACGGCGAAAACGCCCAAGGCTGGAAGCTGATCGACGGCGCACTGGAAAAAACCTACACCTTCCCCGACTTCCACCGCACCATGGGCTTTGTCAACGCGCTGGCCTGGGTGGCCAACCGCGAAGACCACCACCCCGACCTGGCCGTCAGCTACGGCCGCTGCACGGTGCGCTTCAACACGCACGATGTGGACGGCATCTCGGTCAGCGACTTCTTCTGCGCCGCGGCGGTCGACGCCCTGCTCCAGGACGGCGCCGCCAGCGGGCCGGCATCTTGAGCAAACGCCCCACGCCAGCGGCAACTGCATCCACCGCGGTGCAACCGGGGCTGGTGGTTGCCGCGTTTGGCCGCCACTGCCTGGTCGAAAGTCCGGACGGCGAGCGCCGCATCTGCCACCCGCGCGGCAAGAAGAGCCAGGTCGTCGTCGGCGACCGGGTGGACTGGCTGCCCACCGGCGACGAAGGCAGCGTCGAACGCGTGCAGGAGCGGCGCAACCTGTTCTACCGCCAGGACGAGCTGCGCACCAAATCCTTCGCCGCCAACCTCGACCAGCTGCTGGTGCTGATCGCGGCCGACCCGGAGTTTTCCGAACGCCAGCTGGCGCGCGCCCTGATCGCGGCCGAGGCCGAGCACATCCCGGTGCTGATCGTGCTCAACAAGAGTGACCTGCAACCCGCGTTTGACAACGCCTGGGAACGGCTCGCCCCCTACCGCCGCATGGGCGCTACCGTGCTGCCGCTGCGCCTGAAAGGCGCGACCGCCGCCGGCACTGAAGCCGGACTGAACGAACTGCAGCAACACCTGCAAGGCAAGACCACGCTGGTGCTCGGCCCCTCGGGCGTGGGCAAGAGCACGCTGGTCAACCGCCTGGTGCCGCACGCCAAGGCGCTCACCGGCGAGATCTCGCGCGCCCTGAATTCCGGCAAACACACCACCACCAGCACCACCTGGTATTGGACGGACGGTGCGAAGCAGACGGCGCTGATCGACTCACCCGGGTTTCAGGAATTCGGGCTGAACCACATCGAAGCCGTGCAGCTGGCGCAGCTCATGCCCGATCTGCGCGCGACCCTGGGCGACTGCCGCTTCTACAACTGCACCCACCTGCACGAGCCCGGCTGCGCGGTGCGCGCCCAGGTGCAGGGCGAAGATGGTGCGGCAGACGCCAGCATCGGCGAGAACCGCTACCGCATCTACACCGAACTGTTCGCCGAGCTGTCGCAGCGCCGGCTGTACTGAACTGAAGGCCTGAGCGCCGGTCAGACCGGCAGGCGTGCCAGCGACAGCAGCGCCAGCAGCAGCATCCACAGCACCACGCTGCGCCAGACCAGGCCCACCACGCTGGCCAGGTGGGCGATCTGCGGTTCGGCCCGCACCGTGCCGTCGGCTTCTTCCGCGGTTTCGCCCTCGGGCGGCATCACCAGCCGCACGCCGATGGCGCCCGAGGTGGCGGACAGCAGGATGCCGTCGCTGCCCGGGCCGTAGCGTTCGGCCTCGCCGCGCCAGCTGGCCACGGCCTCTTCAAAATTGCCCACCACCGCAAACCCCAGCGCCGTGGCGCGCGCCGGCAGGTGATCCACCCACTGCCAGGCCTGTGCCGCCGCGTTGCGCAGGGCGGCACTGGGCGTGCCGTCGGGGCGTTCGCGCCAGTTGCGCGGCAGGTACTCGGCCATGCGGTAGAGCACCGCACCGGCCGGACCCAGGCCCAACATCCAGCCCACCACGAACAGAGCCAGCACACCGAATACGTGGCGGTGCGCGGCCAGCACCGACTGCTCGATCACCTGACGCAGCAGTTCGGTGCGCGGCAGGCTGGCGGCGTCCACCCGCAGCCAGGCCGCCAGCTGCTCGCGCGCGGCGGTGTCGTCGCCCGCTTCCAGCGCCTGGCGGATGCCGGTGAAGTGGTGGCTGAACTGCCGAAAACCCACCGTCACGTACAGCACGCCCACCATCCAGGCAAACGCCAGCACGCTGCTGAACCACCACAGCGCCCAGTACACACCGCCGGCCAGGGCTGCGGGCACGCCCACGGCCAGCACCCAGGACAGCCAGCCGTGCGAGGCCTGGCCCGCGTCGAGGTTGCGCCGCACCGTGCGCGCCCAGCCGCGCAGCGCGCTGTGCACCGGGTTGTCGTAGGCCAGCGGGCGGGCCTGCTCCAGCAGCAAGGCGATCAGGATGGCAAAGAAACTCATGCGGCAATGATAGTGGCGCCCTGCCGGCCGGCCGTGCTCAGGCCCGCAGCAGGTGGTAGAAGTTGCGCAGCATGCCGGCCGTGGCGCCCCAGATGAAGCGCTCCTGTTGTCCGTCCTGGTAGGGCATGGAATACCACTCGCGCACCTCACCGTTCCACACCATCGCATGACGCCGGTGGTTGTGCGGGTCCATCAGGAAGTCCAGTGGCACCTCGAACACGTCGTCCACCTCGTGGGGGTTGGGCTGCAGCGTGAAGCCCGGTTGCACCAGCGCCACCACCGGCGTGATGAAGAACTGCGTGCCGGTGATGTATTGCGGCAGCGAGCCCAGCACCTCCACGTGCGCGGCGCTCAGACCGGTCTCTTCTTCGGTTTCACGCAGTGCGGCGGCCGTGGCGTCGCGGTCGTCCGCGTCCACCTTGCCGCCCGGAAAAGCGATCTGCCCCGAATGGGTGGACAGGTGCGCCGTGCGCTGCGTCAGCAGCAGGTGCAGGCGCTCGCGCATCACCAGCGGCAGCAGCACGGCCGCCGGCGCGGGTGTGCGGTCGGTGAAGCGGCGCTCCTGCACCAGTTCCGGCGCCCAGGCGGGCGGGTGGGCAAACCGCTCCCGCAGCGCCTGGGGCGTCAGCCGCGCGGGCTGCACCGCTTGCAGCCCGGCACTGGCGGCACCGGGCAGCACAGGCACCTGGCGTGGGTCGAAGGTGGGTGGGTAACGCTGGCTCATGGGGCGGGGTTGAACAGGGCAAAAAAAAGCCGCTCGGACGAGCGGCTTTTTGGGAAGCGAGCGATCAGGCGCCCAGCTTTTCCTTGATACGTGCCGACTTGCCGCTGCGCTGGCGCAGGTAGTACAGCTTGGCACGGCGAACGTCACCGCGGCGCTTGACTTCGATCGAGGCGATCAGCGGGCTGTACAGCGGGAACGTACGCTCCACGCCTTCGCCGTTGGAGATCTTGCGCACGATGAAGCTGGAGTTCAGGCCACGGTTGCGACGGGCCACCACCACGCCTTCGTAGGCCTGCACGCGCTTGCGGGTGCCTTCGATCACGTTCACGCTGACGATCACGGTGTCGCCAGGAGCGAACGGCGGGATGGTCTTGCCAAGGCGAGCAATTTCTTCTTGCTCAAGGGTCTGGATCAGGTTCATGGTTGCTTTCATACCGATCATGGCCGCGCTGCCCCAACATGGGGTTGATATGGCTGCGAATCCCGGAGGTTCAAAAAACCTCACCTGTCGCAGCGGCCGGCCAGAGGATCGAAGAGCCTTGAATTATAGCTTTTTCGGCGAGATCAGGAAAGCCTGATCCGCCCGGCTCAGTTTGCCGGCCTGCCGGGCCTGTTCCAGCAGGTCGGGTCGGCGCTCGGCCGTCAGCCCCAGGCTTTGCTCGCGCCGGTAGCGGGCGATGCGTTCATGATGCCCGCCCAGCAGCACCTCGGGCACCGGCATCGGGCCGTTCGGCCCCTGCCAAACCTCGGGGCGGGTGTGGTGCGGGCTGTCCAGCAGGCCGTCCAGCGCGGGGTTGAAACTGTCCTGCTGGTGGCTGCCTTCGTCGCCCAGCACGCCGGGCATCAGCCGCGCCACCGAGTCGAGCAAGGCCATGGCCGCGATCTCGCCGCCCGAGAGCACAAAGTCGCCCAGGCTGATCTGCCGATCCACGCAGGCGTCGATGAAACGCTGGTCGATGCCCTCGTAGCGCCCACAGACCAGCACCGCGCCTTCGCTGCGGGTCCATCCGGTCGCCATGGCATGGTCCAGCCGCTGACCGATGGGCGAGAACAGCACCACGGGCGCCCTGCTCTGGTCAGGTTCGGCCCGGTCGGCGCGAATGGCCTGCAGGCAGCGCCACAGCGGCTCGGCCATCATGACCATGCCGGGGCCACCGCCGAACGGGCGGTCGTCCACGCGGCGGTAGTTGCCTTCGGCGAAGTCGCGCGGATTCCACAGCCGCACCTCGACCTGTTTGGACTCGAACGCGCGCCGGTTGATGCCGCTTTTGAGAAACGGCTCGAACAACTCTGAAAAAAGGGTGATGACGTCAAAGCGCATGGCGCGCTCCCGTCAGTAATCGGTCTGCCAGTCGGCGGTGATGCGGCGCGCCTTGAGATCCACGTCGTCAATGTAGGCGGCGACAAAGGGCACCATGCGCTCGGCGGTCGTTTCGACACCGTCCACGGTCTCGGTGTATTCCATCACCAGCACCGAGGTCGGGCCGGTGGGCATGAGGTCGCGCACCACACCCAGGTGCACGCCTTCGCGGTTGACCACATCCAGGCCGATCAGGTCGACCCAGTAATACTCGCCGTCCTCAGCAACGGGGAAGGCGCTGCGTGGCACGCTGATGCGCACGCCCTTCAGGGCTTCGGCCGCGCTGCGGTCGTCCACCCCATCGAGGCGGGCGACGATGCCGTCGGAGTGGGTCTTGATCTCGGCCACGTGCACCTGCACATGACCCGAAAACGCCGAAAAGCCGCGCGCGAAGCGGGCTTCGGGCGGCTGCAGATACCAGTCTGGAGAGGCCAACAGCGCCGACGTGTCGGCACTGTGCGGATGGATGCGAACCCAGCCCTTGACGCCCCAGGCGTCCTGGATGCGGCCCAGTTCGACGGCGTCGTCCGGCAAAGACGTGGCGGCAAAAGGGCTGCTGGACATGCGTTCGGAGCACCGGGTGGCCAGCCCGTGGGGGCTGGCCGGACCGCGATCAGGCAGCGGTCTTGGCGGCGGCTTGCTTGATCAGGCGGGCCACCGTGTCGGACGGCTCGGCACCCACGCCGGTCCAGTAGGTCAGGCGGTCCGTGGCGACGCGCAGAGGCTCTTCACCGCCCCGGGCCAGGGGGTTGTAGAAGCCGATGCGCTCAATGAAGCGGCCGTCGCGGCGGTTGCGCTTGTCGGCAACCACGATGTTGTAGAACGGACGGGCCTTGGAGCCGCCGCGGGAGAGTCGAATGACGACCATGATTTATCCTTCGGGTGGTGGTGAACACCGGCACAACGCGTACCGACGTTTTCCCGCAGCGCTTGAGACACACGACTGACCACCCGGCCAGCGAAACGCTGCAAAGCCTGCCATTATAGCCAGCCCGCTCCCAATCCCAAGGAGCTTTGATTTCTCTTTCCTCCCCATGCCCCTGATCCGCCCCAGCCGCGACGAAGACCTCGACGCCATCGCCCGCATCTACGGCCACCATGTGCTGACCGGAACCGGCACCTTTGAAACCACCCCGCCCACCGCGGCCGACATGGCCATACGCCGCGCCGACGTGCTGGGCAAGGGCCTGCCCTGGCTGGTGGCCGAGGACGCGGGTCAGGTGATCGGTTTTGCCTACGGCAACTGGTTCAAGCCGCGCCCGGCCTACCGCTTTTCGGTCGAAGACTCGATCTACCTCGCGCCCGAAGCCGCCGGCAAGGGCCTGGGCCGCGCGCTGCTGGCCGAGCTGCTGGCCACGCTGGAGCGTGGCGGCGTCCGCAAGGTGATGGCGGTGATCGGCGATTCGGCCAACGCCGGCTCCATCGGCGTGCACACGGCGCTGGGCTTCGAGCGCGTGGGCGTGGTCAAGTCCTGCGGCTGGAAGTTCGAGCGCTGGCTGGACATCGTGCTGATGGAAAAATCCCTGGGCCAGGGCGACAGCTCCCCGCCGGTGGACCCGCAAAGCGCCGCATGAGGGTCCGCAACAAGACCCTGACCGTCTGGCTGGCGCTGCTGGGCGGCAGCATGGGCCTGCACCGCTTTTACCTGCGCGGCCTGGGCGACTGGATCGGCTGGCTGCACCCGATCGCCGCGGCCATCGGCTGGATGGGCGTCGAGCGTGTGCAGCAATACGGCCAGGACGACCAGCTCTCGTGGGTAATGATTCCCTTCCTGGGCCTGAGCATCACCGCCGCCTGCCTGGCGGGCATCGTGTACGCGCTGGCCGAGCGCGAGAAATGGAACCGCTGGTTCAACCCGACGCTGGACCCGCAAGCCGCCGCCGGCGCCACCAACTGGCTGACCATCGGCGCGCTGGTGTTCTCGCTGATGTTCGGCACGGTGGCCTTCATGGGCAGCCTGGCGTTCGGCATCCAGCGCTACTTCGAATACCAGATCGAAGAGGCGAAGAAGATCAGCCAGTAGACGGCCCACCCCTGCGCCGCACCGGCGGTGGGTCGCCCCCTCCAGGGGGCAACGCGATGTGGCCCGGCAGAGCCGGTTCCACCGCGTTCTGGGCTGGGCGCACCCCGCTCTGACCGATCAGTTCAAGTACGCCATCACCAGCATCACCGCGCTGAGCGTGAACAGCGCCAGCACGGTGGACACGCCCATGGCGGCGGTGGTCAGTTCCTGGGCGACCTCGTAGCGCTGGGCGAACAGGAACACGTTGGCCCCCATGGGCAGGGCGGCGGCCACCACCATCACGGTCAGCGGCAGGCCGCTGATGCCCACGCCCCAGGCCGCCAGGCCCACCAGCAGCGGCAACACCAGGTTCTTGGACAGCGTGATCCACAGCGCCGGCACCAACTGACCGCGCAGCGGCGTGCGCGCCAGCGTCACCCCCACCAGCACCAGCGCGATGGGGCCGAAAGCGCTGCCCAGCAGCTGCAGCGGCTTGTCCACCATGGCGGGCAGGCCCCAGCCGGTCTGGGCGTAGAGCAGGCCGCTGATGATGGGCAGCGGGATCGGGTGGATCAGCGCCCCCTTGAAGGCCGACCAGGCCGTCTGCAGCACGTGCGGCGCACGCTCGCCGCCGGCGCGGGCCTCCTTGGCCACCACCAGCTCCAGCACCACCGAGCCCACCGTCAGCAGGATGAGCGCATGCACCGACACCAGCGTGAGCAGCGTCACCAGCGCGGCCTTGCCGTAGGCCAACTCCACCAGGGTGATGCCGATCATCACCATGTTGGAAAACACGCCGCCGAGGGCCAACACCACGCTGGTGCGGTTGAAGCCGCGCCAGGCGATGGACACGCCCAGCAGCAGCAGCGCAGCGGGGAAGTAGGCCAGCAGCGGCGACAGGTCCAGCGTCTCCACGTGCACGCCGCTCATGGTGCGGAACAGCAGGGCCGGAATGAGCAGCAGGAAGACGAGGTTGGAGAGGTCACGCACCGCCGATTCGCGGATCCACTCCAGCCGCCCGGCCAGGTAGCCGGCGGCGATGAGCAGGAACACGGGGGTGAGGGAGGCGACGACGGGGTGGCTGGCGAAGTTCACCCGGCCGATGGTAGCGGCGGGCACCGCCCCGGTGCTGTCACAGCGCTGTCACGGCCCTCTGAGGCAGAGGTTCATTGCACGCCCACCGCCTCGGTGAAGCGGTAGTACAGGCCGTGGGGATCGTTCTGCAACACGTGCAACCGCCCCTCGACCACCACGGCGTTCTGGCGGTACTTCACTGGCTGCACGGTGCGCACCTCCACCATGCTCTCGGGCCCGCCTGGCGTGCAGAACGAGCAGGTCAGCGGCACCGAAGCCAGCAGAAAGTGACGCTGCTGTTCGCCCGGCCCCAGCGGCATCATGAAGCCCTGCAGCCGGACCTTCTGCTGGTTCAGCGCCATCACCGCCGGCGTGTACACCGGCACGATGCGCCGGTTCTGCAGCACCGTCTTCACGTCGGTCAGCACCGACCAGGCCACCACGTCCGACCGCGGCTTGAGCGGCGCGAACGGGCTCAGCGGGCTGTGCACCCCAGCGCCCTGCCCGTGCGGCAAGGCCGACGGCGTGCCTGCCGAAACCGAGGCACTGGGCGTGCCCATGGGCGAGCTCAGCACCTGCGCAAACGTGGGCGGCACGGAACACGCCAGGAGTGCAAGGAAAAAACGGGAGAAGTGGTTCATGCCAGCGAAGGGAAGTCGGTCCAGCAGGCACCGCGGAACCGGCTTGGCCGGGCCGCTGGTGCCGCCCCCTGGGGGGTGACGCCGAAGGCGGCGCGGGGGGATCTCAGTGCGCGTGCCGCATGCCGCAGTACTTGCCAATCGCCAGACCCTTGCAGGCGGTCTGGAGTTCCGCCATGCAGACCTCTTCCTTCTTGCCGGCCTCCAGGCACTTGGCGGCGCCTTCGTGCGCGGCGGCCATGGCGCGGTGGCGGGCGATGTCTTCCTTGATCTCCTGGTCGGCGTGCTGCGCCAGCGCAGCGGTGGCGAGCAGGGACAGGGCGAATGCGAGCAGTGTGTGTTTCATGTGGTGGACCTTGAGGATGAAAGAAGGGACGCGACGTCCGAACGGTAGGCGCTGATGGCCGGCACGGCGGCGGCGGCCAGGGCCACGCCCAGGGCGGCCACGGGCACGCCCCACAGCGTGGGCGGCCAGTGCCCGGCCGCGGTGGTGGCCAACCCCATGTCGGCCATCCACATCCAGCCTAGCAAAGCTGTCAAGCCCTGGGCCAGCAACAGGCCGGCCACCGAGGTCAGCACGGCCAGCCACAACGCCTCGCACAGCAGCAGCCCGGCCACCCGGCGCGGTGGCGCGCCCAGCAGGCGCAGCAGCGCGGTGTCGGCCCGGCGCTCGCGCACCGCGCTCCACAGCGCGATGAACACCGACAGGCCGGCCACCAGCAGCAGCACGGCGCCCATGCCCTGCAGCACCCGGGTGCCCGTGCCCACCAGGGTCAGCA
Organism: Hydrogenophaga sp.; assembly: GCF_031426985.1. Classification (GTDB taxonomy): domain Bacteria; phylum Pseudomonadota; class Gammaproteobacteria; order Burkholderiales; family Burkholderiaceae_C; genus Hydrogenophaga. The sequence continues at coordinate 13,311 of NZ_JASJOY010000237.1, forward strand.
GGCGGGTGATTTCCAGCGCCGGGGCGGCGGCCTGCATCTTCGTGGTGCTGTTGACCCAGCGCGGCAGGCCGATCGCCGCCATCGGCGTGTTGTAGCGCACCAGGGCCAGCGTCACCTCGCGTTCGGCCTCGATGGCGGTGCGATCCTCGGCCGACAGGCCCTCGAACTCGCCCGGCGCCAGCCCTTCGTGCACTGCCCAGACCGAGGTGGTGTCGGTCAGCACCAGCCGGTCGAGCACGCAGCCGCAGGGCCGCAGCACGCCCACCACGGTGTAGGGCGATTCGCCATGCGCGTGGCCACCGCCGCCCAGGCCGTGTTCACCCACAAACGGCTGGCCGACGTGCCAACCCGTGGCCTGGGCCACCTGCGCGCCCAGCACGGCCTGCAGCGGCGCGGTCCACAGCGTGCCCTGCGCCAGCGTGGCGCCGTAGTGGGCCGGGTAGTCGTGCGTGCTGCCGACGATGCGAAAGCCGCTCACGCTGTCGCCCAGGCTCAGCGGGATCACCTGCGCCACCTGCGGGTGCCGCGCCAGCGCACGCACCTCGGCCAGCGGCACATTGCCGGGCGGCACATCGAGGTGGAACACGCCGGCCAGGATCAGCTGCAGCGGGCTGCCCTTGGCGCCCACCACCAGGTCGATGTCCTGCAGGTCGCGCTCGAAGGCGCGTTCGATGCGGTCCTGCGCCAGCAGCACAAAGCCCATGGACGCCAGGCCCAGCGTGAGCAACAGCAGGTTCAGCGCCGAGGCCAGCGGGCGCGACCACAGGTAGCGCCAGGACAGCGTGAGCAGGTTCATGCCGGCGCTCCCGGCGACAGGTTCAGCACGGCAGCGGCCGGCAGCGCCCGCGCCACGCGCGCGTCGTGCGTGGCGATCACCAGCGTCGCGCCGGCCCGTTGCGCACGTTCGCTCAACAGCCCCAGCGCGGCGTCACAGGCGCCGTCGTCCAGGCTGGCGGTCGGTTCGTCGGCCAGGACCACCTGCGGCCGCAGCAGCAGCGCCCGCGCCAGTGCCACGCGCTGCGCCTCACCGCCCGAGAGGCTGGCGGGCCGGCGCGGGGCCAGGTGGGCCACGCCCAGCGCGGCCAGCGTGTGGTGGATGGTCGCCGCGTCCACTGGCAATCCAGAGGCGAAATAGACCAGCGCCAGGTTGTCGGCCACGCTCAGGGCCGGGCTCAGCAGCAGGCGCTGCGGCAGGAAACCAATGGTCCGGGCGCGCCAGGCGTCGCGCGCGGCCGGGGCCAGCTCGCCCACCGCTTGACCGGCCACCACGGCCCGGCCGGCCGCCGGCGTGAGCAGCCCCGCCAGCAGCGCCAGCCAGGTGCTCTTGCCGCTGCCCGAGGGGCCACGCAGCAGCAGCGTGCCGCCCTGGGGCACGGCGGCATCGGGAAAACGCAGGCCCGCGCCACCGGGCGGCTGCCATGCGAGGCCATCGGTCTGGATCATGGGCCTGCATCTTAGAGACGCCAGCGACAGGCGATCGCAGGGGGCTTGTCTACACTGGCGGGCCGTCACACCCCCCCGGAGCCGCCCTTGCCCTTCAACCACCTCCTGCTCGCCCTCGCGGTGGTCTTTGTCTGGGGCACCAACTTCGTGGTCATCCGCTGGGGGCTGGACGGGCTGCCGCCCTTCCTGTTTGCCACGCTGCGGTTTGCCTTCTCCACCCTGCCCTGGTTGCTGTTCGTCCCGCGCCCCACGGCGCCGTGGCGCAAGCTGGCCGCGTTCGGCGTGCTGCTGGGGGTGGGCCAGTTCGGCCTGCTGTTCCTGGCCATGCAGGGGCACATCTCGCCCGGGCTGGCCTCGCTGGTGGTGCAGGTGCAGGTGTTCTTCACCATCGGCCTGTCGCTGCTGTTGCTCAAGGAACGGGTGCGCGGCTTCCAGCTGCTGGGCCTGCTGCTCGCGCTGGCCGGGCTGGCGGTGATCGGCCTGCACCTGAACGCCGCGGTGGTCACGCTCACGGGGCTGGGTCTGGTGCTGTCGGCCGCTTTCTTCTGGGCCAGCGCGAACCTGGTGGTCAAGTCGCTCGGGCCGGTGAACATGCTGCATTTCATGGTCTGGAGCAGCGCGTTCGCGGTGCCGCCGCTGCTGGCCATCGCGTGGTTCGTCGAGGGCCCGGACCTGATGCACAGCGCCATCACCCAGGCCACGCCACGGGTGTGGGCCAGCGTGCTCTGGCAGGCGCTGGGCAACACGCTGTTTGGCTACGGCGTGTGGAACTGGCTGCTGGCCCGCCACCCGGCCGCCACCGTGGCACCGCTGGCCTTGCTGGTGCCGGTGTTCGGCATGGGCGCGTCGGCCCTGGCACTGGGCGAGGCGCTGCCGCTGTGGAAGCTGGGGGCGGCGGCCCTGGTGCTGGGCGGGCTGGCGGTCATCGTGCTCTGGCCCCGGCTGCAGGCGCGTCTGCGCAGGGATTGACGCCCCCCCGCCGGGCGCCGCCTGACTCCCTTCAAGGGGCGACACGCGCGGCCCGGCAAGCCGGTTCCGCCGTGCCCCTGGCTCAGGCACTGCGCGTCGGCGCCACGCAGGCTTACTTCGCCAGGCGGGTGAAGGTCTTGCGGAACTTCGCCACCTTGGGCGCCGCCACCGCCATGCAGTAGCCCTGGTGCGGGTGGTGCTCGAAGAAGTCCTGGTGGTAGTCCTCGGCCGGCCAGTAGTGGGCCAGCGGCAGCAGCTCGGTCACGATGGGCCGGCCAAAGGCGTTTTCGGCCGTCAGCTCGTCGATCAAGGCCTGCGCGACGGCCCGTTGTTCGTCGTTGGTGACATAGATGCCGCTGCGGTACTGCGTGCCCACGTCGTTGCCCTGGCGGTTCAGGGTGGTCGGGTCGTGGATGACGAAAAAAATCTCCAGCAGCTCGCGGGTGCTCACCTGCGCCGGGTCGTACACCAGCTTGATCACCTCGTTGCAACCCGTGGTGCCGGTGCACACGTCTTCGTAGCTGGGCTGGGGTGCCTGGCCGTTGCTGTAGCCCGACTCGACGTCGGTCACGCCGCGCACTTCTTTGTAGACGCTTTCGGTGCACCAGAAGCAGCCGCCGCCGAGCACGAGGGTCTGGGTGTTGCTCATCGTTGTTCTCCGGTTCGGTTCAGGGGGTGGGCCGATGGTGCCCCGTCTGCGCCGTGACCTGCACGGCGGCCAGAAATGCCCCCAGCGCGCCCTGGGCGGTCTGGTCGCGCCCGGTGCGCCAGAGGCAGTGCGTGTCGTAGGGCGCCAGCGGCTGGGCCAGCGGCACAAAGACCACACCGGGCAGGCCGGCCTGCTGCAGCGCCGCCGGCACCAGGCCCACGCCCAGGCCCTGCGCGATCACCGAGACCACGCTCAGCCAGTGCCGCAGCTCGAAGGCCAGCGACGGCTCGAAGCCCGCGTCGGCACAGGCCGCGAGGATTCGGTCGTGGTAGTCGGGTGAGACGGCGCGCATGACGATGGCGAAGGCATCGCCCTTGAGCTGGTCCAGCGACAAGCGCTTCGCTTGGGCATGTGGGTGGGACGACGGCAGGCAGGCCATGAAGGGCTGGCTGGACACCAGGATCTGCGAGAAGCCCGCCGGCACGCGCGTGGTGTGCACGAAACCCAGGTCCAGCCGGTCGTGCACCAGCTCCACCAGCTGTTCGCTGCTGCTGAGTTCGCGCAGCGCCAGCCGCAGCCGGGGGTGCGCGGCGGAGAAGTCGCGCAGCACCTGCGGCAGACCGCGGTAGAGCACGGTGCCGGCAAAGCCGATCTGCAGCTGCCCCGCCAGGCCCTGCCCCACGTCGCGCGCCTCGCGCGCGGCCAGCGCGGCCTGCTCCAGCAGCGCCAGCGCGCGCGGCAGAAAGGCCAGCCCTGCAGCGGTCAGTGCCACGCCGCGGCTGTTGCGCTCGAACAGGCGCGCGCCCACATCGGCTTCGAGCTGCTGGATGTTCATCGACAGCGGCGGCTGCGTCATGGCCAGCCTCTGGGCCGCGCGGCCGAAGTGCAGCTCCTCGGCGAGCACGGTGAAACAGCGCAGGTGGCGGAATTCCATGAATATGCAATGCGTATTGATCAATCGGCAATCAATATTAGACAGCTATTCATGGCGCCACGACAATCCGTCCCAACATCCGCTTCCAACCCTCGTCCAACGGAGACCCGCACCATGGCATCGAACAAAGCAACTTTCAGCTGGGAAGACCCCTTCCACCTGAGCGCCCAGCTCACCGACGACGAGCGCCAGGTGCAGGACGCCGCCCGCGCCTACTGCCAGGAAAAGTTATTGCCCCGCGTGCAGCTGGCCTTCCGCAACGAGACCACCGATGCGTCCATCTTCCGCGAGATGGGCGAGCTGGGCCTGCTGGGCCCGACCATCCCCGAGCAGTACGGCGGCAGCGGCCTGAACTACGTCTGCTACGGCCTGGTGGCGCGCGAAGTGGAGCGCGTGGACTCGGGCTACCGCTCGATGATGAGCGTGCAAAGCTCGCTGGTGATGGTGCCGATCAACGAATTTGGCTCCGAAGCGCAGAAGCAGAAGTACCTGCCCAAGCTGGCCACTGGTGAATGGATCGGCTGCTTCGGCCTGACCGAGCCCAACCACGGCAGCGACCCCGGCAGCATGATCACCCGCGCCCGCTCGGTGCCCGGCGGCTTCTCCCTGAGCGGCGCCAAGATGTGGATCACCAACAGCCCGATCGCCGACGTGTTCGTGGTCTGGGCCAAGGACGACGGCGGCCAGATCCGCGGCTTCATCCT
>NZ_JASJOY010000238.1:0-38867 GCF_031426985.1 Hydrogenophaga sp.
TTGGGAAACACCAGCCCATAGGCCGCGACGATGGGCACCACCAGCATCGAGGTGCGGTTGCCCGGGATGCCGCCGATGCAGTGTTTGTCCACCACCAGGGGCTGCTGCCAGTCCAGCCGGCGGCCGGTGGCGACCATGGCCTCGGTGAGGAAGAACACCTCTTCGCGGTCCAGCTCGCTGCGGTTGCAGGCCACCACAAAGGCGGTCAGTTCGATCTTGGAATAGCGGTGCTGGGCGATGTCGCCGATGATGGCTCGGAAGTCTTCGCTGCCCAGCCGCTCGCCGTTGATCTTGCGAAACAGCGCTGGCATGGAGGCCGGCGGCTCGGCCTGCGACACCGAGGCGGGATGCCCGTCGGGCACGGCCAGTTGCGCGAACGCGTCTTCTGACACGCCCAGTTCGCCACAGCCGACGATGGCCACGTCGTCCACCACGTTGAGCGTGGCCAGGATGCGCTTGCCGTTGGCCCGCACCTCCACTTTGGACAAGGCCTGGAAGCCCTCCGCCCGCACCACCGCGCAGTCGCGGTGCAGGTAGGCCACGTTCTCGCGCCAGGTGTCGATGGCCACGCGTTTGAGTGTCAGGCCTTGCGGGGGCGCTTTCACGGCGTCGTTCGCCGCACGGGGTTCTGCAGTCTCCATGCGCACACGATACACCTGCGCAGACGCCGCTCGCGCGCCTGTCGCACCCCGCACCGCTCCCTATACTTGTGCGCCCACTCCATCCCGTCCGAAAGGTCTGCATGAGCTACGTTTTCACCCCCCCGCCCGTGGTCTCGGTTCCCGTTCTGGGTCGCGCCGAGCGCTTCCCGGTCCACCGCATCTACTGCGTGGGCCGCAACTACGAAGAGCACGCCAAGGAGATGGGCTTCACCGGGCGTGAGCCCCCGTTCTTCTTCCTCAAGCCGGCCGACGCCATCGTGGTGGCCGACGCGGGCCAGACGGCCCACATTCCCTACCCCACGCTCACGGCCAACCTGCACCACGAGATCGAACTCGTGGTTGCCATCGGCACGGGCGGCCGCAACATCCGGGCCGCGGACGCTCATCAGCACATCTTCGGCTACGCCGTGGGCCTTGACATGACGCGCCGCGACCTGCAGAACGAGATGAAAAAGCAGGGCCGCCCCTGGTGCATCGGCAAGGGCTACGACCAGTCCGCACCCATCGGCCCCATCACGCCAGCCGCCCAGGCCGGCGACATCACCAACGCCGCCATCTGGGTCCAGGTCAACGGCCGGGACCGCCAGCGCAGCCAGGTGTCCAAGCTGATCTGGAACATCGCCGAGACCATCGAGCACCTGTCCCAGGCCTGGGAACTGCAGCCCGGCGATCTGATCTACACCGGCACGCCCGAAGGCGTGGCCGCCGTGGTCCGCGGCGACACCATGACCGGCGGCATCGACGGCCTGACCGGCATCACCGTGCAGGTGGACTGAGAAGGTGTGAGCGATGGTGTGAGCGGCACGACTTCCGTCACACCCGCGCACCGTTTCGGTCTCAACCGAGGGTTACACCCGTGGCCGTGCGAAACCGGGGCGCGATACTCGGCCCCGTGTCTGACCGCCCCCTCACAGGAGACCGCACCGCCATGATCCCACGCAGAACCCTGCTCCAGTCCGGCGCCGCCCTGGCCCTGGGCGCCCCCGCCCTGATCGGCTTTGCCCAGCAAAGCGTCACGCTCAAGTTCCACACTTTCATGGCGCCGCAGTCCAACGTGTGGCTGAACATGAACAAGGCCTGGATGGACAAGGTGACCAAGGACTCGGACGGCCGCATCAAGTTCGAGGCCTACCCGGCCATGCAGCTGGGCGGTTCGCCGATGCAGCTGTACGACCAGGCCAAGGACGGCGTGGTCGACATCGTCTGGACCCTGCCCGGCAACACGCCTGGCCGCTTCCCGCGCATCGAGGTGTTCGAACTGCCGTTCATGATGAACAACGCAGAAGCCACTTCGCGGGCCTTCTGGGAATACACCATGACCATGGCCCCGGACGAGTTCAAGGACGTGCAGCCGCTGGCGCTGCAGGTGCACGGCCCCGGCATGTTCCACATGCGCGACAAACTCATCAAAACGGCCGAAGACCTGCGCGGATCCAAGGTGCGTGGCCCCACCCGCCAGATCACCAAGATGCTGGGCTATCTGGGCGCCACCCCGGTGGGCATGCCGCTGCCACAGATCCCCGACGCGCTGTCCAAGGGCGTGATCAACGGCTGCGTGATCCCCTGGGAGGTGGTGCCGGCCGTGAAGGTGCAGGAGCTGACCAAGTTCCACAGCGAGTTCGACCCCGCCGGCGGCGCGCTCTACACCACCACCTTCATCATGGCCATGAACAAGGCCAAGTACAACTCGCTGGCACCCGACCTGCGCGCCATCATCGACAAGAACTCCGGCATCGAAACCTCGGCCTGGCTCGGCAAGGTGCAACAAAGCGGCGACATTCCCGGCCGCGCGGCAGCGGTCAAGCTGGGCAACACCATCCACACCATACCGGCGACCGACGCGCAGGAATTCAAGCGCAAGGCCCGCCTGGTGGAAGTGGAATGGATGCAGGACATGGACAAACGCGGCTTCAACGGCAAAAAGCTGTTCGACACCGCCAAAGCCCTGATCGACAAGCACGGCAAGGCCGCGTCGGCCAAGAAAGCCTGATCGGCAGCACCCGGCACCGGCATCCAGGGGCTCCGCGGAGCCCCTTTTTGTTTGCCCCTACACTGCCACGATGCAGCGCCTACCGATCAAACACTGCCGCGAGTGCGGATCGCCCGTCACCTACCGCCTGCCCGATGACGGCGACACCAAACCCCGGGCGGTCTGCACCGTCTGCCAGACCATCCACTACGAAAATCCGCTCAACGTGGTGGGCACCGTGCCGGTGTGGGGTGCCGCGGGCGAATTCGTGTTGCTGTGCAAGCGCAACATCGAGCCGCGCAAAGGCAAATGGACCCTGCCCGCCGGTTTCATGGAACTGGGCGAAACCACCGCCCAGGGCGCCGCACGCGAGACGGACGAAGAAGCCGGTGCCCAGATCGAACTGGGCGAGCTGTTCACCCTCATGAACGTCGCCCGCGTCGGCCAGGTGCACCTGTACTACCGCGCCCGGCTGCTCAGCGACCGCTTCAACCCGGGCACCGAAACCATGGAAGCCCGCCTGTTCACAGAGGACCAGATCCCCTGGGACGAGATCGCCTTTCGCACCGTGCGCGAGACGCTGACCCAATATTTTGCGGACCGCCGCCGGGGCAGCTTCGGCATGCATGTGATGGACATCGACTGAAGCGCCGCGCTGGTCCCCGCCCAGGGACCACAGACCGCGCGTGGCAGGGATCGACGGCCCGTCTCAGCCGTTCGGGGCGTCCCCGATGGCCGCGCCCTGCGCTGCCAGCGGGCTGCGAAACACGAGACAGAAGGACGTCAGGCCATCGACCGAGGTGACGGAGACCTCGCCCCCGTGGGCCAGCATGATCGCTTTGGTGATCGACAGGCCCAGGCCCGCGCCATCTGAGTCCGGGTGGCTGCGCGACCTGTCCACCCGGAAGAAGCGGTCGAACAAACGCGGCAAGGCCTCCGGCGCGATGGTCTCCCCCCGGTTGTTGAGACACAGCGTGGCGGTGCCATCCTGCTCTTCGATCGTTACCGTCACCTCCGCATCGGCAGTGGAATGCCGGAGGGCGTTCGACAGCAGGTTGCCGATGGCGCGACGGATCATCAGACGGTCCCCCATGACCCGTGCCTGACCGGTGATCGATAGGCGGATGCCCTTGTCGTCGGCCACCGCATCGTAGAAGTCGAACAGCGCCCGCGCCTCCTGGTCCAGCCAGATCGCCTCCGGGTGGGGCAGTTCGATGCCGTGCGCCGTCTTGGCCAGAAACAGCATGTCGGACACCATGCGCGCCAGGCGCTGGAACTCTTCGGCGTTGGAGGCGAGGATGTCCTGGTAGACGCTCGCCTCCCGCTTCTGCGCCAAGGACACCTGGGTCTGGGTCAGCAGGTTGTTGATCGGCGTGCGCAGCTCGTGCGCCAGGTCGCTGGAGAAATCCTGCAGGCGGGCGAAATCCGCCTGCAGCCGCTCCAGCATGGTGTTCAGGCTTTGCGCCAGTTCGGCAAATTCCACCGGCACCGTCTCAACAGGCATGCGCTGGTCCAGCCGCTGGCCGGTGACGGCCTGCGCGCGTTCCTTCATGGTGCGCAGCGGGCTCAGCCCGTTGCGCGCGGCCCACCAGCCCAGCAAGCCGCTGAGCGAAATGGCGGCCAGCAGGTAGAGGGCCAGCGTCTGCACCAGCTTGTGCATGAAGTGCGCGTGGTGCGCGGTGTCCAGCGCCACCAGAATCTGCAGGGGTGTCTGCGCAGCCGGAGCCTCCACCAGCGCCCGCATGCCGCGCAGCGTCTGCCCGCCCACACGCCAGTCGGTCGGCTGGTCAGGGGCCGCCGCTGCCCCCACCGCCGACGGCGGGAACACACCTTCCCGAGTGGCAAAAACCACCTGCTCCCCCTGGCGCAGCTCGATGAAGAGCCCCTGGTGGCTGGCCAGCACACCGCTGAGCTGAGGTACCAGCGGCGCCCCAGGACCCGAGGCCTGGACGATCTTCTGGATCAGCGCGATCTTGTCTTTCAGAAAGTCCCGGTCCAGCTCGACGAAATGGCGCTCGGTGGCCATGACCACCAGCGCCCCCAGCCCGACCAGAACCACCGCCGACACCAGGGTGTACAGGGCGGTCAACCGCGCGGTCAGCGAGATGCGGCCCAGCATCAGCGCGGGGCCTCGGGGGCTTCGAGCACATAGCCCATGCCCCGCACCGTCTGGATCAGGCGCGGTTCAAAGCCTTCGTCGACCTTGGCCCTGAGCCGCCTCATGGCCACCTCGATCACATTCGTGTCGCTGTCGAAGTTCACGTCCCAGACCTGCGAGGCGATCAGCGAGCGCGGCAAAACTTCCCCCTGGCGCCGCATCAGCAGTTCCAGCAAACCGAACTCTTTGGCGGTCAGGTCGATGCGCTTGCCCGCGCGCGTGACCCGTCGGCGCAGCAGGTCCAGTTCCAGATCGGCCACCTGGATCGTGGTGGCTTCCTGGTTCCCCCGGCCACGGCGCAGGATGATGCGCACCCGGGCCAGCAGTTCGGCAAACGAAAACGGTTTGACCAGGTAGTCGTCGGCCCCCAGCTCCAGCCCCTTCACGCGGTCTTCCACCTGGTCGCGCGCCGTGAGGAACAGCACCGGCATCGTGCGGCCCTCGCTGCGCAGCCGCTTGAGGATGTCCCAGCCGTTCATGCCGGGCAGCATCACGTCGAGGATCAGCAGGTCGTGGTCACCCTCCAGGCCCTGGTGCAGGCCGTCCACGCCGTTGTCCACCAGGTCCACCACATAGCCCGCCTCGCGCAGGCCCTGGCGCAAATAGTCCCCGGCTTTGGGCTCGTCTTCAACAATCAGAATCTTCACGGCATCGCTCCTGGCGGGTAGTTTGCCTGCGCAACAGACCGGCTGGAGCAAGATGACATTTTTGTAATCCGCCCGACAGGCAGTCGACGGACTGGTGCCCGCAGAATCCAGCCCGCTTGATCTGCATCAAAAAAGGAGCGACACCCGTGAAATGGCCCCCCTCTGTTCAAGCCAGCGCAGCCCGGCTGGCGGCTGGTGTGCTCGTGCTGCTGCCGCTGGCCCTGTCCGCGCAGCAGACGCCACCATCCCCCACGCAGCCGTCGGACTGGCGCCAGGCCAACGACGCCGTGGGCGCTTACCCGCGCGGGCATGCGGACGTTCTCAAATGGGAGCGGGCTCATCCCGCCTCGCAGCAGGCCCCGGAGGCCGCAGTGCCAGGCACCGCGGTGCCCACCCTGGACGATGCGGTGAGCCGGGCCTGGCTGCCCCACCCCGAACTGGCCCGGGTGCAGTCGCGCCTGGGGCCGCAGAACGTGCAGGCCATCGCCAGCGGACGCTGGGAGGCCCTGGACCCCAGCCTGCAGCGCCGGGTGGACGACATGGGTGAGCTGCTGGAAGTCGCCGCCCAGGCGCGCAAGGCCTGGCTGGAAGCCGTCGCGGCGCGCCAGACCGTGCGCCACCAGCAAACCCGGCTGGAAGCGGCGCAGGCCGCGAGCGAGCTGGGCCAGCGGATGGTCGCCGTGGGCAACTGGAGCCGGCTGCAACTGTCGCCCTGGCTATTGGCCGAGGCCTCGGCGCGCATGGATCTGCGGCGGGCGTCGTTCGCGGCCGCCCAGGCGCAGACCCGCCTCATCGACCTGCTGGGTCTGAGCGGCGTGGACACCGCGCTGGCCTTGCCCGACCGGTTGCCCGATGTGCCGGCCACGGCGGTGCCCGATGCCGAACTGCAGCAGCGCGCGTCGGCCATCCAGGCGCAACTGCCCGCGGCCGAGCAGCGGCGCAACAAGGCGCTGGCCCCAACCGCCATCGCGGCCTATCAGACCGCGCACGCCCTGGCGCTGGACAGCCGCGACGTGGTGCTCAAGGAACGGACGTTCATCACCGAAGAAACGGTGCTGCACTACAACGGCATGCTCAAGAGCGTGTGGGACCTGCTGGACGAAACCCTCAACCAGGCGCAGGCCACGGCCGACGCCATCGCTGCGCAGCGCGACTTCTGGATCGCCCAGACCGACCTGCAATGGGTCCTGCAGGGTGGCACACCCGACCGCTTCGTCTCACTGGCCGGTGGCGAACAAGCCCCCACGGCCGCCGCGCACTGACCGGCACGACAGGAACATCTCGACATGAACACCGCTTCCCGACGACAGTTTTTTGCCGGCGCCGCCGCTTCGGTGGCCGGCCTGGCCGTGGCCCGCTCCGCGCTGGCGGGCTTGCCCGAGCCGGTGATCCAGACCTCCGTGGACACCGCGCCGCCGCTGATCCCGACCACCGGCCGGCCCTACAACCCGGTGGTCACGCTCAACGGCTGGACCCTGCCCTGGCGCATGAACAACGGCGTCAAGGAGTTCCACCTGGTGGCCGAGCCGGTGGTGCGCGAAGTCTCGCCCGGCTTCAAGGTCAACATGTGGGGCTACAACGGTCAGAGCCCGGGCCCCACCATCGAGGTGGTCGAAGGCGACCGGGTGCGCATCTTCGTGACCAACAAACTGCCCGAACACACCACCGTGCACTGGCACGGCCAGCGCCTGCCCTGCGGCATGGACGGCGTCGGTGGCCTGACGCAGCGGCAGATTCCTGTGGGCAAGACCTATGTGTACGAGTTCGAGGCGCGCCGCCCTGGCAGCTTCATGTACCACCCGCACGCCGACGAGATGGTGCAGATGGCCATGGGCATGATGGGCCTGTGGATCACCCACCCCAAGGCCAAACACCCGCACATCAGCGCGGTGGACCGCGATTTCTGCTTCCTGCTCAACGCGTTCGACGTCGAGCCCGGCAGCAAGACGCCCCAGGTCAACACCATGACCGACTTCAACATCTGGTGCTGGAACAGCCGCGTGTTCCCGGCCATCGACAGCCTGAACGTGCGGCTGGGCGACCGGGTGCGCATCCGCGTCGGCAACCTCACCATGACCAACCACCCGATCCACCTGCATGGGCACGAATTCCAGGTCACGGGCACCGACGGCGGCCCGGTCCCGCCCGGCGCGCGCTGGCCCGAGGTGACCACCGACGTGGCCGTGGGGCAGATGCGCCAGATCGAGCTGATCGCCGACGAAGAAGGCGACTGGGCCCTGCACTGCCACAAGAGCCACCACACCATGAACGCCATGGGCCACGACGTGCCGACCACGATCGGCGTCGACCACCGCGGTCTGGTCGGCAAGATCCAGAAAGTCGCGCCCGACTACATGCTGATGGGCGAACGCGGCATGGCCGACATGGGCGAGATGCAGATGCCGATCCCCGACAACACCGCGCCCATGATGACCGGCAACGGCCCCTTCGGCCCGCTGGAGATGGGCGGCATGTTCTCGGTGTTCAAGGTGCGCAAGGACCAGAAGCCCGGCGACTACAAAGACCCGGGGCCATACAAGTTCCCCGAGGGCACGGTGGCCTACGAATGGAATGGCACACCGCCGCCAGCCCCCCGCCCCCTGGGCAGCACCGATGCGCCACCGGCATCGGCCACCGCCGTCAAACCCACGGCCCATGGCATGTCCCACTGAAACCGCGCCGCCGCACCCGGCGGCGTTGTCCCCCCTTCCCACCGCCCCTTCCCCGTCATCAGCCCCGTCATTGAAAGAGCACCCATGAAATTCGCACGATCCTTCTGCCTTACTCGCACCGCCCTGTTGGCCGGCGGCTTGGCGCTGGCCGCCACCGTAGCCACCGCCGGCGGCAACCACGCCGGCGGGCACCACGAATCGCCGATCGGACAGCCCGGGGTGGCCGCCCAGGTCCGTCGCACGGTGGAGGTGGACATGGTCAGCGGGATGCGGTTCAAGCCCTCGGACATCCGCGTCAAGGCCGGTGAAACGGTCCGCTTCGTGCTCCGCAACACCGACAGCGTCAAACACGAGTTCAGCCTGGGCACGCAGCAGGAACTGCTGGAGCACTACGAGGTGATGAAGAAATTCCCCGACATGGAGCACGACGAACCCAACAAGGTCTCGCTCGCGCCCGGCCAGCGGGGTGAGGTGATCTGGAAATTCACCCACGCCGGCGCGGTGGACTTCGCCTGCCTGCACGTGGGGCACTTCGACGCCGGCATGAAGGGCCAGGTCAAGGTCGCGGCGAAATAAGCACACACAGCCCTGGTGCCGCCTGGGTGGCGGTTGCGGGGCTGGAACCCCAGAAGGAGCATTGCATGAACACATTTCCATTTCGCGCCGCATGGGCCGCTGCAGCCCTGGCCCTGCCGTGCTGGGCGGTCACGCCAGCATTCGCACAGACGGGCATGGACCACAACAGCCCGACGGGCATGGCCGCCGCGCCGGAGATGACCGACGGGGAGGTCAGGAAAGTGGACAAGGACGCGGGCAAGATCACCCTGCGGCACGGGGAGATCAAACACATGGACATGCCCGGCATGACCATGGTGTTCGTGGTCAAGGACAAGGCCTTGCTGGATGCGGTGTCGGTGGGCGCCAAGGTCCGGTTCATGGCGGTCCGCGAGAACGGCCGGATGGTGGTGACCGACATCCAGCCGGCCCGGTGATGTCCCGATCCCGCTGGGTGCTGCTGGCCGCCACGGGCCTCGCGCTCGCCGGGGTGGTGGCGGCGTGGGCGCTGTGGCCGGGCGCTGCAGCGCCCCCCGTGGCCCTGCTGCGCACAGACGATGCACAGCTGCTGGAGCAGGGGCGGAACATCTATGCAGCCCAGTGCGCCAGCTGCCACGGCGTCCACCGGGAGGGACAGGCCCACTGGCGCGATCGGGGTGCCGATGGGCGCCTGCCGGCCCCCCCGCACGACGAAACCGGCCACACCTGGCACCACCCCGACGAACTGCTGTTTCGCATCACCCAGCAAGGGGTGGCCAAAGCGGTGGGCATCGAGGGCTACGCGTCCAACATGCCCGCATACGGCGGCACGCTCAGCGATGCGCAGATCGTGGCGGTGCTGTCCTGGATCAAGTCGCAATGGCCCGCCCGGGTGCAGGCCGACCACGACAGCATCAACCGGCAAGCGCGGGAGGCGCAAAACGGTTCCTGACATTTTTGTCATGCCCGCGTCATCTTTTCGACGCAGCGCCCTTTCTACAGTGACACCATGGCTGGACGGCTGCGCACCCCGCCCCGGGGACCGCAGACCGCCGCGCCACAGCCCGGCGCCATTGCCGCCTTGATGTCATGAAAGGAAATCGACATGTCCAAGTGGATCTCAGCCGTTGTGGGCGCGGCCGCCCTCAGCCTCACGTGCATCGCGGCCGCGCAAACGGCGGCTGATCACACCCAGCACCACCCCGAGCCGGCCAGCGCAGCGGCCCCCGCGGCCCCCCCGACCACCGAGCAGGCGCCGCCCGCCATGCCGCAGATGCAGCAGCGCATGCGCGAGCACATGGCCACCCTGCAGACGCTGCACAACCGCTTCGCCGCCGCCCAGACGCCGGCCGAGCGCGAGGCCTTGATGGCCGATCAGATGAAGGCCATGCAGGAAGGCATGGCCATGATGAAACACATGGGTGGCATGGGTGGCATGGGTGGCATGGGCGGCATGGGTGGAAAGGCCCGTGCCGGGGCGGCTCCCATGGACCCCGCGCAGCACCAGCCGTCGATGGAGCTGTGCATGGGCATGATGCAAAACATGATGGACATGATGGCGCAGCGCATGCCGGCCACCCCGCCGGCCAAGTGAGCCTGGCAGGCCATGCGCCTGGCCGTGGCCCGCCTGCATTCCCCTTTCGTTTCACACGGGCTGGTGCGCCAGCCTTCACGCACGGGCGGCGGTGAGCACCGGTCCGATCGGGCCCGCCTGCGCGCGCCCGGGCCGAAAAGCCCCGCCCAATCAACGGAGATGAACACATGAACAGATTTGAATGGGCCAGGTTGCTGGCGTTGGCCCCCGCGCTCTGGCTGGCCACTGGATGGTCCGCACAGGCTGCGGACCGCAAGGTCTACGTGGCCAACGAAGCTTCGGGCACGGTCAGCGTGATCGACGGGAGCAGCTTCAAACCACTGACCGCCATCGTGGTGGGATCGGGCCCGCACAACGTCCAGGCCTCACCCGATGGACAACGGGTCTGGGTCACCAACAACGGCCTGCCCCAGCACGCGACCGATCACGCGGCGCACACACAGGCCTCGGCTGGCGGTCACGGCGCCATGGCGACCGCCGGCGAGGTCTGGGCCATCGACACCGCCTCCGACCAGGTGGTGGCCCGCGTCACCGTCGGCCGGCATCCGGCCCACGTGGTCTTGTCGGCCGACGGTCGGCTGGCCTACGTCACCAACGGGGGCGACAACACCCTGAGCGTGGTGGACACCACGGCGCTGAAGGTGGTCGACACGCTGCCCACCGGCGGATTCCCCCATGGCATCCGCCTGAGCCCGGACGGCGCACAGGCCTACGTGGCCAACCTCAAAGACGGCACGGTGTCGGTGTTCGACACCCGGAGCCGAAAGGAAATCGACCGGATCGCCGTGGGCAAAGGCCCGGCGCAGGTGGGGTTTTCGCCCGACGGGAAGCAGGCTTTCGTGTCGCTGTCGCAGGAAGGCCAGATCGCCTTCATCGACCCCGTTGGCCGCAAGCTGGTTCGCAAGGTCCGGGTCGGTCAGGTGCCGATCCAGCTCTATGCCACCCCCGACAGCCGCAGCCTGCTGGTGGCCAACCAGGGCCAGCGCCAGAAACCCGGCCAGACGGTCAGCGTCATCGACCTCGCCACCCACCGGAACGTCGCCACCATCCGCACCGGTGCAGGTGCCCACGGCGTCGCCATCGGCACCGACGGCCGGTACGCGTTCGTGAGCAACGTGTACGCGAACACGGTGTCCGTCATCGATATCCAGGCGCGCAAGACCGTGGCCACCGTGCCGGTGGGCGGCGAGCCCAACGGGATCACCGTGGCGCCCTGAGGCGCGAGGCATCGCCCGCACGGTCGCCCAGCACGGGGGGGCAGCCGCCCCGCCGCCCCGGGATCATCCGGTGGTCACCGGGGCCGGCCGGCCACAGAATCCGGGCTGTGCGCGGGTGGCCGGCACCGTGGCGGCCGTCCGGGCCTGGTGTCGGTCAGCGGGAACGCGCCACACCACCGGGGCATCCAACGCCCTCCTCCCAATGCACCAGACCGTCTGATCATGGACATCCTCGCGCATGGCTTGTGGGCCGGACTCGGGCTCGCCTGGGCACACCACGCGCGACCGGTGAACCGCCGCACGCTGGCGCTGACGGTGGCCCTGGCCGTCGTGCCCGATGTGGTGCAGATGCTGCCGCTGCTGGTGTCGGCGGTGTGGTCCGCGGACGGCTGGACCGCCTTGAAGTCGTACACGATGGCGCTGCCGGGCCACGAACCGCCCCCGTCCCCGTGGTTGGCGGCGCTGACCCACCACCTGCATTGCGTGATGCACAGCGCCCTGGTGGCGGGTGGGGTGACCGCGCTGCTCTGGCTGTGGATCGGGCGCCTGTGGATCCCCCTGCTGGGCTGGTGGTCGCACATCGTGATCGATGTCTTCACCCATTCCGCGGACTTCTATCCTTCGCCGGTTTTCTATCCCCTGACCGATTGGGGCTTTGATGGGCTGGCCTGGAACACGCCCGGGTTCATGGTCGTGAATTACCTGGCCCTGGCCGCCTTGGCCGTGGTGGTGTGGCGCCGCCGGCACGGGGCCCGCACGTGACCGCCGCCCGCACAATAGGTGTTCCGACAGCCGCCACCTGCATGACCTCCGCACACGCCCTCACTCCCATCGCCCCATCCGCCCGCAGGGCGTTGCCCCTGCCGGTGGCGCCCAACACAACGGGGCGCCGGGCATGAACAACCGCCCCATCGGATCACCCGTGCTGCGCGGCGGCCTGCTGGCCCTGCTGGCCGCTGCCCTGTTCGGCCTGAGCACGCCGCTGGTGCAGCGCTTCGGCCAGGGGCTGGGACCGTTCACCACCGCGGCGCTGCTGTATGCCGGCGCGGCGGCGGTGGCGCTCGTGCAGCGCCGGGGTGCCCACCGCGAAGCCCCCTTGCAGCGCAGCGATGCGCCGCGCCTGCTGGCCATGGTGCTGGCCGGTGCGGTGCTGGGGCCGGTGGCGCTGGCCTGGGGCCTGCAGCGCACCAGCGGCGCCAGCGCCTCGTTGCTGCTCACGCTCGAAGCCGTGTTCACCGCGGTGCTGGCCTGGCGCTGGTATGGCGAGACCCTGGACGCACGTGTCAAGACCGCCGTGGCGCTCCTGCTCGCCGGGGGTGTGCTGCTGGTGATCGACCAGGGCCTGGCCGGCCAGGTGCAGTTGCTGGGTCTGCTGGCGGTGGCGCTGGCCACCGTGGCCTGGGGGGTGGACAACACCCTCTCGCGTGGCGTGGCCGAACGCGACCCGGGCCAGGTGGTGCTGGCCAAGGCGGCGCTGGGGGCCCTGGTCACCACCGGGGTCGCGCTGCTGCGGGGCGAGCCGCTGCCCAGCCAGACGGCCGCGCTGGCACTGCTGGCCGTGGGCGCCAGCGGCTACGGCCTGAGCCTGCGCTTTTATTTGCTGGCGCAGCGGCAGTTCGGCGCGGCGCGCACCGGGTCGGTGTTCGCCTTCGCGCCCTTCATCGGCGCGCTGGGCGCCTTCGCGCTGGGCGAGCGACCGCCCGGTGCGCTGCTGTTCGTCGGCGGCCTGTTCATGGTGGGCGGTGTGGTGCTGCACCTGCTCGAAGACCACCGCCACGAACACGAACACGAGCCGCTGGAGCACGAACACGCACACCGCCACGACGATGGACACCACCTGCACCGTCACGACCCCATGCCCGCCGGCCCGCACAGCCACCGGCATGTGCACGCCCCCCTGCACCACAGCCACCCGCACGGGCCCGACGCGCACCACACGCACAGGCATTGAAAGGCATGGACCGGCCCGGGCCGGTCGGCGCGGCGGGATGCCCCGCCGGATGCGCCCCGCCGGCCCCCTGCGGCATTGCTCGGGCCGCCGGTGAACGCCCTCTTCCACGGTGTCCCGGTGATCAGCCCCACCACCGCACCCCTGCCCGCGTGACGGCCCGCGCAGCCCGAACACCACCTGCACGGTTGCGGGACGGGTTGCCGCAGTGCTCCTGACACCACCGCTTCATCGCCACGCAGACACCGGGTGCCACCGGTGTGTTGGGAACACCCCATTGCGCCAACATTCCAATGATCGTTAGAATGTTGATCATGAACCATCGGCTGCTCCAAGACATCCCGTGCGAACCGGTCGCCCGCGTCGGGCAGGTATTGGCCAGTCCGCAGCGGCTGGCCGTGATCCCCCGGGACGTCGACATCGTCGCCGACCGCCGCGGGCATTTCTGCCTCCTGTCCGATGCAGCGCTGAAGCTGCTGCGCGAGCAGGGCGACCGCGCCCGCAAGACCTTCGATGGCCTCACCGAGGGGCGGGCCCCGGGCCTGCCACTGGCGAGCGGGATCGACCGCCGCTGATGGACTGGAGCACCTCATGGATCACCACCTGCTGTTCATCCTCAACGACGCCCCCTACGGCAACGAGCGGGCCTACAACGGCCTGCGGCTGGCCGGCGCCATGACCGCCAAAGACGGCGTGCGGGTGCGCGTGTTCCTCATGGCCGATGCCGTGGGCTGCGCCAAGGCCGGGCAGAAAGTGCCCGAGGGTTACTACAACGTGCAGCTCATGCTGGGCAAGGTGCTGCGCAAAGGCGAGGTGGCGCTGTGCGGCACCTGCATGGACGCGCGCGGTCTGAGCACATCGGACATGGTGAGCGGCGCCCAGCGTTCGACGCTGGCCCAGCTGGCCGACTGGACCGCCGAGGCCGACCAGGTCCTGGTCTTCTGAAACCCACGAAAGCCCACCATGTTTCCAGGCCGTCGCAACGTGCTCCTGCTGGCCGCCAGCCAGGCCCTGATGCTCTCGGCCATCGTGCTGTCGATGAGCCTGGCCGCCATCCTGGGCGCCACGCTGGCACCCGACAAGAGCCTGGCCACCCTGCCGGTGGCGATGATGGTGATCGGCACGGCCATCGCGTCGCTGCCGGCGGCCATGCTCATGCGCCGCCGGGGCCGCCGTACGGGCTTCCTCATGGGGGCCGCGCTGGGCGTGGCGGGCAGCACCCTGGCCGCCTATGGCCTGTGGCAAGGCTCGTTTGCGCTCTTTGTGCTGGGCCACCTGATGCTGGGCAGCTACCAGGGTTTTGCCAACTACTACCGCTTCGCCGCCGCCGAGGCGGTGGACGCCTCGCACACCACCCGCGCGATTGCCTGGGTGGTGGCCGGGGGCGTGGTGGCGGCCTTTGTCGGGCCGCAACTGGCGCAATGGGGGCGCGACTGGCTGGTGTCCGGCCCCTTCGTGGGTTCGTACCTGGCGCAGGCCGCGCTCAGTGTGGCGGCGCTGGGCCTGCTGTCGCAGGTCCGGCTCAAGCCGGCGGCGTCGGTGGCGGCGGGCACGGCCCGGTCCGTGAGGGAACTGTTGTCGCAGCCCTTGTTGCTGATCTCGATCCTGGGCGCGGCGGTGGGCTATTCCGTGATGATCATGGTCATGACCGCGACCCCGCTGGCCATGCTGGGCTGCGGCCTGCCAGGGCAGAGCGTGACGCCGGTGATCCAGTGGCATGTGGTGGGCATGTTCGCGCCCTCGTTCTTCACCGGCCACCTGGTCAAACGGTTTGGCGCGCCGCGCATCATGCAGACCGGTTTCGTGCTACTGCTGGGCCATGTGACCGTGGCGCTCTCGGGGCTGGCGTTCCTGCACTTTGCATCGGCGCTGGTGCTGCTGGGCGTGGGCTGGAACTTCGCCTTCGTGGGCGGCACCGCGCTGCTGACGCAGACCTACCGCCCGGCCGAACAGCTCAAGGTGCAGGCCATCAACGAGTTTCTGGTGTTCGGGCTGGTGGCGGCGTCCAGCTTGTCCGCCGGCTGGCTGTACGACCGCTACGGCTGGTCCACCCTGAACCTGGCCGTGGTGCCGTTCCTGGCGTTGGCGTTGCTGGCGTCCATCGGCACCGAGTGGAAAGCCCTCCGCCTGCGGGAGCGCACATGAGCGTTGAACACTGGGTTCTGGCCCATGAGCCGCTGATCCGCATGGGCTTCTTCGTCGGCGTGTTCGCGATCGTCGCCTTGTGGGAACTGGCGACGCCGCGCCGGGTGCTGCGGCTCACGCGCCGTCAACGATGGACCGCCAACCTCGGCATCGTGCTGCTCAACACGGTGATCGTGCGCCTGGTGTTCCCGACCGCGGCGGTCGGCATGGCCGCGCTGGGTATTGAACGGGGCTGGGGGCTGCTGAACAATTTCGATGTGCCGTTCTGGCTGGCGGTGCCCATGGCCGTGGTGGCCATGGATTTCGTCATCTGGCTGCAGCACGTGATGGTGCACGCCGTGCCCGCGTTCTGGCGGCTGCACCGTGTGCACCACGCCGACCTCGACTACGACCTGACCACGGGCACACGCTTTCATCCGCTGGAGATCGTGCTGTCCATGGGCATCAAGTTCGCCACCATCACACTGCTGGGGGCGCCGGTGCTGGCGGTGGTGATTTTTGAGGTGCTGCTCAGCGCCTGCGCCACCTTCAACCACGGCAACATCCGGCTGCCCGATGGCGTGGACCGGGTGCTGCGCTGGTTCATCGTCACGCCCGACATGCACCGGGTGCACCACTCGGTCGAAGACGATGAGCGCAACGCCAACTTCGGCTTCAACCTCACCTGGTGGGACCGGCTCTTCGGCACCTACCGCGAGCAGCCGCGCGCCGGCCAGACCGGCATGACCATCGGCATCCACGGCCACACCGACCCGCACGAGGTGGCGCGCCTGCCCGGCATGCTGGCACTGCCCTTCAAGGCATGACGGTGTGGGGACAGCCGCGTAGCTGGGTGGGGTCACCCGATGGGCGGGAGGTTCACCGGGGCGGGTGCGTCGGCAGCACCAGGGCGAACCGGCTGCCGACGTTGGGCGTGGACGCCATCTGGAGGTCGCCACCGTGATGCCGCGCAATGCGCTTGCAGGTCGCCAGGCCCAGCCCGGTCCCCTCGTACATCCGTCGTGAATGCAGGCGCTTGAAGGGCTCCCCCAGCAGGGGCAGCTTGTCCGCGTCGATGCCGATGCCGTTGTCCGACACCACCAGCTCCAGCTGTGCCCCGCTTCGATGGGCCGCGATCCGGATGTCCGGCGCGCGGTCGGCGGGCATGAACTTCAGGGCATTGCTCAGCAGGAGGTTGATCGCCAGGGCCAGCTGGTCTGCGTCTCCCCAGGCCTGTCCCAGCGGGGTGACCTGAACCGTCGCACCTTGCTGCTGGATGCGTTCGCTCATCGCGTCGAGGGCGCCGTCGAGCAGTTCGTCCAGATCGACGTCGCGGAAGGTCTTGCCTGGATCGACCTCTTCGACCTGGACGTAGAGCCGGATGTCCTCCAGCATGCTGCTCATGCGCTGGGCCGCCGACTTGACGTGCCGGAAGTACGTCCGGGACTCCGTCGACAGGGCCGGGGCGTCCCGCTCTTCGATGAGCGAGGTGAATTGCGCGATGGTGTTCAGCGGCTCCCGCAGGTCGTGCGACGACACCCGCACGAACTGCTGCAGGTCGTGGTTGCTCGTCTCCAGACTGGTGGTCAAGGCCTCCAGCTGCTGGCGGGACGACTCGAGCTCGGTCACGTCGGTGCTGGTGTAGAGGACCCCGAGCTGGTGGGACTCTTCGTCAAAGGCCGGCTGCAGGTGCACGGCCATGGTTCGCAAACCGCGTGCCGGGAAATCCACCGTCATGACCTGCTGGACTTGCTGCCCCGTCAGCGCCTGCTCCAGCAGCGGTTGCATCGGGCTGCGGTACTGTTCGCCGGGCAGGTAGCCCAGC
Organism: Hydrogenophaga sp.; assembly: GCF_031426985.1. GTDB lineage: Bacteria > Pseudomonadota > Gammaproteobacteria > Burkholderiales > Burkholderiaceae_C > Hydrogenophaga. The sequence continues at coordinate 17,351 of NZ_JASJOY010000238.1, forward strand.
CAGGACTCGCCCACACTCTGTTCGTTGGGCACGCCCCAGTAATCCGCACGCGCCTGGTTCGCCCAGCGCAGGATGCCTTGCATGTCGATGAACGCGGCCAGCTGGTTGGCCTGCCCGCCCACCACGGCCAGGGTTTCGTCCAGCGCACGCTGTCGGGCCACGATGACGGCGACCACCTGCGGAGGGATGACCACCAGCAGCAGGGTCATGTGCATCAACAGGTGTCCGAACGGCGTGTCGGCGGTCACCGGAACCAGCCAGCCCTGCCCAACCGCCACCGCAAACGCCACCACCACGATGGGCGCCGCGGCAAACGTCACCAGGCGCGACTGGAAGTAGGCCGTGACCAGCAGACCGACACTGACCAGCCCGAACGGATTGGGCGCCAGCGAAAAGCTGAGCAGGCTGCCCGCGCCCACCAGCACCAGGGTCAGCGCCGCACCACCGAGCGACAGGTCTTTGAGCGACTGGCGCGCGCGCAGGGCCAACATCAGGGGCAGCGTGACCAGGGAGCCAATGGCCGCCGAGATGAACCACTCGATCCAGGCGCCCGTGAAGGTCGCATACCCCACGGAATCCAGCAGCAGCGCCCCCGCCAGCGCCCCCAGCAGCGACGGGGCCAGGGATCCCAGTGCCAGGACCTTGAGAAACGCCTTCGAGTCGCTGGCGAACCGCTGGGTGTTGCCGTATCGAACGAGCAGATGCATGCCCAGCAGCATTTCCACCAGGTTGCCCGGCACGAAGGCCAGCGAACTGATCAGGGACTTGCCGCCCAGCAAGGTGGCCACGAACGAGCCCATGGCGGCGGCCAGCAGAAGCCCCGAGCGCCGCCCCTCGGGCGCACTGACGGCGATGCCGATGGCGACGCCGTTGGCCAACCAGATGGCGGCCAACGCATCGGGACCGCGGGCCAAGGCGATGGATGCGATGGCCAGCACCAACGCCGCACCAAACGCCAACAGAACATCCGCCACGACCGATCGCCGTGGCCACGGGTGGAGCGTGAGTTCAGACCTCAAGAGCGTTCACGCCCCAGGGCGCGGTTCTGCGGCCATCTGGGCCAGGGTCAGGGCCACGGTCTTGGAAATGGGCTTGACCAGGTATCCCCGCACGCAGTCATAGGCCGTGGCCCTGGATTTGTCTGCCGGTGCGGACGACGAGGTGTGCATGACCACCGGCGCCCGGACAAGCCCCTGGTCGTGCAGCGGCTGGTACAGGTCGAGGAACTCAAACCCGCTCATCTCGGGCATGTTGATGGCGAGCAGGATGATGTCGACGCCCTGTCCTTCCGCGGAAGCCAGGAAGTCCAGGGCCATCCGACCGGTTTCCATCAGCGTCACGTGGGCGGCCACGCCGGATGCGTTCAGGATGATCTGGGCGAAGAACAGGTCGTCGTCGTTGTCGTCAACGACCAGGATGCGGCGAAGTGTCATAGATGCGCAGGCTCAAGGAAGGTTGGCGCATGTTGCGCCCGCCACCAGTATCAGGCAACCAGCCCTGGCCCACCGGCCTGAACAATGTGTCATTCTCGCAGCCGCTCACCCGGGCCCATGACATCGGACGCCCATACCGCCTGACCCGGTCTCGGTGAAGCCTTGGAGAACAGGACTCCGAACGGGCGCCAGAGTCAGATCACCCGCGGCAAAACAAAAACGGGTTAGCTCATTTCTGAACTAACCCGTTGATATAAATGGTCGGCGTGGCGGGATTCGAACTCGCGACCCCTTGCACCCCATCGAAATATACGTGAAATTTCATGGAATTTCCTGGGACGTTATGGGACGACGTTTTATGTTTTAAATCATATAGATACAAAGGATACTTGATCCCAAGTCGTCCCACAAAATACACTGACAGCGTTTTTTCTGTTTACCCCACCGTTTACCCCATGGAGGCCTCATGACACGGTACCCAAAGGCGGGAAAGGGCAAAAAGTGGACGACGCTGGAGCTCAAGGCCATGCCCCCGGAATGGCGTGGAGACACCCTCAGTGACGGCGACGGACTCATCGGCGAAGTCCGGGTCGCCAACGACCAGAGCGTGTCGGCCCGCTTCAAGTTCGCCTTCCGGTGGGAGGGCAAGGTGGCGTGGTACCCATGCGGCACCTGGCCCAACGTGTCCATGGAGCAGATCCGCCGTCTGCGCGATGAGGCCCGTGACCTCGTCCGTTCCGGCGTCAACCCCAACGACCAGAAGAAGGCCGAGCGAATCGAGAACCAGGCTGCGGTCGAAGCGACGATCGCGCAGGCCGCCGCCGAGGCCAGCCAGAACCGCCCGTTCAAGGACATGTTCGACGCCTGGCTGGCCGATGGCGTGGCCCGCAAAGACGGCAACGCCGAACTGCGCCGCTCCTTTGAGAAAGACGTGCTGCCCGTGCTGGGCGAGAAGCCGGTGCGGAGCATCACCGAGCACGACCTGCGCAAGGTCCTGCGGACCATGGTGGCCCGTGGCGTGAACCGCATGTCCGTGCGCGTGCACCAGGACCTGGTGCAGCTGTTCGCCTGGGCCGAGAAGCGCCAGCCCTGGCGCGGCCTGCTGATCGAAGGCAACCCGGCCGACCTGATCGAGATCCGCAAGATCGTGTCCAAGGATTTCGACATGGTCAACGAGCGCGACCGAGTGCTGTCGGCCAGGGAGCTGCAGGAACTGCAGGCGATCTTTGAGCGCATGGAGACGGACTACGAGGAGACCCCGGCCGGTCACAAGTACGAGGTCCAGCGCCCGCTCAAGCGAGAAACCCAGCTGGCGATCTGGATCTGCCTGGGCACGCTGTGCCGCATCGGCGAGCTGCTGATGACCCGGTGGGAAGACGTGGACCTGGAGGAGCGCTACTGGACCGTCCCGGTCGAGAACGTCAAGGGGCCGATGGGCAAGAAGCAAGGCCACCGGGTCTACCTCTCGGACTTCTCGCTGCGCCAGTTCCAGGCGCTCAAGGCCCTCACCGGAACATCGCCCTACTGCTTCCCGGCCCGCAACCACAAGGAAGACACCCACATCGACGTCAAGACCGTGTCCAAGCAGGTGGGCGACCGCCAGATCCAGTTCAAGACCCGCAAGGACCTGTCACGCCGGGCCAACGACAACGCGCTGGTGCTCAAGAGCGGCAGCCACCGCGAGTGGACGCCACACGACATGCGGCGCACCGGCGCCACCATGATGCAGGCGCTAGGCGTCCTGCCCGACATCATCGACCGCTGCCAGAACCACGTGATGGCCGGCAGCCGTGTGCGGCGGCACTACCTGCACCACGAGTTCGCCGACGAGAAGAAAGCGGCCTGGGAGAAGCTGGGGCAGCGGATTGATGACATCCTGGGGCAGAACGATCCGTCATTGCCCGCTGCGTCCGCCCAAGCGGCGACGCAGAAAGCCTGACGCCGGCACAGACCTGAGGTCAATGCGCTCTGCACGATAACGTTGGCAAAGGTATCGTGCTTGTTCCTTGTTATCCAAGGGACGGCGTGGACATCTGTTGCTGCCACCTGCCATCAGGCTGACGGCAGTGACCCACCAGGGCAAACCACCCTTTGCCTATTTTGTTGGGCATTTCAGCCATCAACGCCCAGTTCAATGGGCAAACCCATCACATCCGCACGAGCTGCTGGACCCCCGTCCTGCTCTGCAGCGATGTCACGGCACAAGAGACTGCAGAACAGGCATCAACGCGCCACGAACTCTGCCGACGACTGCTGGCAAAGGCGTCGGAGCCAGGTCGTTCTTTCGAAGAAACGCCAGCCACAGGGCCTGCCGAGAGGTATCACCCGCGAACTCTTCTGTCAGGCCAACAGGCAGCGCATGGGGAACCGGCATGCCGCGCCGCTCGAAGGTGGCCTTGACCGCCTGGGCCAGCAAGTCGTTGTCGAGAGTGTCCCTTTCCAGAAGCACCGACAGATCGAAGTAGTCCTTCAGGCGGCTGTTGGTCATGCCCAGCAGGGCGATGGCATGGAGCTTCTCCGCGATGACGGTGTATTTGGGGTAGACCCGCAGCCTTGGCGCGGGCAGATCGTCCAGCAGCACCGGGTAGACCGAATCGACGGGCGCCGGCGTGACCGCGTCACCGAATCCGACGTCGATCTGGGTCTTGCAGCGTGCCCGGGCCAGATCGCCTGCGACGATCACGCGCACGCCGCCGTAGCCCGCTTCCTTGCGGATTTCCTCGACCGTGACCGAGGCAGGATCGAACACGATCCCGTCATCGACTGACACGGCAGCAATGTCTCGGAAGGCCTGTGCGACCGAGTTCAGATCGCTGGCGCCGAAACCGAGCAGATCGGCATCACGCGTGGCCCTGTGCGGCATGTCGTACCAGAGCGTGAACAGCAGCGCCCCCTTCAGCAGGAAACGATCGGCGTGCGGAGACTGGGCCATCCGATAAAGGATGCGCTCCAGCGCGAAGCGCACGAGCACCTGGTTGAAATCGACGCCCTGCGCCTTGGCCACGTTGAGCAGGCGTGCGCGAACGGACGCGGCAATGTTTGGACCGACAGTGCTCATCCGATGCTCTCCAGGTAGGGCCGCATCACATTGGCTACGCGGCAGACCTTCGCGTAGCGCCAGATCTCGTCCACTGAAGCCTTGTTCCTCGAACGCGCATCCTTGAGTGCTTCCAGGGCCACGTCCAGGCCAATCTTGTTCCGGTGCTTGAAGCAGTCAGCCACCGTCTTCGCAACACCGTAGACCCGCAGCCTGACGCCATCGCGCTCCACTTCTTCGACTCCTGCGGAGAAGGCCTCGCCCGTGAACTGCACCATCTTGATCGGCGGGTAGTCGATCCGCGGTGGGTGGCTGCCGCGCGGCATGGCGATCCAGACCTGGCGCGGCAGCTGGGTGGTCAGCTCGTGGAACTGCAGTGCGGTGAGCAGGCAGAACACGGCCTGTGGCACTTTTGCAGCGACCGTACCGAGGCTCTCGAACTCAGACACCTGTGCGTCCGGGAGACGATAGAGACCACGTCCAACCCGCTCCAGTAGCCCAGCGGCCTCCAGCCGCGTGAGGACGACCCGTGGTGCATCGATGGCAGCCAGGTCGCTGGCGCGCAGGAGCCCTCTCTGGCCAACCAGATCAAGGACACGCCGGGTATGGGTCTCGGAAAGCACGCCGGAGTATGTTCCGTTATTTCGTCGAATGCAAGTAATCGACGTCAAATTGGAACAACCAACTTCAAGGCTTTGTCCAGGCTCCACCCTCCCCGCTTGATTTCAGCCCGAATCCAGCACCTCAACAGCCTGCTCTGGCCCCTAGAGTGGTCGACGTCACTTTCGTCGATCCGTCATGGGCTCGCTGACCAACTTCCTCGCCAATCGCAAGACCTCGGGACTGAGTCTCGAACAGCTGGGGCTGTTCGAGAGCGAGCTCGCGCCTACCGGCAAACCCCTGATGGTGGCGATCGACCGGCTGGTCGAAGACCCGGACAACCCGCGCAAGGAGTTCCCTCCGGCGGCCATCGAGGAACTGGCGCAGGACATTGCTCTGCGCGGCATCCTGCAGCCTATTGTGGTCAGTGACCGGGAGGTCAAGGACCGCTACCTGATCCGTTTTGGCAGCCGGCGCTGGCGGGCAGCCATTCAGGCCGGGTTGACAGAGGTTCCCATCGTCTTTGCAGCGCAGCATCGCGACGCCTACGACCAGGTGGCCGAGAACCAGAAGCGGCAGAACCTGTCCCCGCTCGAACTGGCACAGTTCATCCGGCACCGGGTGGATGCCGGTGAATCCAACGCCGAAATCGGCCGTCAGCTGGGCATGGACCTCACCACGGTGGCCCACCACCTGGCCCTGCTCAGCCTGCCACCTGTGCTGCACCAGGCGCTCAGGGATGGTCGTTGTGAATCCCCACGCACGCTGCACGAGCTGAGCCGCCTGCATGAAGAACAGCCCGAGCAGGTGGCGGCCCTGGTCATGGGAAAAGAACCCATCACCCGCGAGGCCGTGGCCAGCCTCCGCGATGCGTCCCGGGTGGTGGCGCCCGCTGACGACAAGCCACCGCCACCCAGGCCGGACAAGGTGGCACAAGCACTGGCCCGCGCCAGCGGACTCTGCGAGCGACTGGACGCCGCACTGCAGCGGCTGAACCAGTCGGGCGGCATCAACACCCTGCCCCAGGATCAGGTGATGGCCTTGCGCCAGCGTGTCACCGAGCTGGCCGCTCGACTGGCACCTGAAGCCACGCCGAGCGATGCCGAGGCTCGCCATGGAACACCCGCCGCGTGACCGGGTGACCATCGATCTGCGTGGCCTGCGCGAGCAGCTGCAGACGCAGGCACTTCGGAGGCAGATGACCCCGGCAGCCCTGGTGCGCCAAGCCCTGCTGGCCTACCTTGCTCCGACGCCGAGCAACCAGACACCTGAGGTGCAAAAGCGGCCCCTTATGCGGGACAAGCAGCTCATCAAGGTCACGCTGCGCCTTCCCAGCGGACACGTCGAACTGATGAACCTTCTGGCCCGCAGGGCCGATGTGTCGCAGAGCATCTATGTGGCCACGCTGATCGAAGGCTCGCCGCCGCCCACCAACCACACCCAGACCGTGGCCGCACTGCAGGCCTCCACCAACCGGCTGGCCGTCATCAACACCGACCTCAGGGATTTCCTGCGCGTGATGTACGCGGCAAAACCTGGAGTGCAGCAGGAGCTGGAACGCTACCGCGCCGGCATCAAGACATTGAATCAAGACATCCGGCACCACCTGAACACGGCAGCCAAGTTGGTGGCCGAGCTGCGGGCCACCAGGCGATCCAAATGACGACGGGCGCATCCATCGACGGTGTGCTGGTGCAATGGGGCGAGCGGCTGTTCTACCCGGCCAGCCGCATTGTCAAACCGGACACCACGCCGCGCCTGAACAGCCCGAACCGATCCAGCGCGGCCGTGATCCGCCAGCGCATCGCCGCCACCGTGGCGCGGCGGGCGCCGCAGGTGATGGTGAAGGTCACCGGGGGTGGCCGTGGCATGGGCGCCATCGCAGCGCACTTGCGCTACATCTGCAAGAACGGACAGCTGCGCATGGAGGACGAACGGGGTGTCGTGCGCGAGGGCAAGGAGGCCATGCACGACCTGGCCGAACAATGGCGCGTCAGCGGATCGCTGATTCCACAGACCAGCCACCGGCGCGAAGCCTTCAACATCATGCTGTCGATGCCGAAAGGCACGGATGCGCAGACCGTGCTGAAGGCCGCTCGCGCTTTCGCAAAACACGAGCTGAAGGATCACCACTACGTGATGGTGCTGCACGAGCACCAAGCCAACCCGCACGTGCACCTGAGCGTGAAGGCCGAGTCGATCGAGGGCAAGCGGCTTAACCCGCGCAAGACGGACCTGCACCGTTGGCGCGAGACATTTGCCGAGCAGTTGCGCGGATACGGTGTGGAGGCCGAGGCGACGCGACAGGCTTCGCGTGGGGTGAACCGCCGGGATGAACGCATCTGGGAAAGCAAGGTGCGGCAGGAGGGTCGTTTGGACCTGCGTGGCGAACAGAGAGCCAAGTCAGGTGCGACCTATGAGCGCAGCCACTTCGGGGCATTCCAAGCCTGGGCGAACATCACGAAGGCTCTGCAGGCATCTGATGTCCCGGAGGACCGGGAACTGGCCAAACACATCCTGCGATTCATCAGCGAATCGGCGTACTTCAAAGAGGTCTGGCCTCGGGATCAACGTGAGGCGGCCCGTCAGGACAAACAACGGCCCGCCCCAGTGCAATCGCGAGAGGTGCTGAAAGCCGCTCCCTCAATCGACATGGAGCGCTGAATGGGGCTGCGCGGCAATCGCCCTGGACCGACCAACTCAGCAAGCGTTCGATTTCGACCGGTATCTGGTCAATGCCCGGAGACGACCCATTGCTGCCAGTGGACCAGGTCAGGACCGGTCGTTGGCCGACGTGCGTGTCGGCCAACGTGCCTGCACGGGTCGCGGCTTTGGCAGTAAAGTCGAGCGGAAGACTCGGCGCAGAAACACTGCTGCGATGGGTCGGCCCAGCTGACGAGTGGTAGGCCAGGAGGCAACACTATGGGGCATGCGCGCGACATCGGGTTCGTCTCGTCTCGGGACGGGGTCCAGCTCGCCACCGCACGCTACGGCGCGGGCCCGACATTGATCAAGGCGGCAACGTGGCTGACGCACATCGAACGTGCCGCGCCCGGAACGATCCAGCAGGCGTTGATCGACGAGTTTGCTCCCCGATTCAGTTACGTCGAATACGACACGCGCGGTTGCGGCCTGTCGCAGCGCCGGGTGGACGAACTGTCCTTCGAGGCCTGGGTGAGCGACCTGGAAGCCGTGGCGGACGCACACGGCCGCGAGCCGTTCACTCTGCTGGGATTCACCTGTGCGGCCGGCGTCGCGGTTGAATACGCGGCCAGGCATCCCGAGCGCGTGAACCGGCTGATCCTGTTCGGCGGGTTTGCGACCTCGTATCACAGCACCAGCCATCCCGATCCGGCCATTCGCCGCGAAGGCGACCTGATGATCGAGCTGGCCGAGCTGGGTTGGGGCAACAGCTCGCCCGCGTTCCGGCAGGTCTTCGTCTCGCGTTTCCTGCCCGCTGCCACGCAGGCGCAGTGGATGGCCTTCGATGAGAAGCAGCGCACGACCGCGACGCCCGACGTGGCGGTGCGCTACCTGCGGGCGATGTACGGCATGAATGTCAAGGAGGCGGCCGCACGGGTGCGCTGCCCGACGCTGGTGCTGCATCCGAAGGACGACGAGATGGTCAGGTTCGAGCAGGGACGGCGTCTTGCATCGCTCATTCCCGGCGCGCGCTTCGTGCCGCTGGAGGGTCGCAACCACATCCCGTTCCCCGACGAGCCGGCCTGGGAAGGCTTTGTGCGGGAGACCCGGCGCTTTCTCGGCACGAACGACGAGCGGGCCGGGTGCGCTGAGATCCGCTTGACGGAACGCCAGCTGGAGGTGCTGCGCCGGATCTCGTTCGGCCAGACCGACAAGCAGATTGCTGCGGCGTTGGGCCTGAGCCCGCGCACGGTGGAAATGCACGCGGCGCGAGCCCTGCAGGCGCTCGGCTGCCGAACCCGCGCCGAGGCGGTGGGACGCGCCTCCGAGCGCCGCATGTTCGTGGCCTGACGCTCCACCGCCCTACCGGGATGCCCCGGTATCCACCGGACCGCCTACCGTAATCGGCCGACTGTCGCTCTCGCGGCGACCCGTCGCAGAATCTCGGCACGAAGACTACAGAGAACCAACATGGACGGACGCCCGCTGCAGGATGTGCTTAAGGTCCAGTGCTACGGATGCGGTGCTCTGAATGCGCACGGCATGCAGATCAAGAGCCGCTGGGACGGCGGCGACGAACTGGTGTGCATCTGGCAGCCGCAGCCGTATCACATCGGCCATCCCGGCATCGTCTACGGTGGAACGATCGCGTCGGTGGTCGATTGCCACGCGGTCTGGACCGCCTTGGCAACCCGTTGTCGCGATGAAGGCTTCGACTTGGCGCATGACTCCCTGCCCTTTGCGGTGGTGACCGGCCGCCTCAGCGTGAGCTTTCTCAGGCCGGCCGTCATCGACCAGCCGCTGGAGCTGAGGGCGAAGGTGGTCGACGCGGGGCCGCGTCGGGCCACCGTCGCGTGCCGCGTGCTCCAGCTGGGCAGCGAATGCGCAACGGCCGAGGTCGTGACGGTGCGCGTCGCCGCCATGGGGTGACACGATGAAGGCGATCCTTTGCGCCAGCTTCGCCGACGAACCGCAACTGCAGATCGGCGAGACGATAGCCCCCACGCCCGGGCGGCATGACGTCGAGGTCGCGGTGCATGCCGCCGCGGTCAGCTTCATGGACTTGCTGATGGCCCAGGGGCGTTACCAGATGCGGCCGGAACTTCCCTACGTGCCCGGCACCGATGCGGCCGGCGTGGTCGTGTCGGTAGGTGCCAAGGTCACGCGGTTTCACGTCGGCGACCGCGTCGCCTGTGGTAACTGGCACGGCGCATGGGCCGAGAGAATGGTGGCCCCGGAAAGCAGCACGGTGCCGCTGCCGGCGGGCGTCGACTTCCAAACGGCCGCCGCCGTTCGCTACGCCTACGGGACGGCGCGCTATGCGCTCGTCACGCAGGCCCGTCTGCAGGCCGGCGAAACGCTGTTCGTGACAGGAGCGGCCGGCGGCGTTGGGCTGGCTGCTGTCGACCTCGGCCGCCATCTCGGCGCACGGGTGATTGCTGGCGTGGGCTCGCGCGACAAGGCTGCTGTCGTGCGCGACCGAGGCGCCGAGCACGTGATCGTCTACACCGAGGAAGTCCTGCGCGAGCGCATCCGATCGCTGACCGGCGACCGCGGTGTGGATGTGTGCCTCGATCACGTCGGCGGCGACGTGTTCGCCGCCATGGCACGCTCGATGGCCTGGGGCGGCCGCCTGGTGCCCTTGGGCTTCGCCTGCGGGCAAATCCCGAGCGTCGCGGCCAACCTGCCATTGCTGAAGAACTACTCGGTCGTCGGCGCCTATTGGGGCGCATGGGCTGAGCGCCATCCGCGCGAGAGTGCCGCGGCAGACGAAGCGCTGATGCGCCTGGTGGGGACCGGAGAATTGCGCCCGCACGTCGGACGCACGATGTCCTGGGAGAACTTCGCCGTCGCACTGGGCCTTCTGCGCCGTCGCGAGGCCCAGGGCCGTGTCGTGCTGCAGGTGCTGCAGCCGGGTCAGCCGCTGAACGGCGGTTCGAGCTGAACGACAGGTCTGCGCCGGTGAACTCGAGAGCCGCGACGCCATCTGCAGTTCGCTGGCCCAGTCCCAACGGCCGGATTGCGACGTTTGACTCGTCAGTCCGCTGATGGCAAAACAGCTGACCCTCAGGCTTCGATACTAGGCGTGCGCAATAGTTAAGGCTTGTGTGACACCTGCCCAGCCGCACAAGCGGTCGAGCGCCCTCACTGCTGTCGGGCAGGTGTTGCATAAGCCTCGAGGGAGGAAACCGCGGCGACCGCCACGGTGGTTGTCGAGCGCGGTGACTATGGCGATTGCTCTACGCTCGCGTCGCGCGTTGGCAGCCCACGACTGAGCATCGACACCTCATCGATGACCGCAGGCGCCCCTGCGTGTGCCACTTCGATACGACAGTAGCTCTTAGCCGAGCCTGCGCAGACGCTGACCAAGCGACGCACGCAGCAGCCCACCGCACGCCATGTCCAGCGTCGAGTTGATCGGGCGTGTTCGAGCGTGGTCATGGTGGCGGCGGCGCCCGAATCGAGCAGTCGCGCAAGAAGACCTGCAGCACCGTCATCGCGTGGCCGCAGTGCGCGCAGACGAAGGTCGGACGTGGCGAGGCAAAGCCATCGGCGGCCACCGCTTCGGGCGATGATGGCGTCACCTGCAACAACTGGCGCGCCAGCGCCAGGTTGTCCCGCCGGTTGCTGTTGGCCAGCAGGCCGTAGTGCCGGATCCGGTGGAAGCCGCCCGGCAGCACATGCAGCAGGAAGCGGCGCATGAACTCCTGTGGGCTCAGCGTCATCGCCTTGTGGCGCGTCTTGCCCCTGCCAGGCTTGTTCGCCCGGTAATCCTTCCAGAGGAAGGTGACGCCGCGCTCGTCCATCGCGAGCAGCCGGCTGTTGGAGATGGCCACGCGGTGCGTGTAGCGCGAGAGGTAGGCCAGCACCGCCTGCGGCCCAGCGAATGGCCGTTTGGCATAGACCACCCACTCGCACTGGCGCAGCGGCGCCAGCCAGTCCTTGAACGCCACGGGCTCGGCCAGTTCTGCGTGCTCGCCGAAGAACCGGAGTGAGCCGCTATCGTGCAGCCGCTGCAGTTCCTCCGTGAAGCGACGCCTGAAGAGCCGGGACAGCACGCGCACCGGCAGGAAGAACCCCGGCCGGCAGGCGACCCAAGTCTTGCCGTCGGGCGCCAACCCGCCGCCTGGCACGATGCCGTGCACATGCGGATGGTGGGTCAATGCCGAGCCCCAGGTGTGCAGCACCAGCGTGGCGCCAATGTGGGCGCCCAGGTGCTTGGGATCGGCAGCGATACGCAGCAGCGTCTCGGCGGCGATGTCGAACAGCAAGCCGTACAGCGCCGCCTTGTTCTGGTACGCGATGTCGGCGATCGGCGCCGGCAGCGTGAAGACCACGTGGTAGTACTCCACCGGCAGCAGATCAGCCTGGCGCGCATCCAGCCACCGCTTGGCTGCGCTGCTCTGGCACTTCGGGCAGTGCCGGTTGCGGCACGAGTTGTAGGAGACCTCGTCTTGGCCACAACCGTCGCAGCGCAGGACGTGGCCACCCAGTGCCGCCGTGCGGCACTGGGTGATGGCCGACATCACCTTGAGCTGCGCCAGGCTCAGGTGGCCGCGCTGGGCGTCACGCCAGGCGGGTCCATGGGCACGGAAGATGTCGGCGACCTCCAGGGCGGGTCGCGCCTGCACGATGGCGTACGACTACAGGGCTGGCGGCTGCGGTGCAGGTTCGGGCGCTGGCTCGCCTGCGGGCTTGGCGCACGTGTGATCCAGCGGGCTGATGACCCGGCGCAGCAGGTCGGTGGCCACGGCAGCGTACAGGGTCGTGGTGTCCAGCCGCTTGTGCCCGAGCAGCACCTGGATGACGCGGATATCGACCTTCTGCTCCAGCAGATGGGTGGCAAAGGCATGGCGCAGGCCGTGCGGGGTGATGCGCTTGTCGATGCCGGCCGTCGCGGCGGCCAGGTGCACGGCGCGGTTGAGCTGGCGCGCGGTCACGTGATCGGTGGGGTCCAGGCCCGGGAACAGCCAACCACCGTGGCGGATCTTGCCCTGGGCATGGCCCAGTCTCCACCAGGCACGCAGCCGCTCCAGCAGCACCGGGCTGAGCATGGCGTAGCGATCCTTGCGTCCCTTGCCCTGCTCCACGCGCAGTGTCATGCGCTCGCCGTCGATGTCGCCGACCTTGAGCGAGACGACTTCGCTGACGCGCAGGCCCGCGCCGTAGGCCACCGACATGGCGGCCTGGTGCTTGAGGTTGGGCGCGGCGGCGATCAGGCGGCCGACTTCCTCGGGGCTCAGGATCACGGGCAGCTTGCGAGGCACAGCCACATGCGTCATCTTGAGCATGAGCTCGGGCCGGCCCAGCGTGATGTCGAAGAAGAACTTCAGCCCGGTGATGGTGGCGTTGATGGTGACCGGGCCGGTGCCGGTGTCCACCAGGTGCAGCTGGAAGCGGCGCAGGTCCTCGGCGGTGGCGGTGTGCGGCGAGCGGCCGAGGAAGGTGGCGAGCTTGCGCACGGCGCGGATGTAGCCCTCCTGCGTGTGCTCTGCGAACTGGCGCATGCGCATGTCGTCGATCATGCGTTGGCGCAGCGGCGATACGGCCGCGGATGGGGTCGGGGTGGAAACGTCCATGATCCTGCTCCTGTCGGTGACCGAGGCGGATTGCCTCGACCGCCAACATCGCAGAATCACGGCGCAACGAACCACCACCAACGTCGCCGGAGCGCTTACCGCGCGAGCGGTTTAGTCCACCGCTGCGTATCGGACATTTGCCACAAGAATTAGGATGATCGAAATCGCCGGGCGAGCGAGCGTTTTGATCTCACGGCACGCCCAAGTCGATTGCTCGGCAACGCGTGTGCAAGCTGAGCATGGGCGCTGCGCTTTTCCTAGTCGTCTTCGCGCACCCGGTACCGCCCCATCAACGTCTGTTGGACGGCCGGCGGAACGGCCTCGTAGTGCGACAACGCGACGGTGTAGCGCCCCTGGCCGCTGGTCATCGCATTGAGCCGCGACTGGTAGTCGGCCAGCTCGGCCTCTGGCACCTGACCGCTGATGGCCACGGTGCCGGCCCCCAGGCCCAATGTGCCTGCGACCAGGCCGCGCCGCAACGACAGGTCGCTCGTGACGTCGCCCACGGAATGCTCGGGCACGGCGATCTCGATCTGGACAATCGGCTCAAGCACCACCGGCCGGGCCTCGCGAATCGCCGCCATGAAGGCCTTGCGGCCGGCGGTCGCGAAGGCGATGTCCTTGCTGTCCACGCTGTGGTGCTTGCCGTCGTACACGACGACGCGCACGTCGGCCACGGGGAAGCCGGCGATGGCGCCGTACGCCAAAACCTCGCGCACGCCTTTCTCGACCGCGGGGATGAACTGGCCCGGGATCGCACCGCCCCTGACTTCGTCGGCGAACTCGAAGCCCGCGCCGCGCGCGAGCGGCTCGATGCGCAGGAAGACTTCGGCGAACTGGCCAGCACCGCCGCTCTGCTTCTTGTGGCGGTAGTGGCCCTCGGCCGGTGCGGTCACGGTCTCGCGGTAGGCGATGCGCGGTGGCCGAGTCTGGACATCGAAGCGGTAAACCTCGCGCAGGCGTTCGAGCACGATGCGCAGGTGCAGCTCGCCGAGCCCGTAGAGGACAGTCTCGTTGGTCGCGGCCACATGCTCGATGCGCAGGCACGGGTCCTCGGCCGCGAGCTTGCCGAGGATTTCCCAGGCGCGCTGCTCGTCGCCATGCCGCTTGGGCTCGACGGCCAGGCCGTACACCGGCACCGGGAGCGGCAGCGGAGCGAGGTGCACATGGCTGTCTTCGGCCGCATCGTGCAACACGGCATCGAAATGGATCTCGTCGACCTTGGCCACCGCCACGATGTCGCCGGGCAGCGCGTGCGACACCTCGACGTGGTCCTTGCCCTGGAGCATGAACAGGTGCCCGACCTTGAACGGCTTGCGGCCGTCGCCGATGTAGAGCTGGCTGTCGCGCGTGACCGTGCCCTGGTGCACACGAAAGATGCCCATCTTGCCGACATAGGGGTCGTTCGTGACCTTGAACACATGCGCCAGCACGTGCAGCGTCGAGTCAGGCTTGGCCTCCATGGGCATGGCCTCTGCGCCCTCGCCAATGATGAAACTCGGCGGGTTGGCTTCGGTCGGATCGGGCAGGAGTTTGACGATCACGTCGAGCAACTCGGCCATGCCGGCGCCGCTGCGCGACGAGGCGAAACACACCGGGATCAGGTGGCCTTCGCGCAGCGCCTGCTCCAGCGGCGCGTGCAGCTCCGACGGGTCGACGTCGCCTTTCTCGAGGTAGCGGTCGACGAAGGCCGCGTCGACCTCGACCACCTGCTCCACCAGCGCGCGGTGCGCCGCTTCGACCGTGCCGAAGTCGGAGCGTCCGAAGCGGTTGAAGAAGCAGTCGATCACCTGCCGGTTGACCCCGTCGGGCACGTTCAGCGGCAGGCATTCGCGGCCGAAGGTGGCCTGGATGTCGGCCAGCAGACCCGACAGAGAGACGCCCTGCGCGTCGATCTTGTTGACGATGATCATGCGGGCGAGGCGGCGCGAGGCTGCGTATTCCATCATGCGCACCGCCATCGGCTCGATGCCGGTGGCGGCATTGATGACCACCGCCACCGTCTCGACCGCCTCCAGCGCCGGCAGGCTCTGGCCGAGGAAGTCGGGTCCGCCGGGCGTGTCGATGAGGTAGATGCGCGTGCCGGCATGCGTGAGGTGCATCACCGAGGCGTTGAGGGAATGCAGCATGCGGCGCTCGAGCGGGTCGTGGTCGCTAACGGTGCTGCCGCGCTCGACGCTGCCGCACGCGCCGATGGCGCCCGCCTTGTACAGCAAGGCCTCGGCCAGCGAAGTCTTACCGGCGTCTGCGGCGCCCACGAGCGCCAATGTTCGCACGGCTCTTATTTCGGCCGTGAGGCCGTTCGATCGGCTTGGCATGGTTGGACTCCTTTGCACGTCCTGAAGGCCGGCCCGGCGGCCCGCATGGGCTCGGGCGTTGCGTGTGGACGTCGGGGCAGCGTACGGGATTGACCGCGCTAACGCAAATGGGTTGCGCCGCCGATTTCGAATACCTGACCGGCATGCATGCCGCGTTGACCTCCCCATTGTTGCCAGCGTGCTGAGACATGGGCTCACACTCAAGATGTCTCAACAACAACGCGCTGAGCCCGTCATGACCACTGTCACCGTCGACTCTGCATGCCGTTGCCGGCGACAGGTCATCGCGCTCGACATGTGTCGAGCGCTTTCAACGACTGCACTGCGGCCGTCACCGTGAATTGACGGAGCGCACACCACCGGCGGTAATCGCTGTTGCACATCTGCTGGTCGCCAATGCTTCTCGGCTCCAGGCGACCACCCCGACCAGGGCCCTTGACGAGGATTCGCCGGGCCTCCAGGCAAAATCCAGATGATCGGGGCGAGCTTGGCGTCGGGCCTGCCGGGAATCCCACCTTGAAGAATGGAGCAGCATCAATGGCACTGACGAAGAAGGGCGAGTTCTGGTACGGGACGACGTCGGGCGACACCCAAGCCGAGCTGCGCAGTTACAGCGTTGCGAATCGCCATGAGGCCGTCCGGTTTGCCGCGTCCAAATGCGACTGCGGGTGCCGGAGCTTCGCGCTGCAGACCGATGAAGAAGCTGGAGTGGCAATCCGCACCTGCACCGACTGCGGGCAGGAACACCTGATGGGCGACAGTGCGGAATACGTTGAAGAAGCCGTGCCCGAGGCGCACGAGTGCGTGTGTGAAAACGAGGTGTTTGAGCTGATGTCCGGCGTCTCCGTGTACGAGGGCACACATGACGTGCGTTGGTATTACATCGCTTGCCGCTGCGTGGAGTGCAATCTGGTCGGGGTCTTCGCAGACTGGAAGTGTGAAGCGGGTGATGCGGCGGCCTTCCTGGCCAAGGTATGAACTGCCGTACCCCGCAGAGATCAGGTTCGCAGGCTCTGGGTCACGCGAGGCTCGGAGTCAGGGCTCAAGTTTCAAGCCCTTTCTCGAGCAATACCTGACCTTCTCGCGCAGGAGCGCCAAGCCTCGGCACGTCGAAGGCACCGAGATCGCGCTTATCGCGCGAGCGGCCAAGTGGTGTCATGAATTGGTCGGTGGACTTGGCTGTATCAATAACCGTAACCGCTGCATACCGTCCCTTGAATTCCTAGACCAGGTGCGCCTGCAGCTCTTACTCCATGCAAGCGGCCATCGGTCTGCGCTGTCAAGCTGCTTGACAGATTGCGGCTGAATTGCAGGACGCTTCCTGTGCCGCCTTCTCTTGTTTGTTCCTGCCTCCCGGTCGCATTTCTCGGCTACTGGCCAAAGGGGTCGGACGGTCCGACCCTTTCAGGTCGAACAGAAGAGAGAAGGATAGGATTGATGGCAGGATAGGCTGTGCGCCAGCAAATGGCTGCCAAGCAGCAGTGTCATCAAGGGAGGAAATCAAGAATGGCGAGACGCAAGAGAACAAGCACGGCCGACGACCTGCTGGAATTGGTGGCGATGCTGCCCTGGTGGGCCGGCGTGCTGCTGGCGCTGGTGAGCTACTTCGTGCTTCACAACATCGCATCCCAACCGGTGGTAGCGCCCTCGCAGCCCGGTCAAATGGGCACTATGGTCACGCGATCCATCTGGAAATCGCTGGCCATGGCGGGCCAGTACATCCTCCCTTTCATTTGCTTGCTGGGTGCGGGCACGTCTGCCTGGCGGCGGCGTGAGCGAAAGAACCTGGTGGCTGATGTGGCCAGGAGCAAGGCGACCGACGCGCTGGATGGCATGAGCTGGCGCGAGTTCGAAATGCTGGTGGGGGAAGGGTTTCGGTTGCAGGGCTACCAGGTGGTAGAAACCGGGGGCGGCGGTGCCGACGGCGGCGTGGATCTCGTGCTCACCAAGCCGGGCAAAAGTGGCGGCGAAAAATTCCTCGTGCAGTGCAAGCAGTGGCGCGCCTACAAGGTTGGCGTGGACGTGGTGCGCGAGCTGTACGGTGTGATGGCCGCCAAGGGCGCCACCGGCGGGTTCGTCGTGACCTCGGGAAAGTTCACCGATGAGGCGATCAGCTTTGCGAGCGGTCGCAACGTGGCGCTGGTCGATGGGCCGAAGCTGCACGGCCTGTTGCGGCAAGCCCAGGCGGGTGCCGAGCGCTCGCCAGCCCAGAAACCTGCTGTCCCGGTGGCTCGCTCCCCTGCTCCGTCAACTCAGGCTCTGACTTGTCCCCTGTGTGCGAAACCCATGGTTCGGCGCACCGCCAAACGCGGCGCCAATGCCGGCAACGAGTTCTGGGGCTGCACCGGCTATCCGACCTGCCGTGGCACGCGTCCGATCAACTGATTCCAAGGAGCAAGATGGCATTGCCCGATGGCCTCTATGACCTGTTGTTGACCGAGGGCTTGGCTCAATCGTTGGCAGACCTCGACCCGTCGCTAGCCGATGTGTCGGCGCTCAAAGGCGGGACCGCCGAGTTCCTGTCCGATGTCATCACCCGCCAGCTATCAACCATCCTCGACGATGTGTCTGGTGACGAGGCCGAGAAAGCGAAGCGACAACTCGAACTGGTGAATGGCCTGCTGGTGATGCTTCGTCAGCGGCTCGCAGGAAGCAGTGCGGGTGGCACCTTTGCGTCTGGTGAAGTGGTTGACCTGGTGGCGCCGCCGCTGCGGGTCCTGAGGGCTGTGCAGCGCGACCAGCAGTTCCCCGTGTCGCCGGAGATCGGGCTAGGCGTGCCCTGGCTGTTCACGGCTGGCAAAGGCTCACCCTCGCTGCTCCAGGAGATTCGTCGCGAGCTGGCATCGAGCGATCAAGTGGACATCCTGGTCAGCTTCATCACCGTCTCCGGCGTGCGCAAGCTGCAGGATGTGCTGCAGCAGATCACGGCCAAGGGTGCGCGGCAGGATGGACAGGCGCAACCGAAGACCCGGCTGCGCATCCTCACCACCACATACACGGGTGCGACCGAGGCTCGCGCGCTGGACGAGCTCGCCCGTCTGCCCGGGTGTGAAGTTCGCGTGTCACTGGATGGCCGACGCACCCGTCTGCATGCCAAAGCCTGGCTGTTCCAGCGAAAGACCGGCTTTGGTTCGGCGTATGTCGGCAGCGCCAACCTCTCGGGAGCTGCTCTTACCGGCGGGCTGGAGTGGACGGTCAAGCTGACCCAGCGCGCGCAAGAAGCCCTGTTTGCCCGCGCCGTGGCCCACTTCGAGACGCTGTGGGCGGACAGCGAGTTTCAGCGCTACGACCCGGACAACGTCGAACACAGACAAACCCTGGCGGCTGCGCTGGGCCGCGAGTCGTTTGGCGGCGAGCCGGCGGCCACCATCAGTTTCTTCGACCTGCAGCCCAAGACCTACCAGCTGGAAATGCTGGAGCAGCTGACCACCGAGCGCGCGCACGGTCGAACCCGAAACCTCCTGGTGGCGGCCACCGGCACGGGCAAGACGGTGGTGGCGGCGTTTGACTATCGGAACACCTGCCGTATCGAGGGTGGGCGCCCTCGCCTGCTGTTTGTGGCCCACCGAGAGGAAATCCTGCGCCAGGCCATGCGCACCTACCGCGAGGTGCTGCGCGATCCCGAATTCGGCGATCTGCTCACCGGGAGCCACCAACCCGAACGCTGGGACCATCTGTTCGCCACCATCGACAGCGTCACCAGCCGCGACCTGGTGGCCACCGTCGGTGCCGACCACTGGCACACGGTGGTGGTGGATGAATGCCACCGCCTGGCGGCCGATCGGTTTGACGCTTTCGCCAAGGCCGTTCGTCCCAGTGTGTTGCTCGGGCTGACGGCGACGCCTGAGCGCAGCGACGGGCAACCCATCGCGCCCTATTTCGATTCGCGGCCGGACGGTAGCCCGGCAGTCGAGCTTCGGCTGTGGCATGCGCTGGACCTTCAGCTGCTGGCGCCGTTCGAGTACTACGCATGCGACGACGCCACCGATTTCTCGGAAGTGCCATGGGACAGGCCTGGAGAGCGCGAGGCGGTGGCCAACCTGGTCACAGGAAACGACGTGCGCGCCAAGCTGGTCATCAACGAGTGGCGTCGCCTGGCGTCCGATGCGCGGAAGTCGCGCGCCATTGTTTTCTGTGTGACGGTGGCGCACGCGGAGTTCATGACCGATTGGCTCAATCGCGCCGGTCTGCCGGCGGCCTGCGTGGTTGGCACGACAGCATCCGAAGAACGGCGACGTGCGCCGCAACGCCTGCTCAGCGGCGAGCTGTGCGCACTGGTCACGGTGGACCTCTACAACGAGGGCATCGATCTGCCGATGGTGGACACGCTGCTGCTGCTGCGACCCACTCAGAGCCCGGTCCTGTTCCAGCAACAGATCGGTCGTGGTCTGCGTTTGGCGCCCGACAAGGAGAGCTGCCTCGTGCTCGACTTCGTTGGCCAGCACCGGGCCGAGTTCCGGTTTGACCGCCTGTTGTCGAGCCTGACCGGCTTGTCGCGACGTGAGCTGGTGGACGGCGTTGAGAACGGCTTCGGCAGCCTGCCGCCTGGTTGCCACATCCATCTGCAGCGCCAGACGCGAGAGCAGGTGCTGCAAGGCCTGCGATCCCTGACGTCCCAAAACTGGCGCCGTTTGAAGACCGAGCTGCAGACCTATGCGGCGCTGCGTGGCCGGTCGGCGATTCAGCTGGCCGACTTCCTGCACGACCAGGCACTGGAGCTGGAAGACATCTACCGCACCGGTACCGGACAAGGTCGTAGCGGCTGGACATCGCTCAAGCGCGATGCGGGCTTGATCGTCGCAGAGCCCGGACCTGAAGAGGACTACTTCAGCCGCCGCTTTGGCGACTTGCTGCATGTGGATGATCCGCGCCGACTCGATGTCATGACCGCTGTGGGTTCGCGCCAAGGGGGTGCCCCCGTACTCAACGCAGAAGACGCTTTGGGCGTGCAGATGCTGGCCTATCAGATCGATGGACGCCACGAACAGGCAGCGGGGTATGAAGCCTTCCTGGCACGCTTGGAGGGTCACCCAACCATCGCTGCCGAGCTGGTGGAACTGTCCGCCCTTCTGCAGGCCCGCAGCACCTTGGGCGCGCATCCTGTGCCTGGACTCGAAGACACGCCCTTGTGCCTGCATGCGGGCTACGGTGCGCGCGAAATCCTCACTGCGGTGCGCTGGCTGACGGCGTCGCGCCGCGTGCCGTTCCAGGCCGGCACACTGTCTTTGCTCAGCCGCCAGACCGAGCTGCTGTTCGTCACGCTCGACAAGAGCGAGGGCTACCACGACCGCATCGCGTATCACGACTACGCGATCAGCGCCGAGCGCTTTCACTGGCAGTCCCAGAACAGCGCAGGCCCAGACACGCCTGGCGGTCGGCGCTATCTCGAAAGCGCGACCAACGGATGGCAGTTCCAGCTCTTCGTGAGACCGCGCAAGGGCGAGGCCTACCGCGCCTGCGGCCCGGTCACGCTGGAGTCGGCCGAGGGTGACCGACCGATGAGCATCGTCTGGAAGTTGGAGACGCCGTTGCCAGCGCGGCTGTTCCGAGAGTTCAGTGTGCTGCGCGGGGTGTAGCGACAGTCTGGCAAGAAATTGCCGTTCGTCGGAGAAATGAAGTCGATAGCGCGAAGCCGCACAGGCAACGACTCATCGTTGCTTGACCACCACAAAACCAAGACTTGAGAAGTCTCAGCCGCCGGGATGGTGATTCCTGTCATCCTGGGCGTTTTCTGGTCCGTTGAAGATCTCACAGCACTGCGGCTGTTTACCCCAACGTTTACCCCATGGGCTCTGGAAAGAAAAACGGGTTAGCTCATTTCTGAGCTAACCCGTTGATTTTAATGGTCGGCGTGGCGGGATTCGAACTCGCGACCCCTTGCACCCCATGCAAGTGCGCTACCAGGCT
>NZ_JASJOY010000239.1:0-2307 GCF_031426985.1 Hydrogenophaga sp.
CCTGCCGCATTGCCCGCACCTGCCGCAAGCTCGGCCTGGAAGTGGCCACCGTGCACTCCAGTGCCGACCGGTTTGCCCGCCATGTGCGTGAGATCGGTGAATCGGTCGAACTCGGGGGTGCAGCGCCCAGCGAGAGTTATCTGAACATCGATGCCATCATCGCGGCGGCCCGGCGCGTCGGCGCAGACGCCGTTCATCCGGGCTATGGTTTTGTCTCGGAGAACCCGGCCTTTGTGCGCGCACTGGATGCGGCTGGCTTGACCTTCATCGGCCCTCGGGCCGAGACCATCGAGCGCGTTGGCGGCAAAGCCAATGCCAAGCGCGAGGCAGCCCGCCTCGGCGTGCCGGTCATTCCCGGCAGCGAAAGCGGCATGACCGACCCAGCCGAGGTGTTGAATCTGGTGCGCGGTATGAAGCTGCCCGTGCTGCTCAAGGCCGTGGCCGGCGGCGGCGGCCGCGGCATGGCGGTGGTCGAGACGCTGGACGGGCTGGAAGGGCGCATCGAGAGCGCCATGCGCGAGGCCGAAAAAGCCTTCGGCAACGGCGAACTGATCGTCGAGCGCTACCTGCCGCAGGTGCGCCACCTGGAGGTGCAGGTGGCCGGTGATGGCCAGGGCCACGCCATCCACCTGTTCGAGCGCGAGTGCACCTTGCAGCGGCGCCACCAAAAAGTGATCGAAGAAGCGCCGTCCAGCGGTCTCAGCCCGCGCCTACGCGCGGCCATCCTGGCCGACGCGGTCAAGCTGGCTTCTGGCGTGAACTACCGCGGCCTGGGCACGGTGGAGTTTGTCGTCACGGGCGAGGAACATTATTTCCTGGAAGTCAATCCGCGCCTGCAGGTCGAACACCCGGTGACCGAAGAAGTCACCGGCCTCGATCTGGTCGAGCTGCAATTGCGCATTGCCGCCACCGGCACCTTGCCGCTGGCGCAAACCGACGTGCAGTGCACCGGCCACGCCTTCGAGGCCAGGCTGTGCGCGGAAGACGCCGCCGCGGGCTTTTTGCCGGCCACCGGGCAGCTGCAGGTGGTCGATTTTTCGCGTGCTGGCGTGCGCATCGAGTCCGGGGTGGACAGCGGCGACGAAATCTCGCCGCACTACGACTCGATGATCGCCAAGCTCATCGCCCATGGTGCCGACCGCGAGTCGGCGCGCCGGGCGCTGGTGGCCGGATTGCGCGAAAGCACGGTGATCGGCCTGGTCACCAACCTGGCATTCCTGCATGAACTGCTGGAATGGCCGGAGACCCGCGATGCCACCTTTCACACCCGACTGATCGACGAGCGCCACGCGCAGCGCGGCGTGGTGGCGCCCACCGCGCCGCCGCTGGAGCACCTGGCTGCGGCCGCGCTGCACTGGCTGACGCAACGGCGTGCCGAGTCGCCCGCGCTGGGCTGCTGGACCCTGGGGGACGGTTTCACGGGCTGGCGCCTGCGCAGTGGGCCGATTCAGGCCGCACCCCAGCCGACACTGGTGTTGAAGGCCGGCGCGGCGGAGTGGCCCGTGCGGTTTTCGATGCGCGATGACCAGGGCAGCAGTGTGCTGGTCATAGGCGAGCAGCAGGTCAGCGCTGCGCTGCAGTCACTCGCGGCTGGGCGCTCCCTGTTGCAGTGCGGCGGGCGGGCGCTGGAGCTGACGATCCGGGGCGACGCGGGGCAAGTGGAACTGGCCAGCGCGCTGGGCAGCAGCGTGTTCACGGCGCAACCCTATCTGGGCGGAGACGCCGGTGACGCCGCCGCCAGCGGCCAGCTGGGCGCGCCGATGATGGGCAAGGTGGTGGCAGTCAAGGCCGCGGTCGGCGAGACGGTTGTCCTCGGCCAGACCGTGATCGTGCTCGAATCGATGAAGATGGAATTGCACGTCACGGCGCCGTTCGACGGCAGCCTGAGCGGCCTGCGCTGCCGGGTCGGCGACATGGTCGAGCGCCACCAGGTGCTGGCCGAAGTCAGTCCGGTTTGATCAAAGGAGATGTTAGCAATGAGCAACTTACCTACCTCCGTCGAGTTCCATGAGGAGGGCCCGCGCGAGGGCTTCCAGATGGAGCCAACAACCTATCCACTGGCTGATCGCGCCGCGCTGATTGATGCTTTGAGCGCCTCGGGCCTGAAGCAGATCCAGGTGGCGTCCTTCGTCAGTCCGCGCGCGGTGCCGCAGATGGCCGACGCATCCGAACTGTTTGCCGCCATCACCAAGCGCCCTGGCACCCGCTACACGGCGCTCTGGCTCAACGACAACGGTTTCGAGCGCGCGCGTGCCTGCGAACAGGTGGACCTGGACGGCAAGCTGATGTTCTACACCACCGAGCCGT
>NZ_JASJOY010000240.1:0-1806 GCF_031426985.1 Hydrogenophaga sp.
TGCCGTCGTAGCCCAGTTCCCAGCCGGTGGTGGGCGTGTTGTGGTCGGCGGTGGCGACGATGGAGCTGACGCGCCAGACCTTGCGGCCGGCCTGGCGCAGGCCCTCGAAGGCCTGCGGGCTGGTGACTTCGTGCACCAGGTGGCGGTCGATGTAGAGGATGGACGTGCCGTCTTCCTCGGTGTGGACGACGTGTTCGTCCCAGATCTTGTCGTAGAGCGTGCGGGCCATGGGGCGTGGTTCTCCTGTGGGGCTTGAAATTTTAGGACGGTGTGAGGTGGCTGTTGGCCTGTGTGGACAGATGGTCCACCAGCAGCCGGGCGCTGACGGGCAGACTGGAGAAGTCGCGGGCCACCAGATCGATGTGGCGGATGGCCCAGGCATCGGTGAGTTCGACCACCTGCAGTTCGCCGACGCCGCGCATGAGTTCGAAGGCGCGGTGTGGCATCAGGCCAATGCCCAGACCGTTGTGGATCATGCGGCACATGGCATCCAGCCCGGTGACGCGGATGCGCAGGCGGATGTTGCGTCCGCTGGCGGTGGCCGCGATGTGCATGGCGCGGTAGATGGAACTGTTGGCGTGCAGGCCGACGTGGTCCCAGTCCAGGCTGTCGGCAAAGGCGATGGCATCGCTGGTGGCGGCCAGCGGGTGGCGCGCAGGCACGACCAGCACCAAACGGTCCTGGCGGTAGGGCAGGGCCTGCAGATCGTGGGCGCGTTCGTCGTTGCCGGCGTGACAGATGCCCAGATCGGCCGCACCTTCCTGCACCGCGCGCAGCACCTCGGTCGAGAGACGTTCTTCGAGGTCGATCTTGATGGCGTCGTGGGCACGGATGAAGCTGCCCAGGTCCTCGGGCAGGAACTGCACCGTGGCCGAGATGTTGGCGTGCACCCGCACATGGCCGCGCACGCCGTCGGCGTATTCCGAGAGTTCGCTCTGCATCTGGTCCAGACTGAAGAGCACCGATCGCGCGTGGTGCAACAGGCTCTGTCCTGCGGGCGTGGGGGTCACGCCGCGTGCATGGCGCAGCAACAGCGGGGTAGCCACGGTGGATTCGAGGTCCGAGAGCCGTTTGCTGACCGCGGAGGGGGCCATGAACTCCAGTTCGGCCGCCTTGCCGATGCTGCCGCGTTCGCACACCGCCACGAACAGTTGCAGCGTGGTCAGGTCCAGGCGACGGGTGAAGGCTCGGTCGGGGGTGTTCATGAAGCAGTCATCGCATTTCAAGATGACTTCGATGATTTTCCCTCTTTTGTTGTGGGTCTGGCATCGTGATTGGCGATGTCAGACCCCGCAAAAACAAAACCCGCTGCACCAGAGGTGAGCGGGTCGGAGTGAAGTGCCTTGACCAGCACACACCGTGGAACCGGCTTCGCCGGGCCACAGGTGTGGTCCCCCTTTTCAAGGGGGAAGCCGCAAAGCGGCGCAGGGGGTTATCGCTTAAACCCGGCCGGCACGTCGCGGCGTGCCGCGCCCGTGAACAGCTGGCGCGGACGGCCGATCTTGTACTCGGGGTCGGCCAGCATTTCGTTGAGCTGGGCGATCCAGCCGACGGTGCGGGCCAGCGCGAAGATGCCGGTGAACAGGCTGACGGGGATGCCGATGGCGCGCTGCACGATGCCGGAGTAGAAGTCGACGTTCGGGTAGAGCTTGCGGCTGACGAAGTACTCGTCTTCCAGCGCGATCTTTTCCAGTTCCTTGGCCAGTTTGAACAGGGGGTCGTTCTCCAGGCCCAGTTCGGCCAGCACTTCGTTGCAGGTTTCCTGCATCAGCTTGGCGCGCGGGTCGTAGTTCTTGTAGACGCGGT
>NZ_JASJOY010000241.1:0-6009 GCF_031426985.1 Hydrogenophaga sp.
GCCGTCTGCGTGATGTCGTCCGCCGCGCTCACGCCCAGCGTGCCGCCAGCGTCCACGTTGCCCAGTTCGATGCCGTTGGCATCGGCCAGGGTGATATCCGCGCCGCTGGCGTTGACCGTGCCACCGAAGTCGTTGGTCGCGTTGTCCAGCGCCACGTTGCCCGTGCCAGCGTCCAGATCGGTGCTGCCGCCCACCGTCACGGTGCCGCTGTCGGTGATGTCGCCACCGATGCTGTCCACGCTCAAGTCACCCGTGACCGTCAGGTCGCCCAACTGGATACCGCCGGCCACATCCGTGATCGTGGCATTGCCGGAGACAGACACCGAACCGTCGCCGCTCTGGGAGAAGCTGTCGGTCACGATGAAGTCAGCGCCCGCGCTGGTCAACAGCGTTCCAGTGCTCTGCTGGAAGCTGGCCAACTGCACGTCGCCGGTGCTGCTCAAAATGCCGCCCGTCTGGTTGATACCAGTCAGGTTGATGCCGCCCAACCCCACCGCCAGTTCACCGGCAGCCATGTTCAGCTGCCCACCTGCGAGGGTGCTGTCCCCCGTCAGACCACCAGAGAGGGAGTCGATTTCCACCTTGCCGGTTTGCGCACCTGGAACCACCGTCGGGTCGAACGTGAACGTGGTGCTCAGAGGAACAATCACGTTGGCCACGTTGGCCAGATCCGGCACCGCGCCGCCCGCCCAGTTGGCCGCATCGAACCAGTTGTTTGTCAGACCTGCGCCCACCCAGGACACGCTGTCCAGACGGGTGATATCGCCACGGCCTTCCACCGTCAGGGTGTAGTTGGCCTTGTCCGCACCGTCCAGCTGGACGCCGTTGATCACCACCTGCTTGTCGGTTCCAACGTTTTTGTCCGCAAACTGACCATTGACCGAAGCCAAGGAATAAGTGACATCGTCGGCACCGACCTTGTTGGACAGCACGGCACCGCTGAAGTCAACGGTTGCCGAGGTGTTGCCGTCGTACACCTTGTTGGGCGTCAGGACGCCATCCAGTGTGAGCACGCGTTGCGTGATCTTGGCTGTGGTCGTGTCCTGATCCACGATCGTGTAGTTGCGCCAGTCGGCGCCGCCATACGTGGCAAACAGGTTCACCGTCTGTTCAGCGGCCTGGTTGTTCCCATCGAACTGCACGTCCTCGGAGGCGAATTCGCCCCGCAGCGTGGCGATCGAGACCTCGTCCCCGGCGATCAAACCGGTGAACTGGACGCCCTCAGCAGAAACCGTCGCGGCCTTTGTGCCGTCGTATTGCTTGTCCTGCGCCGTGATACCCGAGACCACGATGTTCAGGCCGAGCGCCGTGATCGAACCGCTGCCCAGCGCCGTGGCATTGCCTGCAAAGGTGTTGAAGTTGCTGAGGTCCAGGCTGCCCGCATTGGTCAGTGTGATGCCCGAGACCGTGACCACCTTGTCTTGGCCCACGTTCTTGTCATCGAAGGTTGCCGAACTCCAGTCGAAAACCGCCCCCACCAGCTTGGGATCGGCAATGCTCGGCGCCAGCTGCAGCACGTCGTCCGCGATCAGGTCGGTACCGTCGTACACGCGATCGGCGGAGATCGTGAACGTGAGATCGGCCTTGTCGATATTGGCCCGCAGACCGGACCGGGTCTTGGTCAGCAACCGGTAGTTGGCACCATCAGCGCCGGTCATGCCCGTGAATGCGAGCGTGATCGACTTGCCCTGCCCCGCATTCATGTCCGAGAAGTTGGCGGTATAGGTCGGTGCGATGCTGTCGTTGGCCATCGACGTGTCGCTGATCTGCATCAGCTCACGATCGTTGGTCAGCACCTGCCATTCCAGACCCTCGATTTCGGCCGTGGTCGTCGCGTCAAAAACCTTGCTCTTGCCCACCGCATCGGTGATGGCGATCTCGCGCTGCACGATCTTGGCCGAGAGGTCATCCTCTTGGACCAGGTAGTAGTTGCTGGTGCCACCACTGAGTTGCAAATCGGTCGCCACCACACTCTTGGCGATCACAGCACCCGTACCGGCATCAAAGGCCACGTTCTTGTCTGCAGCAACGCCGTCGGCCGCAGTGAAGTAACCCGAAGCACCCACCACCTCGATCTGGTCAAGCGTGCCAGCATCGTTGGCTCGCAATCCCCCCACGGAATCAGGATCCAGGCCCGCACCGAACACCGCACCGCTGGTGTTCAACGTGGCGGTAGCGGTGGCGTCGTAGATCTTGTCCACGGCCAGCAGACCGCTGACATTGAGCGGGGCCTGACGGACCACACCGACATTGCCCTGAACCGAGCCGGACGCGAGCTGGTACCCGTAGGCCACCGTGCCGTTGTCCATCACCGTCGCGATGCCCAGACCCGAGACGCTCACGTTCTTGAGGTCCAGACTGGCCAGCAGGACACCGTCCTTGCTGGCGTTGGCATTCTTGTTGTCGTAGGTGCCCGTGGCGAAGCCGGACAAGGTCACGTTCGTACCGGCGTATGCGTCGGTGCCGATCTTCACGTCGGAAAGATCGTAGTTGCCGTGTACCAGAGACGCAGCGAGCTTGGCATCGTAGGTCTTGTCCACAGTGCCCATGAGCACGGCGTTGACCACCGGCACCACTTCGTAGACAAAGCCGTCCTGACCTGCCAGATCCCCGATGCCGGCCACGTTGGCTGCGGTCGTGCCGTAGTACTTGAAGTCGGCCGTCAGGCCGTCGGTGGTGTCCAGCAGCGGGTTGGTGGACTGCACCAGCCAGCGGCCCGAATCGGTGCTCAGGGCATCGGCACCGGCCTGGTTGACGAAGTTGCCCTCCGCCACCAGCACGATGTCGCCACTGCCCGTCACGGCGATGTCGCCTGCCAGCGTGAGATCACCCGACAGGGTGGTGATGCTGACATTGCCACCCGCACTGCCGATGCCGGCCACACCCACGGTGATGGCGTCGCTGTCCACCAGGTTCAACCCACCTGCGGCCACATTGCCCGAGACCGTGTCGAGGTCGTTGGCCGTGTTGGTCAGGGTCATGCCAGCGGCGTTGACCACCAGGGTTTGGCCGGTGACCGAACCGGTGGCACCGATGCTGCCGCTGGTGCTGCTCAGCGTGGTCGTGGCCTCGCCCAGGCTGACGTTGCCGTCGTAGGTCTGGTTGCCCGTCGTGCTGACGCTGCCACCGTTGATGCCGGTGAGGCCGGCCGTCACGGTCAGGCTCTGCAGCGGGTCGGTGCTGCCGACAGCGCCACCGAAGCTCACCGTGCCGGCGCCCGCGCTGATGGTCAGCGCGTCAGAACTGGTGCCAACACCGTCGCCATCGACCGCGCCGCTGAAGCTCACCGCGCTGTCGGTCGTGGTCAGGATGACCGGGCCCGCGATGGTCACCGAGTCGCCCGTGGCATCGCCGTAGCTCTGCGCACCACTGGTGGTCACATCGGCCGCCAGCGTCGTGTTGCCGCTCACCGACAGCGTGCTCACGCCCGTCACGTCGCCGCCGATCTCGGCGTTGCCCGCCACACTCAGCGCGTTGGTGCCGCCATCGACACCGCCGTCCAGGCTGACGGTGGAACCCGTCAGCGTGCGGTCGCCACCCGAGAGCGCCACCGCGCCGGTGTAGGTCTGGCTGCCCGTGGTGTTCACGTCGGCACCCAGGTCGCTGGTACCGGTCACCAACAGGTCGGCCACGTTGGTCACCGCGCCGTCCAGGTTCAGGTTGCCCGTCACAGTCAGGTCGTTGCCCGCACCGTCGGCACCCTGGGTCAGGTTCACCAGGCTGGCCGTCAGGTTCGTGTCCGCACCCAGGCCGACGTTGCCGTCATAGGTCTGGCTGCCCGTCGTGCTGACGCTGCCACCATTGATCTCGGTCAGACCGGCGGTCACGCTCAGGCTCTGCAGCGGGTCGGTGCTGCCGACAGCGCCACCGAAGCTCACCGTGCCGGCGCCCGCGCTGATGGTCAGCGCGTCAGAACTGGTGCCAACACCGTCGCCATCGACCGCGCCGCTGAAGCTCACCGCGCTGTCGGTCGTGGTCAGGATGACCGGGCCCGCGATGGTCACCGAGTCGCCCGTGGCATCGCCGTAGCTCTGCGCACCACTGGTGGTCACATCGGCCGCCAGCGTCGTGTTGCCGCTCACCGACAGCGTGCTCACGCCCGTCACGTCGCCGCCGATCTCGGCGTTGCCCGCCACACTCAGCGCGTTGGTGCCGCCATCGACACCGCCGTCCAGGCTGACGGTGGAACCCGTCAGCGTGCGGTCGCCACCCGAGAGCGCCACCGCGCCGGTGTAGGTCTGGCTGCCCGTGGTGTTCACGTCGGCACCCAGGTCGCTGGTACCGGTCACCAACAGGTCGGCCACGTTGGTCACCGCGCCGTCCAGGTTCAGGTTGCCCGTCACAGTCAGGTCGTTGCCCGCACCGTCGGCACCCTGGGTCAGGTTCACCAGGCTGGCCGTCAGGTTCGTGTCCGCACCCAGGCCGACGTTGCCGTCGTAGGTCTGGCTACCCGTCGTGCTGACGCTGCCACCGTTGATGGTGGTCTGCTGTGCCGTCACGGTCAGATCGGCCGAGCCGGTCACCGCATCGTCAAAGGCCACCAACGAACCGGTCAGCGTCACCGAACCATCGAGGCTCAGATCATCGCCATAGCGCTGGGTCCCCGATGTGGTGACGTTTGCGCCGAGAACCGTGGTGCCCCCCGCATCGGTGGTCAAGGATGCTGCGTCAACCAAGCCGTTGAACGTGGTCGTCCCCTGGTTGTTGACCACCAGGTTCGTGCCGGCGCCCGAAACGATGCCATCGACCGTCAGACTGCCGCCGGAAGACGTGACCAGCACATCCGAACCCGCCAGCGTGATGGCACCGGTCAGGGTGTTGTCGCCGGTGTTCGCCAATGCACCCGCGTTTACGCCATCCCCCGAGCCCGCAAGCTCGATGTTCTCCGCAATGGTCATCACGCCGCTCAAGGCCAACGTGCCGCCGGCCTCGACGGTGGTACCACCGTCGACGCTACCCAGAGCGCCTTCGCTGGTGACCGTCAGGGTCGCACCCTGTTCCACCGTGGTGCCGCCGCTGTAGGTGTTGGTGCCCGAGAGGGTCAGGTCACCTTCAGCCACCACGACATTGCCGGCGCCGGACAGCACACCCGCGAGGGTGCCGTTGGCGTTGGTCAGCTCCAGCGTCTTGTCGCCCAGTGACACATCGCCGCTGCCCGTCACATTGGCGGTGGATACCGTGCTGTCCAGGCTGTTGCTGATATCCAGGGTGCCGCTGTTGGACACACCCGAGGTGGTCGACAGGCCCCCGGCATCCACGACATTCAACGTGGCGCCCGTATCGATGGTCGTCTGGCCGGTGTAGGTCATGTCACCGGTCACGGTGATCACGCCTGTGCCAGTGGTGGTCAGCCCACCGGTCCCGCTGATGGCTTGGTCAAGCGTACTGGCCGTTCCGGCGTCCAGTGTCAGGGTGTTGCCGGCCGTGTCGATGGCGGTGTTGATTTCCACGCCACCTGCGGTCGTCAGCGTCGTGTGGTCCTGCAGCGTCAGCGGGTTGCCGGCCGACGTACCGACCGTGATGGTGCCCGTGGTGCTGCCATCGCCAATCTGGACGTTCGCAAATCCGTTCTGGACCAGGGCCAGCTCGTCGGCCGAGAGGTTCAGAGCACCGGCCACGTCGCCCGTGGCGTCGGTCGAGGTGGCGACATGAATGTCCACACCCGTGCTGTTGGGCGCAATGACCAGGGTGCCCGTGCCTTCGACAATGCCACGGATGGTGATGTCGTCGGCCACCAGGGTGAGGTCCTTGTCGCCGCCGTCCAGATCATTGACGGTCAGGGTGCTGGCCGTCACATCCAGATTACCGGTGTTGTTGATGACCCCCAGCTCCAGGTTGTTGACGTCCTGGATGGTGATGTCACCGGCGGAGACCACGTCCACCGTGCCGGTGAAGTCGTTGCCCGCGCTGCTCAGGTCGATGTTGCCCGTGCCGGCGTTCAGGTCGGTCGTCAGCGCCACGCTCAGGTTGCCCTCTTGCGTGATGTTGCCGTTGCCGCTGTCGGCCACC
>NZ_JASJOY010000242.1:0-2737 GCF_031426985.1 Hydrogenophaga sp.
GGAACGAGGCTCTGCACATCAAAAACACTTGACCCGCAACACAGTTGCTTGGGGGAAGCGGCGTCAGCCGCGCAGGGGGGAGCTCAAATCCCCAGCATGAGTTGCAGGTTCTGCACCGCGGCGCCGCTGGCGCCCTTGCCCAGGTTGTCCAGGCGCGCGATCACCACCGCGTGGCGGTGCGCCTCGTTGGCGAACACGCGCAGTTCGAGCTGGTTCGTGTCGTTCAGCGCGGTCGCGTCCAGCTTGCCGTCGGCCGTGGCCGGCAGCACGCTCACCCAGCCGCCGGCGGCCGCACTGGCCGCGTAGTGGGCCACCAGTGCGTCGTGCAGGTCGCTGGCCTTGGGCTGGCCGGGCAGTTCGTCCAGGTGCAGCGGCAGTTGCACCAGCATGCCCTGGCGGAAGTTGCCCACCGCCGGGATGAAGACAGGGCGGCGGCTCAGGCCGGTGTAGCGCTGGATTTCGGGGATGTGTTTGTGCGCCAGGCCCAGGGCATAGGCCTCGTGCAGCGGCGCGGTGCCGGCTTCGTAGGCCTCGATCATGCTGCGGCCGCCGCCGGAATAGCCGCTGACCGAGGGCAGCGACACCGCAAAGTCCTTCGGCAGCAGCCCGGCATCGATCAGCGGGCGCAGGATGGCGATGGCGCCGGTGGCGTAACAGCCCGGGTTGGCGACGCGGTCGGCGTTGCGCACCGCAGCGCTCTGGCCGGCGCTCAGTTCGGGGAAGCCGTAGACCCAGCCATCGTGGCAGCGGTGGGCGGTTGATGCGTCGATGATGCGCGGCTTGCGGCCCGGCAGGGCGTCGATCATGGCCACCGACTCGATGGCCGCGTCGTCGTGCAGGCACAGGATGACCAGATCGGCCTGGGCCATCAGTTCGCGCTTGGCCTCGGGGTCCTTGCGCCGCTCGGGCGCGATGCTCAGCAACTGGACGGCGGACAGGGTTTGCAGCCGTTCACGGATCTGCAGTCCGGTGGTGCCGGCTTCGCCGTCGATGAAGATTGTGGCCATGGCGGCTCCTGTTCGTGTCAGTCAGGGTTCAGCGAGCGGCTCCTATAATTATGCATTATGTAAGCCGCTGCTTATATAGTGTGTGGTGCGCTGCACCATGATACAGTCGCCGGCGCCGCGCGAACCCCCCGTGGGCCGGTCGTGCCTTCCGGCCGGATCAAACAACCCCCAGTCCGAGAGAGACCTCATGAAAATTCACGAGTACCAAGGCAAGGAAATCTTGCGTCAGTTTGGTGTGCCGGTGCCCCGTGGCATCGCCGCGTTCACGGTGCAAGAAGCGGTGGAAGCCGCACAGAAGCTCGGCGGCCCGGTCTGGGTGGTCAAGGCCCAGATCCACGCCGGTGGCCGTGGCAAGGGTGGCGGCGTGAAGGTCGCCAAGAGCATCGACGATGTCAAGGCCCGCGCCAGCGACATCCTGGGCATGCAGCTGGTCACGCACCAGACCGGCGCTGAAGGCCAGAAGGTCCGCCGCCTGTACATCGAAGACGGCGCCGACATCAAGAACGAGCTGTACGTGTCGCTGGTCACCGATCGCGCGACCCAGAAGGTCGCCCTGATCGCGTCGAGCGAAGGCGGCATGGACATCGAGGAAGTGGCCCACTCCACGCCCGAGAAGATCATCACCGAGATGATCGACCCGCTGGCCGGCATCACCGAAGCGCAGTCCCGCAAGGTGGCGGCCGCCATCGGCCTGACCGGCGCTTCCATTGATCAGGCGGTCGACATCTTCGCCAAGATCTACAAGTGCTACATGGACACCGACGCGTCGTTGGTGGAAATCAACCCGCTGAACTGCGACTCCAAGGGCAACCTGATGGCCCTGGACGCGAAGTTCAACTTCGACGCCAACGCGCTGTTCCGCCACCCCGAGATCGTGGCCTACCGCGATCTGGACGAAGAAGATCCGGCCGAAATCGAAGCCTCGAAATTTGACCTGGCCTACATCAGCCTGGACGGCAACATCGGCTGCCTGGTGAACGGTGCCGGTCTGGCCATGGCCACCATGGACACCATCAAGCTGTTCGGCGGCGAGCCGGCCAACTTCCTGGACGTGGGCGGCGGTGCCACCCCCGAGAAGGTCACCGAAGCCTTCAAGATCATGCTCAAGAACCCCAAGGTCGAGGGCATCCTGGTCAACATCTTCGGCGGCATCATGAAGTGCGACACCATCGCCACCGGCGTGATCACCGCCTGCAAGGCCGTGAACCTGAACGTGCCGCTGGTCGTGCGCATGAAGGGCACCAACGAAGAACTGGGCAAGAAGATGCTGGCCGAGTCCGGCCTGCCCATCATCGCCGCCGACACCATGGCCGAAGCCGCGACCAAGATCGTCGCCGCCGTCAAATAAGCCCGGAGAAGAACACCATGTCGATCTACATCAACAAAGACACCAAGGTCATCACCCAGGGCATCACGGGCAAGACCGGCCAGTTCCACACCGAAAAGTGCCAGGAATACGCGAACGGCAAGAACTGCTTCGTGGCCGGCGTGAACCCGAAGAAGGCCGGCGAGTCGATCTTCAACATCCCGATCTACTCGACCGTCAAGGAAGCCGCCCAGCAGACCGGCGCCACCGTCTCGGTGATCTACGTGCCGCCCGCCGGCGCTGCCGCCGCGATCTGGGAAGCCGTTGAAGCCGACCTGGATCTGGCCGTCTGCATCACCGAAGGCATTCCGGTCAAGGACATGCTGGAAGTGCGCAACCGCATGAAGGCCAAGGAAGCCGCCGG
>NZ_JASJOY010000243.1:0-1590 GCF_031426985.1 Hydrogenophaga sp.
AAAAGGTTTCTCCGATGTCCGGTTTCCTCAAAGTCGAACAGCTCGCCAAGGCCTACCAGGCGGACAAGCCGGTGTTCGCCGACGTCTCGTTCACCATCGACAAGGGCGAGTTCGTCTGCATCATCGGCCACAGCGGCTGCGGCAAGACCACCATCCTCAACGTGCTCGCGGGGCTCGACACTGCGACCAGCGGCCACTGCTTCATGGACGGCCGCGAGATCGTCGGCCCCAGCCTGGAGCGCGGCGTGGTGTTCCAGAGCCACGCGCTCATGCCCTGGCTCACCGTGCGGCAGAACATCGCCTTCGCCGTCAAGTCGCGCTGGCCCGAATGGAAGACGCCGCAGATCAACCTGCACGTGGAAAAGTTCGTCGCCCTGGTCGGCCTGCTGCCCGCGATCGACAAGAAGCCGAGCCAGCTCTCGGGTGGCATGAAGCAGCGCGTGGGCATTGCGCGTGCGTTTGCCATCCAGCCCAAGATGCTGCTGCTGGACGAGCCCTTCGGCGCGCTCGACGCGCTCACGCGCGGCACCATCCAGGATGAACTGATGGCCATCGTGCGCGAGACGCACCAGACCGTCTTCATGATCACGCACGACGTGGACGAAGCCATCCTGCTGGCCGACCGCATCCTGCTCATGACCAACGGCCAGGAAACCGACCAAGGCTACCGGCCCGGCGGCATGGCCGAGGTGGTGGTCAACCCGCTGCCGCGCAGCCGCACGCGCGCGCAGCTGCACCACCTGGACGGCTACTACGACCTCAGAAATCACATCGTGGATTTCCTCGTATCTCGGGCCAAAGCCCATTGATTCCACTTCCCACTTCTTCAACACCAAGAGGCAACACCATGAGCCGACTCGACGTCACCGAAAAAATCATCTCCACCAAAGTCAGCAAAGGCCTGAGCTGGGCCGACGTGGCCAAGAAGGTGGGCCAGTCCAAGGAATGGACCACGGCCCTGTGCCTGGGCCAGATGACCGCCACACCGGCGCAGGCCAAGGTGCTGGGCAAGATATTCGGCCTCTCTGCCGACGAGCAGAAGTGGCTGATGGTGGTGCCCTACAAGGGCTCGCTGCCCACCAGCGTGCCGACCGACCCGCTGATCTACCGCTTCTACGAACTGGTCAGCGTCTACGGCACCACCTTCAAGGAACTGATCCACGAAGAGTTCGGCGACGGCATCATGAGCGCGATCGATTTCAAGATGGACATGCAGCGCCAGGCCGACCCGAACGGTGACCGCGTGAACATCGTGATGTCGGGCAAGTTCCTGCCCTATAAACAATATTGACCCCCCGCGCCGCCTGCGGCGTCACCCCCCAGGGGGCGGCGCTGGCGGCCCGGCGAAGCCGGTTCCGCGGCGCCCTGGGTTGGGCCACTTCGCGCCGGTGGCCGCCCTGGTCGGACTGGTTCAGCGAACAGCCGCTTTGGGGAAAAGCACGGCGCCAGGCAGGCCTTTGAAATGCGCATCGCAGGTCAGCAGTTCGGCGCCGTGTTTCACGGTCGTGGCGTAGACGATGGCGTCGGCGGTGGCGAGTTTGTGCTGGCGGTGCAGGTCGGCTGCGAGCAAGGCCGTCGCCGTGTCCAGCG
>NZ_JASJOY010000244.1:0-7621 GCF_031426985.1 Hydrogenophaga sp.
TCGTCGCTGTTGCCCGGGTCCATCTGGTAGACCTTCTTGTCGGCCTTGCCCAGGTTGGCGGCCGAACCCACGGCGTCGCGGAAGGGGCCATAGAAGGCGCTGGCGTACTTGGCGCTGTAGGCCATGATGCGCGTGTGCACGTGGCCGGCGGCTTCCAGCCCCTGGCGGATGGCGCCAATGCGGCCGTCCATCATGTCGCTGGGGGCGACCATGTCCACACCGGCGGCGGCCTGGGTCAGCGCCTGCTGCACCAGGATCTTCACCGTCGGGTCGTTGAGGATGTAGTTGTGCTCGTCCAGCACGCCGTCCTGGCCGTGGCTGGTGTACGGGTCCAGGGCCACGTCGGTCATCACGCCCAGACCGGGGAATTCCTTCTTCAGCGCCCGCACCACGCGCGGCACCAGGCCGTCGGGGTTCATGGCCTCCTGGCCGTCCGGCGTCTTGAGCGACTGGTCGATCACCGGGAACAGCGCCATGTACGGAATGCCCAGCTTCACGCAGTCCTCGGCCACGGGCAGCAGCAGGTCCAGGCTCAGGCGTTCGACGCCCGGCATGGACTTGACCGCTTCGCGCCGGTCGTTGCCGTCCAGCACGAACACCGGGTAGATGAAATCGGCCGGGCTGAGCCGGTGCTCGCGCACCAGGTCGCGGGTGAAGGCATCGCGGCGCAGGCGACGCGGACGGGCGAGGGGGTAGGGGGCGTGGGTGTGCATGGGTCGATTGTGGCAAAGCCGGCCAGAAGCAGGGCGGCGGCGGCGGGGCCGATGCGCCCGGGGCCGCAGGGCGCGTCAGCTTCGTTGGTACATTGAAAAACGCGTAAGTTTGTGTTGAACTCCACGGACC
Organism: Hydrogenophaga sp.; assembly: GCF_031426985.1. Taxonomy (GTDB): domain Bacteria; phylum Pseudomonadota; class Gammaproteobacteria; order Burkholderiales; family Burkholderiaceae_C; genus Hydrogenophaga. The sequence continues at coordinate 844 of NZ_JASJOY010000244.1, forward strand.
GCTGAAAATAGCAGCAGCTGTGACGTGGCCGCCGGTGCTATTTTCAAAGAACTCTTCAAAGCACTCGCTCTTGCCACGTGGTGACGGACTCCGTCGCGGTCCGCCGAGCAGCAGACAGGCCCGTCTTCCCCCGCAGGGATGCGTCAGGTCATCGACATCTCATCAGAAGCCTTTCATGCCGCAAAACAGAAAAACCAGCGCGGGACCATCGGGGTCTGCCAAATCGGGAGGACACAACGAGACCGATATGTGGTCGCTGGACGACCACTGGCCCAGCCTGATCTCGGGGCTGGCCGACCAGATCACCGAGGGGGTCAGCGCGCTGCAGAACCAGATCGACCAGCTGCTGGCGCGCGGCCGCATCAGCAAGCTGGAGCACCGCACGCTGAGCATCCCGGCCGAGCGCATCAAGCTGGCCGGCGTCAGTGCCCAGCAGGTCACCCGTTTCTACAGCGGTCGCATCCGCCAGACCCACGAGAAGGTGGACATGTCGGTGCTGGTCGAGGGGGTGCTGCAGGAGCGCAAGCAGGAGCTGGGCATTCTGGGCATCGTGCTGCGCCGCAAGCTCAAGCCGGTCGAAGTGCTGGTCGATCCGACCGTGGCGCACACCTTCGTCAACGCCGTGCTGGACTGGGGCCTGCCGTTCGGCAACCGGGTGGACGTGCGCATGGACCTCAACGCCTGGCCGCAGCACGCGCGCTTGCAGGTGCGCGTGTCCAACGATGGCGTGCCACCCTCCAGCGCCACCAGCCCCGACAACCTCAGCTGGATGCTGATCCGCCAGATCGCCTTGACGGCCGGCGGCATCGAGATCGACCGCGAAATGGACCAGGACGGTGTGGGCTTCACGGCCCTGTTCACGCGCACGGTGCAGGCGGTGGACGGCATTTCGGCGGTGGACCTGTCGGACGAGCAGTCCTCCATGTTCAAGTCGCTGTCGGGCACGTATGTGCTCACCATTTCGCCCAGCCTGCAGATCCGGGCCGATGTGCGCGATGCGCTGCGCGAGATCGGCATTTCGTCCGACAGTGTGGTGGACTTCAGCCAGGCGCGTGATGCCGTCAAGAGCCGCATGCCCAACCTGATCGTGGTCGATTCCGAGATCAAGGACGACGCCTTCGAGACCTTCCGGCGCGATCTGTTGCGCGAGGTGTTCGAGTTCCCGTTCGTGGAGATCTCGCCCGATGACAGCTCGTTCGACATGTCCGGTTTTGGGGAGTTTTCCATGGCCAAGGTTGGGCGCGGCAACATCCGCGAAGCCTTGGGCACAGCCGTCATGTTCGAATTGGCCAAGATGATGTAACGCCTTGGTATTCGTTATCTTCAAATGGGCCGAAATGTGAGAGGGCCCCTGTCAGATCTGACAGGTTTTGCTTGAAACTTCTCGAAATTATGTTGTAACATTCATATCGGACAAACCGAAAGGAACGTCCCCCGCTTTTCCTCCCTGAGCGGGTGCCTTAGTGTGTGACAGCAAAAAGGCTTATCCACCCGGCCCTTGTGGGCCGGGTTTTTTTTTGCCTGCGCATATGTGCAGCGGTGCTGGATGGGCCGGTGCGAGCGGCCGATGGGGGCACTACACTGCCGCCATGCTCTGGGTCAAAACCTTTCACATCGTCTTCATCGCCAGCTGGTTCGCAGGCCTGTTCTACCTGCCGCGCATCTTTGTCAACCTCGCCCTGGTGCCGCCCGAAAGCGTGGCCGAGCGCGGGCGACTGATGCTGATGGCGGGCAAGCTGTTTCGCTTCATGACGCTGCTGGCCGTGCCGGCCCTGGCGCTGGGCTTGTGGCTCTGGCTGGGTTACGGCATTGGCAGGGGGCCGGACAACGGCTGGATGCACGCCAAACTGCTGTTCGTCGTCTTGCTGCTGGGCTACCACCACGCGTGCTGGGTGATGCTGCGCAAATTCCGCAACGGCCAGAACCGCCGCAACCACGTCTGGTACCGCTGGTTCAACGAAGCGCCCGTGATCATGATGGTGATCGTGGTGGCGCTGGTGGTGGTCAAGCCTTTCTGAGGCGTGCAGGCGGCTGTGCAAGCGCGCTCGTCGGCCTGGACCCTGGCACTGATCTTCACCGGGCTGGTGCTCTACGCCAGCCTGTATCCCTTCGAGGGTTGGCGCGCGCAGGGCGTGTCGCCGCTGGCCTTTCTGTGGGCCCCCTGGCCCCAGTACTGGACGGGTTTTGACCTCTGGTCCAACCTCGTGGGTTACATGCCGCTGGGTTTTCTGCTGGCGCTGGGCATGATGCGCGCCGGCTGGGGCGCCTGGTCGTGGCCGCTGGCGGTGCTGTGGTCGCTGCTGCTGACGCTGCTGGTCGAAACCGTGCAGAACTTTCTGCCCATGCGCGTGCCATCCAACGTCGATCTGGGGCTCAATGCCGCCGGTGCGCTGGTGGGCGCCAGCGCCGCCTGGGTGTTGCAGCGGCTGGGGGCCTTGCGGCGCTGGAGCCAGTTCCGCGCCGACTGGTTCTTCCCGCAGGCCCATGGCGGCCTGGTGTTGCTGGCGCTCTGGCCGGCCGCGCTGCTGTACCCGGCCTCGGTGCCGTTCGGGCTGGGCCAGGTGTCGGAGCGGCTGGAAGCGGGGTTGGTGCGGCTGCTGGCCGACACGCCGTTCCTGGACTGGGTGCCGCTGCGTGCCGACACGGCGCTGCCGCTCGGCCCGCTGGCCGAGGCGTTCTGCGTCGCGCTGGGCTTGCTGGCGCCGCTGCTCATGGGGTATGCCGATCTGCGTTCGGTGGGCCGCCGGGGCGTTTTTCTGCTGATGCTGTTCGCCTGCGCTCTGGGGGTGTCGGGCCTGTCGTCGGCGCTCACTTATGGTCCGTCCCATGCGTGGTCGTGGATGACGCCGCAGGCCGGGGTGGGCATGGGGCTGGCGCTGCTGCTCGGGTTGTTGTGCATGACCCTGCCGGCACGGTTGTGCCACGTGGGCCTGTTGCTGAGCCTGGCGGTGTCGCTGAGCCTGCTCAACCGCGCGCCGGTCAGCGCGTACTTTGCGCAGTCGCTGCAGGTGTGGGAGCAGGGGCGGTTCATCCGCTTCCATGGGCTGTCCCAGTGGCTGGGCTGGTTGTGGCCGTTTGCGGCGCTGTGGCTGGGTGCGCGGGCGCTGGCCCGTCCGCCCGGGCGCGGCGACTAAAATCCCGCCATGGCTGACAACAATTCTTATTACGAGCGGCACATCTTCTTTTGCCTGAACCAGCGCGACAACGGTGAAGCCTGTTGTGCGCAACACAAGGCGCAAGAAGCGTTCGACCGCTGCAAGTCGCAGGTCAAGGCGCTGGGGCTGGCCGGGCCGGGCAAGGTGCGCGTGAACAAGGCGGGCTGCCTGGACCGCTGCGCCGGCGGGCCGATCGCGGTCGTTTACCCCGAAGCCGTCTGGTACAGCTTCGTCGACGCGAGCGACATCGACGAGATCGTCACCTCCCACCTGCGCGATGGCGTGGTGGTGCAGCGTCTGCTGACCCCGTCCGACGTCGGGCGCTGAGTGCGCCGTTACAACCGGCCGCCGAGGGTGGCCCTGCCCGGAGCGAGCGCATGAATGCCCAGACCGAACACCTGCTGCAAGACGGCCCCGCGGGGCAGATCGAAGTGGCCATCGACCGGCCTGAAGGCGCGCCGCTGGGCGCCGCGGTCATCGCGCATCCCCATCCCTTGCATGGCGGCACCCTGACCAACAAGGTGGTGCAGACGCTGGCGCGTGCCTTTGTGCTGGCGGGCTGGACGGCGGTGCGTTTCAACTTCCGGGGGGTGGGGCGCAGCGAAGGCGCCTACGACGAAGGCCGTGGCGAGCTGGACGACCTGCTGGCGGTCATCCGCACCCAGGCGCCCGATGGGCCGCTGTGCCTGTCCGGGTTTTCGTTCGGGGCCTTCGTCACCAGCCATGCCGCCGCCCAGCTGCAGGCCCAACGCGACCTCCAGCGCCTGGTGCTGGTGGGCACGGCGGCCAGCCGTTTTGCTGTTGCGCCCGTGCCGTCGGAACTTCATCTGCGCAGCCTGGTCATCCATGGCGAGCAGGACGACACCGTTCCGCTGGCGTCGGTGATGGACTGGGCTCGGCCCCAGAACCTGCCGGTGCTGGTGGTGCCTGGTGGCGGGCATTTTTTTCATGGCCAGCTGCCCTTGCTGCGAGAGCTGGTCTTGCGTCATCTGCGCGCCTGAGGGCGTCGCAGTTTTTCATTTTTGGTCAGGTTGTTTGATGTCTTTGCGTCGTTGGTGTTCTCGAGTGATCGGTGTGTGGGCTGCTGTGGCGGCCTTTTCTGTGGCGGCCCAGGCGCCGCAGCCCCCTGAAGTTGCTGCCCGTGCCTATCTGCTGCTGGATGTGACCGCCGGCCAGGTGCTGGCCGCCAAAGATGCCGACAAACCGGTCGAGCCCGCCTCGCTGACCAAGCTCATGACCGCCTACATCGTGTTCGACGCGCTCAAGGCCGGCAAGATCAGCCTGACGCAGACCTTCCCCGTGAGTGAGCGCGCCTGGAAGATGCCGGGCTCGCGCATGTTCATCGATCCCAAGATGCAGGTGCCGGTCGAGGATCTGATCAAAGGCATGATCGTGCAGTCCGGCAACGACGCCACGATGGCGCTGGCCGAAGGGGTGGGGGGATCGGCCGAGCGCTTCGTGCAGCTGATGAACGAGCAGGCCCGGGTGCTGGGCATGAAGGCCAGCAGTTTCAAGAATCCAGAAGGACTGACAGTGGCCGGCCACGTGACCACCGCGCGCGACCTGGCCACGCTGGCCACGCGCCTGATGGGCGATTTCCCCCAATACGTTGGCTACTACGCCCTCCAGCACTACCGCTACCCCGGCACCCCCGCGGCCAACGACACCAACCGCAACCTGCTCCTGTTCCGCGATCCCAGCGTGGACGGTCTCAAAACCGGCCACACCGATGCCGCGGGCTATTGCCTGGTGGCCACGGCGCGTCGCCCGGTGCCCGCGCTGGGTGCGGGTGCGCAGGGCCAGCGCCGCTTGCTGAGTGTGGTGCTGGGGGCGGCCAGCGAAAACGCCCGCGCGGCCGAAAGCCAGAAGCTGCTGAACTGGGGCTACACCGCTTTTGATGCGGTGCGCCTGGTGGCCGCCGGCCAGCCGGTGGCCAGCCCACGGGTCTGGAAAGGCCAGGCGGCCACGGTCAAGCTGGGCCGTCCAGAAGGTGTGGTCGTGGCCGTGCCCGCCGGCGAGGGCAGCAAGCTGAAGACCGAGATCGCCCGGCCGGATCCGCTGGTCGCGCCGCTGCTGCGCGGCCAGGCGGTGGGCACCCTGCGCGTGTCGCAGGCCAACGGTGCGCTGGTGGCCGAAGTGCCGCTGACGGTGCTGGAAGCCGTGGAACAAAGCGGCCTGCTGGGGCGCGCCTGGGACGCGCTGCGCCTCTGGATCCAGTGAACCGGCGCCGCGTGTGGCGGGGCGTCGACCCGTCGGATCGGCTCCTGTTTGGCGAAAAACAGACCGCGTGATATAGTCGAAGGCTCTTCGGAATTTTCCGAGGGGTTTTCGTCTTTGCTTTTTTCAAACGTTTAGGGACGTTTTCAATGCCAACCATCAACCAACTCGTGCGCCACGGCCGGGAGGTCGAAAAGACCAAATCCAAGAGCCCGGCCATGGAAAACTCGCCGCAGCGTCGTGGCGTGTGCACCCGTGTGTACACCACGACCCCCAAGAAGCCCAACTCCGCTCTGCGTAAAGTCGCCAAAGTGCGCCTGACCAACGGTTTTGAGGTCATCTCCTACATCGGCGGTGAAGGCCACAACCTGCAGGAACACAGCGTCGTGCTGGTTCGCGGCGGTCGTGTCAAGGACTTGCCTGGTGTGCGTTACCACATCGTGCGCGGTTCGCTGGACCTGCAGGGCGTGAAAGACCGCAAGCAGTCGCGCTCCAAGTACGGCGCGAAGAAGCCCAAGGCCAAGTGATTCGGGTTTTCGGTGTTTGGCCGGCCGGCAAGCTGTGCTGAACGTAGTGACCCCAAAACGCCATGTCGGCGTCGGGTCGAGTAAGTGAGAGCCTGGCTGGGTTCTCGCGGTGTCTGAAAAGGCGCCAACTGAAGCAAATTTGAGGTGAAACATGCCACGTCGTCGCGAAGTCCCTAAACGTGAAATCCTGCCGGATCCCAAGTTCGGCAACGTCGAGCTCTCCAAGTTCATGAACGTGATCATGGAAGGCGGCAAAAAAGCTGTCGCCGAGCGCATCATTTACGGTGCGCTGGAGCAGATCGAGAAAAAGACCGGCAAAGACCCGGTCGAAGCCTTCTCCATCGCCATCAACAACGTCAAGCCCATGGTGGAGGTCAAGTCCCGCCGCGTGGGTGGTGCGAACTACCAGGTGCCCGTTGAAGTGCGCCCGGTTCGCCGTCTGGCGCTGTCGATGCGCTGGATCAAGGAAGCTGCCCGCAAGCGCAGCGAGAAGTCCATGGCCATGCGCCTGGCCAACGAGCTGGTGGAAGCCACCGAAGGCCGTGGCGGTGCCATGAAGAAGCGTGATGAAGTGCACCGCATGGCCGAGGCCAACAAGGCCTTCAGCCACTTCCGCTTCTGATTCACGCGGGCGCCATGCGCGCCCGCTAGCCTGTTGGAAGCGAGCCCGCGGGCCTCATAAGGGTCGCGGGCTTTGGTACTTAATTTTGGAGAATTTTCATGGCACGCAATACGCCCCTTGAGCGTTATCGCAACATCGGTATTTCGGCGCACATCGACGCCGGCAAGACCACCACGACCGAGCGCATCCTGTTTTACACGGGCGTGAACCACAAGATCGGTGAAGTGCACGACGGCGCCGCCACCATGGACTGGATG
>NZ_JASJOY010000245.1:0-6807 GCF_031426985.1 Hydrogenophaga sp.
CGCCGCTGCGCTGCATCTCGTGCAGCAGCGTCACCAGGATGCGGCAGCCGGACGCGCCGATGGGGTGGCCGATGGCGATGGCGCCACCGTTGACGTTGACCTTGGCCGGGTCGATGTCCAGCGCGCGGTTGACGGCGCAGGCCTGGGCAGCGAAGGCCTCGTTGAGTTCGAACAGGTCCACATCCGACGCCTTCCAGCCCGCGCGGGCCAGGGCCTTTTGCGAGGCCGACACCGGGCCCATGCCCATGATGGCTGGGTCCAGGCCGGTGGTGCCGAAGGCGGCGATGCGAGCCAGCGGCGTCAGGCCCAGGGCGGCCGCCTTCTTGGCCGTCATCACCATCACGGCGGCGGCGCCGTCGTTGATGCCCGAGGCGTTGCCGGCGGTCACGGAACCGGCCTTGTCAAAGGCGGGACGCAGACCGGCCAGCACTTCGGCGGTGGTCTTGGCGTTGATGAATTCGTCGCTGTTGAAGACCACCGGGTCACCCTTGCGCTGCGGGATGCTCACGCCAACGATCTCGTCCTTGAACTTGCCTGCAGCCTGGGCGGCGGCGGCTTTTTGCTGGCTGGCGGCAGCCAGCGCGTCCTGCATCTCGCGCGAAATGCCTTGGGCCTTGGCCACGTTCTCGGCGGTGATGCCCATGTGGTACTGGTTGTAGACGTCCCACAGACCGTCGACGATCATGGTGTCGGTCATCTTCCAGTCGCCCATGCGCTGGCCGTCGCGGCTGCCGTTGAGCACGTGCGGGCTGGCGCTCATGTTTTCCTGGCCGCCGGCGATCACGATCTCGCTGTCGCCCCAGGCCACGGCCTGCGCGGCCAGCATCACGGCCTTCAGGCCCGAGCCGCAGACGGCGTTGATGGTCAGCGCCGGGGTTTCCTTGGCCAAGCCGGCCTTCAACGTGGCCTGGCGGGCCGGGTTCTGGCCCGCGCCTGCGGCCAGCACCTGGCCCATGATCACCTCACCGATCGCATCGACCGGCAGACCGGTGCGCGCCAGCAGTTCCTTGATGACGATGCTGCCGAGTTCGGTGGCCGGGGTCTTGGCGAGCGAGCCGCCGAACTTGCCCACGGCGGTGCGAGCGGCTGAAACGATGACGATGTCTTCCATGGTGTTTCCTCTTGGGTTTGCAAATTTGTCCGTTGGCCCTGAGCCTGTCGAAGGGCGTGCAGAGATGTTGGCCGGGGCGTTGACAGGCTCAGCCCGAGCAGAATGGGGTCAGGCCTTCGCCTTCACGTAGCGTCCCGGTGCCGGCTCGATGGCGGCGTAGGTCTTGCCCTTGCCGTAGGCCTTGGGCGCAGCAATCTGTTTGCCCGCCAGCGGCTTGAGCCAGGCGGCCCAGTCGGTCCACCAGCTGCCTTTGTGCTCGGTCGCGTTGGAAATCCAGTCGTTCACGTCGGCCGGGAACTGCGTGGCATCGCTCACCCAGTGGCTGCGCTTGCCGGCCGCGGGCGGGTTGATCACGCCGGCGATGTGGCCCGAGGCGCCCATGACAAAACGCTTCTTGCCCGGAAACACCTGGGTGCTGGCGTATGCCCCACCGATGGGCACGATGTGGTCTTCGCGCGAGCCGTAGATGTAGACCGGCAGCTTGACCTTGCGGAAGTCGATCTTCTCGTCACAGACCGTGGTTGTGCCCGGCTTGACCAGGTTGTTTTCCAGGTAGGTCTGGCGCAGGTACCAGGCGTAGTACGGGCCGGGCAGGTTGGTCGCGTCCGAATTCCAGTACAGCAGGTCGAACGGTGGCGGCGACTCGCCCTTGAGGTAGTTGCCCACCACGTAGTTCCAGACCAGGTCGTTCGGACGCAGGAAGCTGAAGGTCGTGGCCAGATCGCGCCCGGGCATGAGGCCGCCCTGGGCAAACTGCATCTCGCGCATCTTCACGAACGGTTCATCGATGAACACGTCGAGGATGCCGGTGTCGGTGAAGTCGATCAGCGTGGTGAGGAACGTGGCGCTGTTGACCGGCGTTTCGCCGCGCGCGGCCAGCACGGCCAGCGCATTGCTCAGCATGGTGCCGCCGACGCAGAAGCCCAGCGCGTTGATGGTCTCGGCGCCGGTGATGTCTTGCGCGACGCCGATGGCCTGGATCACCGCCTGTTCGATGTAGTCGTCCCAGGTGGCCTGGGCGAGCGACTCGTCGGGGTTGCGCCAGCTCACCACGAAGGTGCGGTGGCCCTGCTCCACGCAGTAGCGGATCAGCGAGTTGCTGGGCTGCAGGTCGAGGATGTAGAACTTGTTGATGCAGGGTGGCACCAGCAGGAACGGCCGCTCGTACACCTTGGCCGTCAGCGGCTTGTATTCGATCAGCTGGAACAGCGCGTTCTCGAACACCACGGCGCCTTCGGTGGTGGCCACGTTCTTGCCCACCTCGAACACGCTCTCGTCCGTCATGGACACATGGCCCTGCTTGATGTCGTGCAGCAGGTTGGCCACGCCCTTGGCGATGCTCTCGCCCTGGGTCTCGATAGCTTTCTTCTGCGCCTCGGCGTTGAAGGCCAGGAAGTTGCTCGGTGCGCTGGCGTCGATCCACTGCTGCACCGCGAAGCGCACGCGGGTCTTGGTTTTGGCATCGCCTTCCACCGCGTCGGCCATGGCCATCAGCGTGCGGGCATTGAGCAGGTAGGCCGCCGCCGAGAAGGCCGCCACCGGGTTGCTGTTCCAGGCCTCGCTGGCGAAGCGGCGGTCGCCCTGCGGCCGGGCGTCCAGGCCCTGGTTCCACAGGCCGGCCACGTCCTTGAGGTAGGTGTTCTGGATCTCCAGCAGCTTGGCGGGGTCAAAACTGACCTTCTGCCCGGCCGCCTGGTTGAACAGATCACCCAGCCCAGGCAGGTTGCCCATGGGGGGCATGGCCATGCCGAACGGGTGGGCCGCGCCGGTCTGCGGCATGAAGGCCTTGAACGCGGCAAAGGGGTCGGCCGCGGGTGCTCCGGCGGGCATTTGCCCGGCCGCGCCCGGGAAGGCCTGCGCCGCCTGGGTCCATTGGCTGATGAGGTTTTGCTGGAACTGCTGCGCAGCCTCCAGCCACGGCTGAGGGTTGGATTTCCCAGATGTCATGCTTGTCTCCGATGTGCTGCCCTGCGGCTTATGATCGGCCCCCTCTGGGGAGAGAACCGGGGTTTTCCCTAGTGTTGATCGACCTGCTTCCAGCAAGCTGACAACGCCAAAACCCGTTGCGCGAGGAACGCTGTGTATCTGGTGGTGATTGCCTGGATGTATGTGGTGCTGATGATGTCGGTGGCCGAAGCCACGAACACGACAGGTTCCGTTCTTGGGGCCATTGTGACCTTCTTTTTGTACGGTTTGCTCCCGGTGGCACTGGTGGTTTACCTGATGTTGGCACCTCAGCGCCGCAAAGCCATCAAGGCCCGCGAAGCGGCCGAAGATGCAGCACGCCGATCCACCACCGCGTCACCCGATGTGGATGCAGGCGGCCATGCGGCCGGTGCTGCCCAGGCGGACGGCGTCGCGCCGGTGCGAAAAGAACCGTGAAGCCTGCGTGACGGTGCACCAGGGCAGCGTCCCGTCGTTGCCGAACAGCCGGGTGATGCCCATGGCCCGCAGGCGCAGGCGCGCCAGTTGCGGCAGGTTGGTCAGGTACTTGCCCTGGGCGGCCAGCGGCTGGAAACAGCTGGCCGCATCGGCGCGCCAGGCGACGAAGGCGGCGCGCACCTCCTCGCCGACCTCGAAGGCCTCGGGGCCTATGCATGGACCCAGCCAGGCCAGCGTGTTCGCGGCAATGTCCTCGCGCGTGCGCTGGGGCTGGCGGGTTTGCAGCGCAGCGACCACCGCGGCCCAACAGGTTTCCAGCACGCCCTGACCGTCCACATCCGCCCCCGATCCGACCAGACCCCGCCAGCCGGCATGCGCGGCCGCCACCACCGTGCCCTCGGCGTCGGTGAACAGCACCGGCAGACAGTCCGCCACCATGACGGTGCAGGCGATGCCCGGCTGCGTGGTGATGCAGGCGTCGGCCACGGTGCCATCGGGCGTGTGCTGGTCCAGCGTGGCCACCGCGGTGCCGTGCACCTGCTGCAGAAACACCGGCCGGGCGCCCAGGCGTTGACCCAGCCGGGCGCGGTTGGTGGCCACGGCGGCGGCTTCGTCGCGCACGTGGTCGCCGAGGTTGAGGCTATCAAAGGGCGCGACCGACACCCCACCCGCCCGGGTGGTGAACAGCGCGTGCACATGGCGCGGCGCCGGCCAGTCGGACACCAGCCAGTCTTCAGCGGGCACGGGCATCAGGCTTCGTTGTCCGGGCAAGCCGAGGGCTGGGCCTGCTGGAACGCGGGCAGCGCCATGCAGGCTTCAAACGCGGCCATGGTGCGCGGCAGGCCGTCCAGCGGCGTGTTGAAGCGTTGGCCGTTGAAGATCTGCGGCACCAGGCAGCAGTCGGCCAGGGTGGGCGTGTCGCCGTAACAAAAAGCCGACGCCGGCAGTTGTGCGAGCTGGCGCTCGAAGGCTTCCAGCCCGGTGCGCACCCAGTGGCGGTACCAGGTGTTCTTGGCCTCTTCGTCCACTTTCAGGTCCCTGGACAGGTACTTGAGCACGCGCAGATTGTTGATCGGGTGGATCTCGCAGGCGATCGACTGCGCCAGCGCCCGCACGCGCGCGCGGCCGACGGCGTCGCGCGGCACCAGGGCGGGTTCGGGATGGGTCTCGTCGAGGAACTCGATGATCGCCATCGACTGCGACAGCCGCGTGCCATCGTCCAGCTCCAGCAGCGGCACCAGCTGGTCGGCCGACACGTCGCCGTACGCGGCCTGCTTGTGCTCGCCCTTGGCCAGGTGCACCGGCACGTATTCGTAGGGCAGGCCCTTGAGCGCCAGCGCGATGCGCACGCGAAAGGATGCAGAAGAACGGAAGTAGTTGTAAAGCTTCATGGGGAACAAGGATAAACGTGTGTGCGACGGCGCGGTTGACCCGGTCAGCGCGCCAGCAGCGGGCGCAGGGCCTGCGCCACCGCAGGCACGATGCTGACGGCGTTGCTGGCGTGGGGGATGGCGTCGGTGCTCCAGACCTGGCCCACACCGGCTTCGCGCAGCAGGTCCATGGCGCCGGCCGCGAACAGGGCGTGCGTGACCGCGACGTCCACCGATGCGGCGCCGGCCCGCAGCAGCGCGCGCGCCGCCTGTGCCACGGTGTGGCCCGAACTGGCCACATCGTCCATCAGCACCACCGCACGGCCCGCGACGGGCAAATCGGGCAACACGATGTCGACCTCGCGGTCGCCGTGACGCGTCTTGTGGCACACCCCGCTGTGCCAGCCGTGGCGCAGCGCGGCCTGGGCCACCCACTGCTGCGACTCCTCGTCCGGGCCGACCAGCAGCACGTCGCGCCGCTGCGTGGCGATGTGGTCGGCCAGCAGCGGGGCACCGCTGAGCACGATGGCGTCACGCACCGGAATGGCTTCTTCCAGCGTGGCCACGCGGTGCAGGTGCGGGTCCACGGTGAGGACGGCGTCGAACAGCTCGGCCAGAAACGCCCCCACGATGCGCTGGCTCACCGCCTCGCCGGGGTTGAACGCGATGTCCTGCCGCATGTAGGCAAGGTAAGGCGTGACCAGGGTGAGCTGCCGCGCCCCGAGCTGGCGCGCGGTGCGCGCGGCCAGCAGCAGCTCGACCAGCTTCTCGTTGGGCTGGTGCAGGCCGCGCCAGAGGACCACACGCGAGGGCAACGGGTCGGGCAGGCGCAGGCGCAGCTCGCCGTCGGGAAAGCGGTGGCGCTGGATGCGCGCCAGCGGCAGATCGATAGCCTCGGCCGCGCGCTGGGCGATGGCCTCTTCGTCTTCAAAACACAGCAGCATCAGAACTCCACAAAGACCTGGGGCACCTGCCCCGCCTCGCCCAGGCTGTAGCCGCTGCTGCGGGCACTGGCCTGGCGGGCAAATTCCAGATCGGCCGGGTAGGCCGCGTGCACACGGAACAGCGGCTGCCCGGCGCGCACCGCGTCGCCCAGCTTGGCGCACAGGTCCACGCCGGCCCCCTGCACCTTGGGCGCCCCGGCCAGCCGTGCGATCTGCGCGATCTGCAGGTTGTCGATCCCGATCACCACACCGTCGCGCGGCGCAGTCACCTCCAGCATGAGCGGGCCCAACGCGGGGTGGTGGTGATCGAAACCGTACGCGCCCTGCGCGGCGATGATGGCCTGCATCTGCGCCAGCGCGCGGCCCGAGTCGAGGATGTCGCGCGCGATCGCAAAACCGTCGCCCCCGCGCACATCGGGGCTGCATTCGATCAGCCGGCCGGCCAGCCGCAGCGACTTCTGGCGCAGGTCGTTGGGGGCATCGGGGTGGTTCTCCAGCACCTGCATCACGTCGCGCGCTTCGAGCACCGGGCCGATGCCGCGGCCCACGGGCTGGCGGCCATCGGTGATGACCACGTCCAGCGACAGGTGCAGGCGTTGCGCCACGTATTCGAACAGCCGTCGCAGGCGCTGCGCCTCGGGCATGGAACGCACCTTGGCCGTGGGGCCGATGGGAATGTCCAGCACCAGGTGCGTGGCACCGGCCGCGATCTTCTTGGACAGGATGGACGCCACCATCTGCCCCGGTGAATCCAGCGCCAGCGGCCGCTCGACCGAGATCAGCACGTCGTCGGCCGGCGACAGATCGGCCGTGCCACCCCAGGCCAGGCAGCCCTTGTGGGCGCGCACGATCTGCGTCAGCTGCTCGAAGGGCAGTTCGACGTTGGCCAGCACCTCCATGGTGTCGGCCGTGCCGGCGGGCGAGGTGATGGCGCGCGAGGACGTTTTGGGAAACACCAGCCCATAGGCCGCGACGATGGGCACCACCAGCATCGAGGTGC
>NZ_JASJOY010000246.1:0-22369 GCF_031426985.1 Hydrogenophaga sp.
GCGGCGCCCTTACAAGGCGTAGGTCGGCGGTTCGACCCCGTCAGCACCCACCACCACCAAAAAGGCGAACAAGGGTTCGCCTTTTTTGTTGTCGACGCAGGCGCAGCGTCTGTTTGTTGTTTCAGGATTTCAACGCATGTTCGATTCCATCCGCAATCACAAGAAGTACCTGATGGGCTTTTTGCTGATCCTGATCATTCCGGGCTTCGTGCTGTTCGGTGTACAGGGTTTCACCGATTTCCAGAACCGTTCGGCGCCCGTGGCCACGGTGGATGGACAGGACATCACCAAGGCCGACTGGGACCAGGCCCATCAGGTCGAGGCCCGGCGGCTGCGCGAGGCCATGCCTACCCTCGACGCCAAGCTGCTGGACAGCGACGAAGCCCGCTACGCCACGCTGGAGCGTCTGGTGCGCGAGCGCGTGTTGTCCACTGCGGCGCAGAAGTTCCACCTCTACACCAGCGATCAGCGCCTGGCGCAGGATCTGCAGAAGAACGAAACCATTGCTGCCTTGCGCCGTCCCGATGGCAGCCTCGATGTCGAGGCTTATCGTCAGCTGGTGGGCCGCCAGGGCATGACGCCTGAAATGTTCGAAGCCCAGGTGCGGAACGACATTTCCATGCGTCAGGTCACCCAGGGGGTGACCGGCTCGGGTGTGACGCCGCCTGCCCTGGCCGGGGTGTCGCTCAACGCCTTCTTCGAGCGCCGTGAAGTGCGCGTGCAGACCTTCAAGGCCAGCGACTTCGCGGCCAAGGCGCAGCCCTCGGACGCCGACATCCAGGCCTTCTACGCCGCCAACCCCGCGCTGTTCCAGGCGCCCGAGCAGGCCGATATCGAATACCTGGTGCTGGACGCCGCTGCGCTGGCCAAAGGCATCACGCTCAACGAGGCGGACGTGCGGGCCTATTACGACCAGAACGCGTCGCGTCTGTCCGGCAATGAAGAGCGACGCGCGCGCCACATCCTGCTGACGCTGCCGGCCGGTGCGCCGGCGGCCGACAAGGACAAGGTTCGCCAGCGTGCGCAGGACCTGCTCGCACAGGTGCGCAAGGACCCGGCGAAGTTCGCCGAACTGGCCAAGGCCCATTCGCAGGACCCCGGCTCGGCCGCCAACGGTGGCGACCTCGACTTCTTCTCGCGCGGTGCGATGGTCAAGCCGTTTGAAGACGCGGTCTTTGCTTTGCAGAAGGGTGGCATTGCCGACCTGGTCGAGAGCGAGTTCGGTTTTCACATCGTTCAGCTCACGGACATCAAGGCGCCGCCCGTGCGCAGCTTTGAAAGCATGCGCCCCGAGATCGAGGCCGACCTGAAAAAGCAGCAAGCCCAGAAGCTGTTCGCCGAAAGCGCCGAAGCGTTCAGCAACCTCGTCTACGAACAAGCCGACAGCCTGAAGCCGGCCGCAGACCGTCTGAAGCTGCAGGTGCAGACGGCCAAGGGCCTGACCCGCCAACCCAAGCCTGATTCGGGTGTGCTGGGCAATGAAAAGCTGCTGACGGCCGTTTTTGCACCCGACTCGGTGGAGAAGAAGCGCAACACCGAAGCCATCGAAACCGGGGCCAGCCAGTTGGTGTCTGCCCGTGTGCTGCAGTACCAGGCCGCGCGCACCCAGCCGCTGGTTGAAGTACGTGATGCGGCCCGGGCCCGTCTGGTGGCCCAGCGGTCGGCCGAGCTGGCGCGCGAAGCCGGTGCCAAACAACTGGCTACCTGGAAGGGTGGGGCGGATGCCGCCAGCATGCCGGCCGCGGTCACGATCGCGCGTGACAGCGCCCAGGGCCTGTCGCAGCCCGTGCTCAGCGCGGCCATGAGCGCATCGGCCAAGACCTTGCCTGCCTGGGTGGGGGTGGCCCTGGGGAACGAGGGGTATGCGGTGGTGCGGGTCGACAAGGTGCTGCCGCGCACGCCGCGCGATGCGCAGGGTCAGGCACAGGAAGTCCAGCAGTACGGACAGTGGTGGTCCTCGGCCGAAGGCCTGGCCTATTACGAGGCCCTCAAAGAGCGCTTCAAGGTCAAACTGCTGGTGCCCGAACCAAAACCTTGAGCGGAGCACCGCCTTCGCGCTATAATGCAAGGCTTGCGGTGGCTGTAGCTCAGTTGGTAGAGTCCAGGATTGTGATTCCTGTTGTCGTGGGTTCGAGCCCCATCAGCCACCCCACCCCATTCAGCGACAAAGCCCGGTTTCGACCGGGCTTTGTCGTTTCTGGATGTTGCGTGTCGCCAAAGTGAGCGGTTTTGGTGCGCGCTGACCGCGAGGAACGGCCTTGCCCGTGCAGCATGGGGTTTCGGGAGTCCATGCCGGACTCGACTCGGTCGTTCTGATCCCGCGTGGGGCAGTTACCCGATGCTTGGCTGCGGCAACACGCCGCCGCACGTCTCGGCCGGTGGCAGTGTCGGCTTCTGTTCATGCCTTGCCTCATGACTTCTCTTTGCTGGGCGTGCGACGACACGCTCCTTCGGTCTTGCCCCATCCGGGATGCTTTCTGGACGGAGTGACAGTGCGGTGTTCCTGATAACGGGCCGCAACCGCGAAGCGCTTCCGCAGGCGTTTCCAGATCACCGCCTGTTCAAGCTGATCACCCATTGCCCGTGACACACGGCCCACAGCCGTTGCCGCATGGGAGCGTTCAAGGGGGTGTCTTCCCCGTTGGGTCTCACCACTTGTCCCGCGAAGACCCGATCAAGGGGTTTCCCAATGAACTGGCGCTGCGTGTTCTGCCTTTCTGCGGAGGGATGCCCAGGATCTAGCTCCCCGCCCACTCCCCCCACCAATGGTCTTTGAGACGGCGGATTGCCAGGATGTCTGGTGGGCCAGACGCCTTGGGGGGGAGGAGGGCTGTGCAGGTGTGCGTCTGCATGCATGGCTGATGTGTCCGGATGGCGTCCGTCTCGGATGGGTGAATTGGCGCAACTCCGTTCTGGCCGCGTGATTGCGCCCACCGGTTGTCCCGCCCACCGGTCACGTCGCTCCGACATGCCCATTGAGAGGTGCTCAAGGGGTGGCGCCGGCGCCCGAGACAGGGCCCGTCTTGCTGCCTGTCTGCACCGTGTCCGGCTCGTTTGAAATGGTGTGGATTTTCACAAATACTATTGATATTGCCAGTTTTCATTGTTTAAATTGTCTTAAATGACATGACTGAGGTAGCATCCCAAAAGTCGCACACCGTGTGTCGATGTAGCTATTTGGCTCGCCTGTGATGCCTATGCATGTCACATCATGAAAAAACACCTGATCGCCTGTTTCGCCGCAGCCCAGTTCCTGCCTCTTTCCATCGCCGCCGCACAAGACCTGCCGAGTGCAGGCAGCGTGCGTGAACAAATCACGAGCCAGCCGCCGGTTCCGCCAAAGCCGGTGGACTTTCGGCTGGAGGGACAGCCCTTGCTGCCCGTGGAGCAAGGCGGCAAGCGGTTCCGGCTGGAGGCGGTGGTGGTCGAGGGCAATACGGTCATCTCGACCGAAGAGCTTCAGGCGGCGATCGCCCCCAGCCTGGGGAAAGACGTCGATTTCGGCGACCTGCGGGCCATTGCCAACCGGATCTCGCAGCTGTACCGCAGTCGAGGCTATGTCTTTGCCAAGGCCGCGTTGCCCGCCCAGGACATCGTCGGGGGGCGTCTGCGCGTCCAGGTGCTGGAAGGCCGATACGGCAATGTGACGGCGACGGTTGGCGACGAAGCCCAAGAGGTTTTTGCACCCTATTTCCGGGGGCTGCGCCCGGGCGAGGTCATCCGCTCGGAGCCTCTGGAGCGCACGGCCCTGCTGCTGGCCGGTCTGCCGGGGTATGACGTGGTGCCCGTGGTCCGCCCTGGGGCGGCGGTGGGCACGGGTGACCTGGATGTCGTGGTCAAGGAAACCCCCCGGTATCTTGGTTCGGTTCGCCTTGACAACCATGGCGGTGATCTCACGGGCACCAACCGCGTGCTGTTCAATGTCGCACGCTTTCGCAACTGGGTGCCGGGTGATCAGTTGCAGCTCGACGCTCTGGTGAGCGACGGCAGCACCAACCTGTTCAACCTTCAGTACAGCCGGCCCCTGGGCGCCAGCGGTTGGCGCGGCAACCTGGGCTTGAGCCGCAGCGCGTACCAGCTCTCGGGCCTGGACGGTTTCGCAGATGGCGAATTCAAGGGCGGTAGCGATGTGCTCACCCTCGGGTTGTCGTACCCCCTGGTCCTGGGGCAGCGGTCGAGCCTGACCTTGCAGGCCGCGCTGACCCTGAGCCGTTTCAAAAACACCCGGCCCGCGGCTGAAGATGAGCGCTACCACGCCACGTCGTTGCCGGTGGGCCTGCGCTTCAGCCAGAAAGACAGCGTCGCTGGCGGGGGGGTGAGCTTCGGTTCGGCAACGCTCACGGCGGGGCGCATCACCGAGCGTGCCAACTACCTCAGTCCTGCCTCGCTGGGCTCGTACGCCAAGCTGTCGCTCGACATGGCCCGTGTGCAGAACCTGCCCGGAACGTTCAGCGGCTATCTGCGACTGGCGACCCAGCACAGCGGCGACGTGCTCGACTCGTCCGAGCGCATGTCGGCCGGTGGCCCCAACGGTGTGCGCGCCTTTCCGTCGGGCGAGGCCTCGGGGGATCGTGGCCTGTTGGCGCAGGTCGAGTTGCGTTACCTGTCGCCCATCGAAGGCCTGTCGCCGTATCTCTTTGTGGATGCCGCGCGCATGACGCGCATCGACCCCGAGGCTGGCAACAGCACCCGTTCGCTGTCGGGCCATGGCCTGGGCGTGCGCTGGCAGCGCGATCGCCTGTCGGCGGACCTGACCGCCGCCTGGCTGGGGCAGACCGGGCTGGAAGCCCCGCAGGCCGCCACGCTCAAGAACCCCCGTTTCTGGCTCACGGTGAATTACGCCTTCTGAGCTTCAACGCGCCCCATTCCTTCGTCGGGGCCGCGTGCGCCCCGGACAAGACACAAACAAACGACATCTAGAGGTACATCATGAACGGTCCTGGCTCCATGAATCGCGTTTTTCGGGTGGTGTGGAACGCCTCGCTCGGCGTGTGGCAGGTTGCATCCGAGATCACGCGCTCGCGTGGCAAGACCAAGTCCACCCGTGCGGGTCATGGGCTGCGCTCGGTGTGGTCGGCGGTGGCGGCGGGCAGTCTGCTGCTCTTTGGCTTACCGGGGCATGCGGGGGCATTGCCCACCGGCGGTGAAATCAAGTCCGGCACCGGCTCCATCGCGTCCGACGGTACGCGGATGAACGTCTCGCAAGAGACGAACAAGATGGTGGTCGACTGGCAGACCTTCAGCATCGGCAGCGGCAACCAGGTGCACTTCCAGCAGCCCAGCGCCAGCGCTGCGGTGCTCAACCGCGTGCTCGGTAGCCAGGTGTCGGTCATCCGTGGCGCCATGACGGCCAACGGCCGGGTGTTCCTGGTCAACCCCGCGGGTGTCGTGTTCACCGCCGGCTCGACCGTTGATGTCGGCTCACTGGTCGCTTCCACCCTGCAGATCACCGACAGCGACTTCCTGTCGGGCAATTACCGCTTCAGCGGCAGCTCCGGCAATGCGGTGCTCAACCAGGGCAACATCCGCACCAAAGAAGGCGGCTTCGTGGCCCTGATCGCGGCCAAGATCGAAAACCTGGGCAGCATCCAGGCCTCGCGGGGCGACGTGCTGCTGGCGGCGGGTTCCCGTGTGCGCCTGAACATGGGTGGCCCCGTGAGCATCGAGGTGGAGGCCGGCGCGGTCGACGCCTTGATCCAGAACGACGGCGCCATCCGCGCCGACGGTGGCACGGTGCTGCTCACCGCCGAGGGTGCGGGCGCCTTGACATCGCTGGCCATCAACAACCAGGGCCTGATCGAGGCCGTGGGCCTGGAAAGTGGCCCGGGGGGCACCATCCGCCTGGCGGGTGGCAGCGGCACCACCGTCAACAGCGGGTCGATCAAGGCCAGCGCTTCGGCGGGTCAAGGTGGCCGGGTGGAAATCACGGGTGCGCGTGTCGAGCTGCGTGACGGCTCCACCGTGGACGCCTCGGGTGCCACCGGCGGCGGCACGGTGCTCGTGGGCGGCGACTACCAGGGCCAGAACGCCGACGTTCCGAACGCCTTGCAGACCCTGGTGGAGAGCGGCGCCCGCATCGCAGCGGATGCGACCGTGTCCGGCAGCGGTGGCCGGGTGATCGTCTGGGCCGATGGCCAGACGGATTTCCAGGGCAGCATCAGCGCCAAGGGCGCCGGTGCGTCCGCCGTTCTGTCCGACCTGTCGTCCAGCACGGAACCGTCCAATGCGGAGCCGGTGGACGAGATGACCGCGGCACCGGCGCCTGTACAGGGTTCCACCAGTGGCAGCGGCACGTCCGCCTCGGCCGATCCGTATTCGGCCCTGGCCGAGGGGAGCGATCCGGCGGGCCTACCGGCCCCCGGCGCACCGACCGGCCCCAGCAGCACCCCGGTGCCCACCACCCTGGTCAGCACCGGCCGGCGCGACGGGGGTTTTGCCGAGGTGTCGGGCAAGCGCCTGCTCGGCTTCACCGGCACGGTGGACCTGACCACCACCGCCGCAGAGGGCCAGACCGGCACCTTGCTGCTGGACCCGTTCAACCTGACGATTTCGGCCAGCGGTGAGAACACGGGCGGCAGCCTGACGGCCAACACCGACAACTCGGTCATCAACGTCAACACCATCACCAACGCGCTGTCGACCGCGAACGTGCAGGTGACCACCGGCACCGGTGGTTCCCAGGACGGCAATATCACCGTTGCCTCGGACATTGGCTGGTTCTCCAGCAACACCCTGACCCTTGATGCCGCGAAAGACATCAACCTCAACGCCAGCGTGTTCGCCTTCCAGGGCGGCCTGAACCTGAACTCGGGTGGCAACATCACCCAGGCGAACAACACCGACATCAACCTCCAGAAGGGCAACTTCAGCGCCATCGCCGCCGGCAGCATCACGCAGACGGCGGCTGCCGGTGGCGGCAGCACGGCCGGCACCATGCAGGTGGCGGGGACCACGTTGCTGACCGCAACGGGCGGGAGCGTCGATGTGTCTTCGGCGGGCAACAAGTTCACGGGAGCCGTGTCCGCCACGTCGGGTGCCACCGGTTTGGTGAACATCAACAACAACCAGGTCACCAGTCTGGGGGCGATCTCCGCCGGTTCGGGCGGGCTGACCGTGACCTCGGCCGGGCAACTGACGGGCAGCGCCGCCTTGGCGTCTGCTGGCGGTGTCAACCTCAGCACCACGGCAGCGGGCAAGATCGAACTGACCGGGGCATTCTCGGCAACCGGCAACGTCTCTCTCTCGGCCGACTCGGTCGGCTACATCTCGATTGCCGACATCAATGGCGACGTGACCATTGCCGCCGCCACGGCGGGGGGCGCCATCACGCTGGGCAACAGCGGCACGGGCGTGGTGACCCTGGGCGCTGGCACGCCCAATGCAACGGACGGCACCACCGTCATCACCGGTGTGGCCGGCTCCGGCGGTCAGGCCAGCGGCGTGGTCACCGTCACGGGTGCGTCCATCAACATCAAGGACGATATCCGCACCAAGGGCGGCAACCTGCTGTTCACCGCGACCGACGCAGCCGGCACGGGTATCACCGCATCGACGGGCGCCGACATCGTGACCACGGCCGATGACAACACCGGCACCACCTCGGGCTCGGTCACGCTGGCTTCGGCCAACGGCATGACGCTGCAGGCCATCACCACGACCGGCGCGGCCAACAACGTGGGCGTGGGCTCCAACGCCTCTGCGGTGACCTTGTCGGCCACGGCGGGCAACATCAACGTTGGCGCGATCACCACCAGCGGTGGCGCAGCGGCATACAACGCCAGCGCCGTGGCCAACCGCAACGGCGGCAACGCCGGTTCCATCGTGATCGGTGCCACCGGCGCCGGCGCCGACATCGTTCTCAATGGCGACCTGAACGCCATCGGTGGTGCCTATGTCGGCGCGGCCACCCAGGGCCTGGGTGGTTACATCGAAATGCAGACGGACGTGGTCCTGTCGGCCGATCGGACGGTGTCATCGGGTGCGACGTCGGGCAACACCTACTTCAAGGGTGCGATCGATTCGGATGGCACGGCACGTTCGCTGACCGTGACCGCAGGCACCGGCGACGTCATGTTCGACGGTGTGGTGGGTGGCACGGCCGTACTCAAGTCCCTCTCCAGCAGCGGCAACCGGGTTGACATCGAAAAGAACGTCACCACCAACGGCAGCGCCGGTGTGGCCGTTTCTGCCAACAGCATCCGCATTGGCGACGACGACCTGACCAATGGCTCAGGAGCGGTCACCATCGACACCGAGGCCGGGAACGGCACGGCGTCGATGAGCACCAGTTACCTCTACCTGGACGACGACGTCACGTTCAAGCGTGGAACCGGTGCGGTCACCCTTGGGACCTACGTCTTCAGCCAGACCGACGAACGCAACGATCTGAGCTTCACCGGCAGCAACGGCGGCGCGGTGAATGCGGGCAGTTTCCTGGGGGGAAATGGCGCCACGCCCAGCACTAAGCTGGGCAACATCAACGTTGCATCGGGTACCGACTTCAGCGTCGCTTACGCCATCACCGCGGCCAGCCTGACGGCGGTCAACAACACCGGTCGCATCAATCTGGGCAACGCCGACTATGCCCAGTACTACGACGGAGCCCTGGGCCTGAATGTCCGGACCACAGGCACCGCCAACAACTATGGCGGTGATGAAAGCATCACCCTGGGCTCGAACGTGGTGCTCTCGAATGCGGCTGCGCCGCTGAGCGTTGAAGCCACCAACGGTGCCCTCACCATTTATCGGGACTTGACCACCGCCGGTGGAGATGTGAGCCTGAAGGCAGGCGGCGGTGCGCTCACGCTGGACTACTACACCAGCATCGCCACCAGCGGCGGTGACATCAACCTGACCGGCAACGGCGTCAGTCAGTCGACGACGGACGATGTGTTGAACGCCGGAACCGGACAGATCCGCATCGATGGCGGTGGCGCCGGGGTCGACATCCGCAGCCGGATCATCACCACCTACGACGAAGCCGCCGGCAATGGCACGCCAGCCGTGCTGGTCAACAACGCCACCGGGGTGACCGTGCGTTCGGTTGAAGCCCAGAAGGGCTCGTTCCAGGTGGGTATCGTGGCGGGCATCGACGCGCTGGGCGCCGCACAGTCGGGCAGCAGCGCGCTCACCTTGCTGCGGGACAACCTGCGTTTGCGTACCGCTCAGGCGCTGACGCTGACCAGCGCGGTGGGCAGCAACAACGCGGCTGTGACCTTCACGATCGTGGGTACCGACGCCACCGGCAATGTCGTGACCGAGCAGGTCACCGGGCCTGCGGGTGGGGCCACTGTCACCACCACCAACAGCTTCAAGACGATCGAGTCGATCACGGGCGGAGCGGCTTTCGCGAACGTGTCGGTGGGGATTGCAGCGAGCGACACCGTCAACGGGGCGCTGTCCCAGGCCATCCCCGGGTGGGGCGATGACCAGATCGATATCAAGACCCTGTCGGCCGCAACCGCTGCGGCGATCTCGATCACGAGCACGCAGAACGTGATCGATGAGCTGGGTGATTTTGTCGTGGGCAGCAGCCTGGACGTGCGCGCTCAGGGCCGCACCGCGGGCATGGCCCTGACGGGCGACGTGACCGCCACGGCGGTGACCCTTATGACCGGCAACGGCGCGCTGGTGCTGGGCGATCGTGACATCACATCGACCTCCGGCAATGTGCTCCTTGTGGGCCGGGGCATCACACAGAGTGCGGGCTCCGTCATCACCTCTGCTGCCGAAACATGGATGTACGGCAGCGACTATCGGACCGCGACGGTCGCGGGCATGAATCTCGCCGGCCTGATCGATTCCGCGAGCAACGTCTATCTCTACTCGGCCAACAGCCTCGTGCTCCCGAACATCGATATCGGCGCTGCTGGGGCGCGGGGCACGCTGACGCTCGGTTGGGACAGCTACAACTCCTATCCAGGCAGTTGGAACTCCTGGATCTACGGCAACATCACCCAAACGGCAGGCACCTCGATCAAGGTGGGGACCTTGCAGGGACGCCAGACGGGCGGGTCTGGGTCCTATAACCTGACCAACGCAGGCAACGAGGTTCAGTACGTCTCCTACATTCACCGCGGGGGCGCTTTCAGCCTCAACGACGAAGACACCGAGGGCAACGGCCTTCGCCTGAACAGCAGCATCAACGACGGTTCCAACGCCAGCCGAGTGTCGATTCGGACCCAGGGTGTTTTCAACCTGAATGGTCAACAGGTTTATGGTGATGGCGTGACGATTGAAGCCGCTGGCATCACGGGCAGCGGTAACCTTTACGGGCATGCGGGCAGCGCCAACGGCGACATCACGCTCATTGCCAATGGCGGCAACGTGACCCTCAGCGGTGACACCTACACCGATGAAGCTGGCAACGAGATCATCATCCGTGCGGCCAACAATGTGCAACTGGGTTCCCGCACCCACGCCAACGGTGCCGGGTTGTTTTTTGGTGCGGGTGCCGTTGACTCGGGCATCGCGCAATCCCAAACACTGTCTGCAGCCGGTAACCTGGTCATCGACGGTAGCCTGGCCGGCGCTGGCGCAGTCTCCGTCACGGGCGGCGGACGTGTGGCGGTGACCAGCGGAAGCGACGAGACGGGAGTCACCTTTACCGTGACGGGTACCGACATGCTGGGGCGCGCACAGACCGAGCAGATCGTCGGGGGCAACGCTGCACTGGTGTCCGGCACGAAGTATTTCGCCACCGTGACCCAGATCTCATCAAGTGGTGCGACCGCCGGCAATGTGTCGGTGGGGTTGGCCGAAGAGGTCATTGCAGGCAATGTCACGCAGACGGGTCGCATCGAGAGCATTCCCGAGATCCGTGGCAAGGTGGCCGGCAGTGTCAACCTGAACCGTGGTGACAACAGCTTTGGCAGCGTGGCCGATCTGTCCGCGGGGGGGGACCTGACCCTCAGCAGTTACAACCTCACGGTCACGGGCGATGTCGCCAGTGAAACCGGCAACGTCTCCATCACGGCTCGGCGCCAACTGATTGTCAACAGCGGTGCCACCATCGCCGCCGCCACTGCCACCAAGGGCGTGACCCTGGTGTCCGACACCGAAGGTCACAACACGACCGCCAGCATCCAGGGCGCCGTATCGGCCGGCTCCGGCGGCATCTCCCTCACGTCTTACTACAGTGGCATCACCACGGGAACGGGCGGTACCTTGACCACCGACGGTTCGGTGGTGGTGCAGAACCACTACTACGGGCGCGAGATCAGCATCGGTGGTGCCATCAATGCGGGTGTGGGTGGCATCCGTGTGGACTCTGCTGAAGGATCGGTGACCACTTCGGCCACCATGACCACCGGTGGTTCGGTGGTGGTCGAATCGGGTGTGTACGACACCACCACGGTGGGGGGGGCGGTCACGGCTGGCATCGACGGGATCACCATCACGTCGGGCGGACACCTGAACGTCAACGCCGCACTGACCTCGAAAACATTGGCCGATGCGGGCTTTGTGACCTTGCGCTCCGGCAAGGATTCGGGCAGCGGAAACTACGATATCAACCTGGCCGCCGACGTGGTGGCCGGATCGGGCGGCATCAAGCTGACGTCTGACGACAGCATCGCGCAGACCAGCGGCAAGCTGGTGACATCCGGCGCGCTGGCGGGCACCAATTACAGCGGCAATGCGCCGTCCAGTTCGGCACCGTCGGCGACGGGCGCTGTCACCCTCACCGGTGCCAACGAAGTCGGCCAACTGGGCCCCTTCTACCTGCACAGCAACACCACCTCGTCCAGCGAGAACTTCGTTTTCAACGACGCCACCGGTGGCCTGACCCTGGCCGGCAGCATCGAAAACTCGTTCGGCGCCGTGACCATCACCACGGCGGGCGGGGCGCTGAACCTGGCCACCTACAACGTCTACGCCGGCGGCATGGCCTCTGGCGGCGCCAACATTGCCCTGCGTGGTCAGGGCATCGTCCAGTCGGCGGGCGCCATCAACGCCACGGGCGGGACACAGATCTCGCCGCGCAGCGCGGACCAGGGGGGCACCATCACGCTGACGGGACACGACGGTACCGCCTCGGGCACCATCGCCCTGAGCGGCACCATTTCCACGACCAGCAACGCCGCGGCCGCCATCACCATTCGGGGCACCAGCGACCTGCAACTGCCCAACATCAACGCCGTCAACGGTGGCCTGGTGCTGGGTGATGACACCGCCACGGTCGGACAGATCAGCGGCAACATCACCCAGGCGGTGCTGACATCCCTGAACGTCAAGACGCTGAACCTGGGCACGGCCACCAACGCCATCGGCGGGTCTGCCGTGTTGGCGAACAGCGGCAACAAGATCGATTTCCTCGGCTCGGCGAACGTGGGGCGGCACATCCTGGCCGACGGCGCATTGCCCGAGACGGCACCGGCTTATGACCTGGACATCTACGATTCCACCAAGGGCCTGAGCCTGACCCAGAACGTGGTCAGCGAAGGTGGTGTGCGCATCCGCACGAAGAAGGTCGATGGCGACGCGACCAGTGCCCTGGCCATCGGCGCCAACGACATCACGGCGGCCGGCAACGTGTTCCTGGGCGGCGAGGGGCTGACCCAGCTCAACGGCTCCGTCATCAACGCCGACGGCGCCGGCAACGCCGAAGTGGGTGGCGCCATCCGCATCGAGGGCGGAGGCAGCACGTTCGACATCAGCCTGGCCGGTGAGCTGACGACCGACAACGCAGGTTCGACCGCCATCGAGATCGTCAACGCCAACAACGCGACCCTCAACACCCTCTCGGCGACGGCCGGTACCGTGGCCCTGGGTGTGGATGGCAAGGAACTGATCGGCACCGTGGCCCAGGCCACGCCGGGCACGAGCACGATTTCGGCCGCCACCCTCAAGGGCGACGCTGGGGTGGTGACGGTCACCAAGAGCAACATCGACAACCTGGGCGACTTCATCACCACCGGTGCGCTGGTGCTCAAGGACCAGGGCGGTGCCGGCACGGCTGGCCTGACGCTCACCGGCAATGTGAGCGCGGGCAACACGACCGAGATCCAGACCACCGACGGTCTGCTGAACCTGGCCGCCCGGAACATCACCATCAACGACGGGCTGGTCAACAAAGACCTGACGCTGCGCGGTGTGGGTGTGGCCCAGGGCGAAGCGTCCAGCATCAAGGCATCCACCGCCGCCATCCACGGTGGCACGGGCAACATCGACCTGTTCAGCGCGGTCAACGACTTCACCGGGCAGATCGACCTGAACTCGACCGGTGCCTTCGCCAAGATCCAGGACGCCAACAACCTCAGCCTCAATGCGCTGACCGGCAAGCTGGACCCCACCACGTCTCTGACGGCGTGGGCTGGCGCCACCTTGTCCCTCACCGCAGAGGACTTGACGACCACGTCCGGCAGCATCGACTTGCGCTCGTTGGGCGGCAACTTGTCGACCCCGGGCAACATCACCACCGGCAGCGGTGATGTGACCCTGATCGCCAGCGGATCGGGCAGCAACGCCGGTGACGTGCAGGTCAACAACACCATCGTGACGGGTAGCGGCAATGTGACCGTGACCGCCGCCGATGAGGTGAACCTGTCCAAGAGCATCCAGTCCACATCGGGCGACCTCTTGGTGCAAGGTGTGGTCGTCACCCATTCGACCGGATCGACCGCGTCGCCGCTGGAACTGAAGACCGGCGCCGACGGCACGATCACGATGACGGCCTCCGGCAGCGGCGGCCTGGTGATGGGCACCTATTTCACCTATGTCTCCGATACCGGTGACATCGACATCGCGTCGGGTGGCGAGGCGCGTTTGTCCAACCTGACCTCCCATGCGGCGGTCAATGTGGTGGCCGCCGGCCGCGTGATCCAGGATTCGGAGGGCGTGCTCGACGCCAACAGCCTGTCGGTGACCGCCACGAAGAATGGCGTCATCACGCTGACCAACACCAGCAACGACGTCAACCAGCTCAAGCTGCTCAGCCGGGGCGATGATGGGGCCAGCCTGGGCAATGCCACCATCACCTACGGCGATCTGGACGATGTGTCCGTGGCGGGCCTTGAAACCAGCGGAACGATCAACCTGACCGCGAAGGGCAACATCGCCACCGATGCCACCGGGTTTGGCAACGGCACCGTGCTGGCCAATACGCTGAACGTCAAGACGCTCAACGACGCAGGCGCCAACATCGAGCTGACCGCCGCGACGAACGACATCAGCATCCTGAACCTGAGTGTCCGCAACGCGGCGGACACGGCCAAGGCGGCAGGCACGTCCAGCATCAGCCGCTTCACCGATGCCAAGGACCTGGTGGTCAACAGCATCAGCACGGCGGGCAGCATGGTCCTGCGCTCGGTCGCTGCGGACGGAGCCGTGACGCAGACCGGTGCGATCGACGCCAACGGTCTCGGCCTGTCCGGTGCCGGCGCCTTCACGCTCAACAAGGCCGACACGAACGTGCCCGTCAACACGGTCAACGTGTTCGCCTCTGATGCGACCGGGAACGTTCAGTTCACGACCAAGAACGTGCTGACGATCGGATCGGTGAACCCCGTCGGCATCACCACCGGTGGTGCTGACATCAGCATCACCGCGCCGTCGATCGACAGCAGTGGCAGCACCATCGACACCCGAAGTGGGTCTGCGGGAGACGCGGGTGGATCGGTCAGCCTGACCACCACCGGCGCCGGCGCCGATGGACGCCTGAGGGTGGGCGACATCGTCACTTCGGGCACCAATGCCGCGCAGAGCACAGACTCTGCCGGTGGTGCGGCGGGCTCGGTCACCCTCAAGGCCGGTGGCGACCTGTTGACAATCGGCGGCGCCATCACGGCGCGGGGCGGCGCGGGTGACGGTTCTGGGGCCACCGGTGCGCACGGCACGGTCAACCTGCTGGCTGTCAGTGGTGCCGTGGCGCAGGCGCTGGATGCGATGACACCCGCCATCAACGCCATTGACGCGGGCAAGGTCCAGCTGCTGGCGGCTCAGGCCTCGGCGCTGGCGAGCATTGCCAACACCGTGGACCAGCTCTCAGCACGGATCACCGGCGCTGGCGAGGGCTTGAGCTACGCCAGCCAGTCGAACTACACCGTGGGCGGCGGCGGCGGCGCGCACAGCGACCTTGTCACCAGTGGCGTGACGGGCATCAGCACCCTGGGCGGTGACGTGACGCTCAGTGGCAGCCCGGTGGTGATCACCGTGTCCGAAGCGATCACCACGCGCGGTGGCGATGTGGTGGCGCAGGGGGTCGGCGGCTTCGTGTCCACGGGCGTGGCGATCAGCACGCGCGGCGATGTCACCTATTCCAGCGGCACCTACAAGGACGGCGGTGACATCACCATTGGTGCCACCGGCAACGTCGCGCTGGGCGAACTCAACAGCAGTGGCGATTCGACCGCGGCCGATGCCACGGCGGGCGCCATCACGGTGGGCGGCGACCATGTGGCGGTGTCCAACATCACCGCGACCGGTCAGGGCACTGGCGCGGGCGGCGATGTGTCGCTCACGGCCAGCAGCGCTGTCACCATTGCAGGCACCGCCAACACCTCCGGCGGCGGCGCAGGGGCAACCCAGGCGGCGGGCGGCAACATTGCGGTGACCGGGGCGGCGATCCTCTCCAGCGACACGACCTTGAACACGGGTTCTGGTTCGGGCGACGTCAGCTTCAGCTCGACCATCAACAGCGATGCGACGGCGCGCAATCTCACCATCACGGCCGGTACGGGCAACGTGTCCGTGTCGGGGGCTGTGGGTGACACGGCGGCGCTGAGCGCGGTGAACGTGGTTTCCGCCCAGAACGTGAGCCTGGCAGCCGTGAACGCGGCCAGCCTGACGCAGCAGGCCGGCAGTGGCGCCACCACCCTGGGTGGCGCGGTGAGCCTGACGGGCAACCTGGCTTTCTCGGGCAATGACCTCACGGTCAATGCCGCCGCCCAGGTGGGTGGCACGACGACCATCACCAACGCCGGGACGTTCACCACCGCACCAGCGGGTGACATCACGTCTGGCGGCGCCTTCACGCAGAACGGCGCAGGCAACAGCACCCTGGCGGGTGACATCAACACCGGCAACGCCGACATCAGCTTCCAGTCGGCCGTGACCCTGGCCAGCGACCTGGCGATGTCCACCGACACGGGCGCGGGCAACGTGCGCTTCTACAGCACGGTGGACGGCACGCAGGACCTGGTCATTTCGTCCGGCACGGGCAACGTGACTTTCAGCGAAGCGCTGGGCAATGTCGCGGCGCTGGGCGACCTGACGGTCAACAGCGGGGGGCAGACCCTGTTCAGCAAGACCGTGACGGCCGCCAGCGTGCTGACCGATGCCGCGGGTACCGTCCGCCTCGACGGTGGCAGCGTCACCACAACGGGTGGCACGCAGCAGTACCTGGAAAACCTGACCCTGGGGGCGAACACCACGCTCACCGGCACCACCATCACCACCGGTGGCACGGTCAACGGCAGTGCGGGGACCGGCAACAACAGCCTGACCGTGACCGGCAATGCCGTGTTCGGCAACGACAGCGGCGACAACCTGAGCAACCTGGGCGACCTGACGGTCTCCGGGACCACCACCATCAACGCGGCTGCGGTCACCAGCACGGGGGACCAGAGCTACACGGGCGCGGTGACCATCGGCGCCGACACCACGCTGACGGCGGATCAACAGAACATCCACTTCCAGTCCACGGTGGATTCCAGTGCGACGGGGGGCGTATCCGATGGCAACGATCTGACCGTGGACGTCGGGACGGCCAACACCCTGGCGACCGTGACCTTCGCGGCCGCCGTCGGTGGCGTTGCCGAACTGGGCAACCTGACGGTGACCGGCGCCCAACTGGCGCTCAATGGCGGGGCCGTCGATACGACCAGCGCTCAAACCTACAACGGCGCTGTGACGCTGGGTGTTGATACGACGCTGACGGGCAGCGTGGTCACCACCACCGGCACGGTGGACGGCGCAGGCAAGAGTCTGTCTGTGGCTGGTGATGCGGTTCTGGGTGACGGCACCGCCGACACTGTGAGCAATGTGTCTGTTTTGTCCATCAGCGGTCAGACCACGATCCATACCGCCGTGGTGACCACCGCGGGCGCGCAGACCTACACGGGCGCGGTGATCGTGGGCAACGACACCACCCTGACGACCACCAACAGCGACGTTGTGTTCGGCGCAACGGTGGATTCGGAGGGCGCTGAGGCCAACGATCTGACGGTGGCTGCAGGCACCGGCAACCTGACCGTGTCGGGTGCCGTGGGCGGCACCGCCGCACTGGGCGCGGTGAACGTGGTCTCTGCGAACGACGTGACCCTGGCGGCCGTGGACGCGGCCAGCTTCACCCAGCAGGCCGGCAGCGGCACCACCACCCTGGGTGGCGCGGTGAACCTGTCCGGCAACCTGGCCTTCACCGGCAACAACCTGACGGTGAATGCGGCTGCCAACGTGGGTGACACGGCGACCATCACGAACGCCGGGACGTTCGCCACCGCAGCAGCGGGTGACATCACGTCCGCCGGGGCCTTCACGCAGAACGGCGCAGGCAGCAACACCCTGGCGGGTGACATCACCACCGGCAACGCCGACATCAGCTTCCAGTCGGCCGTGACCCTGGCCGGCGACCTGACGATGTCCACCGGCACGGGTGCGGGCAACGTGACCTTCTCCGGCACGGTGGACTCTGCCGTGGACGGCAACCTGGACACCCTGGCCCATGACCTGACCATCTCGTCTGGCACGGGCAACGTGAGCTTCAGCGATGCGCTGGGCAATGTCGCGGCGCTGGGCGACCTGACGGTCAACAGCGGCGGCCAGACTTTGTTCAGCCAGACCGTGACGGCCGCCAGCGTGCTGACCGACGCAGCCGGTTCGGTGCGCCTCGATGGCGGCAGCGTGACCACCACCGGCACGCAGCAGTATCTGGAGAACCTGACCCTGGGGGCGAACACCACGCTCACCGGCACCACCATCACCACCGGTGGCACGGTCAACGGCATCGCGGGGACCAACAAAAGCCTGACCGTGACCGGCGATGCCGTGTTCGGCAACGACAGTGGCGACGACCTGAGCGACCTGGGCACCCTCAGTGTCAGCGGGACGACCGCCATCCATGCGTCGGCGGTGACCAGCATGGGCGCGCAGACCTACACGGGTGCTGTGATCGTGGGCAACGACACGACACTGACGACGACCAACAGCGATGTGAGCTTCGGCGCGTCGGTGGACTCGGAGGGCGCTGAAGCCAACGACCTGACGGTGGCTGCGGGCACCGGCAACCTGACCGTGTCGGGTGCCGTGGGCGGCACCGCAGCACTGGGCGCGGTGAACGTGGTCTCTGCGAACGACGTGACCCTGGCGGCCGTGGACGCGGCCAGCTTCACCCAGCAGGCCGGCAGCGGCACCACCACCCTGGGTGGCGCGGTGAACCTGTCCGGCAACCTGGCCTTCACCGGCAATGACCTGACGGTGAACGATGTTGCCAACCTGGGCGGCGATCTGACCTTTACAGGCCATGACCTGGCGGTGAATGCGGCCGCCAACGTGGGCGGCACGACGACCATCACCAACGCCGGGACGTTCAGCACGTTGGCGTTGGGCGACATCACCTCGACGGGGGCCTTCACCCAGAACGGTGTTGGCAGCAACACCCTGGCGGGTGACATCACCACCGGCAATGCCGACATCAGCTTCCAGTCGGCCGTGACCCTGGCCGGCGACCTGGCCATGTCCACCGGCACGGGCGCGGGCAACGTGACGTTCTCCGGCACGGTGGACTCTGCCGTGGACGGCAACCTGGACACCCTGGCCCATGACCTGACCATCTCGTCCGGCACGGGCGGCGTGAGCTTCAGCGCAGCGCTGGGCAATGTCGCGGCGCTGGGCGACCTGACGGTCAACAGCGGTGGCCAGACCTTGTTCAGCCAGACCGTGACGGCCGCCAGCGTGCTGACCGACGCAGCCGGCTCGGTGCGCCTCGATGGCGGCAGCGTGACCACCACCGGCACGCAGCAGTACCTGGAGAACCTGACCCTGGGGGCGGACACCACGCTCACCGGCACCACCATCACCACCGGTGGCACTGTCAACGGCATCGCGGGGACCAACCACAGCCTGACCGTGACCGGCGATGCCGTGTTCGGCAACGACAGTGGCGACGACCTGAGCGACCTGGGCACCCTCAGTGTCAGCGGGACGACCGCCATCCATGCGTCGGCGGTGACCAGCACGGGCGCGCAGACTTACACGGGCGCGGTGATCGTGGGCAACGACACGACGCTGACGACCACCAACAGCGACGTTGTGTTCGGCGCAACGGTGGATTCGGAGGGCGCTGAGGCCAACGATCTGACGGTGGCCGCGGGCACCGGCAACATCACCCTGAGCGGTGCGCTGGGCAACGTGGTCGCGCTGGGCAACCTGAGCCTGACGGGCGGCGGCATCGAACTCGACGGTGGTGTGCTCACCACCGCAGACGACCAGACCTACAGCGGCAATGTGGTGCTGGGCGCCGACACCACCCTGACCAGCCAGGCCGGCAGCATCCAGCTCAACGGTTCGGTCGACTCCGCAGTGGACGGCAACCTGGCCACGCTGGCCCATGACCTGACCTTGGCGGCCTACCAGAGCGTCACGCTCGGCGCAGACGTGGGCTCGGTCAACGCCATCGGCAATCTGGCCGTGACCGCCCCCACCATCCACCTGGGTGCGAACGTCACCACGGTGGATGACCAGACCTACACCGGAAACCTGGTGGTTGCCGCCACCGATGCCACCCTGACCGGTGATGCACTCACCGTCACCGGCACCATCGACAGCCTGGCGACGGTCGCCAACAACCTGCACCTGGTGTTCGGCAACACCGCTGGCATCAACTTCCATCAGGCCGTGGGCGGCCAGCAGGCGCTGGGCAGCCTCACCATCGAATCCGCTGGTGTCATCACGCAGAGCGCGGGGGCCACCATCAAGGCGGCCAAGCTGGGCATCAAGTCCGCCGGCAACGCGACGCTGGATCTGGCCAACGACGTGGACGTGCTGGCCGCGCTGCTGTCGGGTAACGCCAGCCTGGTGTTCACCGATGTCGACGGCGTGCAGATCGGCGAAGTGCCTGCGGGCAGCCTGAGCATCCTGGGCATTTCGGACGGCGCAGGCACGTCCCATGTCACCTTGACCGTGGGCGGTCTGCTCACGCAGCAGACGGCCGACACCGGTACCGGCCATCTGGCCGCGCCGGTGGACATCGATGGCAATTTCACCATCGACACCCGTTCGAACACCGCCAATGGCGATGTCACCATCCACAACGGCAACAGCACCGGGACGGTGCTGGATGACACCTTCGTCGCGGGTGATTTCACCCTGACCGGTGGCACCACGATCAGTCAAAAGGATGGGGGATACCTCCAGGTCGGCGGCGCATTCGAGACCGGTTCGGCGGTCTACAGCCCCAGCACCTCCGCCGACAACTTCATCGGTGGTGGTGGTTCGGGCGACGTCACCGCCGAGAACGTGATCAAGCTGTATGGCGTGGTCACGCTGAGCATGAACGCCAATGGTGATCTGCTGGCAACGGCCACCCGGATCCTGCGAGACTCCGCCGGGGTGCCGATCGAGGTGGGCGGTGTGGTGCAAACCCAAACCACCACCGACACGATCACGGCGTCCGCGCTGGCCACCTACAGCAACGTCCAGGTCATCAGTGACGCCGGCGGCAAGATGATCCTGTTCTCGGGTGCCGGTGATGCGGTGGTCCTGGCGGCTGCCAACAACAAGATCGGCGGCATGCTCAAGGTCACCACCGCGGGCTCCTACGACGGCAGCGGCGTGGCCAACGAGACCGGCATCCTGCAGTCCAGCGAGCTCACGCTGACGCAGAGCTTGACGCTGGCGGCACGGCAGAACGACGCCAATGCGACGTCCACCGTCGCGGGCGCGGGACAGGTGCGCCTGGACGATGTTGACAACGCGCTGTCGGGCGCTGTGAGCATCGCCACCGCCGGCAGCCAGACGGTCGGTGGTGTCATCAGCTATGGTGCGCTGGACGTCTCGCTGGTGAACACGGTGGACACCATTCTGGGCACCGTTTCGGCGAAGAACCTGGTGGTGGAGGTTTCGGGCGACGATCTGTCACAGACCGGTGCCATTCAGGCGCAAAGCCTGCTGGTTCTCAATGCCGACGACATCACGCTGGCCAGCGCCAACCGCATTGGCACGGTGGCGGCGGAGACCACGGGCAACGTCAGCCTGGGGCTGGGCGGGAACAGTGCCACGACGGTGGGGACCGTCGCCGATTTCCGCGATGGCAACGTGTCCGTGTCGGGCATCAACACCACGGCTGGCACAACGGACGGGTCCATCACCATCAAGTCCTCGGTGGACGTGGTGGTCGATCAGGCCATCAACGCTGGGACCAGCTCGGTCACCTTGCTGGCGACCGACGGAACGAATTTGTCTCTGGGGTCGGCCACGGGGGGCTGGAACCTCAGTGAAGTTGAACTGGCGAAGATCACCGGCAGTGGCACCACATTGGGCACGGAAGGCGACGGCACGCTCGTCGTCGGTGATTTGGCGGCGCCCGCGTCACTGGGCAATGTCGTCCTGGACAGCGGAACCGCGGGCATTGAGCTGGGCGGCAACCTGTCACTGGCGGGGGTGAACCTCACGTTGAACGACCCGGTGCGCCTGACGGCCGACGTCTCGGTCCGCACCGGCAGCGGTGCGGGCGATGTGGTTTTTGGCTCGACGGTGGACAGCAGTGGCAACGGCGAAACAGGCAACCTGGCCGTCTCTGACTACCACTCCCTGACGGTGGAGGCCGGCACCGGTTCGGTCGCCTTCAACGGCGCGCTGGGCGGGCAGGACGATGGTGCGCTGGGCAACCTCACGGTGACCTCTGCCTCGTCGATCACATTGAACGATGCAACGGTGGCCGACGCCGTGGCCCTGACGGCCACGGACGACGTGACGTTCAACGGCAACCTCGCCGTGGTTGGAAACGGTGGTGCAGGTGGCACGCTGTCCGTGACCAGCACCAACGGCGATATCACGGATGGCGTGAACGGCAGCTTGACGGTGGCCGGCACGACGACGCTGGACGCGGGCACGGGCAACGTGGTGCTGGACAGCGCGCTCAGCGACTTCAACACGGTCAACGTCACGGACGCGGGCAACGTGGCCATCAGCGATGCCGACGGCATCGCGCTGGGCGACGTGAACAGCAGCGGCCTGGTGGACATCAACGCCAACGGCAACGTGACGCTGGACGGCACGATCACGGCTGGCAGCCTGGACATCGACAGCACCAACGGTGACATCACGGATGGCGTGAACGCCAACGTGGCGGTGAGCGGCGCGACGACGCTGGACGCGGGAACGGGCAACGTGGTGCTGGACAGCGCGCTCAGCGACTTCAACACGGTCAACGTCA
>NZ_JASJOY010000247.1:0-1155 GCF_031426985.1 Hydrogenophaga sp.
GACGTGGGTCCTTTGGACGCGCTGCTGCGCGTGACCACGACCACGATCTGCGGTACCGACGTGCACATCCTCAAGGGCGAGTACCCGGTGGCGCGCGGCCTGACCGTGGGTCATGAGCCGGTGGGCGTGATCGAGAAGCTCGGCTCGGCGGTCAAAGGCTACTGCGAGGGCCAGCGCGTGATCGCCGGTGCCATCACCCCCAGCGGCTGGAGCAACGCCTGCCTGTGCGGCTGCGGCGCGCAGGACGGCGCCGGCACCGCGCATGGCTGGAAGCCGCTGGGCGGCTGGCGCCTGGGCAACACCATCGACGGCTGCCAGGCCGAATACGTGCTGGTGTGCGCCACCGCCGGCGCCAAGCTCAGCGGCGCGACGACGGTGATCGGCGTCGACCGCCTGGCCTCGCGGCTGGAAATCGCGCGCCGCATGGGCGCCGACCACGTCATCGACAGCAGCCGCGTCGACCCGGTCGAAGAGATCCTGCGCCTGACCGGCGGGCGCGGCGTCGATGTCGCGATCGAGGCGCTGGGCATCCAGGCCACCTTCGAGGCTTGCCTGCGCGTGTTGCGCCCGGGCGGCACGCTGTCCAGCCTGGGCGTCTATTCGGGCGACCTGACGATTCCGCTCGGCGCGTTCGCCGCCGGGCTGGGCGACCACCAGATCGTGACGACGCTGTGCCCCGGCGGCAAGGAACGCATGCGCCGGCTGATGGCGGTGATCCAGGCCGGCCGGGTCGATCTCGGGCCGATGGTGACGCACCGCTTCAAGCTCGACGACATCGAGCGCGCCTACGACCTGTTCGGGCACCAGCGCGACGGCGTGCTCAAGGTGGCCATCACGCCATGAGGAGACGCCCCTGCGAGGCGGTGCGGCCGCCGCGTGCCCCTGCGCGCCTCTTGTCGATGGCCCTGGCCGCGCTGCTGAGCGCGTCGCTGGCCGGCTGCGCGTCGCTGCTGCCTCGGGGCTCGAGTGAACAGCCCTCGGGCTTCGACAGTTTCGAGTCGGCGCAGCGTGCGCTCGAGCAGGTGCTGCCGTTCCGCACCACCGTCGCCGAACTCGCGGGGCTGGGCTTCGACCCGGAGGGTGGGCGCAACGTCACGCGGGTGCCGTACCCTGAGGTCGTGACGCGGCTCGCGCCGCATCCCGGCGTGCCGCTGG
>NZ_JASJOY010000247.1:1283-4384 GCF_031426985.1 Hydrogenophaga sp.
TCGACGGACTGGTCGTGGTGCGCGGCGAACTGGTCGTCTTCCGCAACTTCGGTGGCGAGGCGCGCATCGACCGCACCGAGCGGCAGGTCAATCCGCTGGGTCCGCTGCAGCGCGCCGGCGACGCCGTCGGTGCGCGCATACTCAACTGAGCGTTCCCATCGACTCCACAACTCGAAAGCAAGCCATCATGCCCACCGAATCCCCCGATCGCGCCGTAGCCCCCCGTCGCAGCCCCTGGCCGCACGTCTTCGTCTGGCTGTCCATGTTGCTGCTGCTCCTGCTGTGGTCGCTGCTGGCCTGGGCGGCCCATGCCCTGGCCGACTGGTCCGGGTGGTCGGCCTGGGCCACGGGGGGTGGCGCAGGTACCGCTGGCTGGCAGGTTTGGATCGGCGCCCTCGAACTGCCGGCCTGGCTGGCACCCTGGCTGCCCGCGCAGTCGCTGGAAGCGGTCAAGGCGATGCTCGCGGCGTCCGCGCCAATGATCGAGTGGGCGGTTGCCAGCGCACCTGCGCTGATGGCCTGGCTGCCGACGCTGGTGCTCGTCTTTTGGGGGGTCGGCGCGGTACTGTTGGTGTTGGCCGGCGTTGCGCTCAGCGTGGCCGTCGGCATCTGGCGCCGGCGCGTGCAGCCGGCGCTGGCGGGCACGCGCTGACCGAAGCGGCGAGCGCGTCGGAAGGCCGGCTTCGTGCCGCTGCGCCGCGCCGGTGCCCTACGCCGACGCGATCAACAGCACGACCATGGCGGCGCCGAGAAGGGCCAGCGCGAGGCCGCTGCCGCCAGCCAGCGCAGATTCGGCGCGGCCCAACCAGGGCCATGACGGCACGGTGGCGTGCGCCACGGGCTCGGCGCCGTGCTCGGCGTGCCCCGCCGCCGCCCCATGCCCGTCCTGCTTCGACCCGGCGAGGGCTCTGGCCAGCGCCAGCAGCGGCACCACCAGGTCCCCCGGCGGCACCGCGAGCGAATCGGCGCTTGGGCTTCTGCGGCGCCATGCCGAGAGCAGCAGCGCCAGGCTGACGCCCAGTACGATTGGCCAGCTCGCGGCCGCCCAGCCGCCGGCCGTGGAGGGCAGCAGTTCGCGCGTTTCTCCGATCACCAACCATCCGGCCGCGCTGGCGGCCACCAGCAGCGCCCAACCGGCCCACATGGCAAGGTTCGGCGGGTGCGCGGCGTGGTTTCCCGCGTCGCGCTTCAGCAGCCAGATCGTGCGCAGCATCACCAGGGTCGTGCCGGCAGCGGCCAGGCTCAAGGCCATGCCGAGCCAGGCCCAGGTCTCGGGCAGCGCAGCCTTGAGCGCCGCCTTGGCCGCGTAGCCGCTGGTCAGCGGCGCGCCGGCCACGGCCAGCGCCGGCAGCGCCAAGCCCAGCATCCACAGCGCACGTGCGCGCGCCGTCGCTGCGCCAACCAGGCTGACGCCCAGGAACAGCGCCGCCTTCGCAAAAGCGTGGTGGAACGCATACAGCGTGGCCGCGGCCACTGCCGCCGGGGCCGCAGCAGGCACGGCCAGCGACAAACCGACGGCCACCGTGACGAAGCCCATCTGGCTGATGCTCGAATAGGCCAGCGCCGCCTTGGCATGTTGCTGCATCGCGCCCACCAGCGCTGCGGCGAACGCGGCCACCAGTCCGAGCACGACCAGCGCCTCGCCCCAGGCCGGCGCCGCCAGCGAGGCGCTGCCCGGCACGCCCAGCGGCAGCAGGCGCAGCCAGCCCAACAGGCCGGCCTTGATCATCGCGCCCGACAGCACGGCGCTGGCCGGCGTCGGCGCCACCGGGTGCGCCAGCGGCAGCCACACGTGCAGCGGCAGCGCACCGACCTTGATCCCGAAGCCCACAAGCGTGAGGCCGATCACCGCATCGCGCCACGGCGACACCGCTAGCGCCGGGCCGATGTCTGCGAAGTTCAGGCTGCCCGCAGCTTGCCAGGCCAGCGCGATGGCGGCGAACAGCGCCAGTTCGCCCAGCACCACCAGCGCCAGGTAGACGCGGCCCGCATGCAGGGCCTCGGGCGTGCGCGAGTGCACCACCAGCCCGTAGGAAGCGAAGCTCATCAGGGCGAAGAAGACATAGAAGCTCGCCGCGTCCTGCGCCAGCACGAGGCCGAAGTTGCCCGCCATTGCCGCGCACCAGAACAGCCAGAAGCTGTTGCGCCGCGGGTCGTCGTGCAGATAGCCCAGCGCATGCACGCCGCCGGCCAGCCACAGCGCCGAGGTGAAGAGCAGGAAGATGCGCCCGGTGCCGTCCAGCCCGAAGCGCGCACCGAGGAACAGCCACGGCAGGTCGACGGCACCCGGCGCTGCGAACAGCGCCACGCCCAGGGCGGGCAGCGCCGCCAGCGGCAGCAGCAGGCGCAGGCGGTTCAGCCGGCGCAGCGCCGGCAGCAGGAGCAGCATGGCGGCCAGCGGCACGAGCGCCGGGGCCAGCCAGGTCAGCGCACCGCCGGTCGCAGCGATGAAGGCGTCAGACGCCATCGCGTCAGCCACCGCCGTACTCCCGGCGAATGATCAGATACGCCCAGTCGAGCGGGCTCCACGGCGTCGCCGCCAGCACGCCCACGCCCACCGAGAACAGCGCCGTCAGCAGCACCGGCACCAGCAGCATCGGCTTGGCGGCGCGGCCGCGACCGTCCTCGTGCGGCCAGGGGCCGTTCTGGGGGCGGAACCAGGCGCGGTGCAACACCGGCAGGAAGTACATCGCATTGAGCAGGCTCGAGACGGCGAGCACGCCGATGGCCCACCATTGGCCCGCCTGCGCCGCGCCGGCGCCAAGGTAGAGCTTGCTGACGAAGCCGGCCACCGGCGGCACACCGATCATGCCGAGCGCGCCGACTGTGAAGGCGGCGGTGGTCAGCGGCATGCGCCGGCCGATGCCGTCCATCTCGCTGACGTG
The DNA here is from genome assembly GCF_031426985.1 of Hydrogenophaga sp. Taxonomy (GTDB): domain Bacteria; phylum Pseudomonadota; class Gammaproteobacteria; order Burkholderiales; family Burkholderiaceae_C; genus Hydrogenophaga. The sequence goes on from NZ_JASJOY010000247.1 coordinate 4,169, forward strand.
GTGCACGCCGAGCGTCTCGGCATAGTTGCCTGCGCTGAAGAACAGGGTGATCTTCATCAGCCCCTGGTGCACCAGGTGCACCAGCGCGCCTGTCGTAGCCACCGGCCCGAGCAGCGCCGTGACGAGCACGATGTAGGAGACTTGGCTCACGGTGGAGTAGGCCAGGCGCTTCTTCAACTCGTCCTGCATCAGCGCGCGCAGCGATCCGTAGATGAT
>NZ_JASJOY010000248.1:0-1060 GCF_031426985.1 Hydrogenophaga sp.
AGAAGCGGATCATTTCCCAGGCCGGGATCTTGGTCGCGCCGTCGTGTTTGCCGTGCTCGTCGGCATACACCGGGTGCGGGCCGCGCGCGTAGGGCAGGTCGAACACGTGGTCCATCTCGGCCGTGGTCAGCGGGATCGGTGGTGGGTTGATCCACACGTCACGCGCCGTGGCGTCCTCGCCGTGCGCCTGCACCAGCGCGCGGGCGTTGCCGGGGTTGGTTTCCAGGTGCAGCACGCGGTTGGCGTGGGCGTAGAGCACGGCGTCGCTCTTGACCTGCTCGTAGCTGGGCAGACGGATCACGGTGCGGTCGCGTGGCAGCTTGGCCACGCCGCCGCTGCCTTGGGGGCGGTGGATGGTGATGGGTTTGACCTGCGGGTCGCTGGCAGGGGCGGCGGCGCCCTCTTCCTTGGCGCAGCTCTGGCCTTGCGCCTGGGCCTGTTCGCTGGTGGTCTGGTAGGGGTTGATGTGGTCTTCGACGTGGCCGGGCTGGTCGACCTCGGTCGAATCCAGCTCGATCCAGCCCGCGGCCGTCGGGTCGCCGGGGCGGCGCACAAAGGCGGTGCCGCGCACGTCGGTGATCTGGGCGATGGGTTCGCGTGCGGCGATGCGGTGCGCGACCTCGACCAGCGCACGCTCGGCGTTGCCGTAGAGGAGCAGGTCGCACTTGGCGTCCACCACGATGGAGCGGCGCACCTTGTCGCTCCAGTAGTCGTAGTGGGCGATGCGGCGCAGGGAGCCTTCAATGCCACCGAGCACGATGGGCACGTCTTTGTAGGCCTCGCGGCAACGCTGGCTGTAGACGATGGCGGCGCGATCGGGGCGCTTGCCGCCCACGTCTCCGGGGGTGTAGGCGTCGTCGCTGCGGATCTTCCGGTCGGCGGTGTACCGGTTGATCATGGAATCCATGTTGCCCGCGGTCACGCCCCAGAACAGGTTGGGCTTGCCCAGCGCCTTGAAGGGCTCTGCGCTCTGCCAGTCGGGCTGGGCGATGATGCCGACGCGAAAGCCCTGAGCTTCCAGCACGCGGCCGATCACGGCCATGCCGAAGCTGGGGTGGTC
>NZ_JASJOY010000249.1:0-1538 GCF_031426985.1 Hydrogenophaga sp.
TTGCTGGTGACGTGCACGAGGTCGCCGTCTTTCAGGCCTCGGCGATCCATGTCCTGCGGGTTCATGTCCACCGCGGGCTCGGCCACGTGGCCGAACAGGCGGCCCAGCGTGCCGGTGCGCGTCATGCCGTGCCACTGGTCGCGCAGGCGGCCGGTGGTGAGCGAGAACGGGTAGCGCGAATCGCGCAGCTCGGCCAGCGGCTGCCAGGGCAGGGCGGCGAAGCGGGCCTTGCCGTCGGCGGTGGGGAAGATGCCGTCGGCGTAGAGGCGGACTTGGCCTTGTGTTTCGCCTTCGCGCAGCGGCCATTGCTGCGGGCCCTGCGCGTCCAGCATCGGCCAGGAGAGGCCGGTGATGTCGAGGTCGCGGCCGCGGGTGGACTCGCGGTGTTCGAGCCAGATGGATTCGGCGTCGGAGTAGGGGAAGAGCGTGGGCTGGCCGGGGCGCAGCCTGGTTTCAAGCCGCTGCGCGAAGTCCACCACGGTGCGCCAGTCGTGCCGGGCCTCGCCGGGCGCGGGCACGGCCGCGCGCACGCGGCTGATGCGGCGCTCGCTGTTGGTGACCGTGCCTTCCTTTTCGCCCCAGGTGGTGGCGGGCAGCAGCAGGTCGGCGAAGTCGCAGGTGGCGGCGCTCGCATAGGCCTCCTGCACCACGACGAACTCGGCGCGCTCCAGCGCGCGGCGCACGGTGGCCTGGTCGGGCATGGACTGCGCCGGGTTGGTGCAGGCGATCCACAGCGCCTTGATCTCGCCGTCGGCCGCGGCCTGGAACATCTCCACGGCGGTCTTGCCGGGTTTGGACGGCACATCGGCCACGCCCCAGAGCGCGGCCACTTCGGCGCGGTGCGCGGGGTTGGCCAGGTCGCGGTGGGCCGAGAGCAGGTTGGCGAGGCCACCCACTTCGCGCCCGCCCATGGCGTTGGGCTGGCCGGTCAGGCTGAAGGGACCGGCGCCGGGTTTGCCGATCTGGCCGGTGGCCAGGTGCAGGTTGATCAGGGTCGCGTTTTTCGCCGTGCCGCTGCTGCTCTGGTTCAGGCCCTGGCAGTAGAGGCTGAGCGTGGCGTGCGAGGTGGCGAACCACTGCGCTGCGGTGTAGATGTCTTCTTTGCGCAGGCCGCACACCTCGGCCACGCGCTCGGGCGTGCACTCGCGCACCAGCGCCTTGAGCGCGTCGAAGCCGGTGGTGTGTGCCGCGATGTAGTCGGCCTTGATCCAGCCTTCCCACAGCATGATGTGCAGCAGGCCGTGGAACAGCATCACGTCGCTGCCGGGCTGGATGGGCAGGAACAGGTCGGCCAGCTCGGCGGTGTCGGTGCGGCGCGGGTCGGCCACGATCACCTTCATGCCCGGGTTCTTTTTCTTCGCTTCTTCGATGCGGCGGAACAGCACCGGGTGGGCGTAGGCCGCGTTGCTGCCGACGATGAACAGGCAGGCGGCGTGGTTCACGTCGTCGTAGCAGGCGGGCGGCGCGTCGGCGCCCAGCGTGAGCTTGTAGCCCGCCACCGCGCTGCTCATGCACAGGCGCGAGTTGGTGTCCACGTT
>NZ_JASJOY010000250.1:0-4150 GCF_031426985.1 Hydrogenophaga sp.
CGCAACGCCGAGGTGCTGCCGCTGTTCGCGCGCCTGTCGCAGGCCGAGCAGGACCTGATCTTTCACCCCAAAGGCCAGCGCCGCATCGTGCTCTCGACCAACGTGGCCGAGACTTCGCTGACGGTGCCGGGCATCCGCTTCGTGATCGACGCCGGCTCGGCCCGGGTCAAGCGCTACAGCTTCCGCCAGAAGGTCGAACAACTGCTGATCGAGCCCATCAGCCAGGCCGCGGCCAACCAGCGCGCCGGCCGTTGCGGCCGGGTGGCCGACGGCATCTGCATCCGTCTCTACGACGAGGCCGGCTTCATCGGCCGGCCCAAGTTCACCGACCCCGAGATCCTGCGCAGCTCGCTGGCGGGCGTGATCCTGCGCATGAAGGCGCTGCACCTGGGCGCAGTCGAAGACTTCGCGTTTCTGGAGGCGCCGCAGCGCCGTGCCATCACCGACGGCTACCAGCTGCTGTCCGAACTGGGCGCGGTGGACGACGCCAACGAACTCACCCGCATCGGCCAGACGCTCAGCCGCCTGCCGCTGGACCCGCGCGTGGGCCGCATCCTGCTCGAAGCGCAGCAGCGCGGCGCGCTGGACGAGGTGCTGGTCATCGCGTCCGCCCTGAGCCTGCAGGACGTGCGCGACCGGCCGCTGGAGAAGCAGACCCAGGCCGACCAGGCGCACAAGAAGTTCGACGACGAAAAGAGCGAGTTCACCGGCACGCTCAAGCTCTGGAAGTGGCTGGAAGACAGCAAGGGCGGCCACGGCACCGACCACAAGCTCAGCCACCGCCAGTACGAAAACCTGCTGCGCGAGAACTACATCAACGTGCGCCGGGTGCGCGAATGGCGCGACATCCACAGCCAGCTGCACACGGTGGTGGCCGAGCACAAATGGGTGCTCAACACCGCGCCCGCGTCGTACGAGCAACTGCACCTTTCGATGCTCGCCGGCCTGCTGGGCAACATCGGCCAGAAGAACGACACCGAGGACTGGTACCTGGGCGCGCGCGGCATCAAGTTCCACCGCCATCCGGGTGCCAACCTGAGCAAGAAGCCGGGCCGCTGGATCGTCTGCGCCGAGCTGGTGGAAACCGCGCGCCTGTTCGGCCGCGGCATCGCCAACATCGAACCGCAGTGGCTGGAACAGGTCGGCCAGCACCTGCTCAAGAAGCAGATGCTGGACCCGCACTGGGAGAAAAAGGCGGCACGCGTGTCGGCGCTGGAGCGCGCCACGTTGTACGGCCTGGTGGTCTACCACCAGCGGCGGGTGGACTACAGCAAGGTCGACCCGGCCGGCGCGCGCGACATCTTCATCCGCGAAGCCCTGGTGGGCCATCTGCACGAAGACACCTGGGACAGCAAACTGCCTTTCCTGGCCGCCAACCGCCGCACCGTGCGCGAGGTGCAGGAGCTGGAGCACAAGGCGCGCCGCCAGGACGTGCTGGTGGACGACGAGCTGATCTACGCCTTCTACGACCAGCAGCTGCCGGCGGACGTGAGCAATGGTGCGGCGTTCGAGCGCTGGTACCGCGACCACAGCCGGGAGAATCCAAAGCTGCTGTTCCTCACGCGCGAAGAGCTGATGCGCCACGAGGCCGCGGGCATCACCACGCAGGCCTTCCCGAAGACGCTGCGCCTGGGCGGCGTGGACTGCGCCGTGGCCTACCTGCACGAGCCGGGCGACCCGCGCGACGGCGTGAGCGTGACGGTGCCGATCTTCGCGCTCAACCAGGTCAGCGAAGACCGCTGCGACTGGCTGGTGCCCGGCATGCTCAAGGACAAGGTGCAGGCCCTGCTCAAGACCCTGCACCAGCGCCCGCGTTCGCGCCTGGTGCCCCTGCCGGCCACGGCCGAGAAGATGACCGAAGCGCTGTGCCAGCCCGAGACCTTTGGCGGCGGCAGCCTGATGGATGCGCTGCTGAAACTGGTGCGTGACGCGACCCAGCTGCCGGTGCAGCGCAACGACATCAAGGTCGACATGCTGGCGGCCCACCACTTCATGCACCTGCGCGTGGTGGACGAGCACGGCCGCCAGCTGGGCCAGGGCCGCAACCTCGGCGCCCTCAAGGCCGAGCTGGGCAGCCAGGCGCGCGGCGCCTTCCAGGCGCTGGCCTCGCTCAAGCTCAAGGACATCGCAGGCCCCGCAGCGACCACTCCGGCGCCTGCTGCGCCGCCAGCGGCATCCGACGGCGCCCGCCGAGTGGCCGCGCCGAACAAGTCGCCGGCTCCGCCCGCGGCCACCGCCCACCAGCGCCACACCAGCTGGGACTTCGGCGAACTGCCGGAGCTGATGGAGATCCGCAAGGGCGGCCAGACGCTGATCGGTTTCCCGGCGCTCATCGACGATGGCGACGCCGTGCGCATCGAAGTCTTCGACGAACCCGAGCTCGCGCAGACGCGCCACCGTGCCGGCCTGCGCCGCCTGTTCGCGCTGCAGATCAAGGACGCGCTGAAGTACCTGGAAAAGAATCTGCCGGGCCTGCAGGCCATGGGCGTGGCCTACATGAACGTCGGCAAGACCGACAGTGGCGGCGGTGGTGGCACGCTGGATGAACTCAAGAACCAGATCCTGGACCTGGCGTTGGACCGCGCGTTCCTGACCGACCCGCTGCCGACGGATGCCGTCGCGTTCAAGGCCCGGGTCGACGAAGGGCGAGGGCGCCTGACCCTGATCGCCAACGAGATCGCGCGCCAGGCCGGCGTGATCCTGACCGAATACGCGGCCGCGGCCCGCAAGCTCAAAGACAGCCGGCCGCCCACCGACGTGGCGACCGATGTGCAGCAGCAGCTGCAGCGCCTGGTGCCCAAGACCTTCCTGAGCACCACGCCCTACGCCCAGCTGCAGCACTTTCCGCGCTACCTCAAGGCGGTGCAGCTGCGGCTGGACAAGCTGCGCAGCGACCCGGCGCGCGACGCGGCCAAGTTCGCCGAGCTGCGCCCGCAGGACCAGCGCTTCTGGCGTCTGGTGGCCGAGCGCAAGGGCGTGCAGGACGCCCGGCTGCAGGAGGTGCGCTGGCTGCTGGAAGAACTGCGGGTGAGCTTCTTCGCTCAGGAACTGCGCACGCCCCAGCCGGTGAGCGTCAAACGGATCGACAAGGCCTGGAGCCAGCTCAACAGCTGACCGGCCTCAGAGCCGGGCCAGGCGCTCCAGCGCCGCTGTCAGCGTCTCGTCCTTCTTGGCAAAGCAGAAGCGCACCACCTTCTGATCAAAACCGTTGCCATAGAAGGCCGACAGCGGGATGGCCGCCACGCCGATCTCGCGCGTGAGCCACTGGCAGAACTCGCCTTCGGGCAGGTCGCGTTCGGCCACCGCCAGGTTCTCGATGCCCACGCACTGGAAGTAGGTGCCCTGGCCGGGCAGCAGGCGAAAACGCGTGCTCGCCAGCCCGTCGCGGAAGAGGTCGCGCTTGCGCTGGTAGAAGGCGCTCAGCTGCAGGTAGGGCGCCGGGTCCGCCATGTAGGCGGCCAGCGCGTGCTGCATCGGCGTGTTGACGGTGAACACGTTGAACTGGTGCACCTTGCGGAACTCGGCGGTCAGCGGCGCGGGCGCGACCACCGTACCGACTTTCCAGCCGGTCACGTGGTAGGTCTTACCGAAGCTGCTGATGATGAAGGCGCGGGCCGCCAGGCCGGGGAAGCGCGCGGCACTCTGGTGCTGCTGGCCGTCGAACACCATGTGCTCGTAGACCTCGTCGCTGATCAGCAGCACATCGGTGGGGGCCAGCAGTTCGTCGAGCCGGCGCATGTCGGCTTCGGTCCAGACCTGGCCGCTGGGGTTGTGCGGGCTGTTGATGATCAGCGCGCGGGTGCGCGGCGTGATGGCCGCCGCGATGGCGTCGAAGTCGGGCCGGAACGTGCCCGGCACCAGCGGCACGCGAACGACCTTGCCACCGGCCAGCTCGATGTTGGGCACGTAGCTGTCGTAGCAGGGTTCGAGCACGATGACCTCGTCGCCCGGGTGCACCACCGCCAGGATGGCGGTCAGGATGGCCTGGGTCGCGCCGGCGGTGACGGTGATCTCGCTGTTCGGGTCGCAGCGCAGGCCGTAGAGCGCCTGCATCTTGGCGGCCATGGCCTGGCGCAGCGCGGGCACGCCGGGCATGGGCGGGTACTGGTTGTGGCCGGCCTGCATGGCGCGGGTGACGGCGTTGACCAGT